>JAXLVK010000026.1:0-64973 GCA_046329055.1 Bacteroidia bacterium
CGCGAGGAGACAGAGCGCCTCATCCGCCTCGCCAAGCTCCGCAAGATCTTCGTGGATGCCCTCGAAAACAGCATGATCATCGGCCACAACGGCAACGTGAAGTATTTCCAGGGCCTGCGCAAAGGCAAGTACCAGAAAGCCGGAGCTGAACTCGTGACGGGCTACCTGATCAATGAACTCGGATGGAGCACCCTCAGCAAGGTCGCCTCCAACGAATTCGCCCACCACAAGAACCGCGAGATCAAGGTGCGCCTCACTGGCAAAGTCGCCTACGAGAGCACCCGTGCCTTCATCGCCTTCAACAACATCAACTCTATCCTGCCCGGCAAGCCCACGACAGGTCAGCTCCACCGCTTTGCCCGGGTGCCGGACGGCGTGGACGGATGGATCGTGGTCATCGGATTCAAGAATGCAATGCCCTACCTCGGATTGATGCGCCTTCCACAAGATGACGGGGACCGTGTCGTGCAAGTCACGATGGAAGAGACCCGCTTCGACGCATATCTTTCCGCGCTCAAGGCCCTCGATTGAGGTGCCGCGGACCTTCTCCGGCTGCTGCCTGGCGTTCTTTAGTGGTTAGTTTTTCACTATTTTCCCCTGATTGTCCTAGGAAAATTCCGGGCAGCAGCCAGAGAAGGCAATTTTTTTCCTTTTTCGTTTTTGACTAGATTTGGCTCCCGTGATCGGTTGAGTCCCTTGGAGTGTGTTGATGGACAGCACGATCACATTGACCTACGACGCAACAGGTCACGTCAAAACTGAGCCAAATGCCCGGGTTTTCCCCGAGGTCTAGAACGTAAAAAAGGAAATTCGGATGTCATTCCTGAAGAAACTCTTGCCATTCCTGTTCAAGTCGGATTCCGACAATGCGAACAGCAGCACCCGCACGGCCAATCCCCGTACCGCTGAATCCAAGCCCGCTCAGGGCAAGTCTTCCCCCAGCAAATCTGCCCCTTCCGGCAATGAAGGCGAGGAGGGAAGGCAGCAATCCCCCATCGTCGCCTACGGCATCGTAGCGCGCTCCAAGTCTGCCCGTGGTCTCCGCAAAGGCTCCAAAGTCTATATCCGGTCCATCCTCGAGGACGGCGACCGCCTCCGTGTCCGTGGCACCGCCCCCAATGGCCAAAAAGTGACCCTCACGGTCCCGCGCCGCACCCTCAACGAGTACCAAAGCGAAGGAGTGCCCGAGCACGTCGCCAAGCATTACGACAAGCACAGCCTCTTCCCCGAGGAACACGAAGCCCGCGTGAAAGCCGAAGCCCTCGGCAAGCACTGATTTCAGTTATGGAAACGCTCCCTGAGCCCGCGGCATCCTGCCGCAGGGCTATCGAACATTTGCCTCCGGCGAATGGAACCCGAGAATTGATGCCTGAACCCCCCAGCAAGCGCAACCCAAGAAATGATGCGCAACCCTCCAGCAAGCGCAACCCAAGAAATGATGCCTAAACCCCGACCAGATTTCCCAAAACCAGCGCCGCCCATTACCCAATCTGCAAGCACCGCATGCTCACCGTGCCATGCACAATGCCCTCATGCGTGAATTTCAGCTCCTCATTCTCCCCCCTCAGGCCGACCGTGTAAAGCAGCGGCAGGAAATGGTCGTTGCTCGGATGAGCGAGTTCAGAGATTTGGCCCCATGAAGTGTATTTGATCAATGCCTTGTCGTCATGGCGTTCCAGGAAGTTCTTGACCTTGATGTCAAATTCCTCCGCCCACTCGACGACGGGGGCATTTTCGTCGGGATCCATCTTGGAGAGGTTGTGGGTGATGTTCCCGCTGCCGATGATCAGGATGCCCTTCGCTCGGAGGCTCCGTAGCGTCCGCCCGATGCCATGCAACTCCGAAAGCGGCCTGCTCCGGTCGATGCTCAATTGCAGGACGGGAATGTCGGCGGCGGGATACATGTGGTGCAGGACCGACCAAGCCCCATGGTCGATGCCCCGGTCGTGGTCCACCATGCCTTCGTATCGTGCCAATGTTTCGGCAGTCAATTTGGCGGCTGTCGGGGAGCCGGGCGCAGGATAGGTGATTTGGTAGAGTTCGTCGGGGAATCCGAAGAAGTCGTGGATGGTCGCGGGTTTGGCGGCGGCAGTGACATAGCTACCCCGGGTCAACCAATGCGCGGAAATGACCAAAATGGCTTTCGGGCGTGGGATCGCGGGTCCCCAAGCCTTGAGCGCCTGCGTGAAGGGATTGTCGGCGATGATGTTCATAGGGCTGCCGTGACCCACGAAGAGGGCTGGCATTGGAGCCTCCGTTTGCGGCAAATGCGCGACAGCCTTCAGCAACTGATCCAGGCCCATCAGCCCGACGCCCATTGCTCCCAAGGTTTTGATGAATTCCGACCGCTTCATGACCATCCAATTTACAAAGCATCAATTCAAAATCCCTAATTTGCCTCAATGGATCGGAAGGAATGGCTCAAAACGGCTGGCCTGATCGGTGCCGGGCTCGTCGCCGGGCAAGGCAAGGCCGCAAATTGGTTGATGGACAGCGAAATGACCCGGGACGACTTCGGGCAGGACTTCCTCTGGGGCGTCGCCACAGCAGCTTACCAGATCGAAGGGGCTTGGAAGGAAGATGGGAAGGGCATGTCTGTCTGGGACACCTTCAGCCATCGGCGGGGGAAGATCAAGACAGGGGAAAATGGCGACATGGCCTGCGACTTCTACCACCGCTACCGGGACGACCTCACCCTGCTCCGGCAGATGAACATCCGCAACTTCCGCTTCTCCACCTCCTGGTCGCGCATCCTGCCCGAGGGCCGTGGCCGCATCAATGAGAAGGGCCTCGATTTCTACCAACGTTTGGTGGACAATTGCCTGGAGCAGGGAATCCGGCCTTGGTTGACCATTTTCCATTGGGATTTGCCGCAGGCATTGGAGGACTTGGGGGGATGGCCCAGCCGCGAAGTCCTCGGTCATTTCAACGAGTACGCCGACCTCCTGACCCGCCGTCTCGGCGACCGGGTCAAGGATTGGATGGTGCTGAACGAGCCGATGGCCTTCACGAGCCTGGGCTACCTGCTGGGTGTCCACGCGCCGGGGCGCACGAGCATCCGCGCATTTGTCCGCGCTGCGCACCACGCGACCATGTGCCAAGCCGAGGGCGGCCGCATCATCCGCGCGAATGTCCCCGGCGCAAACGTGGGCACGACCATCAGCGCAGGCCCTGTCCATCCCAAAAACGATCACCCCAAGCACGTCGCAGCCGCCAAGCGCGCCGATGCCCTCATCAACCGCATCTTCATCGACCCTGCCTGCGGCCTCGGCTACCCCACAGAGGACCTGCCGCTCATTCGCAGCATCCACAAGCACATGCAGCCCGGCGACGCCGACAAGCTCGCATTCCAGTTTGACTTTATCGGCTTGCAGTATTACACCCGGCAGATCGTCAAGCACGCACTCATCCCCTTCATCGGCGCCAATGTCGTGAAGCCCAAGAAGTTCGGCATCCCCGCAGAATCGATCACCGAGATGGGTTGGGAGGTGTATCCGCAAGGCATCTATGACCTCATCAAGCGCTTCGCCGCCATGCCCACGGTCAAGAAAATCATCGTTACCGAGAATGGGGCGGCATTTCCGGATACAGTGACTGACGGAGCTGTACACGATTCTCGGCGCACACAGTTTTTGAAAGACTACCTCGCGCAGGTCCTGAAAGCCAAAAACGAAGGCGTCAATGTCGGCGGCTATTTCGTCTGGAGCTTCATGGACAATTTCGAGTGGGCCGAAGGCTACAAGCCGAGATTCGGCCTCGTCCACGTGGATTACGAGACGCAAGAGCGCCGAATCAAGGACTCGGGGAAGTGGTTTTCGCAGTTTCTGGCGAGATAGACTGGCCGCTCTGCATCCCTCAAGCTGGGCTGAAAAGAAAACCCAAGGCTGTTCAGGGATGAAAGATGAAAGATGAAAGATGAAAGATGAAAGAGGAAGGATGAAAGATGAAGGATGAAAGATTAAAGTTCTATTGCGCAGAGGGCACTTTCATCTCTCCACTTTCATCTTTCATCAAAAACCCAATGGTGATGAGCAAAGTTGGAGCCCTTAGCGCAACCTCCCTCCCCGAGAAGTCAAGTATTCCACCATCGCCGTCTTCCCTTCCCGATACGCCAATCCTGCCGGGCTCAGGTCATGTTGGTCGCGCAGGTTCAGGTCGGCGTTGCAGTGATCGATCAATGCGGCTGCGGATTGGATATTTCCTGCCTTGGCGGCGACGTGCAGCGGTGTCTCGCCGATCATGTTCTGGACATCGGGATCGGGATGCAAGGCGCAGGCTTTCCGAATCGCCACTGAGTCATTCCGCCCTGCCAATTCGTGAAGAAAGGTATTGCCGAGGCGGTTCGGGATGTCCAGGTCTGCCTCATGGCGCGCCAAGATCTCCGCAACTTCCCAATGTCCATGCTCTACGGCAAGGAAAACCGGGGTTTCGCCCAAGTCATTGCCACGGTTGGGGGATGCGCCACCTGCGATCAGGAGCCGAGTCAGTGGAGCATTGCCATTTTCGGCGGCTTCGTGCAGGGGAGTGCCATTCGGGCCGCTGGCATTGACATCCGCGCCATGGGCGATCATCTTGGTCACGAGGTCGGTGTAGTCGTGCATCACCGCGAAGTAGAACGGCGCCATTTCCATCTCGACAGGACCATCGAATTTCGCTGTGGCATCCACGAGCAGGACCGCCGCCTCTTCATGGCCATTGGTCATCGCCGACCACAGTGGGGTGCGCTCGCCACGGGCTGAGTCAGGATGCGCTCCAGCAGCCAATAGCATCCGAACGATTTCGGGATTGCCACCCAGCGCGGCCGCCTCGATCGGGAAATAGGTGCCGCCTTCGGGGACTACCTTGGCATTGGCCCCGGATGCGAGCAGGCGCTCCACATTGCCCACTTCCTGCTTCTCCACGGCGTCGTACAAGGCGGTGTCATGCGAGCGGCAGCCCTGAAGCCCAAGCACCAAGCCCATCACTGCCAATGCCTTCCAACCCAGCAACTGGATTTTGCGTGTCGCTTTCAAATCCTGAATATTTTCATTCAAAAGTACCACGATTGCAGCAGAGATGCACATTTGTCTGGTCTGGCAATTGAACGAATCCGCACATTTTACAGCACATCGTCGCCCCGATTTGCGACCACTCTTCTGTACATGTCCACACTTATTCAGATTCAACTTGGGTAAAACACCGAGTAGCATCGGCCAAAAAACCGCTGAACTTGCCCTCATTAAATCTGGACGGCCTCAGGCTGTCTGCTGTAAATAAGGACATTAATTCCGTATTATAATTCTTGAGGGTCCAGGAACGCCCGTTCCGGGCCCTTTTTCTTTTTGCCCTACGCTGATCCCGTCCTAATTTTGTTTTCAAAATGAAAGCCCACCTCTTCCCCTTTTCCTGCATTGCCTTGCTGCTGAGCCTTTTCACGGCTTGTACCGACGAAGACCGCGCCGCATCCCTACGCTGAGGAGGAATGCCCCGTGCCACCGGATTACTCCAAGCCGGGAAAACCGGGCCGCCCATCCCGGCAAGCATGACCCCGCCGACAGCGTACCAGCGGCCAAATTGGAGGACGGCATCGCGGATGGTCAGGTGGACGTTTTCTTCCCATCCCACTACGCTCGAAAGAAGCACTGGAATGGCTAATCTTGAAAATGACGGGTTGAACAAACGCACTGATCGCACCACGATCAAGCATCAGGCGAGCATCTTCAATGCGGTGGGCAGGGTCTATGCACCTCGGTACCGGCAGATGACCCTCGGCGGCTTCTTCGACAAGCACGACGAGAAGTCCAATGCCAAGGCCTACCACACCGCCTACTGCGACCTCAAGGCGGCATTTGAATACTATCTGGCAAACGAAAACCAGGGCCGTCCGATTCTGATCGCTTCGCATAGCCAGGGTTCGGCACACGCCGTCCATTTGCTCAGAGATTATTTCGATGGGAAGCCCTTGCAAAATCAGCTTGTTGCCGCTTACATCGCGGGCTGGGCGACGCCGGCGGACACTTTTCAGGTCCTGAAGCCTTGCGACAACCCCGAGGAAACGGGCTGCTATGCGACATGGTGCACATTCGAGTGGGGAACCGCCCCGAAGAGGCCGGAGTGGTACAAGGGTTCAGTCGTCGTGAATCCGGTGACTTGGAGGACGGATACGGTTCCCAGCGATCTTTCAGCGCACCGGGGCACGGTGATGGGCAGCTACGACCGGATTTACCCGCAGGTGGTGAAGGCGCAGGTGCGCGACGGTTACCTCTGGGCCACACGTCCCGACATCAAGGGCACCGGCATCATCCGCAGCAACAATTTCCATATCGCGGACTACAACCTCTTCTGGCTGGATGTCCGTGAAAATGCCGTGCTGCGAACTAAGAAATACCTGGAAAAGCGCTAGACCTTCTTTTTCTTGGGCTTGGAGGCCTGTGCGAATGGATTGAATTTCAAGGCGAGTTTGATCCAGTCGTGGAGGTTCACGTCGTGGTCCAAGGTCTCGCCTGAAACGAAGACGAAGCCTTTCAATGGTCTGCCAGTGAAATCCATTTCCCTGCAACCATGTCGCTTGAGGGCAACCTCCTTGTCTTCCGGGCTGAGGCGCAGCATGAGGTCGTCCCGGGTGATGCCTGCGCACATCTTGCCATCGACCATGAAACAGAGGCCGCCCATCATTTTCTTTTCCTCCACAATGGGTTGTGCGGCGAGAAATTCGCGGACCCTCTGGGCTAAGACTTCATTGTAGGCCATTCCTTCAATTTTTCTCAAGATAGGACTTTAGACCCTGAAAGAAGGCTTTGATTCCCCGGTCGGTTTGCTTTTTGATCATGAGCGCGTCCATGATGCGGCCCAGCAATCCGAATTTCACGCGGTACTCCATCACCTGCATCACGCGGATGCCCTGATCCAATTTTTCGAACGAATAGCTGTGCTTCAGGCCGTCAATGGGAAAGCTGCAATCCGTGAGTTGATAGGCGATCGCTTTGTTGGGCTGGAATTCGACGACTTTTTCCTCGAACCAGTTTTTGCCGTCCTTCATGTTCACCTTGCGCTTGGCGTCGAGTCCCGACTTCGCTGGAGACAGCGCTACCGACTTCAAAACCAGAGGGTCGTATTCCTGCAATCGCTCAATGCTTGCGAGCGCCTCCCAAATCTTTTCGATTGGGGCATTCACGACGATTTCGTTTCTGAGTGTGCTCATATTCATTCAGTTGATGAATCTACTTGCAAAATGCAAGTGCAAGTAAATTGATTTGCTTGCGTTTTGCAAGTGAATGATTCAAATTTGTTCCATGGCTGCTCCTCAACGGCGATCAGATTGCCCGATCAACTTTGGGCTGGAACTTTTTGGCGACAAATGGACGCTATTGGTGGTCCGGGACATGATGTTCAAGGGCAAGCATGGCTATGGTGCCTTCCTCGAAAGCGGAGAGCATATCGCCACCAATATCCTTGCCGACCGGCTGCATCAGTTGGAGGTGGCGGGGTTGATCGTGAAGCGGGTGGACCCGGCGCGAAAATCGCGGTTCATCTATGCCTTTGGCGGAACGGGGAATCGATCTGCTGCCCGTGATGGTGGAGATCATCTTGTGGAGTGCGCAGCATGACCCACTTACTGCAGCGACCCCCGAATTTGTAGCGGCGGCACATGCAGATCGTGCAGGATTGATTGCTGGAATTAGAATGCAGCTGGAAAGCAAACTCGCCGAGGTGCGTGCCTTGTCCTGAATGCTGTTTGCCATTCCTAGCCCCGAGTACGTGGTAGGGATGGCAAACGGCATTCCCACCCAAACGACATTCCCACCCAAACGGCATTCCCACCCAAACGACATTCCCACCCAAACGACATTCCCACCCGACCGGCATTCCCACCCAAACGGCATTCCCACGCAAACGGCATTCCCTGCCCCGAAATTGGCTAGATTGGCACATGGCTGCGCCCGATTCAATGGAAATATTGCTCCTGGAGCCCTTCATGGGCGAGTCCCATAAGGCTTGGGCGGAGGGGTATGCGCGGCATAGTCGGCACAGGGTGATCGTGATGGGCTTGCCGGGGCGGCATTGGAAGTGGCGGATGCATGGGGCAGCGGAGACTTTTGCACGGCAGTTCATGGAGCAGGAACTCAAGCCGGACCTGATCCTCGCGACGGACATGCTGGACTTGTCGGCGTTCCTTGCACTCACTAGGAAGCGGACAGCGGGCATCCCGGTGGCTTTTTATTTCCATGAAAATCAGCTCGCTTACCCGTGGTCGCCGACCGATCCTGATCCCAAGCTCGAGCGCGACAATCACTACGCCTATATCAATTACCGCTCAGCATTGGTCGCAGACCGGGTGTTCTGGAATTCTCGGTACAATCTGGAGAGCTTCTTGGGTGGTTTGGACGGGTTCTTGAAGGCATTTCCGGATTTTCAGGAGGTGCAAAATGTGGCATTGATCCGGGAAAAGTCGAGGGTGCTGCCGCTTGGGGTTGACTTGCCTCAGATCGATGGGGCATTCGTCAAGGATCGATCGAAGCCGCCGCTGCTCATCTGGAATCACCGCTGGGAGTACGACAAGGCCCCTGAGCTGTTTTTTGAGACGCTCTTCGCACTGTCGGAGGAAGGCGGGATTTCCGGCTGGCGGTATTGGGGAGGTCGTACACGAAGGCGCCGAAGGTCTTTGCGGAGGCGGAAAAGCGGCTGGCTGACCGGATCGTGCATTTTGGGTTTGTGGAGCAGGCGGCTGATTATCAGCGGCTCTTTGCGGGAGGGCGATCTCTCTCCCCGTGACCTCGCGGCAGGAGTTTTTTGGCGCGTCGGTCGTGGAGGCGATGGGGGCGGGCGTGGTGCCACTGCTGCCGTATGCATTGGCTTATCCGGAGCATATTCCAGCGGAGTACCAATCCCAGCTTTTGTACAAGGATGAATCGGATTTCAAGCAGAAACTGCGGGCATAGCGATCGAGGGGAGGGAATTTGCAACGATTTCGCCTCGGTCATGGGTGCTGCGTTACGATTGGCGTGTCTTGGCGTCATTTTATGATGAGACATTTTCGCGAATGCGGATGTGAAACCGCAATGGCCAAACGCGAAAGGGCTTTGCGCCTCTTTGCGACTTTGCGGTTTCACGAAACTCAGTCCGCCGAAGTCACCTCCACCTCCATCACCACGGCCCTCGGGTCCTCTACGAGCCGCAGATCCTCCCCAGACAGGCGCAGACCCTCAATCGCCCGCTGCTTCGAGGGCCTAAACGCCAGCAATGTCATGGCCGACACCGCCGATGCGGTCAGGAACAGCAATTCGCCAGTCAGCATCACACCCACCAGCCCCATGATCGACGGTGCTTCCAACAATGCAAACCGGAGGATCGATGCCGTCTGGAACCCGCTCAGCTTTTCCTTCAAGGTCGGTTTGTCCGCCGCCTTCACGATCAGACTGTTGCCCAGCACGACCGCGGCCCCCAGGCATCCTGCCCCCACACCGGCCAATGCATAGATCAGCGGCATGGCCGTCTCGGGGTCGCTCGGAGGCAATTCACCCATGAAATAGAGGTAGATGGAGACCCCGGAAATGCTGAGGTGCGACATGAGCATGGCGGCCCACAGGATCAGCAGGGTGCGGAAATAGCCTTCGGAGGTGATTTTGCGGGTGGGCATGGGAGATTGATTTTCTCGAAAAATAACGAAAATCCTTCCTCCGCACTATTTTCGCCGAATGGCCAAAAAGCTCGCCTTCATCGAACTCCATCAGGAGACGAATTCCTTCTCTAGCCTCACCACGTCCATGCGCGAGTTCCATGGGTTTTCATTGACTTACGGCGACGACGTCTGGAAATTCGCGGACAAGTTCAAGGCGCAGGCGTTTGGTTTCCGGGAGGCGGTGCAGAAGTGGGGGAATGGTGAGTTTGAGATTCTTCCAGTCTATGCAGCCTGGGCATGGAGCGGCGGACCGATCGAGACGGAGGTTTTCAAGCATTTCTTGGACACCGCTGTGAAGGCCGTTCGTGAGGCGGAGGACTTGGTCGGAATTTATTTCTCGATGCATGGCGCCATGGGGGTTGTCGGTGTTCGCGACCCTGAGACCGTACTGTTGAAGGGCATGCGTGAAGTGGTCGGGCCTGAATTCCCGATTGCGGTGTCATTTGACCTCCACGCCAATGTCACCCGGGAAAATGCCGAACTCGCAAGTTTCATCGTGGGCTACCATACCAATCCGCACCGCGATTTTCGAAGAGTAGGCCGCAAGGCAGGGGAGGTGCTGATGCGGACCGTGCGTGGCGAAGTCAAGCCTGTGACCGTTTTCCGGAAGCTGCCCATTCTCAAAGGCGGCGGCTGGGGCATCGACTTCCTGCAGCCCATGCGTGGCCTCATCAAGCGCATGAAGCAGATGGAGCGGATGCCGGGGGTGCTGATTGCAGCGAGTTATTGGGTGCATATCTGGATGGACGACCCCGAGCTCGGATGGAGCGTCATGGTCACAACCAACAATGATCCCGCCCTGGCAAATCGGCTGGTGGATGAACTCGCTGACCGTTGCTGGGCAATGCGTGAGCGGAAACATCCGCATCCCAAGTCTGTGGAGGAGGCCATCGCCATCGCCAAACGTTCCGGGTTTCGGCGGCTTTTCGGGACCGTGATCTTCTGTGATGTGAGCGATACCGTGGGGGCAGGAGCGCCCGGCGCGAACACGAACATCCTTGCGGCCCTGCTGCGCGATGCGCCCGAGTTGCGGTCCTACATCCCAGTGCGCGACCCGGTTGCGGCGCTCGAGGCTTGGAAGGCAGACCGCGGTGCGACCATCCGACTGACCATCGGTGGGAGCATAGACCCGGAGCACAATCCACCCGTGGACCTCGAATGCAAGGTTTGGCAGCGCATCGAAACCCAATGGGGCAAGACCAGCATCCTCCAGCACAAAGGCATCCATATCATTTTGACTGAGCTGCCTTACCCGGCCTATTTCGCCACTGATTTCACCGACCTCGGCCTGAACCTCTGGAAGGCAGACATCGTGGTGGTCAAGAACCTGTTCCCCTTCCGCTTCCGCCTCGCGAAGTACAACCGCCGCACCGTCAACGTCATCACCCGCGGCATCACCAACATCGATGTGCATCAACTGACTTATGTGGATTGCCCCCGACCGATATTCCCGCTGGACGAGGTGGCGGGTTGGCGGGGCTAGGAGGGGAGGAGCGTCTGCCGCAGCTGGGAGAAGACTTGGAATTGCGTAAGTGTTGCAGTTCCAGAGAATTGTGCGTCGCCGAGTTCGATGACCCACCATTCGCCTGTTTCTGCCTGCCCGATGTCGAGGGCGATCCATCTCGATGGAACCAAACGCGCCACTTTTTCCGCAAGGCTGCGAACTACTGCTTCTTCCAATGAATCAAGGTGTTGCAACGGATCAGCCTGCTGCCAATAGTAGCCCATGGCAAGCACCTTCCCGTCCAGAACAAATGCACGAAACTCCCTACCCTGCGGAAATCCTTGGTGCATTTGGACATGCCGCAGGGGGCGGTACTGCCTGAGGATCACATGGTCCCTGCTGCGTTCGTGGTTAGCGAGGAGCGCGGTAACAAGCGTTCGGAGTTCATCAAGGTTGTTTGCAAGGCAGGCATTCAGCCCGAGGTATTTCTTGGATTGGACGCTGCCACGGACAAAAATTGGGTACGGAACGGAAATGCGCTCCAATGCTTCAGCGGAATCCACAACTTCGCTTAGAGCGGTGAATTCGTTGATCAGCGGGTAGTAGCGGTGAAATTCCTGGGCAAATTGATACTGAGTTGGGCCATTGAGAAGGCGGATTCCTTTTTCGGCGGCGGCTTGATAGAACAGGGCATATTTTTCTGGACCTGGGACAAATCCGATCCAAGCCCCGACTGCCCCTTCCGTGAAATCGGGCAAATGCGCGATTGCATCCCTGGCAGCATCAATCCCCTCAAAATCATCAGGAATGCCCACAACCCGCCATCCCGCCAGGGTCGCTCCTTCCGTCGCCTTTCGCAGGGCAACATGGCTGGCATTTTCCAGCGGGCGGGAATAGGCTTCCGTGAAGGCGATGAATTCCATGGTCTTGTGTTTGCAAAGGTAGGCAGCAAGTCCATGCTTCGGGCAGCCATTCGAACTCTCTCCCTCTCATTTCGTACACCATCCCAAAACGCATTCTCCATCAGAATGAAAACACTCCTACCCTTTTTCTTATTCACCCTCGCTTTCGCCACCACAGTCCTCGCCCAAAGCGGCAAATTCGAAGGCACCATCACGGCGCATCGGGGCAAGGTCGTGGAAATCAACCCGCTCTTCAACAATGGCGACCCCTTCCAATCCGGAATGGAGGCCACGATCAGCAAGAAGTTCGAGGAAAAGCTCGGCAACATGACCATGCAAGGCTGGCTCGTCTCTGGAAAAGTGAAGCTCCTGTCCGCTACAAATGGGAAGATCACTGTCGAAATCCTCGAAGAAAAGAGCGAAATCACGGTCAACGGCGAGAAAGTCGATCACTTCAAGGTCGGGAAATACGTCAAGGTCGAATGGCCCGCCAAAGAGCAGCCATCGTCCACCGGAACCATTGAGTCGGGAAAATAGCCCCTCCAAGAATTTGCTCCTTTACGCTGGCACTGTTTCCTTTGCGGCAAATTGATCGCTATGCGCGGGGCCAGACTGGGCACATATTCATTGGTATTTGCGGGAATCGTGCTGGTCTTTGTGGCGCTGCACTTCCTGAATGTGGTGGCATTGCTCAATTCCATGCTCGCGCCGCTGCTCAGCCTATTCGGCGGATTGCTTGGGCTGATGGGCTATTTCGAGCGGGACAAACGGAAAACCCTTGCCCTCGTCGGGATGGTATTGAATTTCGCGCTGCTCGCGGGATGGATCGTGCTGCTGGTGTTGGCGATTAAGTGATTGTGCCAATGCAGTGATTTCGAAATGGTTTGGGCTGTAGGGACAGGTCGCGACCTGTCCCTACAGCCCAAAATCTCATGTAAAAACCACGGATTCCGATGGATCAGAACGTCACCTTGCGCTTGACGTGCTTCTCCTTGCCGCCTTTCTTGCGGATGACTTCGACCTCGACGGTGTCTCCTTTTTCGAATTTGCTCAAGGCACGCATGTAACTCATCATGTCCTTGACCTCATTGTCTCCCATCCGGACCACGACATCGCCCGCCAGCAGTTTCGCTTTGGAGGCTGGCTTTCCTTCGGTCACCCCATCGATACGCATGCCTTCTCCGTCAAACAGATAGTCCGGGACCACGCCCAGGCTCACTTTCCAGCGTGGGGCATCGCCTTCCTCGTCGTTTTTCGTCTGGGTGAATGCGAGTTTGTCGCCTTTTTCGTTCAGCTTCTCCAGCAGGGTCCACACGTAGCGGTAGATCTTGTCAGCCCCGGCGTAGTTGATGAGGTTTTCGTCATCGCTGGGCTTGTGGTAGTCGCTGTGGGTGCCGCTGAAGAAATGCAGCACCGGGATGTCCTTGAGGTAGAAGCTGGTATGGTCGCTCGGGCCGACGCCACTTTCGGCCGTCTTGACCTTCATGTCGTCGATTTGAATGCCAGCCATGGCGTCCTTCCAGAATGGCGAAGTACCCACAGCATTGATGCCCAGGGTGTTTTTCTCAGGATCGAGGCGACCGACCATGTCGAAATTGATCATGCAGCTCACCTTGCCGAGGTCGATGGTCGGGTTCTTGCAGAAGTAATTGGAGCCATAGAGGCCCTTTTCCTCGCCGCTGAAGGCCATGAAGAGGTAGTTGTACTTGCGGAGGTTGGCGGCTTGCTTGAGGCTGCGGGCGAGTTCGATCACCATTGCTGTACCGGATGCATTGTCGTCGGCGCCGTTGTGGATGGCGGTTTCGCCGCGGTGCAGGGAACCTTCCTCCCCGAAGCCGAGGTGGTCATAATGCGCGCCAATCACGATGGTATATGCCGCGCCATTGTCCATGTAGCCGATGACATTGTGCCCGGTCAGGTTCTCCTCAGTGAGGCCGACCTTGGCCTTGATCGCCTTGCCACCAATCGCTTTGGCGTCGCGGGTGCCGACAAACACAATGGGGATCGCGCGGCGGGTCGCCTTGCGGCCATAGTTCATGATCGGGGCATCCAATTGCTGGTTCGAGGGATTCACGAAGATGATCCCTGCGGCGCCCATTTTCACGGCAGTCTCCACCTTGAGGTCAATGGCAGCATAGTCCCCAAACTTTCCGTGGGGATCGTCGCCATCGGGCGTACCACGGTCGATCACGAGGATTTTTCCAGTCACATCGCCTGCGGCCTTGTAGTCATCATGTCCGAGGGGAGGCGCTTGGATGCCAAAGCCGACATAGACTGCCGTGCCTTCCATGGTGCCATCGCCGCTTTGTGGGAAGATTTGGTAGTCGGTGTCGAGGGTGAGCGTCTTGCCGTCCACTGCAAATGCACAATCGGCGGTCGGGCGAAGCCTGTTCAGGAAATCGAAGGGTTGGAGCCACTCGGTACCAGCGGCATTGCCCATCGGCTTGAGGCCGAGGCTTTCGAGCTGACCTGTGATGTAGGACGATGCGAGCTTTTCTCCGGCTTTGCCAGTTTCCCGGCCTTCAAGCGCGTCGCTTGCGAGGTAGGAAATGTGCTCCTTCATGCGGTCGGTCACAGGGGACTGCGCCTGCGCAAGCCCGAGCAGCATCAGTGCCGAGACAGGAAGGAGGGAGAGTTTTTGGACAAGAGATTTCATCGATTCCTACTGTTTTTGCGAGTGCAAAGCTACTTCATTTATCCAAGTCAATCGGCGGGGCAAAATGCTGATTCGCCTCAGTCTTCGCCCCACACGCTCATTTCACCTTCATCAATGGGAAATCCTTGCGGACTTCCTTCCCTTTCACCATTCCTGAAATCTGGGCAAAGAGCATGGTGTCGCCGCGTGCCTCGTAGAGGATTTTGGTGGGGAAATCGTGCTCAGGATTTTCGAAAACGGCGGACTTCTCTGTCGATGAGGTCATTTTGAAGCGGACCGGACCCTTGTTCTCCTTGACGGTCGGGATGTAGAAAATGTCTTCGCCTTCCCAAAGCAGCTCGATTTTCTCGGTGTGGACCGTGTCCGTGTGGTACAGGGTGTAGGCGCTCGCCTTGAAGCTGTGGTCCGTATTGGGTGACCAATTCTCGTAGCTCACCAAATCCGGCCCCTCGACTTGGCTCCAACTCCCGAGGAACCATGACAGGCGTTCGAGTTTGGTAGGTTCCGGTGCGGGATTGACCTGTGGCGTCGGTGTCTCTTTCTGAGTGGTCGGTGTGGAGGCGCCTTGGCATCCCGCCAAGAATGCAACCATGCCAAGCCAAAGGAGGTGCTTCATTTTCTGCTTCGATTTTGAGGCCGAATATCTGCAAAAAATCGGGCTGCAACCAATTGAAGCTGCGATCCGTGCAGATGAACGCTTGGGATTTGGCCACCCGGATTTTCCGTATCTTGAATCCAAAAGAATCGAAATGCGCAACATGCTCAAGTTCGTGCCGGTCGTGGTCTTTGTGGGAATCATGGCGTATGGCATCGTAGAGGTGGCCCGGTTGAAATCGGACGTGTATTGGATGCCCATCGGGATCATCGGGACGGTGTTTTCCATCATTTACATCTCGATTTTCGCCCCCATGGTCCGCAATCGCAGGATACTTCGCATCGGGGAACCGGGGACTGCGAGGGTGTTGCGCATGTTCGAAACGGGGGTGACTGTGAATAACAATCCGATGGTCAAACTCGAACTTGAAGTCACCCCGCAGCGAGGGGCCACCTACACGACCATGACCCGTGTGATCGTCTCGCGCCTCAATCCGATGATGTACGGGCCCGGCTCCGTCCTTTCGGTGAAGATCGATCCGCAAGACCGAATGCAGGTGGTCATCGACCCCAATGTACCCTCAAGCATGAACAGCGGCTACGGGATGGCGCAGGCAACCACCGTTGATTCCTCGGTGATACAACGTCGCAATGAGGCCATGACTGAGATGATGACCAAGGCGGACAAGGTGAGGGCGGAATTGCTGGAATCGGGCAGGGATTGTGAAGGCACGATCCTGAGCCTATGGTCATTGGACGTGACCATCAATGGCATTGCAACAGGCATGGAATTCTTGGTGGAGGTGGAAATCCCCGGAAAAGCGCCCTTCCGCACCGAAATCAAGGGTGCCGTGGCCAATGCCAATCTTCAAAAGTACCAGATTGGGACGCGTGTGAAACTCAAGTACGATCCCTCCGATCCAGAGCGACGCGTGACGGTGGCAGGTGTGGTTTGAGGCCCCTCACCTCAGTCTTTTCCTAAAATCCTTGCAATCGCTGCGGCAGGATCGACCGTCACGCCATTTTCATCAGCGGTCGGTCCTGTGACGCCAGTCGCCTTCAAGATTTTCCAAGCATCCTCTGCCTTGAGGTCGGGATTGATCGCGCGCATCACCCCGACGATGCCAGAAACAATCGGTGTCGCCATGCTCGTGCCGCTCATGGGACTGTATTGGCCGCCGGGGAGGGTGCTGTAGATGTCCAAGCCTGGCGCAGCGATGGGCATGCGGAGCTTGGTGTTGATGTTGCTGAATTCGGTGCGGCGGCCGTTTGGGCCCACTGCGGCCACGCCGATCACCCCGTCGATGCCGACAGGCGAATGGTTGCGGGCGTCGCTGCCGTAGTCATTGCCAGCGGCGGCGACCACGATACAGCCCTTGCGGAGCGCGTATTCGACAGCCTCGCGGTGCACCTTGGGAGCAGGACGATTGCTGCCCAGTGACATCGATAGCACGTCGGCTCCGTCCTCGATGGCGGCGATCATGGCCTCAGCCACGCTGTGGTCGGTGCCTTGCCCGTCCTTGTTCAGAGCTTGGTAGCCACGGATTTCGATGAATTTCCCCTCCCAATTCAGGCTTGCCATGCCCTCGCCATTGTTGGTGGCGGCTCCGGCGAGGCCTGCGCAGTGGGTGCCGTGGCCATGTTCGTCATTGCGGGCGGGGCTTTTGCCGAAGACCTTGCCCAAGTCGGGATGACCGCCATCCACACCCGTGTCAATGATCGCGACGATGGCCTTGCGCTTGGGCTTGGCATCGGCGAGGAGGCTATGGACGGCATTCGCAGATTCAGGAGTGAACCACCATTGTTGGGAAATGCCGGGGTCATTCGCTAGGTAGCCTTCGGTGGCATTTGCCGGGACATCGGTGCCATTCGCGGGCAGGTCGAGGCCCATGGCGCCGTTGAGGGAGGCGTCGTCGATGTTTTCATCGTCCTTGTTGGCGGCGGCCAGGAATTCGGAGACCTTGCCGTCCGGGACGTGGACCAGGTAAAATTGATGCAGGTCGCCGTCTTCGGTCGCTGAGACATTCGGGTAGGCTTGCCGATAGGTCGCACCGTATTTTTCCATCAGGCCCTCGATTTCGGCGATTTCGTCATCGGAACCAAGTTCGAGGAGCACTTCCCCCGTGCGGATGTCAGCGGCATGGGAAGTCGGTGGCTGCCACATCGTCGTGATTTTCCAACCCATCAATGCAGCCGTTCCCCAAATGCCTAGGGAAACCATCACTGCCAGCAGACCCGGTACCCAGAAGACCTTGGGATGCTCCTTGTGGTAGGCGAGGTAGCGCGAATCGATGATCATGGCTACCCCGATGTCCAGCAAGATGTAGCAAATCCGGTCCAGCAGGGTGCCATTTGCAGTGAAGAAAATGAATGTCAGCGCCCCGCCGATGAGGATCAGGGTGGGGAGGATGTTCACCTGCCGACCCCGGCTGCGGTCCACCATGGCCCGCCCATAGAAAAACATGGCCACTGTCGCGAAAACCGGGCCGAGGATGTGTATGAGTTTGATTTCCATGAGATTGTCTTGATCAGGAATTCGAAATGCGTTCAATCGACAAAAGCTCCACGTCCGTGCCCCACATGAAAATCGAAAAGGTCTGCACAGGCTCCACTGCCGCCTTCACCACCAATCCCGCGACCTGAAAATCAGTCGCAAGCCCCTTCACCGGCCTGTATTTCCGCCCATCCTTCCCCTCGATGCCCCAAAACCCGCCCGAAAGCGGCACATGCACAACCTTTCCTTCGATGTTCATGAAACCAATTTACGTAAACCAAGACCAACGCGTTGGAATTAATAATGAATAATTGATAATGAACAATTGCTGCTGCGGCGGAAATTATTAATTCTTAATTATTCATTATCAATTGCTTGCCCATCCTGTTCGGAAGAGGCGATTGCTCGCGGCAAGGCTGCATTTCTGGTACTGTGAATTGCCTTGAGCGGCTGCGGCATCGATCTCCTCGCCGGATTTGAGCATGGCCCAGGCATCGATGATGTGGCGCATGATATAGGCTTCCGGGGCGAGGAGGTTGGTCGTGGTCACGAGCGGATAGGCATGTGCCCGGCGCAGGTGCGGCTCGAACCAGTCATGGGAGATGCAGGCGATGACGACGGCGTCCTTCGGTTGGCCGGAGGTGAATTCGCGGTCGGCGACTTCATTGTCCATCAGGCCATTGTGGCCGTTGAATGCGAGGAGGTCGGCGTCGGACCAGGCTGGGATTTGTTGGTCGGCGGCAGTGATGGTACCGGATTTTTTGCCGCAGAGGGCGTCGAGGTAGTCTTCGATGGACCGTTTCATGTAGGCGCCGTCGTAGGCATCCGCGATCAGGATCACCTTTGCGCCGTTCGGGTAGGTGCGTTGGGTGACGATGCGCTCCAGGATATGGGGTTCCTCCGGGTCGGTGAGGCTGAGGGTCTTCCATTCCGCCTGCCGCTGGAAATGCGTCCTCATGCCGTAACCCGCGCCCCAGTAGAGGTTGGTTCGGGTATTTTGGCCATCGCCGAGGGCTGCGCCGACCTTGACGATACCTTGATTGGCATTGTCGCAAAGGGGGACGATGACGTGGGCGATCAGGGGTTTGCCTGCGGCAACCTTGGCCTTGAGTTGTTCGAGGATGGCTGTTCGGTCGGTGGGGGCGGAATCCGGGGTCTCGGGCTCGAGCGAAGCATTGGAAACGGGAATTGGAGTGGCTTCCTGCATTGGAATGGGAGCTGAAGTGCCGGAAAATGCAGATTCATCCGCCTTGGCAGTACAGCCCCAAGCAGCCATCGCGACGAGCATTCCCGCAGCCACGGCCCCAAATTTCATCATGCGCATGGATACCTAACGCAAGAATTCGGAAATTGGTACAGGGCATGGAGCAAGAAATTCCTCCCTATCTTGGTGGCGATGAATCAAGACGACAAAGTCAGAGAGGCTGCGCGGCAGCAGATCCGGCAATATTTCCGGCAGCTCATGTTTTTGTTTGTGGGCTTTCTGGCGAGCATTGTCTTGTTCACCATTTCGGTGATCATCGTCTCGGCGCAGGCCGATCCTAAGTCGCACGACCTTGACACCATTCTTCTCATCTGCGCCCCGCTCAGCAGCATGGCCTTGATCTTGGTGGCCAATCGCCTGTTCCTTGCGCGGTTGCGCCCGGCTCGCACAGCGGAAAAGCTTTACCAAAAGATGGAGGCCTATCGCGGTGCCATGGTGCTGCGCCTCATGCTCATGGACGGAGCGGCATTCGTGCAATTGATCGCATTTTTCCTCACTGAAAATCGCGTTTTCCTTCCGATCGCCCTCGTCGTCGCCACCCTGTTCATGTTTTACCGTCCCGGAGTGGAGCGGTTCATCAAGGACTTGGAACTCACCGGGGTGGAAGCCCAGGTCATGCGCGACCACTCTGTTAGTTGATAGTTGACAGGGGATAGTGGATCCTCTTCTGTGTGCATCCACTGCCAACTATCCACTATCCACTAGATGGAGCGTTTGCTCTGCCTCCAGCCGCTTTCCAGGTTGGTGAGGGTGACGATGATGATGCCTTGGGCTGCGGATTCCAGAGGGATGTCCACCACCGTTTTTGAGGTCTCACGGGTCCATCTTGCCTTGCCCAGTTCCCTGCCCATCAAGTCCGTAGCCACCACCTCTCCGTCGAATGCCACCCCTCCGGGTAGATGGACTTGGAGGGCATTTTGGCCATGGACCACCTGCCAGGGGTAGTCACCATCCAGCCAAGCATGCGCTTCCTGCGAAAGCGTTTCGTTGCCATCGGCGTCTGTAAATCGGAGGCAATACCGTTGCAAACCGGGGCCGGGCTGGTCATTCACCAGGAATTCACCTTGACGAGCAACGTCGATTGGCCCCAGGCTTTGGAATTCGGAGCCACCCGCGGCCCGCTCCAGGCTGACCAAATCGGTGGTAAATTCTCCTTCGAGCCGACCGCTGATTTCTACGACGCCTTGCAAGGCCTGTGCCTGAAATTCGACGACCTGCACCGCCATCACCAACGGCATCGAAAACTCGAGGTCCATGCTCACTGGGAGGTGATCACTCATGAAATAGAGCGCTCGGGCCACATTGGCTGGAACGGCGGTATTGGTGGGGGTGCCATTCACGTCATCGTTGAAGTGAAGGCCGTCCTGCCCGATCGCCTTGTAGGTCGCAGGCAATGCGCGGACCCGGTCTGCCCCCGTCATGAGGTTGCTCGAAACCATGATGTGATCGAATCGATCATCGAGGCCGCCGCCTGCTCCATCGCCGCCCAGTTGATTGAAGCGGGTGCACTGGGTATGGATGTCCTTGAAGGCTGCATTGTTGTTCCAGGCGCCGGGGCGGTTGATCGGATCCACGAACGGGTAAGTGCCTGTGGTCGTGATGGTTTGGTAGCAGGGTTCGGCGCTGGTGTAGGTGTTGAAGTCTCCTGCTAAGATGGAGTTGTGGAGGTAAGTGTTGGTGTTCACATGGTTGCGTAGGATGGTGATCTCCTGGTCGCGCATGGTTTCGTTGGCAGGTCCGGTGCTCGCCTTCAGGTGGGTGACATAGACATCAAGGAAGATGGTGTCATGATGGATGGAGAGGTTCGGGTCCTTGTAGTACATCACGTACTTGTTGATGTCGCGGAGGTTGGTTGCGAGCTGCCGTTGGCTTCTGAGCACCAGTTTGTTCGTGTCGTAGAAGACCAGTTGCTGCAGGTCGTCGCCACTCGAGGTATTGTTCACGAAAGGGGCGTAGGCGAAACTCGTGGTTCCATTGATGTTCAATGCATGGGTGAGAATGGAGTTCCACGGCGTTCCGGGCGTTCGTTGCAGTTCGCAGACCATGAGGAGGTCTGGCTTGACATGCTGCACGGTGATGGCGAGGGTATCCTCCCTGCTGGGAATGCCGCCGCCGCCCTGCGGATAGGCCAGGAGATTCTGGAACATCACCCGAAGAGTATCCAAGGTCTGCCCCTGGACAGACACGTACGCCATCCCATACAGGGCGGCGAGCACCATGAACTGCTTTCTCATACCGACTATTTCTTACCTACTTGCGATCCAATTACCTGAAATCCAGCCGCCCAAGCCTACCCGCGATAATCCCCTCCTAATGAAACGAGAAAATCCTTCTGGCTTGGAAACATTTGTTACACAAGGTGCTATAGCGGCCTCGGCAGGAGCTTGGATAGAAGCCCTCAGGGGAATCTGATGGCAAACGGAATCGAAGGCGATCGACGCTGAGTTACCGTCAATTGGCGTTTATCACCTAAAAGAGTGCATTTGTCCGCCGAAAATGGCCGTCTGCCACGGGCCTACAGTTACCAACGCGGCTCGTTTTCCATTGACAGGTTTCGGTATCCATCCATCTTTGCAGCACGTTCTTCGACAGTAGGGATCACAATGGAATGGCCACGACCAACCCAACTCGCGCTATTCTCACCCTTGAATCCCAACCCGACTCCTTTGGCCTCTGCTTGCATGAATGCGGCAGGACTTTGGATCCCGACTGTTCGAAACCTATCATAGTTCCCCTCTAAGAAGGCTCCCTTGTGGAGCCTTACTTTTTGCCGGCAGGCTCCTTCCCGCTCAGGCGGCGAAACAGGCGGATCACCCAGCGCATCACATCACTCCCCCGCACGACCAGCCAAATCGCCAAGATCAGCATCACAGCGATGGGAATTTGCCAATCCCACAGCAGGTTCCAGATATTTACGGCCGTGTCCATGTTGCAATATTAGTAGATGCGGTATATATTGCCTCATCATACTGCAATTGGGCAGAAATGTTCGAACCGTTCATCCAATCCATATTGCAGTTCGCGCCGGAATCCATACAGTTCGAACTTTTTTCGTCAGACCTAATAAAACCCGACATAGATTTGCAACGTATTCGAAAACAAAGCACACGAGTACAGCAATATTTCAAGACTCAAATAAGTTCAAAACTCTAATACGAAAACTAAAATGTCAGTCACCGCATCCATCAAAAGTCTTCAGCAGCCAGCCAATCTCGGTGGCTTGCGTAGAGGCAATGAGGGTGCCGCGGTAGAGGGATTTGATCCCAGTTTCTTAGGGTGTGCGATGTCCATGAGACATCGATAAGATGACCTAAAAGGTTCAATCGCACACCCGGATCAAAAGATTCGGGTTTTTTTTTACCTACCAACGCGCCCCGGTCACCGAAAAAAGTTCATACAGCCCTCTGGTCTAATGGCTAAGGCACCGAACTTTGAATTCGGCGATGGAGGTTCGATTCCTCCGAGGGCTACAACGAAGCTGTTCCAAATTGTTCGCAAGGACTCTACCCGCAATCGTTCGGGACGGCATCTCCATGTTTTGTCAAAATTTCAATTACCTATATCCGTTCTTTCCATACAACAAGTCAACGCATCGCAGCAGTGTGAAGCCCAGATTTTTCATGCCTGCAATCTAGCTGTGACAATTTTTTGGGTTGCCATGTTCCAAGGCTGGCGAGTGTCCCTTGCAAGGACGTTGGGGTGGGTTCGATTCCCACGCGATCCACGGAAAACCCCGTAAGGTTTGCCGAAACCACAGCCCCGTAAGGCTGCCGCAAACGAACCCATAAGGTTCAAGCCAAGGTCAGGCCCCGTAAGGCCGCCGCAAGCGAACCCATAAAGTTCAAACCTAGGTCAGGCCCCGTAAGGCCGCCGAACCGAGCCCCGTAGGCTCAAAACCAAGGTCAGGCCCTGTAAGGCCGCCGAACCGAGCCCCGTAAGGCAAACCCAAGGTCAGGCCCTGTAAGGCCGCCGAACCGAGCCCCGTAAGGCTCAAAACCCAAGGTCAGGCCCGTAAGGCCGCCGGAGCCGAACCCCGTAAGGCTCAAAACCCAAGGGTGAGCCTGTAAGGCCGCCGAACCGAGCCCCGTAAGGCTCAAAACCAAGGTCAGGCCCTGTAAGGCCGCCGCAAGCGAACCCATAAGGTGCAAACCAAAAGGGTCAGGCCCCGTAAGGCCGCCGCTACAGAGCCCCGTAAGGCTCGAAAATCGAAGGTCAGGCCCCGTAAGGTCGCCGACTCATCAGAGCCCCGTAAGGCTCAAACTTGCCGCCCACGTCGGTCGGTGAGAACAAAACATCTGCATCCGAAGGAGGATCTGATCATGAAATTTAACACCCGCCCCGCAGGCGCAGCAACGGTTAAGAACCACGAAGGCGCCAAAGCTTGGACGATGTCCAAGGAGCTCGAGCTCTACTCAGCGGTTGTGACCACAACGCTCTCTGACAAGTTTTACGAGACAGGCAGCGAGCGCATGAATCGGATCCGCACACTGGTCCGCGAAGTGAATCCGCAATTTGTCGCAAAACTGGCGGTGTATGCTCGAGAATCCATGTACCTCCGCAGCGTGCCGCTGGTCCTCGCAGTCGAGCTGGCGCGCATCCACCAAGGCGACGACCTCGTGTCCCGTCTCGTGGCTCGGGTCATCCAGCGGGCAGATGAAATCACTGAAATCCTCGCCCTCTACCAGCACGCCAACGAGCGCAAGTCGCTCAAGAAGCTGGGACGGCTCAGCAAGCAGTTGCAAAAGGGTTTGGCCCTCGCATTCAACAAGTTTGACGAGTACCAATTCTCCAAGTACAACCGCGATGCAGATGTAAAGCTGCGCGATGCGCTCTTCTTGGTCCACCCGCGACCGAAGAATGATGCACAGCAAATGCTCTTTGACAAGATCGCAAAGGACAGCCTGGACACGGCTTACACTTGGGAAACCGAGATGAGCCGCGCAGGTCAGGAAGCTCAGGGCGACGAAGCCGACAAGAACCTCGCATTTGCAAAGCAATGGGAGGCACTGATCGACAGCGGCAAACTTGGCTACATGGCGATGCTCCGCAACCTCCGCAACATGCTCCAAAAGGGCATCTCGGACGCTCACCTCGACAAGGTCGGAGCCCTGCTCGCAGACCCGAACGAAGTGCGCAAGAGCAAGCAGTTCCCGTTTCGCTTCCTCGCCGCCTACCGTGAACTCGGCGCCCAATCCAACCTCCGCGTACCGCAGGTATTGGAGGCACTGGAAAAGGCCATCCGCCTCTCGGTTGCGAACATGAAGGGCTTCGACCGCGACACGCGAATCCTGATCGCGTGCGACGTATCCGGCTCCATGCAGACTGCGGTCTCCGCCAAGAGCAAGATCCAGATGTACGACATCGGATTGGTGCTGAGCATGTTGCTGCAAAGCAAGTGTGAGCGTGCCATTACCAGCATCTTCGGTACGGAGTTCAAGGTCGTGAACATGCCGCGGACGGACATCCTCGCCAACACGGAGCGCATGGGGCACTATGGCTCGCAAGTGGGCTGGGCAACGAATGGACACCTCGTGGTGCGTCACCTGAACCATACCAAGGAGATCGTGGACAAGGTGATGATTTTCACGGACATGCAGCTCTGGAACAGCAAAGGCGACGGAGGTGAACTGGGCAAGGAATGGACGCAATACAAGAAGATTGCGCCGAAGGCCAAGCTCTACATCTTCGACCTCCAAGGCTACGGCCAGGCTCCGATCAACCCTTTGCGAAACGATGTCTGCCTCATCGCAGGCTGGAGCGACAAAGTCTTCGACATCCTCCACGCCCTCGAAAATGGCTCCAACGCACTCGAAGTGATCGACAAAATCGTGATCTGATCGAGACCAAAAGCAACTACTCGACGACCGGCCACTAGCGCCGAGTCTGTCAACCACAGGGATGGGAAAGCATGCGCAGCGGTAATGGTGAATTGCCGCCCAGGCCGCCGCCATGCCTTCCCGTACCCAAAACGCAAGTGACGCGCTGCTGTCTTGGCAATGGTGAATTGCCGCCCACACCAGGACATCAGCTCCCCACATGCGGGCCTTGCTCGCATCGCAAGCGAGCGGGCCCATCCGGGAGTGTAGCACGAAGGTTGTGTGCCTGATTGTCGATCAGGATGATGCGGGTTCGAGTCCCGTCACTCCCGCCTTCTTTGACAAAAACCTACTGCAAGAGCAGTGACAGCATCAGTGGATGCTGTCCATCGAGGATGAGATGCCGCAATATGCGGACGCCCAGCAAACTGGGTGGATGAATGCCAAATGGCAACCATCGCAGGCCGTGACCTGCCTCCTTTCTTCGCTATAGCGCAATTCGATATTTGACGTATTGGTTTTTCCTGAGGTGTTTTTACACAGTGAGCAGGCACCAGTTTCACCATGGACTGAATTTGTTTGATCCAGCCTGCCACTGAATTTAGATAGCAATTGGCAGATAGCAGATAGCAGATAGCAGTTTCTGGGCGCAATCCAGCGTCTAGAACTGCTAGCTGCTCCCTGCTATCTGCTAAATGAAAAGCCCTAATCTTTGCTCGAAAAGAACTTCAAGAATTGTCGAGTGCCGTAGCAGTGTGATACTTCGACTGTTAATCGAGAGGTCGGGAGGTTCGAATCACCTGCAGCAGGATCGATCCAGAATCCTGAAGGCTGTAGACGTAAGCTCAGCGGTAGAGCGCTAAAAAGCACACAGCGGTTGTCGCCTTGACATATTTTTTTCTGAATCAAGCACCGATCCAGTGCCGTAATGAGGGGCTACTTCGTAACTATAACGGTCCTAAGGTAGTGATGTTCGGTGACCGATCTAGCGAAGTCAGGTTGAAATCCGACAGGGTAAAATCGCCTGACAGGGTGTAAGTCTCTCCGGAGATGTCGAATTGCCGATTCTGCTGTCTAACGCAGAGATAAAGAACGGCGCTCGCAAACACACGCCCACATGATTTCGCCTGGATAGGAAATTCGGTTTGGTGCCGTAGTCATGCGTTACTTCGCGAGTACTTGAGAGTATTAATGCAACAACAAACGCCTGATGTCCATTGCCCAGTGCCGACTTTTCAACATCATAAGACACTTCTGGGTGCCGTAAGGCAGTGATACTTCACGGTTACATTTGGTTCGAGTCCAAACTTGATGATCTGGCGCTTGCGCAGGATTCGCCGTTCACTGCTCGCTCCTCGCCCCGCAAAGACATATTCGTATCCTACTTCTTACCAATTCAGGGTCTTGCCGCTGCAATGCTTCCACGATTGCGTCGGGCAAGGTCCACACAACGTCCACGGCGCTGTGAAATTCGGTGTAGCTCGGCCCGGCGAGAGCGCTGGCATGGGGTGCCAGAGGCCGCGGGTTCAAATCCTGCCAGACTTGCGCAGTGTGAGACTTCAGTGTGAGTGCGTTTTCCTCCTCACTGACACTCGATTCTCACACTGGATTTCCGCAAGGATTTGGCAGAGTTGGTCAATTGCGTCTGATTGAAGATCAGAAGATCTGGGGTTCGATTCCCGAGTCCCACTTTCAGTGTGAGTCCTCAATTAAGCGGTGCGAATTCCTCCTCACCCACCTCGAATTTCCCGCACTGCTGCTGAATTCAGGTGTAGCTCAGTGTCGCAGAGCTCCGCATTTTTATGAGGTCTGCAGATCGGGGTTCGATTCCCTCCCACCCGGACTACTTGCTTCGTTAGCGCAATTGGCAGATGCGCTCCATTGAGTGTGGAGAGGTTCCCAGTTCAGATCTGGGACGAAGCGAAAGTGTTGAAAAGAGTTGTCGCTGACCGTAACGAACAAGCCACCAATATTTCAAGCCATGCGGCTGACCTGCGGCCTATTTGCTTCGCTGGCACCAATTGGCAGATGCACTTCGCTCAAAACGAAGAGGTTCCCAGTTCAGATCTGGGGCGAAGCACCAAACATCCGTGCCGACCATGCACCACAAACCCGTTTCATTCATCCACCACAGGTATGCTTCGCTAGCCACAATTGGCAGATGCACTTCGCTTAGAACGAAGAGGTTCCCAGTTCGAATCTGGGGCGGAGCACCACAATTTTTTCTTATGCTTCGCTAGCGCAATTGGCAGATGCGCTCCGTTCAGGTCGGAGAGGTTCCCAGTTCGAATCTGGGGCGAAGTACCCTCAATGCCGATGCTTCGCTAGCGCAATTGGCAGATGCATTCCACTTAAACTGGAAAGGTTCCAGGTTCGAATCCCGGGCGGGGCACAAAATTTATGCTTTGGTAGCTTAATAGGAAAAGCGCCCTCCCAGCTACGGGAAGGAGATCCGGGTTCGAGTCCCGGCTGCGGCTCCAAGCAAATCGATACTGTAGAGCTTAGCCTGAGGGCGAATGGCTGCGTGCCGCTCACAGTTCTTCGATCCATGCTGTTCCCATTGTGATGTGGGGGGCAACCAACCGAGTCTCATAAGCTCGCGTCGCCAAGTTCGAATCTTGGCATCACAACTGCGCAGTGCGAGTCTGGAGTGTAAGAGGGTCTCTTCACTCACTCTCAACACTTACACTGAACCTAACGTCGTAGGCAAGCGGTCAAGCCCTCTGGCTTTCAACCAGAGCATCGCGGGTTCGAATCCCGTCGGCGTTACTCCCATCTTATTTCTGAATTGTCCAAAAGCAGAGGCATTCCCTGACAATGCCTCGTACTGATCAAAACGAGCATTTTTCCAGATGAGGTGTTGTGGTGGCATGCTGGCTGGCCATGTCGGCGGCGCGGGTTCGATTCCCGCTATCTGGTCTCCCATCTTATTTCTGAATTGTCCAAGAGCAGAGGCATTCCCTGATAATGCTTCGTACTAACCCTTTCAGACAATGTTTTCAAGGTGAGGTGTTTAGGCGGCATGCCGGTCTTCCAAACCGATGGAGCGGGTTCGATTCCCGCCACCTTGACGATATTTTTATAGCCTCGTGGCGCAACGGGAGCGCAAGTGACTCTTAATCACTGGGTTGTGGGTTCGATTCCCTCCGAGGCTACTGTGCAGTTTGAGAACGGAGTGTGAGTGAGGAGGGGCACTCGTCACTCACACTTCACACGCTCACTGATTCTCTGGGTATAGCTCAGCCCGGCCAGAGCTCTGGATTCGGATTCCAGAAGTCGCAGGTTCAAATCCTGCTACCCAGACCATCTTTTTTTTACCCTGGTAGTTCAGCGGCTAGAATGCAAGACTCCAAATCTTGAGGCGGGGGTTCGATTCCTCCCCGGGGTGCATGAAATGTAGATTTTGATACCCAACCTTGCTCGGTTGTTTCCTTTTCCTACTATTTAACCGATTGATTGCCATGAGTGTAGATTCTCTCGTTCGGCATTTTGCGCGGATCGGCGCGACTTTGGAGGTACAGGAGTCTCCTTTTGTTCGTGGCCGTGGCTCCATGTTTTCCATCGACATTCAGGAGACCCGAAAGCGCGAATTTTACTTGCTTGAACTGACCAAGACAGCAGCAGAAACCCTCGATTTTCAAGTCCTGAATACGCGTCCCGACATGCGTCACCTGGTGATGATGGTAAGGCCGGGCATGGAAGCGCTTGAGACGACCTTGAATCCTCAGAAGTTCTTGTGCGGCCATGATGAGAAGCATTGGTTCGTCGCCACCGTGGACAATGGTGTCCGCGATGTGCGCTCCGCGATGGACTCCTTGAAGCCGCGTCAAGCATTGGTTGCACAGCAACGCGCTGGCGTCAAGGCCAAGGACATCCATAAGCGACACAATGCGGGTTTCATCCGCCAAGGCGAATGGTTCTTCATCCCGGAGCCTCGGTACAGCCCGTCCTCGAGCAGCGACATCAAGCGGAATCAGCGCCTTTCCCGTGGTGCCGGTTCCAAGCCGCACATCGTGGAGGAAATGGTGGAAGGCCGCGGTGAACTCGTCTATGTAAACTGGAGGACCGGTCAGCAAATGAACGAGTTCCGTTACAAGAAGGCCCTCGCATCCGGCAAGCTCGGTGATCCGAAGCAATGGAATGCACAACGTCTGACCAGCTCCGTCATGGTGCGTGGCACAGTGAAGCATTCCGATCACCGAACGATCACCCTGCATGGTTGGCATCGTGTGGCGATGAACACCGAAGCCAACTCCAGCAATGTCCGGTTCCTGGACTGAAAGTGAAATTTTTTGAAAGCGTCTGAAAGTATGAGTGGGTGGGCGGAGGCCCGCCCGCTCATGCGAATTCGCTGGTAAGTATGCAGATATTTTTCCTCAAGGGCTTGAAGCTCAAAGGTTGAGCGGGCGGTTGTTAACCGACAGGATGTGGGTTCGAGTCCCACCTGGCCCTCCCAGAAGCAGTTTTTTATCAGCCAAATCGGGGGCATCATTTTGCTTGAATTGAAAAAGGCTTACTTTTGCCCTTCGATCTGCCCTAGTAGCTCAGTTGGCCAGAGCACGTGATTTGTAATCTCGGGGTCGGGGGTTCGAATCCCTCCTGGGGCTCTCAAAAAAAGAAAAGCACTTGGTATCACCTGGTGCTTTTTCATTTCCACTCCATCTTATTCATTTTGCCTCGGTAGCTAAGCTGGCCTAAAGCGCTCGATTCGTAATCGAGAGACCGTGGGTTCGACTCCCACCTGGGGCTCCATTCATGTTGGATGCGGCATGCAGTTGCCCATCTTCTCCGCATCCAATCTGGCCAAAAACAAGGAAGCTGGATCACTAAGACCCAGCTTCCCAGACAAAAACTATATCAGTTTTATTAGAGTGCGTTCAATTGAGTGTGGATCGAGGTGCAGGGCCTAGCCCATCCCGACCAACGGGGATCAGTAACGGTCGTCGTAACCACCGCCGCCACCGCGACGATCTTCGTAACCACCGCCGCCACGGCCTTCGTAGCCACCACCGCCGCCACCGCGACGATCTTCGTTAGCCACCGCCGCCACGGTTGTAGCCACCGCCACCACCGCCACGGTTGTAGCCGCCACCGCCACCGCGGTTGTAGCCGCCACCACCGCCACCGCGGCTGTAGCCACCGCCACCGCCGCCACGGTTGAAGCCACCGCCGCCGCCACGGCTAAAGCCGCCGCCGCCACGTGGGCCACCACCACCACCGCGGGGACCACCGCCACCACCGCCGCCTTCGGCACGGGGTTCGGCTTTCTTCACCACGATCGTACGACCATCGACAGTCGTGCCATTGAGGTTGTTGATGGCCTCATAGCCTTCTTCGTCGTTTGGCATTTCCACAAAAGCGAAACCACGGCTACGGCCGGTTTCTCTGTCCATAATCACTTTTGCGGATTCAACTTCACCAAACTGCTCGAAAAGGGACTGCAAATCTTCACTGGTCGTTTGGAAATCCAGTTTCGCAACAAAAATATTCATGAAAATAAGAATTGGGAATAAAACACTTTTTAAACAAATGGAGAGAGTTAGCACTACAATTCCCAACAATCAAAGGGACAAACATTGACGTAACTAATTTCTACTCGCGAGGAAAGAACTACACGTGATACAATAATACAAACTCAGGCATTCTGCCAAAGTTTTTTTCGACCAACCCTACTGTCAGCGTCGTTCAAGTGGATAAGGATCCCGGTCAGCGAAGCCGGAGACGCAGGTTCGAGTCCTGCCGTTGACACCATTTTCAAATAGCATCGAGAGGCTAGCAGGTAGCAGTTCGATTTCTTTGAGGAGGACTCCGATGCCATTTGCAAGCTGCTTTCGACGATTCCTGGGAAGTCTAATGGTCGGGCATCTGTCTTTTAAACAGAGAATAGTGGGTTCGATTCCCACCCCAGGGACTCTTTTCAGTGTGGGTGTGTAGTGTGAGTGTGGTTGGAGGGGTGGGCGAGGCATCTTTCTGTATTTTGATTTTCAGCGGGTTGGCCGATCGGATGAGGCGTCTGTCTTCGAAACAGATTGAAGGGGGTTCGATTCCCTCACCCGCTACTTCGCAGTGTGAGTTTCGAGGGCTCGCACTCACACTGGGCACTCATACTGGGTACACTGAGTTACGGCGGGTTGGCTGACCGGACAAGGCATCCTTCTTCTAAATGGAACCAAGGGGGTTCGATTCCCTCACCCGCTACTATACGATGTAGATGGCGAGTTCCCCTCACTCGCACTCCACCCTCACACTGAAACCTAGCCGCGGTGTTCGATGGCCGAACATCTCCCTTACATGGAGCGCATTGCAGGTTCGATTCCTGTCGCGGCTACCTCCGGCTCACTGACGCGCATCGGTGTGCCCATTTTCTTGCCACGAAGCCGACCGGTCCAGGCAACACGCTGATAACGTGTGGCTAGCGGGTTCGATTCCCGCCGTGGCAACTTGGTGCAGGCAGGCTGCCTGCACGCGCTTTTACCCAAATTTTTTCAATCCCATGATCTACGTGGCAGTCGTGGTGCTGGCTTCACTTGTGTTCAGCCGCATCGAAACCAGCCGCATGAACCGTGCTTGACGAATGCAAGACTCGGCTCATGAAGGCGAGCCTGCCAAGGCCCAGGGCCTGATGCAGGTGAAATGGAAATGGAACAGGGCGTGGGCTTGATCGCGACTCCGGTTGCAGATCGCCCAGCCCGCATTTCCGGTTGTTACTGGTAATTGATGACAAAGCTGCGTTGGCTCAGCGGGGCAGGTATCGCCCGCGCCTTGCCGTTTCGGACTTCGTAGATGGTGGAGATGGTGTATTGCAAGCTGAAGGTTCGCCCGCCTTCCGTCGCACGGCCAATCGAGAAATTGCTGCCCTGGTCGGCTGGTATCTTGAATCGACCGACCACGGAAGTGCTGCCCATTTGGCGGGGTGATGAGAGGACCAATTCCTTTGCAATGTATTGGGATTGAGGATTCCCAGCAACATTGGTGATGATCACGCGGACATCCGGAAAAGCCGTTGGCGGGTAGGATGATCGGCTTACCAATCGGAATCAACGAGTCCCTGATTTGCAATTGGATGGAAAAGGGGGAGGAGACTTGCTGCGCGGAAAGGATGGATTTACCGCCGACCAACAGCAGTGCCAGGCTCAGGATGACCAATACTCTTTTCATAGCGGTGAAAGCTTTGACCAAAGACCGGATCCCCAACTCTGGGTTGCATCCATCCAGCCTTGAAGATCAATTTAGCCCTTTTTCGCCGAGTTTCTTTTCCCATTGCCCGAAATCTTTACTCGGGAACATCGCCTTGAAATCTTCCCAATTTTCCTTCAATTGCTCGAAATCAGCTTGGAAAATCGCGTCGGAGGGGCTGGCTTCAGAAAACAAGAGTTGCCAGTTCAGGATGCCCATGAAGACGGCGAGGTGCTCGTAGTAGTCCTTGAAACCGATGCTCAAGGGTACAACCCGGCCTCGGCGGCAGTACACCAGGCTGTTGGGGAGCTTGGGAGGGGAGCCGGAACCAACGACCACTGCCGTAAATGTCTGTGCCACACTTGGTTGGTCGATCACCCGAACCTTGGCGAGCAAGGATCTATCCTCCGGTGTCGCGCCCTGCTTGGCGACCCAAGGCTCTGATTCCAGCAGAAATTCCTGTGGATCAATGAGGTGAAATGAGCCTTCTCCGCGACCCTGTCGATTGCGGATCACGTGGTAGGATATGCTGTTGCCTTTTGTGAGGGTGATGATCTGTCCCAACCAATCCTCCACATCAAATCCTGCTTCCCGCAGTTCCGACATGCCGCTGCGTTTTCGGCTCTCGCTCGGTGGGTCAAACTGACTCTTGCAGTCCATGACCTTGATATCCGGGCAGTTCTGCAGCAGTCGTTTGAAACTCGAGAATTCTATAGTGAGGTTCTTCATTGGTTATCCAGCAAAGGCGAAAAGTTAGTGAAGCATAGTCGAGGAAGCAAATCGTGTGCCCATTTCCAAACGTCTGAGACGGTTTTTCTGACGTGCACGATGGCAGTGCGCTACGTGGAATCCGCTGCGCGCCTCCGTCTCAGAGAAGCCTGTCGATCAGTGCATTGAGCCCGTCGAAGTCCATCGCTGCGCCACCACATACCACCACCAAGATGGTATCAGCGTCGCTGATCTTGGGGCTCGGTAGATAAACAGTGGACAGCGCCGCGCCGCAGGAAGCCTCGACCAATACGCCCAAGTCATTCGCAAAGGACCGCACTGCCCCGACTGCCTCGGCGTCCGTGCACACATGGCTCTGAATATTCCGACGCTTGCTCCAATCAAATGCCTGGGCTGCCACCCGCCGCGCCCCCAAAGTCGTCGCCACAGTATCGATCTTGTCCAGGGTCACGAGCTTTCCCGCCTCCAATGCTGCGTGATAGCTTGCTGCTCCCTCCGTTTCTGCCGCGATCATCGATGCCCGTTTCCATCCATACCGCTCCATGCCTTGCAAGATGCCTGCAAGCAATCCGCCTCCGCCCACTGCTGCCACGACAATATCGGGTTCCGGCATCTGGGTCACGCATTCGTCGATGAGGGTGGAATGTCCTTCCCACAGCAAGGCATCATCGAAAGGCGAGACATAGTAGCCTCCCGTCCTCCCTACAAGTTCCAATGCCAATTCATTCGCATCATTCCACGATTCCCCATGCACCTGCACGGTCGCACCCTCACCTGCGATGAGCGTGCGCATGCGCTCAGGCGTGCTCTGCGGGACCACGACGTGGACGCGTCCGCCCAATCGAGCGGCAGCATAGGCGAGCGAGTAGCCTGCGTTTCCACCGGAGGAGGCGATGAAATCGCGTTGGCCTTCAGCGATTTTGGTGGTGACGAGGTGCCCCATGCCCCGGAGTTTGAAACTCCGCGTGGGTTGGTGGGACTCCATTTTGAAATAGACACGCTTGCCCAAGCGGGCATTCAGCGCATGACTTTCCAAAAGCGGAGTGGCGAGGTGCAGGGACGACTTTGGATTTTCCATCAATCACTGAACCAATGAATGCCGCTGATGTTACAGGCATCGCACCAATAAAAGTAGGCCATTCCTTCCACGCCCCATTCGAGTTTGCGGCCGTCGGCCATGGGGGCGGAGCTGTCAAGCTCCATCAGGAAGCGCATGGTGCGTTTGCAGCGTTTGCACTCTGGGTAAAAGGTACTGGAAATGAACACCGGAGGGCCGCCAAGGCGGTAGTGATTGTGCCCATAGATGTACCGCTGAAAGTACCAAGCGGGGCTTTGGTGTGAAAAACGAACCTTGGCCGAGCGAATGTAGGGTGTCGTGGGTTCGCCCCGGCTGCCGCTGTCGAGGACGGTGACCGCCCCATTGGCGTGGTGGAGCTGATAGGTCACTCCAGGGGTGAGGAGGACGAGGTCGAGGTCCGCCGCGAAGATGAGCCTTTGCAAGCCCTTGATTTTCAGGTGTGCTGGAATGGGATCGAGGTTCAGAAGGTGATGGATGTGGATCGTGCGTCCTTGGGCATCTTGCGCCTTCATTTTCCCGCCAAAGGTGTATTCGCCCTTGATGGGATGGGGGACTCGAAATGTCTCGTGGTCGGTGGGCTCCAGCAGATAGTCGGCGGGGAAGTGCATGTGCCAAACCTCCTCAGGATAAAGCCGGTACAGGTCGTTGCCTTGCCAGATCATTCCCTGCTCGATCAGGTGATTGTTCAGGGTTTCCGTGGTGAGGTTGAGGCCCTCGATCAGCTTGCGGGGAACTTGGAGGCGGTTGCGGACGGTGTCCTTCGCCCAGCTCGTCAAGGCCGGCCTGTCAATGAGAAAGGCGGCGCTCAATGCACGGCATTGCTCGTCGGGGTCGTGCTCCTCCATCTGCACCTGAAACCGGAGGAAATCCTCATAGGCGGCTCCGAACCGCTTCCACATCATGCTTGCGACATGGCCAGGAAATTGGATGCGGGCATTGTAGAGCAGGTCCAGGTTGTCGGCGAAGTACTCCGGGAATGCCCGCAGCGCTGCCTCGACGAAGGAAACGCCATTTTCGACACCAGTCACCGATGGGTGCTTGGGTCGATTCTTGGCAAATTTTCGCAGCAAGTCCATGACCGTGTCGCCCCAAAACTGGACCGGAAAGGTCTCCATCATGGACACGAAGGGCGACTTCTTGCGGTACTTGACCTTCAGCTCCAGCAGGATGAGCATGTAGTAATGGAGCTCCTTGGGGCGAAAATTCAGGAGAAACTCCATCCGGGGCTTGCCTTTGTTCTCAGCAAACTTCGTCTCAAACGCCTCAATGAATTCCTTGGGATCGTCGGTCATACCTTGCCGAATCTATTCAATTTTCAGCAAAGCCCGCAGCCTCCGAGCGGCGATCTAGTAATTCCACTTGTTTTTGAAGGAATCGTAGAAGGTGAATCCGATCTTAAATTGGTTCCCGATCGCATTAGCATAGTTGGAGTAGGACACACAATAGTAGCCGCCAAGCTTGAAACGCTGCCTGTGGATACGGAACGGGAGCTGCACGCCACCGAAGATCTCGCTGTGGAAGAAGTCGATCTCGTGCATGTAAAGCATGCCCGCACCTGCGGTGAATTGGATCGGCGTATGCTTCAGAACCGGAATTTTGTTGCTGAGGGCGCTCCCAAAATCATGCAGGTAATTCAGCTGAATGAAGGGATTGGTCGTGCTTAGCGTGGTGTCCAGGTTTTGGAGGGAGCGGAGGGGGTTCGCAAAGAAGACAGGGTCGGAGCCACGGAAAAACCTGTAATCCGTGAAGCGGATGTTGTTTTTCTGGAGGTAGGAGCCTGCATATACTGCCCAGCGTGAGATGCCCATGGTGCCGATGCGCATTTCGTCCGTGGCCATCAACTCGACGTAGTCGAAGTTGATCTTGCTGCCCTTGATACCAGGCACAGCCTTTCGGTACTCCAACTCGAAGGTGGGCCATTTGCTGCCGACGATGACCTTGCGGTACGGCTCGGTGTAGAATTTTTGGCCAGGGATCCACTTGAGTTTGGCGATGATGCGCGCCTCCGTGAAGGGATCGAAGACTTGCGGCGAGTTGGATGAGCCAAACAATTCCTGTGACCATTGCTCAAGTTGCAGGTCCGCAATGGTTTGATAATCTGCCAGCTCCGCCCCGACATCAAGGAAGAGGCCGTTGATGAGTTCCATCTCATGGCCGAAGCCATAGAGCTTCTTGCGCATGTAATTGCTCCGGCTGAAGATCGTGACGATGGTCGAGTAGGAGTTCACCATCTCGTACTTGTCGCCATACTTCACGTAGCCACTCGCGAAATGCTTGGGATTGTAGAGGAAGCCGACCTTGACCTCACCGCGCAGATCCTCGTTTACCACGCCATAGTCAATGTTGCCGCTGATGTTGATGCGGTGGTATTTGGTCCAGCGCTTGGAAACGCTGCCGCCGATCACGTGCCGGTAGCCGCCCACGCCGAAGAACCGCATTTGTTGCACAATCGGGTCCACATTGAAGGTCATGCCTTGTTTGCGCATCCGGAAACTCATGCCGTTCAAGAGGACGTCCCAGATGCTCAGTCGGTTGAAAATGCTGTCCTGCTCGCGCAGATAGGGTTCACTGTGGCGGTAGCGGTACACGCTGTCTTGGTACCGGATGAACTCCGCCTCGGCCTCCTTCAAGCTGATGGGTCGCGCTTCCCAGTACAGGCTGTCCTTTTCAAATGCCGTTTGCTCGACCTTCCGGAGCTCGTTTCTGAAATAGTTTTTGGGATGCTTGACGTCCAATTGGTAGTCGGTGTGCAGGGCGATCGTGTTGCCGTAGTACATGACCTTGCCGTCCTTCACATTGTAGTAGTAATCCTCGCGCGCCTTGACCCAGCGTTGGTCATCGGTGCGCTCGTAGTTGTGGATCACCTGGAAATAGCGGAAGTAGTTCAGGTTCGTGGGCAGGATCTGGAAATTCACGCTTTTGATCGCCCAGGAGCCCTCCTCGATGTACAATTCGCCCTTGAAAAATGGGCCCTCCGAGTTGCGGGGCGTCACCAAGATTTTGTGGACGAGGCGCCCGTCCTCGATGAAACTCTCCTCCAGGTGATACTTGTAGCTCAGGTTCCACGAGGTGGCACTGAGCGGGGAAATGAAGGGTTGATCGGAGAGTTTCGGGACGGTGACCAGGTTGTGGTAGAAATTGAAATCCGCGTCCGAGACGTCCAAGTAGAAGAGGTAGGGGTTGTTGGTCTCAGTCTCGTAGCGTTCCGAATCGTCGCCCGCGACCGTGATGGTCACCGAGCGGCTGCGTTTTTCCGAAAAGTCGCGGTAGCCATGGACCACCGACTTGAACTGCTCGGGGTATTGGTAGTAGGTGGTGGACTGGCTTTCGATGAAATTCAGCTTGGGGCGCTCGTCTTTTTTCCTCGTGATGAGGTTGCCACGCTTCTTTTGAGCGCGCAAGGAATCGAGCGAACCGTCCTTGAGGCTTGCATGGTGCGGCGGCTCGGCAAGGCTGTCGCGGATCGCTTTTTTCCGCGCCTTGGCTTCCTGACGGGCGATCTTTTTGGCCTCCATTTTCTCGAAGAACTTGCTCCCGATCTCAATGGAGCCATTGTCAGCAACGCCAGTCGTGGTGTCTTGCACGGGTGCATCGACCGTGTCTCGGAATGTGGTCGCGCTCTTGCGGTACAGGGTGTCCACCTCCAAGGATGCCTTGAGGTAGGTCTCGCATTTGTAGCTGTCGAATTGCTTGATGTATTGCTTTTTGTTGGCGATCACCTTTTCCATGATCGCGTAGGCGGGATCTTTCCGACCAGCCGTCAGGGTCACCGTTTCAATCTCGACACCCTCGTCCTCCAGGGTCACGTCCATTGTCATCGGGGCGCCTTTCACGACCAAGTCCTTCACCATGGTCTTGTAACCCAGGGATGAAAATGCCAGCCGATAGGTGCCATTGGCGAGGTCCATGTAGTACTCACCCTTGATGTTGGTGACGACGCCGCTCGTGGTGTTTTCGAGGTAAACCTTGGCGTAGGGGATCGGCTCACCGTCGCTGTCGCGCACCACACCCTTGACTTGGTAAGCCCAAGCCTTGCAGGCAAATGCGAGAAAAATCGACGTGATGAGTAGAAGGTGTTTCATGATCCAAAAACGAACCCCGGCCAATTTTGAAACCAGAGACCCCCATTAGATGTTTCGTGTGCCTCAGAGGTTGCGTCTCTCCGCAAATTTCTCTTCACCAAAGTATCTAGACTTGTCTTTGGTGCTTCAGGGCAGGATTTCGGCAAAGGTCGCTGCGGTCTGATGGCGGTCTGAGGCTACCGTCCCGGGCCGGAGAAGTTGGATGGTCTGCATGCCCGCCGCCTTGGCAGCGTCCAGTTCTTCTGGGACGTCGCTCAGAAAGAGAATTTCTCCAGCCGGCAATCCCAATGCGGTGCAAATATGTTCGTAAGACTTCACCTCGCGCTTGTGGCCGACGGCGGTATCGAAGTAGTCCGAAAAATAAGGCTTGAGGTCGCCTTCCGAGGTATGGCCGAAAAGCAAAATCTGCGCATCGACCGAGCCTGAGCTATAGACGCCCATTTTCATGCCTGACTTTTTCCAGCGCGCCAATGCAGGAGCCACATCGGGGTAAATATGGCTGGTGAATGCCCCGGAGGTATAGCCCTCCTTCCAGATGTAACCTTGCAATGCCTTGAGGGCCCCATGTTTCCTGTCCTCTGCGATCCACTGCATGAGCAGGCCGATGCATTCATCCATGCTTGGATTTTCCAGGCCCATTTCCCGGCTCGCTGTGTCGCGGACCTGCGCCAAGGCGGATTTCACCCGGTCTTCACCCGCATGGGCGCGCACCCAATTCGGCAGGTGCGCCGATGAGTAGGGAAAGAGCACATCATGCACAAAACTGATCGAGGTGGTGGTTCCCTCGATGTCGGTAAGGATGTATTGGATCATCAGCCCGCGACCGCCATTTGGTTGTAGGTCACGTCGATCTTGGAGTCGGTGTACTGCGCCACCCAGCCACTGGGATCGATGAAGACGCGGATGCACTTCACATAGCGCTTCGGACCAAAGTCGAACCAGTGCTTGGTGCCAGCGGGGACGGAGATGAGGTCGCCCTTCTCGCATTGGAGGCAGAAGATCGGATCCTTGCCGTTTTCCAGATTGAACCAGAACAGGCCCTCGCCATCGACGAAGTAGCGCACCTCATCCTCGCTGTGAACGTGCTCGGAGAGGAATTTTTTGGCGATTTCCTCTATGTTGGGCAGGCCGGGGTGGACGTTGACCACGTCGGCGACTTTGTAGCCGTTGGCGGACATGTAGGGATCGAGTTGCTCGGCGTAGGCAGCCAAGACGGCGGCTTGATCTGCGTCCACGGGCAGGTCACCCTTGGTTTCCCACTGTTCGAAGAGGATGCCGCGGGCATTGAAGTATGCTTTGATCTCGCTCGCGTCGGACGAACGGTAGTTTTGGCCAGGGATATGAAGAATTGCCATTCTCGTCGAAAAAATTAGATCGTTTTCAATTTGTAAACCACTTCAAAGAGGAACTCCAGGACCTCCATTTGGCGCTTGGTGGAGGCGATGTCGGTTCCCCAAGTATAGAGACCATGGCCTTGAAGGAGGAAGCCTTGCGGCTCGCCATGCTTCTCGAACCAGCGTCCGATCTTCTCCGCCAGCGCTGGAATGTCCTGCGAGTTTTCAAAAATCGGAATACGTACACTGACCTCGTGGGTTTTGATGTCACGCAGACCTTTCAGGACCTCGAAGCCTTCCAAGTCCATGTGCCCCTTCTTGGCCTTGGCGACAGACCAGACCGTGTTGTAAACGGAGTGGGAGTGCAGCACACAGTGGGCGTCGGGGAAGCATTCGTAGAGCAGGACATGCAGTTGGGTTTCGGCGCTCGTCTTGCGCTCATCGTCGAGCGGCTTGCCGCTGGCATCCACGTGAATGAAGTCCGATGCTGCAAATGCCCCCTTGTCGATCCCGCTGGCGGACACGTAAAAATCGGCGTCCTCGCCCATTCGGAAGGAGTAATTCGAGCTGGTGGCAGGCGCCCAGCCATGGCTGTGGAGGAAGTGGATGGTCTCCACCATGGTGGCCTTCAATGCCTCGGCCTCGCTCAGTTTCGTTGCCTCGATTTCCATGGCGCAAATGAACGAAAAAACCGCGTGATCCGCGCAAATACCGAAGGGTTGGCAGCGCCCGGTCCGCGTCTGATCGACCTCAGCTAATGCGCGCCGGCTGGCCTGAGTTTGCTGGCAAATGCCTTCCGGAACTTCTCCACCTTGGGCTGGATCACCGCCCGGCAATAGCCCTGACCGGGATTGTCGAGGAAGTAGTTCTGATGGTAGTCCTCAGCTGGGTAGTAGTTCGAAATCGGGCTGATTTCGGTGACAATCGGTTTGGGCCAAACCTGCTGCTCATCGAGTGCCTTCTTGAAGTGCTCGGCGCGCTGCCGCTGCTCATCGCTGTGGTAGAATACCGCAGACCTGTACTGTGTGCCCTCATCCGCCCCTTGGCGGTTCAGCGTAGTCGGGTCATGCGTCATCCAGAAGACCTCGAGCAGTTCATCGTAGCTGATGACCTGCGGATCGAAAACGACCTGTATCACCTCCGCATGGCCAGTGAACCCACTGCAGACTTCCTTGTAGGTAGGCTTTTTGGCGTGGCCGTTCGAATACCCACTTTGGACGGAGATCACGCCATTGAGCTGCTGGAAGACCGCCTCGACGCACCAGAAACAGCCTGCGCCAAATGTCGCGGTCTCCATTCCGGAGGTTCCCTGGACATCTGCAACGGGAGGTAGGTTTTGCCCCTTCGGCACGAAATTCAAGGAGGCGGAGTTCACGCAGTAGCGCATCCCGGTTGGGCGCGGACCGTCAGGAAAGAGGTGCCCAAGGTGCGCATCACAATTCGAGCAAGTCACCTCGGTGCGGACCATGCCATGGCTCCCGTCCCTGTGCTCGGCGATGTTTTTCTTTTCCCAAGGGGCAAAGAAGCTCGGCCATCCCGTGCCACTGTTGAACTTGGTTTGAGAGTCAAAGAGGGGCGCGCCACAACAGACACAGGTATAGGTGCCCTCGTCGTGGTGATCCCAGAACTTGCCAGTGAATGCCCGCTCGGTCCCCTTCTGCCGGGTGACGTGGTACTCCATGGGACTGAGCTGGTTGCGCCAATCTTCTTCGGTTTTCATGATGCGATCTTTTGTTGAGCTGCAGGCGGAGATTCTATCACTTTCTGCCAGCCGCAAGATAACTATGGTCTGGGGGCGATTGTTTGGCACCCGACAGGGCGATCCTCCAATGCGTGTTTTTCGTCCCCTCCATTCCGCACCTTTCCCTAATTTGCGGCAAATGACCGTCGGCATGGCCCGCATCGACATAGACCCTGATATCCAGCTTGCTCGAACACCTCCAGGTACTTTTTACACTGATCCGGAGGCTTATGAAGCGATGCGTACCCGTGTTTTTTCCAAAAGCTGGCAATGGATCGGAGTGCATTCCGCGGTGCGTGAGCCTGAGAGCACATTCCCGTTCACACTGTTGGAGGGGATGCTCGATGAGCCGTTGCTGCTCACGAAGGCGGACGATGGCTTGATCCGGCTGGTCAGCAATGTCTGCACCCATCGGGGCAACCTCTTGCAACGAAAGGCGGGTCCCTGCAAGGCTCTGCGCTGCCGCTACCATGGCCGCCGATTTGACCTGACAGGGCAACTCACTTACGCCCCGGGGTTCGAGACTGCGGAGGATTTCCCTTCTGAATCGGATCACCTGCCCTCCATTCCCATGGCTGAGTGGGGGCCGTTTCTCTTTGCGAGTCTCGGGCCTGCACATTCATTTGGCATCTGGATCGCTGACCTGAAGCGCTACCTGCATTGGTTGCCGCTCGGCCAATTCCGCCTCGACAGCACCCGCACCAAGGATTTTACCTTCGATGCGCATTGGGCATTGTATGTCGAGAATTATCTGGAGGGCTTTCATATTCCATTTGTTCACAAGGGCTTGAATGCTGCGATCGACATCCAACGGTACGAGACTGAGTTGCTGGAATGGGGTGTCTTGCAGAAAGCCATCGCGAAGGAGGGGCAAATCTCATTTGACCTGCCACCGGAGTCGCCGGATTTTGGGAAGCAGATCGCGGCCTACTATTTCTGGCTCTTCCCCAATCTGATGCTGAATTTTTACCCTTGGGGGCTCTCGGTGAATGTCGTCAAGCCGCAAGGGATCCGCAAGACCAAGGTCAGTTTCGTGACCTACGTCCACCAGCCGCAAATGCTGGGTCGTGGCGCGGGGGCTGATTTGGAGGTCGTCGAGATGGAGGACGAGGAGGTCGTGCTCGATGTGCAGCGCGGCATTGGGGCGAAGATGTACCAACGCGGACGCTATTCACCTACACAGGAGCAAGGGGTGCATCATTTCCACCGATTGCTCATGGAACAAATTTCATGATGGAGGCTTCAAAAGAGGAACTGCTCCGGCTGCTCCGGCTGCTGGACATGGAGCGCGACGAGGAACGCCGGCAATGGCGCGAGCGTTTCCTGAATACATCGCTGGACCAACGCGTCAAGGAAGGGACTAGCTGGTATCCGGTCGTCGTCGAGTCGGAGGAAATCGGGCTGGGGGACAGGATCGTGCTGGAAATCGCCCGAAACGCGAGCGATGAGCGTGGCCCTTTTCAATCGGGGAGCATCGCAGCGCTCTGGTGCAATGCCGAGGCCTACCGCAAAAATCCGCCGTCCGTCACTGGGGTGGTCATCAAGGCCGCCAAAGACAAGGTCATCCTGGCATTGGATGCAGACGATACGCCGGAGTGGATCGATGAGGGCAAGCTAGGACTGGACATCAGCTACGACGAGCGCGGCTACAAGGAGATGACCAAGGCCGTGAACGACGTGATCGAGGCGCAACGCAACCGCCTCGCTGAATTGCGGGAGGTATTGCTCGGGCAGCGGGCTGTTTCCATCGACAACCGCCTCGGCGGCGCGGAGTACGATTCGCTCAATTATTCCCAGAACGATGCGATCCAACTCGTGCGTATGGCGGAGGACTTGGCGATTGTCCATGGCCCGCCCGGAACGGGAAAGACGACGACTCTCGTCTTGGCGATTGCGGATGCATTGAAGAAGGAGAAGCAGGTGCTGGTCTGCGCGGCGAGCAATCTAGCGACCGATTTGCTCACGGAAAAGCTTGCGGCCCAGGGCATTCGTGTGCTGCGGCTCGGGCATCCGGCGCGGGTTTCGGAGGAGGTCTTGCAGCATAGCCTCGACCTTCAAGTGAGTTTGCATCCGAGTTTCAAAGACATGAAAAAGCTCCGCAAAGACGCGGACGCGATCCGAAAGCAGGCGGTGAAGTTCAAGCGCAGCTTTGGTCCGGCAGAGCGGGAGAGGCGCAAGGAGTTGCTGCAAGAGGCCAAGGATTGTCAGCGGCAGGCGCGGGATTTGGAGGATTTCATCCTGAAAGACCTGATCGACAAGGCGCAGGCCATCACGTGCACGCTCACGGGGGCGGCGACCTCGATGTTGAAGGGCAGGGAATTTCGGACGCTGTTTATTGATGAGGCTGCGCAGGCGACTGAACCGGCATGCTGGATTCCGATTCGTTTCGCGGAACGGGTCGTTTTTGCAGGGGACCATTGTCAGTTGCCAGCGACGGTCAAGAGTCAGGACGCGGCACGGGCTGGATTTGCGGTGTCCCTGTTTGAAAAATGCATTCAGCGCCATCCTGAGGCCGCCGTGATGCTGCGAACCCAATACCGGATGCACCGCGACATCATGGGCTTCAGCAACAAGCAATTTTATCACAATGGCTTGGAGGCCGCCGAGGCTGTCGCAGACCATCGATTGTCGGATTCTGAGGACAAACCGCTCCTTTACCGGCCGATGGAATTCATCGACACGGCGGGCTGCGGATACGAAGAGAAATTGAACCCTGAGACATTGAGCTTAAGCAATCCAGGCGAGGCGGACATCCTTTTTGCGCACCTGATCAGTCTCTGCGAGGAGCTGCGGGCACAGAAGGGCTGGCCGACACTTGGGATCGTGTCGCCTTACAAGGATCAGGTGCTGCTGCTGCGCGAGCGGTTGGAGCAGGTTCCAATTCACCATGGTTGGCGGCCGTTCATCACCGTGGATACCGTGGACGGATTCCAGGGGCAGGAGCGCGACATCATTTACATGAGCCTGGTTCGCAGCAATTCGGAGGGGGGCATCGGCTTCTTGGGGGACACCCGGCGGATGAATGTGGCGATGACCCGTGCCCGTAAAAAACTGGTCATGGTCGGCGACAGCGGCACCTTGGGCGTGCATCCATTTTATGCGGCTTTCCTCGACTACGTGGACAAGATCGGCGCATACGTAAGTGCGTGGGATTACGTGCACTTGGTTGAGTGATCCGTCCAATTCTCTGGTTGGACACAGGAGTTCGGTGTGCATGATTTTTGAGGGAGTCCGCCCTACTTTTCCACAGTTTCGCTAACTTGGTTTTTTGTTAGGCGACGGCCTGAATTTCTGCGAATGAGAAGGCTACTGATACTGGGATTGAGCATTTTGACAGCGACGGGGGCCATGGCTGGCACTCTGCCGGAGGTCAAGGCGCGTCCCAGCAAGAAGGAGCCGCCGCGTGAATCGCTGGAGCAGCCCATGGTCCTGCAACAAGAGGAGGACAAGATCGGCCCGCCGAAGCCTTCCCCCAACAAGGAGTTTGACCCGATCGGCATCGCCGCCTCTTACCGCCTTCCTGAGCGGGAAACCAAGATCGCAGCCCATTACATTGGCTTGAGCAATGGTACTGGCGGGCAATTTTACTCGGCATTGGAGAAGCCGCTGCTCGCCGTTTTGGAGGAAGTGCTTGGGAGTCAACTCGTGAATGGGACCGACATCGTCTTCGTGATCGACCATACGAGCAGCATGGAGGACGACATCGACGTGATCCGGGTGGATGTGCAGCGACTGATCCGCAAATTCGAGGCAGTCGGCGGCATCCGCGTGGGCATAGTGACCTTCAGCGACGTCAAAAGCGGCTCCAAATACGGCTATTGCTCGCATGGCCTTAGCGACGATTACGGCGGATTGGCTGGGTTTTTGGGCGGAATCGAGTTGCTGGGCAGTGTGGAGGACATCTACGGCGCGATTTGGAAGACCGTGGATGAATTCAAATGGAAATCGAAGTCCAAGCGGATGATCGTCCTGATCAGCGACGACAAGCCTGCGACTGGAAAGGATACCAATTACACAGAGGAAGACGTGCTCTACAAATGCGCCAAGTCCGGCGTGCAGACCAACCTCTACCCTGTGCTTGTGGATAAGTATTCGCCTGTGAAGCAATAACCACGGGCCTTTTGGGGCGTATAACCCCTTCGGAATTAATGTTTTGCGTTATGAAGTCTGGAACCACATTCGCACTCTTACTGGGTGTCGCGACTGCCATCATTGGGGCTGGTCTGAAGGCAACGACCTGGCCCGGCGCAAATGGCGTCTTGATGGCCGGCATTTTCATCTCGGTGATTGCCTGCGTGTTCTTGGTGCTGCACAATTCCCGTCGGCAGCAAGACGATGGCCCTGCGATTCACTGAGCTGACTCGCTGATCATCCGCGCCACCCGCTCCGGCGTGAGGTCCGTCATGCACCGGAAATGCCCCTTTGGACACTTGTCGTACCCGAGCTTCGTGCAGGGGCGGCAGTCCAAGTCCTTGTTCTCGATGACCAGGGAGGACTCGGCTTTGTAGGGTGCAAATCCCAGTTCAGGCACCGTATTTCCCCAAATTGAAACCGTCCTGAGGCCCAATGCCACGGCGATGTGCATGAGACCAGTGTCATGCGTGAGCACCCAAGCGGACCGCTCCATCAAGGCAGCGCTCACGAGCAGGTCGTACTGCCCCACTGTATTCAATGCCGGAACCTTCAATTGAGACTCGACCCAGGCTGCATCCTCCGCTTCCGCCTTGCCACCCAGCAACAAAACCGGCTGCCCCAAGCGATTCAGCAAATCCGGAAAATTCTCCCTGGGCCAGCGTTTCGTGAAATGCGTCCCGCCCAAGACCACTGCAATCGGCCGTTCCGGGAAATGCCTGCCCACAATCTGCGCTGCCAGCGTCCTCGCCTCCTCCGGCAGGAAAAACTCCAATCCATTCCCATCCAGCCTGCAACCTAGTGGCTTCAGCACCCGGGCATACCGATCCACCGTATGCGCCCTCGGCAACTGCCCGATCCGCCAACGCACGAATTTCCAAACCGCCAGCCGATCCTTGGAATAGGTGACACTCGGCACCATCAACTGCGCCTTGATCAGCCTGCTCCGCAGATTCCGGTGGAGATCCAGCACCATGTCATATCCCTCGGCTTTGAGCAATCGCACCGTTTCCTTGATGCTCCCTTCAAATGCGATGACCTTTGCGATATGCGGATTGTGCAGCAGGAGGGAGGTGTAGGCGGCCTTGGTCAGGAAATGGATCTCGGCATCGGGCAGGCAATGGCGCAGGCTTCGGATCACCGGGCTTGTCAGCACGATGTCCCCGATTGCGCTCAGGCGGATGATCAGGATTTTCTGCGGTTTCCGGGCCATCGCGGGCCAAGGTAAGGAAATTTTGGAGCGGCGGCAGGCATTGGTTCTGTCATTTGGGGTATTTTTGAACGATGCCTCGCCCTGTCCATCGCCGACTGTTGACCCTGTTCCTGCTCTTGTTTTCGCAGGTGGCCTGGGCGCAGCCGAAGAGCGATCCCGATGCTTGGGCCAATTCCCGGATTCATGAGATGGATTCTTTGGAAGAGGCATTGCATCAGAGCTACGATGACTTCGTGTTCCTGGCAGCCACGGACACGAATGGCTTTAGTCGATCGATCCGAGGCCGAGAATTGTCCAATGAGCCGCACCAAGTCGGTTCGCTGTCAAAGGTTTTGGTGGCTTTGGGGATTCTGAAATTGCAGGAGCAGGGGAGGCTGAGCCTGAGCGATGAGGTGGCCAAGCACCTCTCAAGCCCTAAACTGGACAATCCTTGGGAAAAGACAGACCCTGTCCGCATTGTCCATCTTTTGGAACATTCCGCTGGGCTCGACGACATGCACTTCAATGAGTATTATCACCACGAAAGCCGAATTGTCCCGCTTTCGGAGGCATTGGAGCGGAATCCAAGTACCAAGCGTTCGCGATGGGCTCCGGGGACTTGCCAGGCGTACAGCAACGTGGGCTATGCGCTGGCCGGCCGGATCATTGAGGTGGTGACGGACACGGCATTTCCAGTGTGGATGGAGGCGAATATTCTCATGCCCCTGGGGATGATGCGTTCCTACTATGCTCCACGACAGGTGGCGGATGGCGACGAGGACTCCTACAGGCGCAATTATCTCTATGCCCCGGCCATGGGATTGGTGAGCACAGTCTCCGACTTGGAGTCCCTTTGCACCATGCTGATGAGCAGGGGCAACTTGCGAGGTCGGCAGCTGTTCCAGCCCGAATCGATTGATAGGATGTTTCGTTCGGAATCGTTGAGGACCTCGCACAAAGGATGGTGGGACGGAGAATTCGGTCTCGGCTTTCAGTTGTGGACGAGTGGGAAACAGGTTCGTGTGCGAGCGACTGGACTGGTGGAAGGCTACGTAAGCATGATCAACATGGCTCCCTATTCAGGGAGGGCGAGCATTTTGTTGCTACCGGAGAACAAGCAACGCGAACAATTTGTCAGCGAAGCCAATAGCATTTTATGGTTTCCATTTCGGAAGGACAGCACAGAGGGTGCCGCTGCCTCAATGGACGATTTGGAAGTGGGGACCTATCAGTTGTTGTCCACTCGGCATTCCTTGTTGGATTTTCGTGAGCGGCTAAGCGCTGTGCTGACGGTCACTAGGGAGGGCGATTATTGGTTGGGGAGATTGGAGAATGGGACATCGTCGGTTTTGGTGCCCTCATCCGTGCGACCTGCACGGATCAATGGCAGGCAAGCGACAAGGGTTTTCGTCGATCGGGACAGCACGGGCATCCGCGGCCTGCTCATGAATGGGCAATACTTCGTCCCTGCGAATCCTTTTTGGTGGACAGTACTGCGTAGAGGAGCATCCTTTTGGAAATGGTGGAACTTTGGATTCCTGGTGATCGGACTCCTCGGAACATACCTGTGGCCCAAAAAAGCGAAAGAAGGGAAGCCCGAAACCTTTCCGATCGGTCTTCTTGCCGTCGCGCCGCACTGGCTCTATCACTTTGCGGGGGGCATCTTGACTGGGAACAAATACTTTGAATTTGGGATGATCAGCGTTCCCTCTATTTCGATGCTACTTCTGTCCTGGTGCGGCTTCTTGCTGTCCATCCTGCTGCCGTTCATCTGGGTGAGATTGTACATCAGGCGTCAGCGGAGCATTTACATGTATGGCTCGATTCCCTTGATCCTCGCCAATGTGGTCGGCACCATATACCTCTTCTCTTACGGCGTGGTGCCCTTTGCGAGTTGGTCGCATTAGGCGGCATTGCTCGATTTGCGGCGGGCGTTCCTGAACTTGAACCCAACGAAGGTCAAGGCCATCAATCCCAATCCTGCAATCGCGATCCAGGTCCATGACGATTGAGCCTTCGCGACCTGTTTCGGCATGGGGGTGAGGTCGCCGATCAGGACCATTTCCGCCCAGTAATAGGGATGTGTGAGATGCGCGAGTTCGCCGCCTTCTTGCCTCGCCCGCCCCAAAAATGCTCGCTTGGCTTCCGCAATCGCCTCGTCGCGGGGCATTCCATCACAGAGATTCTTGTAGAATGCCTTCATGATTTCCCGCGTGGATTGGGCCTCGGCGACATCCCACAGGCTCATGAGCACGCTCCGGCAGCCCGCGTAGGTGAACGCCCGCGCCAGGCTCATCACACCCTCGCCCTCACGCACGTCACCTAGCCCGGATTCGCAGGCTTCCAGGATCGCGAGTTGCGTGCGCAGCTTCATGCGATAGAGCTCTTGCACAGTGAGCAGGCTGTCGTCATCGCCGATGGGCGCGAAATACAGTGCTGATTGCAGGAAGTCGCCCCTGTCGAAACTTCCGTGGGTCGCAATGTCCAAGACATCGAATTCGGGAGCCTGGGTGATGAAGCTGGGCTTGCTGGCCTCAGCCTCCAGGAGTGCTGTGACGTTGGAGAAGTCCTTGGCGAGCCTTTCGATGCCGTTGACGGTATTTGGGAGCGGGCTCACGATGGGGTTTTCTCCGAAGCTAGGTGCCACTGCTAAGGTCCGCCAGTCGGAGCGGGCCTGCTCGGAACGCCGCGATGCAAGGTAGGTTGCTGAGTAGTCGTAGCTGATGGTGTGCTCGTCGAGGAGGAAGCGCAGATCTTTCAGGCGCTTGGGGGCATTGGCGGCATCGCTGGGTAGCAACAATGCCTCGAAGGAAAGCAGGGAAAGCGGCCCGTCAGGGATCACGGTCACCCGTTTGAAGGGGCGTACCAGTGATTCGATGGGATCCCAAACTTTGGCCTTGACGATGGCGCTGCTGGCTACAAGGTTGGCGAGCTCGGCTTCAGGGTCCCTGCCTGAGTAGGCATGGAGGCTCTGGGTGAAGTGGCGGAGGTCCTCGCCAAAGGTTTCGCTCAGGGGTAGGACGACTGCGGAGACGGTATCGGGCGTGACGATGAGGATGTGCAGGAGCGTGTCGGCGTGGAAATATTCGACAAGGGCGCGCTGTTGCTGCTTGAGCTGGGGCTGCAGTTGGGAAGGGGTGATGACGGTGAATGCGCCGACGAGGTCGGAATAGTTGGGGTTTTGCGCCTGAATCTGGCTGTTGACCTCGTCGAGGTTGCGGCGCGCGGTGGTGAGTGCGCTGCTGAGCGTGGGGCTGGACCCGGCATCGCTGAGCTGCTTGCGCAATTGGGAAATGTAGGCCGTGAGCACCTGCCGCTTGTCCACGAGGGCGGCGTTCTGTGGATCGCGTTCGAGCGCTTGGTTTTCCAGTAGGGCCTCCATCAGGAGCATCGCCTTGCTTTGTTCCGCGATTTCAAAAGCTTGCTGGAGATAGGCAGGATCTCGGCGTAGGCGGTAGAGGTCCTGTGCGGTCTCCAAGCCCAGCGCAAAAAGCACATGCCAATGCTTGTTGAATTCGAGCTTGTCCACCTCCAATGAACGTTCCCGGCGCAACTTGTACATGGTGGCCAAGGCGCGTTGGGTGCATTTGAGGGCTTGTTCTAGCTCGCAGGTGCTGGTGCTGGAGGCCTGCGCTCGAAGGATCTGTACCCGCTGGAAAACGGCCTTTAGGGTGTTCCAGGGCGACACCGTCAGCTCGATGTCTGGACATCCATTGCAAGGCGGGGGAGGGGCGATGCCCTGAGAAGCAGCGTCGTTGCTCAGCGTAGCGTTGAGGAATTGTTCATTGATATCCAGGGCAGTTTCCAGTTCCTGATGGTCCAAAAGATAATCTGCCAGGACTTCCAGCACGGATGCACGTGCCAATGGGGTGCCGCCTGGATTGGTGAGCAGTGTGCGTTGGGCGCTCAGGCTTTGTTCTTCGGACCGGGTGGTGTCCCCCAATCGGAGGTAGGATGTGGCGAGATAGGCATGGCAATAGGCCAATTCCAGGGTAGGTTTGGCTGACATGCTGTCTAACAATTCAATCGCCTTGAGCAGGCTGGGCACACTGGCGCTGAATTTATGCTGCATCGCCAGTCCGATTCCTACCGTCTGATGCAGCTTGGCGCGCAGGAAAAAATCCTCAGGAGCATGCTCCAGGAGGTCATGTTCCGCGACCTTGGTGAGTTCCTCGCCTTCGGTGAAGTGGTTGGCACTGATCAGGGCTTGGATGTAATTGAGTTGTTTGGTGCTCTGCCGCCTCCAATCCACTGGGGTCGTCTGCGGAAATGTGGTAAGGGCCTGACGGTAGTTCATGAGCGCTTCCTCGGTGCGGCCGAGGAAATGTTGCCAGCGGGCGAGTTCGCCGAATCCATTGGAGATGTTTTTCGGCGAATAGGGTCGGCGCTGGAATCCTTCCAAGGCTTTTTGAGCATAGGTCAGCGCTCCTTCGGTGTTTCCCATTTCACCGACGATGGAGGCCATCCGGTAGAGGCAAAGGTCGAGAAGTGCCGGGTGGACTTCTGGCATTTGATTGCCCACCGCTATGGCTCCTTGGCATGCTTCCAGCTTGCTACGCAAAGTTCCCATGTCCTCTCCATCAAGCTCAGCCAGCAGGTAATGGTATTCGTGCTCGATGAAATGTTGAGCGATCTGATCCTCCGGCATGGCATCGGGGCAACTTTCCAACTGTGTTGCTGCACTGTCAAGATAACCTTTGGCAGCGAGCTTGTCAGATGCCTTGACAGCAACATAGGCCCTTTCTTGGAAGTACCTCAATGCTGTGTTGCACTCTGTGTCAGTCCCGATTGTGGCCAAGTCCAGCCATGTAGCAGAGCTGGGATCATTCAGCAGGCGCAACAATGAGGCGATCCGCAACGCCAGTGCACCGCGTTTCGATGATGATTCCGGGAGAAGGGCATAGGTAAGCTGTAGCTTTCGCACAATCGCCTGCCTCGCTTCAGGGTCAGGGACTTCCGCAGCGAGTTCCCCATAGGCCTCGATGAGGTAGGCAATGGCATCCTTGTCCTTCAGTACATCGTCGTATCTTCCCTTGGCCCACTTGAGTAGCCGCAGACCTGCTTCCGGCTGCGATTGCCGAATTCTAATCTTTGCCAATGTGATGACAAACAGCAATTGGTCGGGGTCCTTCCCCTTGGCACTGACGAATGCCTGTTCGCATTTTCTGGAAGCGGCTTCGTATTTCCCCGAGGTGAGCTCTGAATGGATGTCAAAAAAAGCCGTCTGCGAGCCGGGATTGATAACTTTCCAGGGCAGGGCCACGGCGTGGAGCGAAGGCAGCCATGCCATGCACAGCAGCACTAGAATCACCCATCTAGCCCAGATAGCGCCCTTCATCCTACCGATTGTTCAAATCAATCCCTCAGGAAAGTAACGGGGAATTGGTGAGAATTGAAAATCAATTGGCAGGATCAGAGGGCTGAAAATGAGCTAAGGAATGGCCGATTTTTCACTTAGGTTTTCTCGGATTCTTTATGGAAAATGCGGCAATGGCACGTCTTATAGTTGTTTACTATTCGGAAGTCATATCTCTGTTTTGCAACTTATTCATTGAGGACCATGAAACGTCAAAAGAAGAATCATTTTCCAAAATCCCTTGCCGTTCTTCCACAGGTGGACCAGTTCATGCCAGGCGAAGAGACTGGGGGCGGAGCTCCGCCAGTCAGCCCGTTTGATGTGACTGATTTTCAGCTGATCTCAAGCAATCCGACCAGTCCCGGCACGATTTTCGACTACACTGAGGTCCATCTCGACAGCATCACGGGCGGTGGCACCATCCCCATCAAGGAACAAGCCGACCCTGAGCGTGTGATGCATGTTGGCGGTATCCCCCGCGCTGGAGAATCCTGGACCATGTCCATCGCCTTCAGCAGCGACAGCGGTGCCGATACGATCGGGATGTCCTGCATCTCCAGCACCTTCGCGGCCATGAAGTCGAGCTATCCGGGAACTCTTTATTTCCCGACCGACCCTGCGGCGATCACCACCTTCTTCACGGTGCAGATTGAGATCGACGTGTACGAAACCTACGTGGATGTGAACCTCGGCGACGAGATCGTGAAGCTGACCCATTCCAAGGGGGACTCGTTTGACCTCTTCGGCATGAGCTTCCTCGGTCGCTCCAACTGATCGGAACCCAACATGTAAAAACAAAGAAAGCGGGCCGTAACCCGCTTTCTCTTTTTCTATCCGTCCGCACTACATCGAAATCGGGTAGTTGCGCTTTTGATTCTTGTAGTCAAACTCAAAGGTGTAATTGCCTGGGGAGAGTGCACTCGCCTTGACCTTGAGTTCGTGGACGCCGATGGAGTCGTCCACGTATTGGCTGCGCCACAGCATCTCATTGTTGCCATTGAAGAGCTTGACCTTGGTCATGCCGGGGTACTCAATGTCGTAACGGATGATGAGGAGATTCCCTTGGATTTCATGTCCCAATACCTGGATCATGCTGCCGGGACCGCTCGGGTCGCCTTCGCCAGAATCGGCACCAAGTTTGCAAGCTTTAGATTGGGAGGGGAGAATGAAGAGGACGCACAGCAGCACCAAGGTGCCCATTCCCTTGGACAGGGAGAGTCGGGCAACCCGCGTACACACTGAAAACAATCCAACCATTTTCTTACATCAACATGGGGATAAACCACGTCGATTTGAATTCAATTTAGAAAAAAAGTGCAGAAATCCAAACCCTAGCGCATTTTCGAGCAATCTCGGCCAGTTTTCTGGGATGTGGGAAAACATGGGGAAAACCCATCTCTCGGCACCCTTGCAATTCGATTTTTTTTCTTACATGCGCGATTTTGCCCTGATTTGGGTCAAAATCGCCTCCGCCTTTTCCACCATTCTGGTCACTGATCGCTCCGGATTCAGGGTTGCCGCCTCCGCCAATCGGATCCATTTCGCGGCCTTCACCTCATGGTTGATGTCCAGTTTCGAGCCGGGAACAGGAGTGAGCAGGAAGCGCACATCGAGGTGCAAATGCTGCGGCTCGGCACCGCGTTCTGGGATCGAGTGGATGTCCACGTCGAAAATTCCAGAGGTCAATTCATTGGTTTTCAGTCCGGTTTCTTCCCAGACCTCGCGCATCGCCACTTGGACCAAGTCTGCTTCCCCATCAGCATGTCCGCCGGGTTGCAGCCACTTGTCGAGCTTACGGTGATGGATCAGCAGCACCGTTTCGTCCTCCACATTGACGACAAGCGCCGACGCTGTGAAATGCCCCAGCAGCTGCGTCCTGAACAGGCAATTCGGGTGGTTGTCCAGAAAAGTGATCATCTCCCAACGGTGGACAAGCTCGTCGGGATCCGAGGTACGGTAGGACTCAAGTTGGGCCCTGAGCGTGGCGAGAGAGCTCATTTTGCAAATGCAGCTGCCGCCGCGTCCACTGTGGAGGGAGCATTGCCCACGAAGATGGCATCTCCCAGAACCATGACGGGCCGCTTGAGGAAGGTGTACTCCTCCAGGATCAGCCGGCGGTAATCGGGCTCCTCCAATTTCTGCTTGGCGAGGCCCATCTCCTTGTATTTGAGTGCCCTGCGGCTGAACAATGCCTCGTAACTCCCGGCCATTTGCTTCATTTCATCGATCTGTGCGGGAGTGATCTTTTCAGTTTTGATGTCCTGCATTTCGACGTCGCTGCCCGGCATGACCTTTTTCAGGATGGCTTGGCAGGTGGTGCAGGAGGCGAGGTGGTAAATTTTCTTTTTCATCGCTGCGATTCGGTGCTTCCTTCCTGCCCCTTTTGGGCGAGGATGGGCCGCAAATTTGGGCGAAAATAGCCAGCGCCTTTCAGAATTTTCCCGTCCTCGCGGATGATGGGCTTGCCGTCCGTGCCGAGTTTGCTCATGTTGGAGCGATGGATTTCTGAGACGACGTCAGCAATCACATCCTGCATACCATGGGCGAGGATGGTGCCGCACAACACATAAAGCTGATCTCCAAGGGCATCCGCAATGGCCACGATGTCTCCTTCCTGGCAGGCTTGACGGTACTCCTCATTTTCCTCCCGCATGATCTCGTGGCGCATTTCGGCCTCGGGGATGTCAGCGGTCGGAATGTCGCGCACGGGAATCCCGAAATGCCGATGAAATTCCTCGACCTGACCCAGTTGGGGTTTCATGGAGCGGTCAGCGCAGGGTGTAGGTGAGTTTCATCGAGGCGTTACCTGCGGCGAGGTTCAGCGTGAGGGGCTCCGATGCCGAGGGTTCGAAGCTCAACAAGTCTTGGCTGAATGTCGCCATGACTTCCTCGGATCCGCTGTCGATGTCGAGGACCGTGACGGTCCAGGTGGTGGGGGAGAGGACGAGGGATGCAGGTGTAGTGATGGCGATGGGAAAGCTCAACGCGGCATTGTTCAGGGTAGGGGATTGGTACATCGTGGTGCCAGCCTTGGAAAAGCGCACGGCGATGTCGGGATTGTCACCCGCGTCCCAGGCTCCGCCGGAGGTGTTGGTGCTGGGGAGGGACTCGATCTGCGCGATGCTCAGGATGCGCTGGCCTGCGGTGATGAGTGTCTCGAATGCGCGTGTGCTTTTGGTGGTCTTGCCCTTGGCTGACAGTGCGACCACGTATTGGCGCTCAGCGGTGAAGCGGTGCGTCGGGCTGAACTCGGTGCTCGTGGTTCCGTCGTCGAATGTCCACGTGTAGGATTGTCCGAGCGGCTCAGTGCAGTTCGAGAAGAGCACGTCCGTGTTCACGTCCACGAGGTTGGCGTCGATGGTGAAGCAGGGTTCGGGAGCTTCCTCGCATCCGGTAAAGATTCCTGCGAGGCCCACCAAGAGGAGGACAGCGGTGATGGAGCGTTTCATACGTTTCCCTAATGATTGGTTTCCAATGCACAAAGAAACAAAGGATATGGCAAATAATGTAAGGCCGCGATGGGATTTCCGGATGCGGATGGAGGTGGGGGAGAGCTAGTCTTCAAGAATAGACCGGATGCGGCGCAGGATGGAAGCTCTTGTCGGGGATCCACTGGATCAAGGTTTTGCGCTTGCAATTCAGCGTGACGGGCATTTCTTGACCCGGGGCGACGGTGCATTCGACCTCGGCCTCGAAGTCCTTGTACCTGCCCACGACCGTGTAGGTGCCTGGAGCGATGTGATCGAAGGAAAAATTGCCCGTTTCGTCTGTCATGGTGCCATTGCAGATGCGGCCTTCGGCATCACGAAGCATGATCATCTCGTCCGCGATGGGATTCTGGTTCAGCAACATCAGTCCGCGTATGCGCCCTTGTTGGGCATTCACATGTTGAGCCGCCATCAAGAGCAGCACTGTGAGGAATCCGAGGAGGCATTTGCCAAGGCGGGACATAAGCGGTAGATATTCAGGGCATTGAGGCAACAAGGTCGGAAATTTTCCTGGAAAATCCCAAAGAAAAATCCGGCGGTACCGCAGCACCGCCGGATGAGGTGAAATAGGTCTGAGAAAATACTGTTTCTACGAAAGAGACGGCCTGCTTCAGAGGCTGACCATGTCCAATTCCATGTCGGATTGGCCTTGGCCATTGGCGCGCTTGCGTTGTTGCTTGAGCACCTGCTTTTCTGCCTTGGTGAGCGGACGGCCAACGTGGCCCATATACATACTGGATTGCGGAGTGGTGACCACGATCACGGCACCCATGGCATCACCATACTCCAGCAGGTACGCCATCGGACATGATGGACACTGTTTCCAGCGGCTAACATGACATTTGTATTGCGCTTCCGCGGGATTTTCATCCCATCAAAGTACATGACGTTGGAGTTTTCACGTGCGCCTTTGAAACTCATGGGGTCTCCATGACCTTCTGTACGACTGGTGCGCCGCTTGATGCCACAATTGTCGTGATATCGCGTGAGCCCGCTGAACTCCTTGATTTCCTTTCTGTTGATGGTGACAATTTGTCGATCGCGGCTGAAAATCTCCTTCGACCCATAAATGTCCACCTTGGGCAATTCATATCCCTTCCCCGGATCGATGGCAGGCTCATTCATGGCGATATTAGTTTGTTGGTTTTCAAGTGGCGAGACTTCTGCACCGACCTCGAATTCACGGTTGTCCCAGGGCGACAACCTTAACGGTGTAGGCACCAGGTTCTACTTGATAGAGTGTATTCGCCTTTGTCGTTCGTCATCTGGCCAATCCCAGTGAAGTTGCCTTCCTTCATCAGCATTACTTTCAATCCTGGCTGGGGTTCTCCATTCTGACGAACGGTGCCGTAAATCTTCCCGCTCTGCGCCATCGCGCTCAGTCCACCCAGCAGGATGGCCAGCATGGGCAGGATTCGTTTCATCATTCCAAATTTTTCCATGGTCGTATCAGCGTTATTGACAAGTGATGAACAAATGTGCGGAAAACAGACCCTGAATGAGAAACGGAAAACTGGCTTTGGATTACAGGGAAGTTTGCAATGCCATTACGAGGAAATGCCTTAAATCGCTGGGGATTTGAGGCAATGGCATTCGAATCCTGTCACAGAATCATGATTGGATTACATGGGCATCCTGCATGCTCGGCGATTTCGGGGGCAATAATTGCCTAAATGACCCCATGAAGCCCAATTCAGACAAATCCGGGCCAATCTGCCTGTGCATTTCCCCAAGTTTTCCGTATTTTTCGCCCTGTTTTTGAAGAAACTTATTGGCAAAAACTCATCTAGATATGTTTAGAAGACCTTTTCTGATGCTGGTGGGCTTGTTGGTGGGTATCCGCGTGATCGCGGGCAATCCCCATCCGTCCCCGGTGCCGCCCAATGAAGGCATGTGGCTGCCCCACCTCATCAAGACCCTGAATTTCTCCGAGATGCAGCAGATGGGCTTCAAGCTCTCTGCCGACGACATCTACAGCGTGAACAAGTCCTGCCTCAAGGATGCCGTGGTGCAGCTGGGCGGCTTCTGCACTGCCGAAGTGGTGTCTGCTGAGGGCCTGCTTTTCACCAACCACCACTGTGGGTACGACGCCATCGCCACCCATAGCACCGTGGAGCACGACTACCTCACCAATGGCTTCTGGGCCATGTCCAAGGGCGAGGAACTCCCCAACGAGGGTCTGACCGTGTCCTTCCTGCAGCGCATCGAGGACGTCACCGCCCGCATCAATGCCGCCACCGCTGGCGCAAGCGAGGAAGAGGTCGAAACCAAGATGGAAGAGGAAATCGGCAAAATCGAGGAAGAAGCCTCCGAAGGCGAAAAATTCCGTGCCGAGGTCAAGCCCATGTTCAATGGCAATGAGTACCTCCTCTTCGTGTACCAAACATTCCGCGACGTGCGCCTCGTGGGGGCGCCTCCCTCAAGCATCGGCAAGTTCGGTGGCGATACCGACAACTGGATGTGGCCTCGCCAAACCGGCGACTTCTCCATCCTCCGCGTGTACGCCGACAAAGACAACAATCCTGCCGACTACAGCCCGGACAACGTCCCCTACAAGCCCAAGCACTTCCTGCCTGTGAACATCAAGGGCATCAAGGAAGGCGACTTCGCCATGACCATGGGGTACCCTGGCAGCACCGACCGCTACCTGAGCTCCTTCGCGATTGACTTCCAATACAAGAACACCAACCCGCTGATCGTGAAGATCCTGGGTGAGCGTCTCCGTATCATGAAGGCCGAGATGGATGCCGATCCCAAGGTGCGCCTGCTCCTCGCGAGCAACTACGCCTCCCTCGCGAATACCTATAAGTACTTCCTCGGCCAAAACCGCGGCCTTGACCGTCGCGGCCTCATCGAGGAGCGCCAAGGCATGGAAGCCGAGTTCACCAAGTGGGTCAATGCTGACCCTGCCCGCGTGACCAAGTATGGCAGCGTTCTCAAGAACTTCAAGGAGAACTACGAGAAGAGCGGCGGCGTCCTGAACCTGGGCAGCTACATGAACATGGCGGCATTTGCCCCCGGATTCGTGAACTACGGCATCGGTTACTGGCGCCTGCGCCGCACCATGGAGGCCAAGCCCGACGACAAGAGCGCTTGGGAAGGCCAAGTCGAGGCGCTCAAGGCTGGCATCGACAAGCATTTCGCTGAATACCACGGCGCTACCGACCAAGGTATCCTCGCACGCATGACTGAGCTGATGTTCAATGACCTGCCGAAGGAATTGCATCCCTCTGTCTTCACGAGCAAGACCTTCACCAAGGCCAAGGCAAAAGGCGAGGTGACCCGTTTCCAAGCCTACGCTGCCAACGTGTTCAAGGCCTCCATCCTCGTGGATGCTGCCAAGTGCAAGGCTTTCCTGGCCAATCCCAGCGCCAAGGCGCTCAATGCCGACCCCGGCATCGAATACATCGCGAGCATCATCGACCTGTACCGCTCACAGCTTGCTGTCGGTCAGGCCATGTTTGACGCTGTGAATGGTGAAAGCATGAAGGCTTACGAGGCTGGCATGCACGAAATGAACCCCAGCAAGAAGTTCTACCCTGATGCGAACTTCACGATGCGGGTCAGCTATGGCAAAATGATCCCCTACGATCCCCGCGACGGCGTGAGCTACAAGTCGCAGACCTTCGGAGAGGGCATCTTGGAGAAGGAAGTGAAAGGCGACGAGGAATTCGACGTTCCCGCCAAGCTCCACGACTTGCTCATGAAGAAGGACTTCGGTCGCTATGGCCAAAACGGTCATCTGCCCCTCTGCTTCCTCACCGACAACGATATCACTGGCGGTAACTCCGGCTCCCCTGTCATCAATGGCAATGGCGAGTTGATCGGTATCGCCTTTGACGGCAACTGGGAATCCATGACGGGCGACCTCGTTTATGACCCGGGAGTTCAGCGTACCATCAGCGTGGACATCCGCTACGTGCTCTTCTGCATCGAAAAGCTCGCTGGCGCTACCAACCTGATCAAGGAGTTGAAGATCATCGAATAAGAAATGCTCCTACGGGAGACGGACTGCGACCTCGCTTCGGTGGGGTCGCAGTTTCTTTTTACTTGGAGGAAGGGAAAAGGCCGAAAAAGCCCTTTCTCTTGAGGAATGCCATGTATTCATCGAAATAGCAGGCCGTGTCATTGAGTTTGCAATCGTATTCTTCTTGGTGCCAATTCACCCACCCCCTCCAATACAGAGGCCATTTCAGGTTTGGTAGGCTATCCAATGGAATCTCGAATCCACCGGGTTCCTCATTTTCCATGACGAAGGAGCATTTTGAGAGACCGCTCTCTACTTCCTTTGCCACCAATTCGCGGCCATACTTCTTGGTATAGAGATCGATCCACAGCGAATCAAAGTTGTTTTCGTAGTCATAGATGCACATCTCGTTGTCTATCAGCCGCTTCTCTGCCTCTGGAAGGTTGCCTTTGGTGATGTCGATGCGGTACCGAACCATTTCGATGGCGCAATACGCCGACCTGCGCGCATTACCGCAGAAGCCGTAGTCAGCTTTCCCGGCTTGATTGAGCAAGTGCTCCGCCTTTCGGAGCTCTCCCTTGTTCACGCACTCCTCGGCTTCACGAATGAGCGCATAGCCCTCTTGGCAGAATGCACCTTGCCCAAGCAGCAGAAAACAGTTGGCTATCACGAGTGCGATCAGTTTGAATGGATGTTTCATGTGGATAAAATTAAAGCCTTTTTGGAGAGTTGGAAGGCATTTCTTGATGGCAATCGTCTCAGCTTTTGAATCAAGCGGATCCTTCATGCATGTAGGTTATCCACATGTTCCGTTCGCGATTTTGGTGAATTCATTAAAATTTTGAAGATCGCTTGCATGTTTATCCACATTTTCCGTACTTCCCCTCCGGATTTGGAACTACAGGTATGTTGAGATTCTGGAGTGTGGTTTTCTTGAGCATGTTCGTCTTCACTTGCGCTATGGCAGGCGGAGGTGGTGCTGCGCCTGATATCAAGGTGATCCATGCGGAAGGCAAGATCTTCTACCACGAGATCTATGTCTCTTGGAGCACGGAATACGAGAGGGCATCTTGCGACTTCATCGTCGAAGCAAGCGAGGACGGCAAGGATTGGCGCATCCGGGGCAGGATGAGGAGCCACGGCGCTGCCGACAGCCACGCCGAATACAAATTTGTGGATGCCCGCGACACCAAGCTCCACCATTACCGCATCCGTCGCACCGACAGCCGCGGACAGATGGAAACCCTCTCAGAGTTCCAATTGGCCGATTACAGCATCAATGTCACCTTGGAGGAAGTGGTGATCGACAAGGAGAAGAAGCTCCTGATCGAGTACCGCGTGGACCAGGACCAAGAATTGATCGTCCGGGTTTATAACAGAATCGGCGAGCAGGTGGTTACCAAGGTGATGCCCTTCAATATGGCCGGCGAGTACATCTACCAATTGGACATCAGCGACCTCAAGAAGGACCGCTACCTCCTCGTGGTGACCCAAGCGATGCTCGACAAATCGGTCGCAGAGAAGGCATTTCAAATCAATTGATGCCCATGCGCCACATTTGGATTTTTCAGCTCGCCTCCACGCCCGATGCCGGGCAATCCGCCATCCTCAATTCTGGATTGGATCATCTGATGCAAACTTGGAAGGCGCATGGCAGCCCGGTCCCCGGGACCTACCAGCTGCAATATGGCCGCTTTCTGATCGTGCAGGCAGAGCCTGGCCATGCAAGCGGTTGCTCGATTGACAGCATGAACCGCAGCGTCGCAGAGATCTTGACGAACGCAAATCTCAGCGTTTTGGGAGCAGAAAGGGTCTTGTTCCGTGCCCATGATGGCAGCATCTCCGACATCGACTTCAAGGAGGTGAAGGCGGCGATCCAAGACGGACGGTTGAATGCCGACAGCATCGTGTTCGACGGAACGCTCGGAAATTCGAATGACCTGGCGAAATGGGAGGTGCCGCTGTCCCAGACCTGGATGGCACGGTTCCTTACCGTCAGGGCCTGAGCCTGAATCTTTCCCGAATCAGCTTTGTACGTATTGGATGCGGTGCGCTTCCCAGGGGTGCAAGATGTCTTGGTCCACAAGTAGCCGTTCCAATGCCTCGTTTGACCACAATTGCTCGTGTTCGGCGCCGCTGCGAATCGTGTCAAAAGTCGCCTCCACCACCACATAGTCAATCGTCACCTGCATGTCCTTGAATGCTGTGAGTAGTTCGAGACGCACCTGCTCCTTGATGGGCCGTGTTTCCATGACCACGTGCTGGTGTCGGTTCAGGTAAACCCTGAGCAGGTGACGGAACTCCACCATCTTGCGTTCTAGCAGGAAGTCATTGTCGCCCAATGCATTCGTGATTTCATGCTCGGCAAGCTGAATATGGAATGCCTCAGGCAGGTTTTTGCTGATCCAAGTGGATTTTCCTGCGAAGGGGAGCCCTGTCACAAATGTGATCCTTTGCCCGCGGGTGACGATCTCGTCGGTGAGCGAGGCGGAGATCAGTTTCTCAAGTAGGCGTGCGTCTTTCAGCTGTATGGCATTCCAGGCCGCGTTTTTGTGGCGAAGGTTCCAGCCTTGATGGGCGGCTTGCAGGTCCTTGAAGCGACCGAGTTCGTATTCGGCCTTCGGAACGGACACCTTGTTGAATTCATCCATCCTCGCCAAAACATCCACCTTGTCATCGCAATCGCGCCCATGGAAGTCCATCAGGCCAAATATCCCAAGGAGTCGCAAATCCACACGGGTGCCGAGCAGCTTGAGGTCCGAGATGGGTTGCTGCCATTGCGAAAATCGTAGGGGGTAGCCATGCCAGCGAATCAGGTCCAGAATGCGGTTGCGCATGGCTGCAGGGACCTCGCTGCGGTCGAGCAAGATGTTGAGCGCCATGGGCACGCCTGCCCGCTCATGCCCCGGGGAGCGCCAGCGATTGTCCTGCCAGACTGTGGCTCGGATTTTCCCGATGTCATGCAGCACCGCCGTCCAATACAGGATGTCGCGCTCCTCGTCGGTAAGATCGAATTGGTCGCGAAGTGCGAAATACTGCTGCAAGACATACTGTGTATGGGCAAGCACACTGCCCTCGCGGTGATAACGCGGGTTTTGCTGCGTGGCCGCCATCTCAGTGGTCAGCCATCCCGGCAGCGGCAGCTCCAATTGGTCCTTCATCCTAAGGCGCAATTTAGGGCTTCTGTCAGGATTTGTTCACCTAGTTTTTCCTTTGTCTTACTCTGCCTCCAAAAACCTCCTGTACCGCTGCGGGATATCGGCGGAGGTAAGCAGGCAATTGATCAGCTCCTGAAAAATAGGAGGGAGAATTTTTCCAACGAGCCTCAGTTTGCCATATCGAGCATGGATGTCAAGCGTCGTACTGTCGTTGATATCCAAGCCGCTCCCGCAATACACGTAGGTGTCACGATTGAAGGTCCACCCCTCCGTGGTGACCCGCTTCCCGGCCTTGAACTTGTAGCAGGAGTAGTGCGAGGTATTCACGCATCCTGACTTGGATTTGAAGATTTCGATGCTGCGATCCACCTTGGTCGGCCAGCAATGAAGCACGAGGCAGGTGGATTGTTGGTGTTTGAGAATGATAGAAAATTTCTGTTGGGGGCCGCGTCCTGCCCCAAAATCCCATTCTTCAAACAAGTACAACTCACCAGCCAGGTATCTAGGATTTGGCGGTGTCTTGTCCATGTTGGTTTGCAAAAAGTCTAAAGTGGATTTTTGTCTCCATGGCCTCCTTAGCAGCGACGTATGCCGCAAGGCGCTCATCATCAATGAGATCGTCAGCAAGATCGATGGTGACGTCAGGGGTTGAGTCCCCCATTTCGAAGCGACGATGCAGTCTGTGTGCGAAAACGGCCTTTGCCCAAGGGCCCTTAGGGGTATGGCTCAGTTGGCTCAGTTGGTATCCTGTTAGGTTGCCGTATTCGTTCACGATGCGCTCCATCAGCGCCAACTCATAGTTGCTGAATTCATCGTCAACGAATGGCCCTTTCGGTTCCAAGGTGATTTCTATGTTTCCGCTCTCTTCGTTCTCGTACCGCGAGACATCGAGGTAGCTTTCGAGGCTGCATTGACCGAAATGCGGGTCCATTGCTGGAACTCCATGACGCAGCTCATACCAAACGCTGTGTGGGACAGGCCCGAACTTCCAAGCCTTGTATTCCAACCAAGTCACAGGGACTCCTTTTTCTGCCATCGCCGTCTGGTCCAGGAAAAAAAGGAGTTTGATTGCCTTCATGGAGGGCAGGTGGGGGATGCATCCTGCAAAGTACCGCAGGATGTTCCCAATTTTGTCGTTGTTGAGCGCTCTGAACATGTCTTTGGGGCTTGCCGAGGCTCTAGGGGGTAATTTTATGGGGATTTTTTGTTCGTTCCCCTCTTTGCTTCCTTCCATCACTTTTCATTCATTTCCCCAAAGTTACTTCTTTTCCTTTGGCTTTTCTACACCCATCCCTCATTTTCCAAACATTTTTCTCAATATTTTTCTTTTCTGTGAAGCGAAGATTTCTTTTTGCTAAAAATCATCCCCCGTCTCCATCCAAATCTTCCTCCTCCTCTTCTTCTTCAGGCTCCTCGTCGATGGTGTCATCGCCAGCGGCGCCATCCATGCCGAAGTCGTCGAATTCCTTGAGAAGGTCCGCATCCTCCTCCGGGTCCGTCTCCCATTCGTAGGTGTCGAGTTCCTCGTCTTGGTTCCACTCCCAGTCGGTCTCCTTCATGAATTCAGGGTCGAAATCGTCATCCGTCAGGTCGTCGAAGTCGAATTCTTCGGCTGTGGGCAGGACTTCGGGGCCTTTATAGTGGGGATCGAGCCAGAGCTCAAACTCCACCCGGCGGTTCATGTTTTTGTGCTCCTCGGAGTCGTTGGCGACGAGGGGGCGCGTCTCGCCAAAGCCCTGGGCAGTGATCATGTCCTCGGAGAATCCCCCCATTTTGACGCAGTACTTCCGGATCATCGCGGCCCGCTTCCGGGAGAGTTCCAGATTGTACTTGGCATCGCCATCGCTGTCGGTATGTCCCTTGACTTCAAGCCGGAACATGGGGTATTTCTTGAGGAAGGCGATCAGGTAATTGAGTTTCGGCTCGATGTTGTCGTTGAGTTCGTAGCTGTCGTCCTCGAATTCGAGGTTTTCGAAGACCATGGGCTTGCCAGCGTCGAAGCTTTTGGTGATTTCGACGAAGCTCGTGTCACCACTCAGGGTGATGTCCTCCTTGATGGTGAGGAAGGTCTCGCCTTGGATGTAGATGTCGTACTTGTGGTTGTTGATCAGGTCAAATTCAAAGTAACCGTATTTGTTGATGTGCTTGGGGGCGACTTCGATGCCTTGGTCCTTGTCGATCACAAGGACAATGCCCGTGATGGGATGACCGCTGACGGAATCGATGAGGTAGCCTCGCAGGGTCACGATCGCATCCGGCCGCGCCTCCATGGGCATGGCGAAGCTGTACAGGTCAAAATTCTGCTTGTATTCGGCTTTGAATTGGTCCTTTTTGGCGCTTGCGTAGAAGAGCCGGGTCCCTTTTCCATCGATCGAGAAGTAGTACTCGTTCGCATTGGAGTTCACGAGCGGGCCCACGTTTTTGGGGTTTTCCCAGTGGTCTTCGAGCCAGCGCGCCTTGTAGATGTCGTAGCCGCCGAGGTTCTTGAGGTGCCCCGTGCTGCTGAAATAGAGCGTTTGGTTCACCTGATGGAAAAACGGGGTGACCTCATCCTCGATGGTATTGATGGTGGGGCCGAGGTTTTCCGCCTTCGTCCAGGTGCCGTCTTCGAGGCGGTGCGTCACATAGAGGTCGCTTTTGCCAAATCCGCCCTTGCGGTTGCTGGTATAGTAGAGCGACTTGCCGTCCGGCGTGATGTTAGGATGGCTGTCCC
>JAXLVK010000027.1:0-64349 GCA_046329055.1 Bacteroidia bacterium
AACCGCCGCAGCAGCTCCACAAACCATTGGTGAACAAGTGATTCTGGCACAAGGATCAATGCCCTGGAAATCCGGCCCTGCAACCGCAACCGATGCAAAATCAAGCAAGCCTCGATCGTTTTTCCAAGGCCCACCTCATCCGACAGCAGCAAACGGGGTGCATGCCGCTCACTCACCTCATGCGCGATGTACAATTGGTGCGGAATCAAGTCGATGCGACCGCCAAGGAAGCCATTGACCGGAGAAATGCGCCGCTCGTGGTCGTACACAAGTGCCCGCCTGCGCAAGGCAAAGAGCGCTGGCGTATCCACATCCCCCATCAACAGCCGGTCCTTGGCTCCATGGCTCACCGTCATGATCCCCAAATCGGCCTCGGAAATCACCTTTCCTTGGCCGATATAGACGAACAAATCCTCCCTTTCGGCGACCGATTCCACCGTCAATGTCCTGCCCGAACGATCTACGACCGCATCGCCCACCTTGAAAATCACCCTCCGCAGCGGCGCAGAATCCATGGCGTACATCCGCGTCTCCCCCGAAACCGGAAAGTACAATTTGACGCGTCCCTTCGCCGTTTCCGTGACCATGCCGATCCCCAGCTCCGGCTCGGAAGTGCTTGAATACCTTTGACTTTCAGAATAGGATTGGGTGGATGGACTCATGGGAGTGGGATCATTGGGGGAGATGGATATACAGAGACGCCTTCAAAAGCGGTCGCAAATATGCGATGTTTTGGTGGTGTTTGGGTGATGATTTTGGAGATGCGGGTAGGGGGGCTTTCCTAAGTCAGCCTAGGGCGATTCGCACCATGGCAGCAAAGGAATCGGGAATCTCGATCACGCCTTCCTTGAGCCGAGTCCGGTACCCGACATCGTTTCCAAACGTTTCAAGGATTTCCACCATGTTGGTGGCATTGAAATTCACGAATTGTCCTACTCCCCATGCACAATGCTCACCGCCCGCGTAGCCGAGAAGCTCCCGTTGCTCAGACGGATATGGTAAAGTCCCGGACAAGGGAAGAGGTCGAGGTTGCCATTGTCGAGTCGTACTTCGAGCTTGCCATTGATGGGTTTATGGGATTGCGCATATTGTCTGATGCCGAGGTTGGTGAAGACCTCGACCAATACAGGCTTGGAGCCCACGGCATCTGCCCGGAGGGTGATATCGCCGGAGCTGGGATTGGGGAAGATGCTCAGTTGTGGGGTAGGGGTTGGTCTCGAAGGGGCAATGCCAACGAAGGGATTGATGGTGTCCTTGACTGTATCCCGCAAGCCATAGCAGCCGATCACGATAAGGGTCACCGTATAAGTGCCGGCGGTATCATAGACATGTACAGGATTGAACAATTGGCTACTGTCTCCATCGCCGAAGTACCATAAATAGGCGGCGCCATTGTCGCTGTTATTGGTAAACCACACTGTGCCACCAGAGATGCTGTCGGTGAAATTGGCAACAGGCAGAGGAATCGGCTGCAATTGGGGATCAATGGAGTCATAGGGCACCCGGATGAATTGAGGTCGCCATGTATCCGCGATTTGGTTCTGACCGCCATTGTCGCATTGGGAAATGCAGGTGCCACTGCCGACATCGTGGACATTGTAGGAAATGATCAAGGAATCACAGCTCGCAGGGTCGGGATGCGCAAATGCATTGAAGGAGAGCATTTTTCTGATGCCTAATGTTTCTGGTGTGACGTACACCAATGTCGGTTCCGAAAAGGGCCCAGTGATGGAACTGCTGCGATAGACGATGATGTTGCGGTGGTCGCTGCATGTCGTGATATCAGGTGCTTGGTCGTGTGAAACGAGGTAGTACCACCCCTGAATTTCGGTCACACTGAAGTGCTCGGCGACATTGTAGGTGGAGATGGGTTTCGCATTGGTAATGTTGGATGACCAATTGTGATTCAGGGTGTCATAGTATTCCCAAGTTGCACTCGTGTCCGCAAGGACTCGCCGCGCAATATAGGGCCGTCGAATGTCCCCTACCAACCGATTGCCATAGGCATGGACATGATTCCCATCCACGATCACAGCAGTGCCGAAGTCGAGCGTGGTATTGTTGGGCATGATGCGGTTGATGTCCTCCAACAAATAGGTCGTGATACCAATCCTGAGGACACCGATGTCGTTGCCGAGGAAGGTGCTATCGTTCCGAAATTTGGAGAGGAACACGTAAGCAGTGCTGTCGTCCTGCACGTAGCCATGACCGGGTTGGTAGAAATTTGTAGGATTTACAGTATCCCGGAAGTAGGAGCGGTCTGTCAGCGAGGTGTCCGGATCGAGCCATGTTTTGAGGATCGACAGGGTATCTTCGTCCTGCACCAAGATGCAGTTTTTGACGGCATCGGGAGAGCTGCATGGTACGCTATCGTTGCTGAGGTGCTCGATTTGGCTGTGCCCCATGAGGTACATCCGCTTGCCGCTAGGGAGCGGGATGGAGGAGGCGAGCTCGCCTGCAGTCCATTGGTCTGTGATAAATGCCGTGGGTCGGAAGTAGTTGGTGATCACCGTGTCGCGCAAGTCCACGTATGTCGGGCAGAGGCCGATGAGGGGGACGGGGGTGAGTTTTTCAGTTAGGCTGTTGTCGCCGAGTTGGCCGGCAAGGTTGCCGCCCCATACGGAAACTGTGTCTCCGAAGTGGAGGGCGATGGAGTGTGTGAGTCCGCCGGATAGGGTTTTGATGTTAGGAAGGTTGGGAATTTGATTTGGTATTAGGACATTGGTCATGCCACCATTCCCCAATTCGCCATTGACGCATCTTCCCCAACCGTATGCGTCGCCATTGTTCAGCAACGCAAATGAATGAAAACGTCCCGCTTCGATTGAGTCGATGCCACTCGCAAATGGGACAACCTTATCGGGGGAGTATTGTATGTTCGTGTCGTTGTTTCCCAACTGCCCGAAATCATCCTTGCCCCAGGCCCATATTGTATCATTACTTTGCAGCGCCAAGGCATGGACTTCTCCTGCTGCAATCTTTACAATGCTATCTAGAAATGGGATAGGGTCAGGAATTGCATCTACTGCAACATTCGCGGCATTACCCAATTGTCCATCGCCTCCATTGCCCCGAGTCCATACTGTGCTGTCAGTGGCAAGTGCCACTGAGAATCCGAGCCAGCTGCAATGGCTTTGAAACTGGCTTGGGGAGCTTGGATTGGAACGGGAATGCTCTTATTGCTGGTGGAATTATCTCCCAATTCGCCATTTGTATTTTAAGCCCGCATAACGATCGCTTTTCAAAGCGAGGAGTGCTCAAACCTCGTGGAAATCGCAATCACGCTGTCTTCAAGGCCAATTACAGATTGAGGTGTAAAGGATACTATCGGCGGGCGAATTATTTCCAGCTTGACCCAAATCGTTTTCCCAAGCATAGACTGCACCATGAGCTGTCAGTGCTAGAGAATGCCTATTGCCAGCGGAAACTGCGATGACACTGTCCAACCCCACCACCCGCTTGGGAATGATGCTCCGGAACCAGCGTCCCGTTCCCCAACTGCCCCTGAGAATTGTCACCACTTGCCCAGACCGTGCTGCATCAACGCAGACAAGAGATGAATGATAGGATCCAGCGGAGACTCTCTGAAAAAACGCACTCATGCTCAACGCACTCCAAGCCAATGAGTAAAGCAGGAAAGCAAAACGACAAAGATTGAGAACTGCATTCTTGATGGAATTTTGTTAAAATCCTGTGTTGAAAATAGAAGAATTTGTCCAATCTATCCAAGTGATCAGACGGGGAAATGTCTCGGTCGTGTCACTTCTTTTGTCGGGGCCTTGGTCAAAAGGAATGGGCCACGGAGAAGCAGGGATCGCCTTCCGTGGCCCATTGGGATGACAATCAGTCTCGTGCTTATCGGGTCAAGACCATCTTCCGGCTTGCCACCATTTCGCTATCCACGATGAGCTCGTACAAGTAGAGGCTACCTGAGAGGGTGTTGCCCATGATGGTGATCTGCCCTTCACCTTGGTGCTCGATGGGGTAGCGCGCCATCTCGATGCCCTCGATGGTCACGATGCGGAGATAGGTATTCGGTGCCTGCTCGGCCACGTAGTACCGGATGACCGAGTTCTCGTGAAATGGATTCGGGGCATTCTGATCGAGGCGGTTCCGATCCTTGGAGGTGGCTGCGTTGCCGACCAAACTTGTGTCATGAGCCTCATTGGCGTTGGTTGTAGCAGGTGCGCCAGAGTTGGCGACATTGCAGCAGCCGTTCACAATGCCTTCGAGTCTGTCGAGGCGGTTCATCAGCGCGTCGATCGTCTTCCGTTGGGTGCGGATTTCTTCCTTTTGGGATTCGATCTCTTCTTGCTGTGCCGCGCTTTGTGCGCTGAGTTCTTGGGCTGCCTTCACCAGCGGTACCGCTCGGCATCTGCGTAGCGGAGAGGGCATAGACGTCGTCCTCGTTCTTGGGCTTGTCCACTCCGCTGAATTCATACCCCAGTTCATTGGCCGCTTTGTCCACCTCCTGGGCGATGAAGCCCGTTGCAACATGGCACCGATTTTGGCTTCCTCTTCCCTGATGAAGCTGTCTTCGTAGTGGAATGTGGAGGCGATCCGGTCCATGTCAAGGTGGTAGGTCACCGGGCGCAATTGATTGATGAATTCCAGACCGGGCGTTTTCTTGGACATCTTTCTTGAGCCTGGCATCTGAGACATTGGACCAGTTGCGAAATCCACCGATGGAGGTGACGCTAAGTTGCCTATGCGGACTTGGTTGCTGGCGACCTAGCATCATAACCAACAGCAGTTGAGTTATTGAGGTTATTGGCGTTGACATTGGCGCGGTAACCTAGTGCGGTGTTGCGGCTGCCGATGGTATTCCCAAGCATGGATTGTGCACCCAGAGCGACGTTGTAGTTACCTGTGGTATTTGCATCCATCGCCCATGCCGCAAGCAGCATTCATTTCTCCCGTTATGTTCCTAAAGACTACCAAATCCAAGGCCGGAATTGCTGTTGCCGTAGTGTTGGCAGAAGGCGAAGTTGCTCCAGTTGCGGTATTGTAGTTCCCGCTGTTGTTGTGGTCTAAGGCAAAACCTCCCGTAGCAGTGTTGCAAATTCCATTGAGACTTCTGACCATGGCATCATGTCCTGTTGCGGTGTTGAGCCATCCTGCTAGATTAGAAGTCAGTGCATTGTTTCCAACGGCCGTATTGTAGGGACCGATGGTATTGGAACAGATACACCAGAGCCTAAGGGCAAATTTCAATAGCTTCCGATGGTGTTGGAATACATTGCGTTGGAGCCGACAGCAGTATTGTAAAGCGCCTGACTACCAGTAGCCCCAACTCCATTGTTGTATAAGGCTGAGTCGCCAATCACCCAACGGGATTACTGCTCGTAGTATTGCGGTAGAGTGCCACAGCGCCCAAGGCTGTATTGGCTGCACCAGTAGTGTTGTTCATGAGGCTGCCATAGCCCACGCCTGTCACCAAATCAGAATTGTTGTTGTAAAGGGAGTTCACGCCAATGGCGGTGTTCTGTTTTCCAACCTGATTATTCATCAGTGCAGCTCCCCCGATGGCTGTATTTTCTTGTCCTGTCTTATTGAAACGCATGGCACTTCTTCCAAACGCTGAATTTGCTGATCCGCTCGAATTGAATTGCATGGCCTCCACGCCAGTATCGGTATTGCTCAAGCCATACTGATTGTTTTGCAATGCGGATGCCCCAGTCGCTGTGTTGTCTGCGCCCGAAGTGTTCGAATTCAAGGAAGAGGTTGCCAATCGCGGTGTTGTTGGAAGAGATCGTGTTGGTACCTGCTCCCCAGCCGACTGCGGTATTCCCATAATGCAATATTTGTTGTAGAGTGACCATGCACCGACAGCAGTATTGTTGTTGCCTGTTTTGTTCTTGGTCAAGGAGTTGTGGCCATTGGCGGTGTTTTGATTTCCGGTGGTATTGTCCTTTAAGGAGTACATTCCAGCAGCAGTGTTTGCACTGCCGGTGGTGTTGTAGTACAAACTCCAGACGCCAATCCCGGTATTCTCTGCACCCGTGGTGTTGTTCGCAAGGGAGTTGTGTCCATAAGCAGAGTTGCTGTGCCCGGTGCTGTTTCCAAGTAGGGAGTAAACACCAGTTGGGCATTGCTGTACCCGGTGGTATTGTTCCCGAGGGAAAAATATCCTAGTGCGCAGTTTTCGCTACCTGTGGTGGTGTTGTTGAACAATACCTGCCCCACACCAGTGTTCCAGTTTCCAGTGGTATTGCCATACAGTGTTCCCGCGCCCAGCCCTGTGTTGCCCCAGCCCGTTGTATTTGACGGCAGGGAAATGTATCCAAGTGCGGTGTTGCCATATCCAGCAGAGTTGCTGTATAGGGCAGAATCGCCTATGGCGGTGTTCCAATACCCGGTTACATTAAGGCGCAGTGCGCTGTTGCCCATGCCTGTGTTCCCTTTCCCTTGTGAGTGTTGGAGGACACCATTTCCAAAACCTGTATTGTCATCGATCGCAAATTCCCCACCTTGAAAACCAATGAACGTCTTTCCGGTGGTGTGCAGGATACCTGAGTGGGTATCATCGACTTTGAAGATCAATGGCTCATTGACTCGAGTGCCAAGAAACTCCCCACTGTTCGTGGTAAAGTTTCCATGCAGGTCCCAATAATTCAGTTGTACCTGCCCCATCACCCCATTCACCCCCCATCCCAAGATGAGCAATACCCAAATACATAAGATGCGTGCCTTTTTCATAAGAAGTTGAATTTTAGTGGTACATGTAACTTGCCCGGCGCGTTGCAGTCGCTGTTCGGGCGAAAACCATGATCAAACCTCGGATTGTCTGTACCGGAATTCCAGCCAACTTTTCTCTATTCTCAAATGCGGCGATCTGTGGGGATTGCCCTGAAATGTTCCTGATTCGCCAGAAAATGGCGATATTGCCGTGAAAATTATCAAAGACAGGAGCGATGGGGAAATCGACTCAAGATGATTTGCATGACCTGATCCACTGCCTCGACGCGGCGGAGAAGGGGCATTTCAGCAAGTATGCGCAGCGCCACGCCCTCAAGGATGGCAACAATTATGAGCAGCTCTTCCAGGTGCTGGCCAAGATGCCGACTTACGATGCGGATGCGGTGACGGCGGCGATGAAGAAGCTGGGCATCCAAACCCCGCTTGCTGCGGCGAAGAACCACCTCAAGAGCATCCTGCTCCGCGCCATGCGCGATTACAACAGTGGGCGCACAACCCATACCCGCTTGCTGGAGGGCTTGGAAAATCTCGCATTCCTGCATGAAAAGAAGCAGTACGACCTGCTGCGCAAGGAGATCAAACGCCTGAAGAAGATGGCGGAGATGTACGCTGAGCACCATGTCCTCTTCAAAATCGGGGAGTATGAGCGCCGCCTGCACAAGGAGACCGCCCAACGCGAGATGACCGAAGGCATGGAGGAAATCCATGAGGAGATGCTGCAAAAGGCACGCGCCTTCCAGAACCAATTGCAGTTTGCGCACCTGCTCGACAAGATGTTTGTGGTCGCGAGCAAGGCTGGACCCGACCGTGAGCAGGCGGTGAATGCCATCCTCGCCGCCGAACTCCTGGCCTCGGAGGAGAACGCGATGACCTTCTTCGCGAGGATCTATTACCACCAAATCCACGCCATCGCCCACATGCTCAAGGGACAGGCGGCTGCATCCCAACGCAAGTACGGGGCGGTGCTGAGCCTCTGGGAGGGTGCGCCACACCTGATCGAGGAGTACCCCACGTGGTACCGCCGCATCCTGAGCAACTACCTGAGCATTTGCGGTGAGACAGGAGACTATGAGGCCTTCGAGCAAACGTTGGCCAAGGTGCGCAACAGCCCGGCGCAACAGCTCAGCGACGAGGCGGAGATCTTCAGCATCGGGTTCAATGCGGAACTGATCTGGCGCATGGGCACAGCGGATTGGGCCGGGGTGGCTGAGATGGTTCCTGCCCTGGAAAGTGGCCTGCAACGCTTTGCGGAGATCCTGCGGCGGGGAACCGTGCTGGTCCTGGCGTACCACGTGGCGGTGTTTTATTTCCTTTCCGGCGAGCAGGGGTTGTGCAACAAGTGGCTCCGCATGATCACCGAGGCAGGGCGCACCGAACAGCGCATGGACATTCAGCGGATCGCGCAGGCCATGGGTTTGGTGCTGATTTGGATGCGGGGGGACCTGGATTTGTTGGCTTACGAATTGCGGTCGGTACAGCGGTACTTCGAAAACTGGGGCGGCGGCGTGGTGGAGCAGCATGTCTTGCAATTGATGCAGGCGCTGCTGCAAGCGAAAGGCAGCAAGGAGACCCAATCCGCTTTTGCAGCATTCCAGGAGGCATTGTCGGCGCCGAACATCGCCCCGCTGCTCGGTTGCAACGTGTTCCAGGCTTGGGCGACGGCGCAGTTGACGGGCGAATCACCCCGGGCCTTGATCGCCAAGTCCGGCAAGCCATGACCGCATTGAGGGCATGGATCGGAGCCGCCATCGCCCATTGACTTCTGAAAATGACCTCGCAGATCATGCGGATCAACCTCCGATACCGCCGACCACAACCTCCGATCCTGCCGACCACAACTTCCGATCCTGCCGACCACAACCTTCGATACAAGCGAAGGGGATGCCCATACCCGAAAGCATCGCCGCCGATACCCGCCAATACCGCAGGCGATCCCGAAGCGAATCGTTGCCGACTCCCCAACGCATCGCCGCCGATGCGCGTAGCCATGTCTGTCCATCCAAATCCAATCGGCTTCGATACTAGAGGTTGAGCGAACGGTCCCAGCGACCATGGAAATTGATTGCAGGGATCATGGCAATCGATCAGATCGGCACAGGCTCTCGATACCGGGATGCATGGTCTTCGATTCTTCGACCCATCGAAAGTTCTATCCCGAACATCATCAGTTGTCCCCGCCGCATGGAAAGTTCTATCCCGAACGTCATCAGTTGTCCCCGCCGCATGGAAATCGATACTTCGAGGTATGGAAATCGATACTCGGCGATATGGAAATCGATACTCCCAGGTATGGAAATCGATACTCGGCAGTATGGAAATCGATACTCCGAGGTATGGAAATCGATAGTTTTTTCTATCGACGTTGATAGTAATACCATCAGCCATTTGAGCCGCTGGCAATAACCCAATGCTGCTTTCTCCATCATGTCCCGTGGCCGATGGATGATGCTGCTGACCAGCGAATTTCAGCCTGTGGAGGCATGGCAAAGGGGACGGCATCTGGGGCTTTTTTTCCTGTCCCGCCATGCCCAACGGCATTTTCCAGTAAATTCGCCCTGCTGTATTGCCCAGAGGAGGGGTTTTTGTGGCTCTTTCCTGCTGTGGGGATTGGGTGATAGATTCGCTCAGTTCCTTTTTGAGACGACCGATTTGTTTGCATTGTACCTATGAGAACCAGCTTCTTCAGCCTTCTGAACAGGAAGGCGACCCACCATTTGTTTCGTAACCTGCACACAACAACTCCCTCTCATGCAAAATGGCCCAAGAAGCTGATTGCCTGCTTCTTGCTCCTGCTATCGGCGGCATCGGGGCTCCAGGCCCAATGTGGCACCAATACCCAGCTCGGTGGTCAGGCAGGGTGTACAAGAAGCAGCTTCTACCGGGGTGAGGGCCTCCCCAATGCAGGTTGTGGGGTCAATACGGCCATCACCAACTACAGCCCCGGCGAATATTTCCGGGTGCCTGTCTTGCAGGGCGGCTGCTACTCGGTCAGCACCTGCGGCGCCCCCTTCGACACCCATATCAACGTCTTCCAAGGCAACAATACCTCTGGCCCATTTGCCTACAACGACGACAATGGCCCCGAATGCACGGGTACCAATGCCTCGGTGGTCATGACCCCCAACTTCACCGACTATGCCATGGTCGATGTCCGGCAATACCCCTGCATGGCGGGCGGCAGCAGCTCCATCACCGTTTACCTCCGCCAAAACAACAACCTGAGCATCACCAGTTCCAATGCCAACATGTGCGAGGGGCAGACGCGCCCCCTCACGGCAGTTCCTGCCCGCGTAACGGTGACCCCGCAGCCCAATTCCGGCGACGTTGGCACATTCTCAGGCACAGGCGTGAGCGGTACCAACTTCACCGCCCCAGTGCCCCCAGCCAACAGCGGAGCCTACAATGTGAACTACACCTTCGGCTTCTGCAGCACCACGCAGAGCATCACCGTCTTCCATACACCCTCCACTGCAAATGCAGGCTCCGACCAGACCCTGTGCGCAGGCACCGCGACCCTCGCCGCCAATACCCCTTCCTTCGGCACAGGTGCTTGGTCCATCGTGAGTGGCCCCGGCTCGGTCACCACCCCCTCCAGCCCCACCAGCGGCGTCACGGGGCTCCTCGCGGGAGTACCGACCACCCTGCGCTGGACCATCTCCAATGGCCCCTGCGCCAGCTCTAGCGACGATGTGGTCCTCACCGTGAACGCCACTGCGCCCTCGATCACTTGCCCCGGCCCGCAGCAACTCATCCTGAACAGCTCCTGCCAGGCAAGCCTCCCGAACTACACCTCATTGGCCACTGTCTCCGGCGCTTGCTCGCCTGTGGTCACACAATCGCCTGCCATCGGCTCCACCCAATCCGGCGTTGGTGCCCTCACCGTCAGCCTCTTCGCCACCAACTCCGTGCCCCAGAGCAATACCTGCACATTCACGGTGAACAAGGTCGCGCCGGAAATGAACGTCAAGGGCAACAATGTCTCCATTGTGGATGGCGATGCCAGCCCGTCACTCGCGGACTTCACTGATCTGGGCCAAGTGATCTTTGGGAACAACCTGGACAAGACCTTCAAAATCTTCAACACAGGCGGCGCACCCCTGTCCATCACCACGCCCCTGACCATCACTGGAAGCGGATTCAGCGTGTTCACCCAGCCTGCGACAACCGTGGCGGCAGGGGATTCCACTGCATTCGTGGTGCGGTTCAGCCCATCCGGCCTCGGTGTAGTGAACGGTACCCTTAGCATCACCAATACCGACTGCGACGAAAATCCCTACGACTACGCCATCCGGGCGGAGGAGCTTGCCACCACCCGCTGGTACGTGGACCATACCGCCACCGGAGCCAACAATGGCACGAGTTGGCTCAATGCTTCACCGATTTCCAGAGCGCCGTGGCCATCGCTGATGCGGGTGACACCGTCTTCGTCGCCAAGGGCGCACGAAGAGCCCAAGTATGGGGCCTGCCCGGTTGAAGAAATTCACCCTCGCGGAGGGCGTGCGCTTATGGCGGCTTCCCCAATGGCGGGGGGCACATTTGCCTGGCGTGATTTCAGCGCCAACCGCACCATCCTCAGCGGCGACATCGGCACCAAGGCGATAGCACCGACAACTGCTTCCTCGTGGTGGATGCCAGCAACCTGACCAATGCGACCCTCATGAGCGGCTTCACCGTGGAGCGTGGCAATGCGGACAGCACCGGATGCGACCATGTACTCCAGGGTCGGAGGCATCTACCTGAACAATAACGGCGCCATGCGGATGGACAGCCTCACCCTGCGCAACAACTTCGGCAAAGCGGGCGGTGCAGTGACGGTGTTGTCCACCGCGGCAACCTGACCATGCGGGGCCATTTTCCAAAACAATCGCACGACCGGGGCGGGGGGCGCGATCCTCACCCAGGGGGCGGCACATTTCACCAATTGCACCTTCAGCAACAACATCGCTTGAATGGCGGTGCTGTGTCCATCAACAGCCTCCCGGCGACATTTTGCTTTCACAGGCTGCCTGGTCACGGGGAACAATGCTTAAATTGGGGGAGGTACAGGGAGCGGCGCGGTGTACGTCGGAAATGGCAACACCACCACGATACCAATTGCACATTCACCAGCAACACGGCCGGAACCCTGAGCGGCGGCGCGGTCAACAAGTTTGCGGGGGCCTTGTCGCTGGTCAATTGCAGCTTCTCCCTGAACACGGCAGGGATAGCGGGCGCGATCTATTCCTCCTCAGGTGGCTATGACATGGACCGGTGCAGGTTCACGGAAAACGCGGCAACCAGCCAGCCGGGGCCGCCTACAACAATGGTGGCACCTGCACCTGGGTCAACTGCATGTTTTGGAAGAACTCCGCCACGGCGAACACGGCCGGGGCAGTCTATAACAACACAGGCGGCACCATCAACCTGAAAAACTCCACCCTCAACAACAACTTCTGCGGCTCCAGCCAGGGGCGGCGCTGGGTGAACAACAGCACGAGCAACGCCAACATCACCAACTGCATCTTCTGGGGCAACAAGCACTCCCTCTCGGTGGACGGCCCCGCCAACTCGGAAATCGTGAATTTCTCGGGCACACTGAACGTCGCCAATACCATCTGGCAGGGGCAGACCCCCAGCGGCACCATCTACAACGTGGATGCTCCTCGCCAATGCGACCACGGGTGACCTCACCTCACGCTCTGCTCACCCGCCATCGACACAGGCACCACAGCTGGCATGCCCGTGGTGGACCTCGATAACGAATTCCCGCCCCTTCAATGCCCGTCCCGGCGCATTGGACTACATTATGGCGCTTTTGAATTCCAATCCTCGGCAGTGGATGTGACACCTCCCGTGGCGGTTTGCCAGAATGTCACGGTGGCATTGAATACGGGTGGCACAGGTTCGACCACGGCCGCCGCGGTGAACAATGGCAGCACGGACAATTGTGGCATTGTGAGCATGGTCGCGAGCACCGCGGCGTTCAGCTGTCCCAATGTCAGATCCCGTCCGGTGACCCTGACGCTATCGGATGCCACTGGGAATACCGCGACCTGCTCCGCGACCGTGACAGTTCAGGATTTGGTCGCGCCCACGACGCCAATTGCCAAAACCTGACGCTTTACCTGAATGGCGCGGGAACAGTGGGGTGCATCCCCGCCATGCTCAACAATGGCAACACCGATGCCTGTGGGATCGCCAGCACCACCGTGGGCACGAGCAGCTACAATTGCAGCGTCGCCACCAGCAACAACAAATTGATCTGGAGCGACAACAGCGCCTTGGTCAAGTCGGGTCAACGGCTTCGGGGATTTTGGGCTACAAACCTCCGGCACTGGTGCAGGCCATTTGCTTTCAATACGTCCCCAGCAAGGACAGCATCTATTTCACCGACAATGTCAACCAAAAACTGAGCCGGGTGCATGTCAATGGCGGCACGGTCACGGACATCCGGACTGGGGTGAACCCATTTGGCATCGCGGTGGATGCGGCGGCAGGCAAGATTTATTGGTCTGATCCTTCCGGCAATACCATCAACCGCTGCTCCATGGGCGGCACTGGCAACCAAGTCATCGTCTCTGGTGCGACGGAGGCCGACTATTCCCGCATCCTCAAGCTGGACCTCGTCAACAACAAGATCTATTGGACGGACGCGAACCTCGGCACCATCAAGCGCGCCAACCTCGACGGCACCAGCTTGCAGACCCTCATCACCGGGCAAGGCAACATCGTGGGACTCGAACTCGACGTGCCCAACAACAAGATGTACTGGACGTCCTACAGCTTCAACCAACTCTTCCGTGCCAACCTCGATGGGACAGGGCAGACCAGCCTCAGCTTCACATCCTCCTTGCCATTGGGGGTGACACTGGACCGCGATAACCAGAAGCTGTATGTCGCATGCGGATTTGGCTCGAACCTGATCACGCGCTTCAACATCAACGGAACCGGGGCCACCAACATCGCCACCGGACTGAACGTGCCCTACGAAATCCAGTATTTGCCGCAACTCCCCAACGTGCTGACGGTGACGGATGTGAACGGCAATACCAGCTCCTGCACCTCCTACATCACCGTGCGGGACAGCATTCGCCCGACCGCCACTTGCCAGAACCTTGCATTGAGCCTGAATTCAGGGGGCAATGCCAGCACCACCGCTGCCGCCTTGAACAACGGCAGCACGGACAATTGCTCGGTGTTCACCATGGCAGCCTCACAGACGGCATTCACCTGCGCCAACATCGGCAACACTGCCGTCACGCTCACGGTCACCGACCCCAGCGGCAATACCAGCACCTGCACCTCGACGGTCACCGTCCAGGATGTGACAGCGCCGACCATTTTCTGCCCGTCCAATGTTACCGTGAACAATACCCTGAACCAATGCGGGGCGACGGTGACCTATTCCACCCCGGTGGGGACGGACAATTGCAGCGGGGCGATCACCACCCGGACAGCCGGGCAAGCGAGCGGCACCCTGTTCCCAATTGGCACAACCACGAATACCTTCCAGGTCACAGACGGATCAGGCAATACCGCGACCTGCTCCTTCACCGTCACCGTGAACGACAACCAAGCGCCACCATCACCTGCCCCAGCAATATCAGCAGCGGAAATGACGTTGGGCTTTGTTCCAAGGTCGTCACCCCTGCTCTGCCCCCATTGGGACGGACAATTGCCCCGGTGCCAGCACCACGCAGATATCAGGGCTTGCCAGCGGGGCGACGTATCCGATTGGCACCACCACCAACGTGTTCGGGTCACTGATGCCAGCGGCAACGCCTCCATTTGCAGCTTCAATGTCGTCATCACGGACACCCAGGCACCGAGCATCTCCTGCCCCGGCAACATCAGCGGCACCAATGATCCGGGCTTGTGCTCCAAGATTGTGACCTTCACGGCCCCCACAGGTTCCGACAATTGTCCCGGTTCGGTGATGTCCCAAACAACGGGCTTCGCCAGTGGGGCGGCTTACGTGGTCGGCACCACCACGAACACCTTCCGCGTCACGGACGCTGCCGGAAATACCACTTCCTGCTCGTTCACTATTACCATCACCGACGCCCAAGCCCCCACGATCACCTGCCCGGCCAACGTCAGCAGCAGCAATGATCCCGGCCAATGCTCCAAGGTGGTGTCCTTCACCAACCCGGTCGGCACGGACAATTGCCCCGGCCCGGTGACAGTGCAAACCACGGGCTTGCCAAGCGGTTCAGCCTTCCCCATCGGCACGACCACGAATACCTTCCGCGTCACCGATGGGACCAAGCAATACGGGCACATGCTCATTCTCCGTCACGATCACCGACAATCAATTGCCGACGATCACTTGCCCTGCGAACGTCACAGGCAACAATGACCCCGGCCAATGTTCGCGTCGTGAGTTTCACTGCTCCCGTGGGTGCCGACAATTGCCCCGGCCCGATCACGATCCAGACCGCAGGACTCGCAAGCGGCGCAACCTTCCCCGTGTCGGCATGACCACGAACACCTTCCGCGTCACCGATGCCTCGGGCAATACCGCGACCTGCTCCTTCACTGTCACGATCTCTGACGCGGAAATGCCCTGATCACTTGCCCCGCCAACATCATAAAGCAACAATGACCCCGGCCAATGCACCATGGTCGCGAGCTACGTTGCCTGGTCGGCTCGACGGCTGCTGACCCCGGTCACGGCGCGGACCGCAGGCTTGGCAAGCGGCGCGGCTTTCCCCGTGGCATGACCACAAATACCTTCCGCGTCACCGATGCCTCGGGCAATACAGCGACTTGCAGCTTCACCGTCACCATCACCGACACCGAACTGCCCACGATCACCTGCCCTGCCAACATCACAGGCAACAACGATCCCGGCCAATGCTCCAAGATGGTGAGCTTCACCGCTCCGGTCGATTGCGGACAATTGCCCCGGCTCTGTCACGGTGCAGACCGCAGGACTCGCAAGCGGGCAAACGCCTATGCAGTTGGCATGACCACGAACACCTTCCGCGTCACCGATGCTGCGGGCAATACCGCGACCTGCTCCTTCACCGTCACGATCTCCGACACCGAATCGCCCTGCATCACTTGCCCCACCAACGTCATGGGCACCAATGACAATGGCCAATGCTCAAGGTCGTGACCTTCGGCCCGGTCGGCACGACAATTGCTGACGCTCACGGTGCAGACCGCAGGTTTGGCAAGTGGCACCAGCATTCCCGGTCGGCATGACGACGAACACCTTCCTCGTCACCGATGCAGCGAGCAATACGGCTACCTGCTCCTTCACCGTCATCATCAGCGACAATCAATTGCCCTCGATCACTTGCCCCACCAACATCACGGGCAACAACGATCCCGGCCAATGCTCCAGGTCGTGACCTTCACGGCCCCGGTCGGTGCTGACAATTGCCCCAGCCCCAGTCCACCACCCAGACCGCAGGACTCGCAAGCGGTGCAGCCTTCCCCGTTGGCACGACGACCAACACCTTCCGCGTCACCGATGCTTCGGGCAATTCCGCGACCTGCTCATTCACCGTCACCATCAGCGACAGTGAATTGCCGACGATCACCTGCCCGACCAACATCACGGGCAACAATGACAACGGCCAATGCTCCAAGGTCGTGAGCTTTTGCCACTGCAGTGGGCGCTGACAATTGCCCGGGTCAGGTCACGATTCAGACTGCGGGCCTGTCCAGCGGCAGCCTTCCCGTCGGCACGGCGACCAATACCTTCCGCGTCACCGATGCTGCTGGCAATACCGCGACCTGCTCCTTCACCGTCACGATCTCCGATACCGAATTGCCCACAATCACCTGCCCCGCCAACATCACGGGCAACAATGATCTAGGCCAATGTTCCAAGGTGGTGACCTACACGGCTCCTGGCGGTGCAGACAGGTGTCCGGGCCAGGTCACCACGCAGACCGCAGGGCTCGCAAGTGGCGCCGCCTTCCCCGTTGGCACGACCACGAACACCTTCCGCGTCACCGATGCCGCTGGCAATACCGCCACATCACTTTCCTTCACCGTCACGATCAGCGACAACCAATTGCCGACGATCACCTGCCCCTCCAACGTCACAGGCAACAATGATCCCGGCCAATGCTCCAAAGTCGTGACCTTCACTGCCCCAGTTGGCGCTGACAATTGCCCACAGAACCCGTCACCATCCAGACCGCAGGACTCGCAAGCGGCGCGGCCTTCCCCGTAGGCACGACAACCAATACCTTCCGCGTCACCGATGCCGCTGGCAATACCGCCACATGCTCATTCACCGTCACGATCAGCGACAGTGAATTGCCGACGATCACCTGCCCGTCCAACATCACAGGCAACAATGATCCCGGCCAATGCTCCAAGGTCGTGAGCTTTGCCGCTGCAGTGGGCGCTGACAATTGCCCCGGCCAGGTCACGATTCAGACAGCGGGCCTGTCCAGCGGCTTGGCCTTTCCCGTCGGCACGGCGACCAATACCTTCCGCGTCACCGATGCTGCTGGCAATACTGCGACCTGCTCCTTCACCGTCACGATCTCCGACACCGAATTGCCGACGATCACCTGCCCGCCAACATCACGGGCAACAATGATCTAGGCCAATGTTCCAAGGTCGTGACCTACACGGCTCCTGGCGGTGCTGACAATTGTCGGGCCGGTCACCACCCAGACCGCAGGACTCGCAAGCGGCGCCGCCTTCCCAGTCAGCACGACGACCAATACCTTCCGCGTCACCGATGCCGCTGGCAATACTGCGACCTGCTCCTTCATCGTGACGATCTCGACACCCAATTGCCGACGATCACTTGCCCCACGAACATCACAGGCAACAATGATCCCGGCCAATGCTCCAAAGTCGTGACCTTCACAGCCCCGGTCGGTGCTGACAATTGCCCCGGCCCGATCACAGCGCCGGACGCAGGCCTCGCAAGCGGTGCCGCCTTCCCCGTTGGCACGACGACCAATACCTTCCGTGTCACAGATGCTGCTGGAAATACCGCCACTTGTTCCTTCACCGTCAGCATCACCGACACCCAGTGCCGACGATCACCTGCCCCGCCAGCATCACTGGCCAGCAATGACAATGGCCAATGCTCCAAGGTCGTGAGCTTCACCGCTCCGGTTGGCGCTGACAACTGCCCCGGCCCGGTCGCACCACGCAGACCGCAGGACTTGCCAGCGGCGCCGCATTCCCAGTCAGGGCAACCATTCCTCTTCCGCGTCACCGATGCTGCTGGCAATACCGCCACTTGCTCCTTCACCGTCAGCATCACTGACAACCAATTGCCGACGATCACTTGCCGTCCAACATCACAGGCAACAATGACCCCGGCCAATGCTCCAAGGTCGTGACCTTCACCGCTCCAGTTGGCTCTGACAATTGCCCCGGCCCGGTCACCACGCAGACCGCGGGCCTCGCCAGCGGCGCGGCCTTCCCCGTCGGCTGCGACCACGAATACCTTCCGCGTCACCGGCGGGCAATACCGCCACATGCTCCTTCACCGTCAGCATCAGCGACAACCAATTGCCGACGATCACCTGCCCTCCAGCATCACGGGCAACAACGATCCCGGCCAATGCTCCAAGGTCTTGACCTATACCGCTCCGGTCGGCTCCGACAATTGCCCCGGCCCGGTCACGGTGCGCACCACAGGACTCGCCAGCGGCGCTGCCTTCCCGGTTGGCACGACTACGAACACCTTCCGCGTCACCGATGCAGCCGGCAATACCGCCACGTGCAGCTTCACCGTCACGATCAGCGACACGCAAGTCCCGACGATCACCTGCCCCGCCAACATCAACCTGAACAACGTCACCAATACCTGCGGGGCGGTGGCGAACTTCACGGCTCCTGTCGGTGCGGACAATTGCCCTGGCGCGACCACTGCATTGACGGCGGGATTGGCAAGCGGGGCGACCTTCCCGATTGGCACGACGACCAACGTCTTCCGCGTCACTGATGCATCCGGCAATACCGCGACATGCAGCTTCACGGTCACCGTCGTGGACAATCAACTCCCGATTATCACTTGCCCTGCCAACATCAGCGCGAACGTCGCGACCGGAACTTGTGCCGTCACGGTGACTTACAGCGCTCCGATTGGCACGGACAATTGCCCGAGTGCGACGACCACGCAGACGGCAGGACTTGCAAGCGGTGCCAGCTTCAGCGTCGGGGTGACAACGAACACCTTCCGCGTCACCGATGCCAGCGGCAATACCGCCACATGCAGCTTCACGGTCACAGTCCTGGACAATGAGCTGCCGATGATCACCTGCCCCGCCAACCAATCGCTGAATGCCGGAACGGGCACTTGCACCGCCACGGCGACCTATACTGCCCCGGTTGGTGCGGACAATTGTTCCGGTGCAGCAACGGTGCAGACGACAGGCTTGGCGAGCGGAGCGGCATTCCCAGTCGGCATCACCACCAATACCTTCCGGGTCACGGATGCCAGCGGCAACACTGCGACTTGCAGCTTCACCGTGACAGTGACGGACAATGAAGCTCCGGCATTGACTTGCCCCACGAACATCAGCACCACTACCCAAACAGGGGTTTGTGGCGCGGCGGTCACCTATACCAGCCCCGTGGGCACGGACAATTGCTCCGGCGTGGGCACTGTGATGACTTCGGGCCTTCCAAGTGGGGCGACCTTCCCAGTGGGAACCACGACCATCGCCTTCCTTTCGACCGATGCCAGCGGCAATACCGCGACATGCAGCTTCAACGTGACCGTCAATGATGTCACGCCGCCCACTGCCATTTGCCAGAACGTCACGATCCAACTCGATTCCTTGGGTGGTGCAAGTGGCACAGCGGCATTGGTCAACAATGGCAGCAACGATGCCTGCGGAGTCACGAGCTTGGTCTTGAGCATCAATGCTTTCTCTTGCTCCAATGTCGGGTCAAATGCCGTGGTCCTCACCGCAACCGACGCCAATGGCAATACCGGAACTTGCTCGGCGACTGTGACCGTTCAGGATCTGATCGCCCCCGTCGCCACCTGCACCAATGCCACCGTGGACCTCAATCCCAGCGGCACGGCAGTGATGGGCGCGTCGGTGATCGGCGCCGGCTCGTTTGACAATTGTAGCTTCACAGCCGCATTGTCCCAAGGCAGCTTCAATTGCTCGGACATCGGGGTGCGTTCCATCACGCTGACCTTGACCGACCCGAGTGGCAACACGGCATCTTGCGCCGCCAATGTCACCGTCCGCGACATCACGCCACCCTCCGCCGTCTGCTCCAATGCCACCGTGACATTGAATGTGAATGGACAGGGTGTGCTCGGCGCATCGGTGATTGGCTTGGGCACGAGCGATGCTTGTGGTGCCTTCACCGCGACCATTTCCCAAGACAGCTTCTTCTGCGCCCACGTCGGCTCCAATGTGGTGACCCTCACCGCAACAGACCTCTCCGGCAATTCCAGCTCCTGCACCGCAGTGGTGATGGTGGTGGACAATACTGCGCCGCAGGCGATTTGCCAGAGCGCGGTGGTCTTCCTCGATGCCAACGGCCAAGGCAGCATCACCACGAACTCCGTCAACAATGGCAGCACCGACGCTTGCGGGGTATTGAATGCAACATTGGACAATGCGGCCTTCGATTGCAGCGATATCGGCAGCAATACCGTGGTCCTGACCATCGTGGACCTGAGTGGGAACACGGCGAGTTGCTCGGCATCGGTGACGGTGGTGGATACCATTGCGCCAGTTGCGGTTTGCCAGAATGCCAACGTGACGCTGAACTCCTCTGGAAATGGCTCATTGACCGTGAACCAGGTGGACAATGGCAGCACGGATGTCTGTGGGCTGGGCAATGCGACGCTGGACGTGATCGCATTTGGCTGCGCGCAAATCGGAACGCAGGTCGTCACGCTGACCGTCTCCGACGCATCGGGCAATGCCGCGACGTGCTCCGCCAATGTCCTCGTGGAGGATATCACCCCGCCGATTGCGCTCTGCCATGACGCGACCGTGCAACTCGACAGCATTGGCACTTATTCATTGACGCCCGCTGAACTCAATTCCAACAGCAATGATGCTTGCGGCATTGACACGATGACCTTGAGCCTGAGTACGATCAATTGCAGCCATGTCGGCAATCAATCGGTCACCATGACCCTGACCGATGGCAGCGGCAACAGTTCTTCCTGCACCGTGGTGGTGACCGTGGAGGACCTGATCGCACCCGTTGCAGATTGCCATGCCGCGACCATTGCCCTGGACAGCCTCGGCAGCCGCACATTGACCGCCGCTGACATCAGCAACAGCACCGACAATTGCGGGATTGTGAGCAACGTCCTGTCCGCGACCGCATTCACCTGCACGGATTTGGGTAGCCACAACGTCACCCTGACCATGGCCGATGCCAGCGGCAATACCAGCACCTGCGCCGTGACGGTGACCGTGGCCGACAGCACTGCTCCCGTGGCGCATTGCCAGGACGTGACCCTGCAACTCGACAGCCTGGGCAATGCGACCCTGCTGCCCGCTGCCCTCGACAATGGCAGCACCGATGCCTGCGGCATCGATACCATGAGCCTGAGCAGGAGCGCCTTCACCTGCGCCAACCTCGGTGTGCAGTCGGTGACCTTGATTGTCTCTGACGCATCCGGCAATTCCTCGACTTGCGCCGCGACCGTGACCGTGAACCCCTCGACCATGGTCGCTTCGGCCCAAGCCATTGTGCAATCCTGTGGCTACCACGTCACCTGCACCGGGGCCAATGACGGAAGCGCGTTTGTCACAGTGACAGGAGGATGCAGCCCGTACAGCTACGCATGGAGCAATGGCGCGACCGCCGACAGCCTCAGCGGCCTTACGGCGGGTGTCTATACCGTGACTGTGAGCGATGCCTCCGGCCAATCCTCGATCCAAACGCTGGTATTGGTGCAGCCTGATGCCGTGACGGTCACCTTCGGTGGTGATTCGGCGGTCTGCTTGGGCAGCTTGGCGCATTTGGTGGCACAGCCCTTCGGAGGCAATGCCTGCCAAGGATTCAGCTACCTCTGGAGCAATGGCGCGACCACGGACAGCATCTCCGGCCTCAGCGCGGGCTTCTACACGGTCACCGTCACGGATGCTTATGGCTGCTCCGGCATTGATTCGGTGAATGTCAATACCTCCCTCGTCGCCAGCCTGAACCTCGGTGCTGATACATTGGGTTGCCCCGGCGGTGATGTGCAATTCACGGCTCCCGGCGGATTCAGCACTTATGCATGGAGCAACGGTGCTCAAACGCAGACCGCAGCCTTGGCGGCACCCGGCACCTACACCTGCACCGTCACCGACAATGAAGGCTGCTTCGCGAGCGACACTGTCCAAGTCGGCGCGCTCACCGTGGACAATGACATCATCACTGTGAACGGACACTTGCCCATTTGCATTGGCGACACGGTGCAATTGATCGGCGATGCAGGATTGGTCGGTTACCAATGGAGCACGGGCGCGACCTCTAGCAGCATCTTCCTCACGGGCCAAGGCGGCAACATCGTCCTCACCGCCGTGGAAGGCCAAGGTTGCACCATCCACGACACGGTCAATGTCGCCTTTATCAGTGTCCTCGGCCCGGAGCCGGTGATCGTGCCCGGTCCCGCTGTGACGATCTGCCAAGGCTCGTCCGTGGTCCTCGACGCAGGTGGCGGCTACGCATTGTGGAACTGGAGCAGCGGCGACAGCACGCAGACAGTTTCTGTGAGCAGTGCGGGCACTTGGTCTGTCACCGTCGAGAATGGCTTCGGCTGCCGCGGGGAGTCTGATCCGGTCACCGTCGTGGTCGCTCCGCAGCCCGTGGTCACCTTGCAGGATGTCAGTGGCACCTTGGTCGCCTCCTCTGGATTCGTGAACTACGATTGGCTCCTGAACGGGCAGCCGATTCTCCCGAATTACCATAGCTCGACCCTCGTCCCGTCGCAGTCCGGCAGCTACCAAGTCATTGGCACCGACCTGAACGGCTGTCTGGACACAAGTAATGCCGTGGTGATGACGGTAGTCGGCACAGAAGCCGAATCCTCCGCCATTCTGGACATCGAGATCTTCCCCAACCCGGCGAGGGATGTCCTGAATCTGAGGGCATTGACCAGCATCCAAGGCCCCGTGACCATCGAAATCTGGGACATGCTCGGTCAGCGCCTCGAAGTCCGCGAACTCAGCCATCTGGCAGGAATCGAGACCTTCGACCTGAGCCGCTACGCCTCCGCGAGCTACATGGTCCGCATCCAAGCCCGCAAGACAGGGAAGGAAGCGGCCATGAAATTCATTAAGAATTGATAATGAATAATGGATAATGAACAATGGATCGTGCTGCCACAGCACCATCCATTGTTCATTGTTCATTATCAATTGTTAATTGGTGGGTGTGTCCCACTTTTTTTGCCTCACTTGGATTGGGAATTCCTGCCTATTTTCGTCCTGTGAAGAAATGGTCACTGATCCTCCTTGCATTCCTGCCGATTGTGGCGCTGTCCCAGATTGGTGGGCGGCATGTCTATGACTTCCTGAATCTGCCTCCTTCGGCGCGGGCGGCTTCGTTGGGCGGGGTGAACATCAGCACGTACGACCACGACCTGAACTGGGCATTCCTGAATCCGGCCTTGGCCAATGATTCGATGCATCAGACGATCTCGACCTCCGTGGCCAATTACCTCAGCGACATCACCTACGGCTATGCGGGCTACTCACATACCTTCGACAATGTCGGCAGCTTCCACGGCGGCATCCAATGGCTGAGCTATGGCAAGATGATCGAGGCCGATGTCTATGGCAATCAAACGGGCCGCTTCTCCGCCTCTGACCTCGCCATCGTGGTGGGCGGTGCGCGCAAGATTGACAACTTCAGCCTCGGCACGAACCTCAAGCTCGTCAATTCCAATGTGAGCCGCTACCGTTCGCATTTTGCATTGGGCTTGGACATGGGTGGCGCTTATGTCAGTGACAATGAGCTCTTCACCGCAGGCATGGTCTTCCGCAACATCGGCTTCAACCTGACCAAGTGGGAGGCTCCCGATGGCGTAAACACCCCGCTGCCATTTGAAATCCAAATCGGCATCTCGCAGCGGCTCAAGCACATGCCCCTGCGCTTCTCCCTCACCACGACCAATCTGCAAACGCCCAACCTCGTCTATTACGACAAGGACGCGCCACCGCAGGTCGATCTGAGCGGGGACACCATCGAGACGCATTTCCCCGTCGTGGACAACCTGTTCCGCCATGCCGTCATCGGCACGGAATTCCTCATCACCAAGGGCTTCAACATTCGCGCCGGGTACAACCACATGCGCCGTCAAGAGCTCCGCAGCCTCAACCGTGGTGGCATTGCAGGCTTCTCCTTCGGCGTCGGGATCAAGATCAAGATGTTCCGCTTCGACTATGCGCTCAGCAGCTACCACGCTGTCGGGCCGACGCATCAGTTCAGCCTGTCGAGCAATATTGGCGGGTTCAAGAAGAAGTAAAATTATTCACTCAGTTAATGAATTTCGCGCAACAAGTCATGAAAAGACTTCTGCGTGCGACATCATTGTTATTGAAAATATTCGATCTCTCTTTCCAATATGAATTTTGGAATGTCATTCTCAAAAACTACACTTCTCACCCAGTTTCCGTGGTCGTCAATTGAGTACTCGAACTGCCGAATCGTTTGACTTCCATTCTCGGATTCGATCAGAAGTTCAGTTTTGTTCCCATAGCTATCGTATTTGAGCTTATTTTTCCACTTGATGCTTCCATCTGCCTTATAGAAGCTTTCTTCAATCTTGTGTCCATCACTGTCAAATTTGGAAATTTCTTTCTCCAAAATACTTTCGTCATGGTTGTATTTGATTGACTCAATCCGATTTCCTACTTCATCAAATTTGTGCCGATAATTCCATTTAAGATTTCCTCGGTTGTACCAAGAATCCTCAATTACATTTCCGCTTTTGTCATGTTTGTATTTCCTCGACCATGCAACTGTGCCATCATCGTTGTAGTGAAATTCCTGAACCTTATTTCCAATGTCATCATATTCGTAGCTCGCTTCCAATTTGTTGATAACACCTAGCCTGATTTCCTTAATGATATTACCATCATTGTTGAGAACGTACTGCTTAATGTCGCTACTTCTCATTTCAGCATCGTAGAAAGTCTCTTCAACCACTTTTCCATTGGAATCATATCTGTAGGTTGTTTTTGAGATGATCGTATCTTCTAGATTGAAGCTCCCGGTTTCAATTCGGTTTCCCTTAAGGTCGAAAATCGTGTATCTATCGTTTGCCAATGGATCTAAATAATCATCTGTCCTGTTGCCCGCTTTGATTTTGCCGAATTGTTCAGTCGCCTCAAATGAAATTTGCTTTATTGACCTAACCTTCCCCGACAATCGCATTTTGTCAAGATCGTTTTGGGGGCTCTTGTTGAAATGACAACCAGCCTGATTAAAACAAATGATCATAATGACGATGGAAGCACAACGTATGTGCCAATTTTGAGAAGGCAGACTTTCGAGGCGCTTTTCTTTCATAATTGTGAGATTTTTTGATCAGCTTCTGAGATTTCGGTTATTGATAAAATCACAAGGAAGTTAAGGAAATACTTCAATCACCCCTATCCCCTAAAAAGAAGAACGCCCCACTTGCGCAGGGCGTTCCCAAAGAATCGCTTCTTTTCTTAGCGGTTATCGATGCTCGGGAAGGGGCGGATCGTATGGCCGGTGTAGATCTGACGCGGACGGCCGATGGGCTCGCCTCCGTCGCGCATTTCTTTCCATTGTGCCATCCATCCGGGCAGACGACCCAGGGCAAACATCACGGTGAACATCTCGGTCGGGATGCCCAGTGCGCGGTAGATGATGCCGCTGTAGAAGTCCACGTTGGGGTAAAGCTTGCGCTCCTTGAAGTAGTCGTCGCTGAGGGCGGCTTCTTCCAGGCCTTTGGCGATCTCGAGGACCGGGTCATTGATGCCCAGTTTGCCGAGGATGCTGTCACAGGCCTTCTTGATGATCCGGGCGCGGGGGTCAAAGTTCTTATAGACACGGTGACCGAAGCCCATGAGGCGGAAGTCGCTGTTTTTGTCCTTGGCCTTGTTCACCCACTTGGCGGTGTCGCCACCGTCGGCTTTGATGAGCTCGAGCATCTCGATCACTTCTTGGTTGGCGCCGCCATGGAGGGGACCCCAAAGTGCGGTGATGCCAGCTGCGACGCTCGCGTAGAGGTTGGCATGGCTGGATCCGACGATGCGCACGGTGGAGGTGGAGCAGTTTTGCTCGTGGTCGGCGTGCAGGATGAGCAGGGTGTTGAGGGCTTCGTTCACCACGGGATCCGGGGTGTATTCCTTGCCCACTTCGCCGTACATCATTTGGAGGAAGCTGCCCACGTAGTCCAGACGGTTGTCGGGTTGCAGGAGTTGCTCGCCCCTGCCCTTGCGGTAGATGGCTGCAGCGATGCCGGAGAAGTTGCCCATGAGGCGGTCCATGGTCTTGGCCACTTTCTCAGGGGTGTAGTCGTCGTCGCTAGCGGGGTACCAGCCGGAGAGCGCCACGGTTGCTGCGGAGAGCATGGCCATGGGGTGCATGGACTTGGGCATCGCATTGATGAGCGCGCCCATGCCTTCGGGCAGGTGGTTTTGTGCCTTGAGGCCCATGACGTGGGCGTTCAGTTGATCCCTGTTGGGGAGTTCGCCGTTCACCAGCAGGTAAGCGACCTCGATGAAGGAAGCCTTTTCGGCCAGTTCCTCGATGGTATAACCACGGTAGTGGAGGATGCCTTCCTCGCCGTCCAGGAATGTGATGGCGCTCTGGCATGCGCCAGTGTTTTTGTAGCCTGAATCCAGGGTAACATAGCCAGTCTTGGCACGCAGCGGGCCGATGTCAATGCCCTTCTCGTTTTCAGTGCCGGTCACGACCGGAAAGGGAAACGATTTATCACCGATCTTCAGCTCTACAGTCTCTTGTTGCTCAGCCATATTCGACATTTCAGTATCTTATTTTGAATCAAATTATTTCACAAACCTGTAATGTTCATTCCTGCGAATGAAAACCCTGCAATATAGAAAGAACGGCAGCATTCCACCAAGGTTCGTGCAAGAATGCGCTGATAAATTTCTAACCTTTCGATGGGCGAAGAGTTTTGACCAGTTGATCATTTTCTCCGGGTCCAGATCCGGAAGGATGCTGCCCAGAATTTGAGTAAATTTCCGAGGTGAAGCCCGAGCTCAAGGCAAGAATCCGTTACGTCTGGCGAAAAATCCGATGGATTCCGCTCGTCTTGATGATTTCAGTCATGATTCTGGAGGTTTTTTACAGGAATCAATGGGTGGACACCTATTCCGGAGAGCTCAAGGCCCTGAATCCCGATCCAGCGCCCTCCCATCCACGCAAAAAAGTCCTCGCTCTTGGGGATTCTTTCACTGCAGCTACCAACAATTGGGTGGATTTGTTAAGAAAGCGGCATCCGGACTGGCATTTTCTCAATTCGGCCTTGCCCGGAACGACGGTTTATCATGCGAACTTGGTCCTCGGCCGTCGCCTCGCGGATTTCAAACCGGATTGGGTGGTGTACCAGGTTTATGTGGGCAATGACCTTTTTGACCTCCGGTATCCCGGTGCTTGGGGGCGAGTGGGCATTTTCCGGAGCTTGTATTGGTCGGTTGCGAACAGGTTCCGGTCACTTGCATGGCTGAATTACGCCCTGGGAAAGTTCAAGCGTTCCGCCGCCTTGCCCGACATGGTGCCCGAGAAGAGCAATGAAGGCGCATTTGACCCGAAGAAGTATTCCCCGAGGGACAAGCTCTACCTGGAGGCCGAGCCGAGGCTGATTGTGGGGCAGGTGCGCCCGGAGGACGGCCGCTGGCATGACATGCACGATTACATGGAGATTCTGGATGAATTGGTACTGCGCAGTCAGGCGGCGGGAGCGAAGGTCATGATCGTCGTGGTGCCGCATTGCGCGCAGGTGAGCGAAGTCTATGCCGACCGCATGGCCGACATCGGCGCCGAGGGGATGGAAAACCCAGTGATTCAGGAACTGGATTACCCGTTCTTTTCCTGGGTCAAGGAAATGGAGGTGAAAGGCGCCAAGGTCGTCAATCTGTTGCCCGCCCTCCGGGAGCTGGAGTTGCGCGGGCATCCGGCGTATTATCTGCATGACACGCACCTGAGTGACTCCGGGCAGGCGGTGCTGGCGAGGGTGGTGGAAGAGGTACTTGTAGGGGATTGAACCGCAGAGGACGCAGAGGATCGCAGAGCAGCATGGTCTTTGCGTACCTTTGCGTCCTCTGCGGTTAAGACTTTGATGGTCAGAACCTCCCCATCCGTCGCTTCGATACCCAAGCCTTCAGCCCCAGCTTCCAAGACTCCACCCGTTTCCCCCGCTTTCTTGCTTTCGCCGCATTCACCTTGTTCACGACATACCGCACGGCATGGTCGTAGTACTCCCTCGGGTATTGTCGCTTGAAGTCCTGGTCGCGGTCGGTGCTGCTTTCCCAAGGCAGGGATTTCAGGAATTCCGGCTCGACCTCCTCGTACATCGGCGTCCCTTTGATGGGATAGGCCACGGTGATGGTGAAGATGTCCGGGTCGCTGCTGATCAAGTGCTCGGCGGTCTGCTCGATGTCCTCCGCTGTTTCGCCCGGGTAGCCCAGCATGATGAAGGTTCCTGCCTCGATGCCATTGGCCTGCGCGAGGTGGATCATGTCGCGCACCTGAGTCACCTGCACGCGCCGGTCCATGAGGTCGATCACGCGCTGTGAACCGCTTTCGGCACCGATCCACACCCGGAAGCAACCGGTCTGCTCCAGCAATTCCACGACCTCGGCATTCATCCGGTCGGCGCGGGTGATGCATTCGTAGCGGATCTCGATTCCCTTGAGCATCAGCTCCTCCGCGAACGAAGTCAACCATTTGTGGCTGATCGTGAAGACATCGTCCACGAACCAAAAGCTGTCCACACTGTATTTCTGCTGAATCACGGCGAGCTCGGCGACAACCAATTTCGGCGAACGGCGGCGGTAACTCAGGCCATAGACTGCGCGGCTGCACCATTTGCAGGTATAAGGGCAGCCTCTCATCGTATTGATCGAGGCGGCACTGTAGCCGTGGCGCTCCTTCCAGGCATTGAAATACAGCCTGAGGTCGATCGCGTCCCGGTCCGGCATGGGCAGGGTGTCGATGTCCTTGATCTTGTCACGCTGCTTGGTGCGGACGATCTCGCCGCGAACATTGATGAAGGAAATGCCCTCGACCACGTCCAGGAAAGGGCTGAAGGCATTGTCCACTGTCGTGAGCAGGTCGTAAAGCGTCACTTCGCCCTCGCCCGTGATGATGAAATCCGCCCCGGCGCGCAGGAAAGCCTCGTCGTGGTGGGTGACCTCCGGACCGCCCAAGATGATTCGCGTTTGCTTCAGCCGCTCCTCGGACCGCACCCATTGGATGGTTTCGAGGATGTTCAGCTTGGTCATCAGGTTCACGTACAAGGCGAGGAAGCTCGGCCGGTTTTGCAGCACATAAGCCCGAAATGCCTCCTTGGTCGAAAATGTCGTGTCATAAACCTCCGCCGCGATGCCCTTTCGCTTGAGGTAGGCGCTCAGGTACAGGATGCCGAGCGGTGGATACGGACGCATGATCGCCTGCTCCTTCGGATCGTCCGCGAGAAAATAGCCGTGTGAGAGCAGGATCTTCATCTTGGGCGAAAAGCTACCAAAAAATGATCAGCGAACTGCGCCGGAAAGGGTTTTCCGTAGGCCTTTGATTCCCAGCGTTCCATTGTCGAAAGCAGCTTGGGCCGCCTCGAAAAGAATGGATCGAGGTAGGAGGGAGGCAGGTAGGCACCGACCGCCATACGTTTTTCCGGGACAAAATGCGGTTCCATAATCGCCTCGACCTGCCCGGGACTGTAATAGTATGTGTCCTGAAAAATGCCATCCGCCAACCGCGCCTGCACTGCGCCCTGTTTGCGCCTGCGAAATGCCTTCCCAAATTGGAACTTGGCTGAGAAATACAGCGACTCCCAGGCACAAAATCGGCCCATGACCACGAGCACGAGGAGCCCATTGTCATTCAGCAATCCCCGCAATGCCGCCGCCGAGGCACGGATTTCATCCACCGTGAGGCAGTTGAATCCCCCGAAATTGCTCCAGATCAGGTCGAATTTTTCGCCGGGAACAGCCGTTTCAATGCCTTGGATGCCGGATTGCAGGACACGGACGGGCTGAATCGGTGCCTGGCCGGGGGCGCTCTGGATGTGCTGCACCTTCTGAGACGTCACCCGCACCATTTCCAATGACAAATCGGTCGCCGTCACCTGCAAGCCCTGCTTTGCAAGGAAAACAGCATCCTCACCCGTCCCGCAGTTCAGCTCCAATGCTGTTTTGGGCCGATTTTCCTTGATCCATTCCCGCAGGAACCGATGCGTGACCGCGCGCTGCATCCGCCCGACCTGCGTTTCGGTGAACTCCAGGTCATAGCCCTGAGCTGTGCGGTCAAATGGGGTGGTGGGCAATTTCTCCTCCAGCTTTCTGGCGAAGATAGGGGAGCGGCGGATAGATATCTGGAGAAAAGCGGTTCCGGTATTGGAAAACGTCGTTGGTTTTGTCTGATTGTGGATCAACCTTTCGCCACCTTGACCTTGGGGCATGTCGTCCCGATCCTCGGAATCCCTAATGTGGGATGATAAACCATTGAAATTGAATGTTCTAGGATTCTTGCCTTCCAGGTAAAGGAAGATCACCCTTCGGTCTTCAAGAAATCCCTTGCCCTGACATAGACGATCTTTTTGTCAACAGAGAAGATCAACGTCTCATCATCCTTGGCATGTTGCTCCACAAGGCGTTTCCAGTAGAGGTCCAACCCCTTCCTCAGCTTCTGCCCAAAATCATATCCCTCTGAGTTCGCCATACATTTCGATTTCAGCAAAGATAAGCCGATCATGTATCATTACATCGCCATTTTCGAGTCGTTCGGCTATGATCTCCGAAAAAGCGCTAGTGTTGTTCATAATGGCCCAATGGTCGACAATAGGAAGGAAAATGTTGATCAGGTTGACGATCCCGGCCCGATACCGCCTATGAACCACCTCCACTGGAATCGAGTGTCCTCCTTTGGAAACCCTCCGCCGCACCCGGTCCACCGCCAATTCTGGCGAATCCAGCCAGAAAAACAACAATGAAACCCGATATCCCAAGTCCTGCGCCTCCAGAACAAGATTCTTGTAGGACTTCGTCGCCAAGGTCGTTTCAAAAGCAAATGTCTGTCTTTCATTCAGCAACTCACGAATCCGTCCCAGCATGATGCGACCCGCCTGGAAAGCAACCGTTTCTGGCTGAAACGGCGACAACCCTTTCGCGATTTCATCGGCATTCACGAATTCCTTGCAATCCAGAATCTCAGGCAAGATTGTGAAGGAGGCTGTGGTTTTGCCTGCCCCGTTGCATCCTGCGATGATGTAGAGATTTCGATCCACAACTCACCCCACCGCCACCTTCACCCGCACACACTTCTCCAAAATCCCCTCCAATTTGTCAATCTGAAGGATATTGGTGGCATCGCTGCTGGATTTCCAAGGCTCGGGATGCACTTCGAGGAACAGCCCGGTCGCCCCGGCGGCCATGGCGCTCACGGCAATGGTTTCGATCATTTCGGGGTCGCCGCCGGTCTTGCCGTCTTGGTTCGGACGCTGCACGGAATGGGTGCAGTCCATGATGACCTTGTCGCAGAACCGTCGCATTTTGGGCATGGCGGTCATGTCCACCACAAGGTATTCGTAGCCGAAGGTCGTGCCCCGCTCGGTGAGCCAGACATTTTGATTGCCAGTGGATTGGACCTTTTCCATGGCGTGTTTCATCGATTCGGGGGCCATGAATTGCCCCTTCTTGATGTTCACAGTCTTGCCGGTATTGCCAGCGGCGATCAGAAGCTCGGTTTGGCGGCATAGGAAGGCCGGGATTTGCAGGATATCAACGTATTCCGCAGCGCGGGCACAATCTGTGGTCTCATGCACGTCCGTGATCACCCTCACCCCCAATTCCTTGCCGACCTTGCCCAGGATTTCCAATGCCTCCTGCTCGCCCATCGTTGCAAAGCTGCTCAATTTGGTGCGATTGGCCTTTTTGAAGGAGCCTTTGAAGACAAAGTCCAGGTCCCGCCGCTGGGCGATGTCCTTGCATCTGCTTGCGATTAAAAAAGCGACCGCCTCGTCCTCGATGACGCAGGGGCCGGCAATCAGGGTAAAATGGCTCATGATTTCTTGATTTGTTGCCCGATGTAGCCGCTGTGGTGCAGCCGGGCGTATTGCTCTCGAGAAAATCCAATCCGCTCCATCAGTTCCACGACCAGCACGTCGCCGATCACGGTCATCAATGTGGTGGAGGTCGTGGGTACCAATCCGAACCGATCGACTTCCTTGCCGCCGCCTGTCCACAACACCGCATTCACCATGTTGCACAGGTCCGCCTCCCGATTCCCGGTGATGCAGATGCTTGGGATGCCCGGATGCAGATTTTGGGCCAGGTGCCAGAGTTCCAGCACCTCGCGGGTGCGACCGCTGTTGCTGAGCAGGAGCAGGATGTCATTCGGCCCCACGATGCCCAGGTCGCCGTGCTGCGCCTCGGTGGGATGGACGAAAACCGCCCGCGTCCCGGTGGAGCTCAGCGTCATCGCGATGTTGTGGGCGATATGGCCCGCCTTGCCGATGCCCGCCGCCACGACCTTGCCCTGCCGCACATGCACAGCCTCGTGGATCAGTTCGATGGCCCGCTCAAACGAGTCATCCACCGGAAGCCCCCGCAGGGCCTCGATCTCGCGCTCGATCAGTTGTTGGATGCGATCCTTCATGAATATTCTCCGGCAAAGGTAGCGGGATTTGGGATTCGATGGGGCTACATCCGATTGTAGTTCAAGTAGAGGTAGCCGTTTTGGTATTTTGCGACGGTATTCGATTCGAGGGGCATTTCGGGGTAAGGAACATCCACATAGCTACCTTCCATTTTGCCGTCGCAGTCCCAGAAAGGCGCTTCATTGCCGAAGGGGCTGTTCCAGAGGTTGGGGAGGTCGGGCGTGGCGGGCTCCAGGCCCAAGTCTTTCACGTAGGTAAGGAATTCATCCTCGGAAATTTTGGCTTTGAGCAGAAATCGCTCGTCCGGTAGGAAGCCATCCTTCCATTGCCAAGTCTGGTAATCAAATGTGAATTTCGGGAGCGCCTTTACAAATGGATCAACGAACCAATTCCAGGTTTGCATTTGAAGCAAAAAGTACGCCGTAGCCATGTAGATCAGCAGGCTATATCGTCTTACGGCAGAGGGGTGGTGCGAGCGTTGCACCCATTTGCGCAAGATCAGGTAGGAACCGAACGGGATGATTGTCAACCACAGCATGTACCAATGTTGAAACCACGTTCCTCCATTTGCCAATTGATTCAGAATCAAAACCAGTAAGGTAAGCCCAAATGGCACTGCCGCTCCCAATACTGCACCCACCCACCAAAGGCGACTGACACGCTTCGGCTGAGCGATCATCCAAGCTGCACACAGAATTGGCAAGGCGATTCCTGATTCTGCCATGGCCCAGTGACTGGGTTTATTGGCGATTCCGGACCCACCCCACAATTCAAGTACCGCAAACCCGATAAGCATCAATCTGATTAGCAATGGACCCAAGCTAGCAGCCATGGCCAGATGATAGGTCAAATACCGTGCAACCGAGGAACTGTTGGGTGCCAACCGTGGCCAAAAAATGAGAAGAACAACGAGCGGAATGAGACAAATCAGGGGATAAGAAATGGCTCCAAGGATCCCCAGAAGAAGCATGAACACCTGTGTCCCGATGGCCGCATAGTCACTCCACGGCGTGATTTTCGTTTCCCATTCTTCGGGTTTGCCAGGTCTCAATGTCTCAATAGGATCCATCTCATTCAGTTTTCATTTGCCGAAAAGTCAGATTCACCCGCGCCCCCTTGACCCGCAGTGCCTTGGGCAGGGCATGGACCCAATACTGCTGACAGACGCCCGCCATCACGAGCAAGCTGCCATGGGCGAGCATGACCCGGACCTTTTCGCCGGATTGCTTGTGCTTCAGGTCAAATGCCCGCTCCGCTCCGAGGCTCACTGACGCAATCGCGGAATCCCGAACGATTTCTGGCTCGTCGTCGCTGTGCCAACCCATGCCTTCGCTGCCGTCGTGGTAGAGGTTGAGGAGGCAGGCATTGTAGGGATGACCGGAAACGTCCTGCACCCGGTCCCGGATGCGCCTCAGGCTTTCCGTCCACGGCAAGGCCACCTTAGTGGCATGCGAATAGGTATAGGAAAACGGCACATCCCCATACCAAGCTGTCTCCCGTTGCGTCACAATCCGCCGTCCCATGATCGTCAATTCGTCGTGCTGCCAATGGGTCGTGTGGAGCAGGTCGTTCATCAGGGCATTCGCCTCCGAAAGGGTGAAAATCGGACCATGATAATAGGCCTCCCCGTCCAGCGGGAGCAGGTTCACACGCGGATCAGTTGCGGGAGTGAAGAGGTCCATGGTTGTCAAATTAGGAAATTTCTCACCGCAGCATGCTCAGCAAGTCCTCCTTACTCAACGCCTTCAGGATCGTGCCATCTGTCCGGATCATGGCCTCGGCGATCCGGAGTTTGGTGGCTTGGAGGCGCAGGACTTTTTCCTCCACGGTATTCGGGCAAATGAGCCGGATTGCCATCACATGCCGCTGCTGTCCGATCCTGTGCGCCCGGTCAATCGCCTGATTTTCAACGGCGGGATTCCACCAAGGGTCCACAAGATAGACATAGTCGGCGGCGGTAAGGTTCAGGCCCGTGCCGCCCGCCTTGAGGCTGAGCAGGAAGACCCGTGTGGCATCATCCTCTTGGAACGCATGCACCCTGGCCGACCTGTTCCGCGTCTGTCCTGTGAGCATCACATGGGCGATGCCATTCTTCTCCAGTGCCTTCTGGATCAGTTCCAGCATCTCGACGAACTGCGAGAAGATCAGGATTTTATGCTCTGGCGAATGCTCCGTGATCTGTTGCACGAGCATCTCGACCTTGGCCGATGCCGTCTCGTGGATCACGCCGTCCTTGAGCAGCAGGGGGGAGTCGCAAATCTGCCGGAGTTTGGTCAGCCCCTTGAGGATTTTCATCGCCTCGCGGGGGATATCCGGATTGTTTTTTTCCTCGATGTAGCGGCGGAGTTCGGCCTCGTAGTCGTCATAGACCTTGCGCTGATCGGGCGGCATTTCGCAGTGGATCACCATTTCCGTGCGCTCCGGCAGGTCACGGGCGACTTGGGCTTTGGTACGGCGCAAGATGAACGGGTGGATGATGCGTTGCAAGGTGCGCGCTCGGCCATTGTCTCCAAACCGCTCGATGGGGTTGGAGTAGATGAACCGGAAATGGTCCGAGTTTCCGAGCAGGCCGGGACAGGCAAAGCTGAGCTGACCATAGATGTCCCAGAGGTTGTTTTCCAAGGGCGTTCCTGTGAGAACCAGCCGATTACGTGCTTGAAGGAGGCGCGCGCTGCGGTAGCGTTGCGAGTCGGGATTTTTGATCGCCTGCGACTCGTCCAGGATGATGTAGTTGAAGGGATGCAGACGCAGGACCGTGACATCGCTCTGCATGGTGCCGTAGGTCGTGAGCACGATGTCCGTGACATCCCATCCGCTCGCAGGAATCCGGCGGTCCACGCCGTGGTAGGTGTGTACGCTCAGCGAAGGAGCAAAACGCGCAAGTTCCTCCTGCCAATTGAAAATGAGGGAAGTAGGCAGCACGATCAGGTTGGCCTTGCCGGGATGCAGTGCCTTCTGTCGCAGGAGCAGCGCAATCACCATCACGGTCTTGCCCAGGCCCATGTCGTCCGCGAGGCAGCCTCCAAAATTGAATTCGTCAAGGAAACACAGCCAATTGTAGCCCTGATGTTGGTACTCGCGAAGGGTCGTCCGCAAGCCTGTGGGCACCTCCACATCGGCAATGCCTTGGAAATCATTGAATTTGGCGTGGTAGAGGGCGAGTTCTGATCGGACTTCTTGATCGAGCACCTCGTCCTCGAAGAGTTCCTGCACCTCGACCCAGCGGCTTTTCGGAGTGCGCAGTTCGCCATCCACGAGGTCGCTTGCCTGGAAATACTGCGCGAATTTCTCGAGCCACTCCGCAGGCAGGATGCCCAGCGTGCCGTCGTCGAGCTGCACGTATTTGCTCTTGTTCTTGACGGACTTCTTGAGCGCCTTCAGCGAGGCTTGTTGCTTGCCAAATTGGACTTTGACCCTGACATTGAACCAGTTGATGTCGCTGCTTACCCGCACCACGACATTCGCCTTTTCGAAGCTGAAGTTGTTCTTTTTCAGCTTGTTGAATCCATGGATCGTGATGCCCTCCTGCTGCCAAGTTGCAAATGCCTCCAAGAACCAATCCTCGTCCATGAACTTCTTCTTGTGCAGATAGAAGTACTCGATTTCCTGCAATTGCTCCTCAAAATCAGCGTGTTGCTGCATGATGAGCGCCGTGAAGGCCACCTCATAGACCGTGTCCCGCTCCACTTTGAACTCCTTGCCCTCCGCGTCGATGTCCCGGATTTGTCGCTCCGAATACACCTCAACCTCGACATTGCCATACCGCACCACTGGGGTCAATGCCACAAAATTCCCCTCCTCACTCAGGTAAATGATGCGTTCCCGGCTGTCTTGGAAGCCTTTGGACCGCAGCTGTACCGGCGTCGCGAGGGGCAGGTCGGGATATTGCACCTGCACGTACCGCTCCAGGTTTTTCAGGACGCCTTGCTTGAACTCGGCAAATTTCGAGCGGTGAATCAGGAGCTTGTTGTGGTGCTTGCGCATGAATTGCACCACGCGCAGCGTCGCCGGATTGGTGATGAGGTTCAGGACATTGCCGCGTTTCAGGAAATAATCCATCTCCCATTCCTGCGCATCGAGGAGCAATGTCCGGCCCTCTGCGAGCAGTTCCGCGCTCACTTCCATGGTCGCGCCCCGGTCCTCCACCCGCAGCCGGGCGTCCGCCTCCATCGTTTGTAGGCGCACAAGGGTCAGGGACGAGGCATTCACTTTGTCGGTTCCCGCTCCAGGCTGCACATACACAGGCAGTTGCAGGGGATTTTGGACAATCGCCCGAAGGACTTGGAGGTTCGCCTCAATGTTCCGGGCGCCCTCGGTTGCTTGGTATTTCGCGATGGCGATCAGGAACTTGGCAGCATTCAGCTCCGTCAATCCCCAGATTTCCCCATGCGGATCGATCGCCTGAAAGGGCGCCTTGGGTTGGCCATTTTTCGCAAATGGTGCCCGGTACAGCTCCACCAGGAATTGGTCTTGGTAGAACTTATGCCGCCGCAGGACCATGATGGGTTGCGCCTCGCCGTCCTGCTCCAGACTGGACTCAGGCCGGGGTTGCCGGGTCGGAAGCAGCTGTTGCTGAATCGTTTCCAGCCATTGCGCATTCAGGGGCAGCAGCTCCTTGGACCGGGGCGCGAAGTGGATGGCATTGCCCTCGAAGGTTACCTCGAAATGCTCGTCCAGGTTCGGTTGCTCGGCGAGTCCATAATCCGCGGCAAACTGCCGCAGCCGCTCCATACGGAAGCGTTCATCGAAGAAAATCCGCAGTTCCGGCCGGTCGATGATGTTCAGCAATACCTCGGTTTGGTGGCGGCACATCCGCTTCTTCGGCGTCGGGCAGGGGCAGGTCAGCACCACTGCATTCTCCGTCAGCGTGACCGTGACCACGGGGAACTCCGAATGCACCGAGACATTCGTGAAGGCCCCAAATCCCACCGAAATCTCCATCGGCTGCAGGTCCAGCACCCCGCGTCGGTACCCCTCGACCGCTTCCGTGCTCCGCTTGAGGATCTCCAAATAGCTCAATTGCCCGAATTGGACCCCCTCAAGGATGTATGCGGAATCTTCAGTGGACATGCGGATCAATCGTCAGCGGCAAAGGTAGGGGAAATGCATCACCCCTGCACCACACCCAAGCTCCACACAAACTGCCCCAACGATACCACGCCGATGCTCAAGATCAGGATCAGCACGATCTTCCGAAACTTCTCCTCCGAAATCGGTTCCAATGCCTTTTTGCCAAGCCATGTGCCCACAATGCTGACTACCAACAGGATCGGAATCAAGTAGAGGTCATGCTTGTGGACATAACCTTGGTTGAAATACACGATGCTCCGGCTCAGGTCGATCGCCAGGTCGATGAACGCCGAGGTCGCGATGAAGACGTCCTTGTGCAGGTTGAATGCTGCCAAAGTGATGCCCCGGATCGCACCGCCTGTTCCGAGTACGCCAGCAAACAAGCCCGAAAGGCTGCCTCCGATTGCGCTATTGCCCAGGCTCGGCCGCAGTTTCAGGTTCTGAAACATCAGCATCAATCCCGCGAACAGCACCAAGAAGATGCCCAGTCCCAGGCTCGCCTCTTCCTTGGTCACGTACTTGCTCAGGTAGGCTCCGAGGATCACAAACACCACCCCCGGAATCCCGATTTTCGCGATCACCTTCCAATCGATCCCCTTCCGGAACAACGCGATCTTGCTCAGGGTTGCTACTCAGATGAAACACCGCCGTGATCCCCAGCACAGATTGGAAATCAAGGAAATACCCCGCAAACGGCACAAAACACCGACGACCCAAAGCCTCCCACAGTCCCCAGGAACTCAGCAACCAACGCCAGCAATATGAACAAGGGTAACAGTCGCATCATGGCTCAAATTCACAATTGTTGTCCAAATGCATTTTGATCTCAACTCAACTCTCAACTCCCTCTCCATCCTCCACTTCGCCACCACACTTGCTGGGCCAAAGTACCACCGCTTCCAGGAGCCATTTTCCCGCGCTTGCTTCCTTGCAGCATCCGGAACCGCTTGTGGATGTACCGGTGCAGCCGCTGTAAAACTCCGCCGAGTATTTGTTCTTGAACATCGTGTCCAGGTCGTCGCTGTCCGTCCAGTTCGCCTTTTGGCTGAGTTCGGACTTGACCTTTTCGTAAAATCCTGTCCCCGGCAGCGGATAGCTCACCGACACCCCGATATCGTCCGGCATGGTCTCGAAGAGCATGTCCAGCGTGGCATGGTCCTCCATTTCCTCGCCCAGGTAGCCAAATTGCAGGAAAACGCTGTCCGGATGCCGTGTTGCTTGAGCAATGTCCGCGCCTCGCGGATTTGGGCGACGGTGATGCCCTTGTCCATGGCGTCGAGAATGCGCTGCGAGCCGCTTTCGGCCCCCATCCACACCTCCTCGCAGCCCGCCCTCGCCAATGCCGCGACGGTGTCGCCGTTCACCAGCAGGTCTGCCCGCGACTGGATCTTGAAGGGAATCCGCAGCCCGCGCTTCTGGACCTCGTCGGCAAATTCTCCGCACCCAACCGGGCGGCTTGAGACTGAAATACGTCCCTGAACCAGACATGCTCCGCCCCGAAATGCTTCACCAACCACGCCAATTCATCGGCCTTGGATGCCGGGCTATGGCTGTTGTAACGGTTGCCGTAGATCGGCTTCGCGCACCAGTTGCACTTGTAGGGGCAGCCGCGGGTCGTCGCCATGTTGATGCTGAACTGCCCGTGCCGCTTCCAAGCCTGCTGATAGGAGCGATGTCCAGGATGTCCCAGGTGGGTGGCGGCAGCCGTCCAGGTCGCGGATGGCACGCTGGAGGTGACGACCGTCTCGCCCGCAGCGTTCTTGTAAGCCAGCCCCAGGATCTTTTCGGGCTCCCAGCGGCCTTCCTCGACCTGTTTCGCCAGCTCCAGCAAGGTCGCCTCGCCTTCGCCCAGCATCACTGCGTCGGCGCCGTGGCTCAGGTATTTTTCATAATGATCGGTGCTGTCGCTGCTGCAGACCACCACCTTGGCTCCGGCCGCCTTGGCCATCTTGCTCATTTCAACGCCGCTTCACGCATATTGGTGAGGCACATCTGTGAGGTAGTTGAAGCCGTCGTCGTAGATCACCAGCAGCTGTGGATGCGCCTTGTCCAAGGGGGCACGCAGGGTCTCAGCGCTTTCGGAAACATCGTGTCATGCAACGCGACCTCCCAGCCTGCATCTCTTAGCAAGTACCGCAGCTCGCATACAGCGTCCCCAATGGTGGATAGGGCATGGATTGCCGCCACTGCTTGGGGTCAAATCGCATGAAATAGCTATGCGTAAAGACTGCCTTCATGCTGGACCGGATGCGGGTAGGGGAGGGGGTGACCGAGGCGTTGCCCAGGTCGACTTGCCGCTGCTCCAGCTTGCTGATGACCCTTTCCTGGAATGCACCTCGGGATGGTGCTTGCTCATATACCTCCTGCGGCTGCGCATCGCCACTTCAAATGTCTGCGGGTTCGACCTGCGGAAACTTCTTCTTGCCACCGCTTCATCGTCAGCCGCATGAACCTGCCATCCAGCCAGTTGCCGAATGCACCACCGAGCAGCCATTCTCCCGTGCGTTTGAGCCAGCCTTTGGGATTGTCCTTGCACAGGTCCATCCGGCGCAGGCCAAACGGGGCAGCGTACCGGTCCGCTCCAGAGAGCCCGCACGGCGGAAGGCGCGGTACAGGTCGGAGTTAGGTGGCGGCGCACCAGGAAGTGACTTCCGTGGCAGTGAAGATGTTCTTGTCCTCGATCTCCAAATGATCGGTGTCGATGAAGTAATTGAGGCAGAACTCCTTGTGCGAATTCAGAAGGAAGCGGAGCTTCTGTAGGCAATCAGCATGGTCCGGGCGATCCAGAGTCTTCCGGGACGCGTGATCACGAAAAGCTCGATGTCGCTGCCGGCTTCCATGCGCGTAACTTCTCTGAAAGCGAGCCAGACCATGACCGCCTCCACGTAGGGAAATGCGGCAACAAACCCGCTGCGCTTCTTGGCCGTCTCGCCTCCGCTGCCAGCGCATTGAGCCGCCGTCGCTCCGACCATGAAGGATTCACCGCCAATTGGAAGTAATCTCCTTCCCGCCGGATTTGTCCATGGGCGATCATACTTTCCAATGCGTCCACCACCTCTGAGGACAGACTCACTCACCGGATGCAGGCGAGTCAGCCTGCTCAGCGTCAAGGGGTACTGGAAAATATCGGGCGAAAGCAGGGTCTTGAAAAATACCTGCTTCAACAAGGGTCAACTCAGCTGGCAAGGGGGTGACCTTGGTTTCTTCCTTCATTCCTACGTTTCGATCCCAATCGTAACTCGGCTTCTCCGGAGCCGAAATTCTCGATCCAAGGCAAGATAAGAAGAATTCTATTTCCTCCGACCCCAAATGCCAATCGCAGGGCACCCGTTCGCTCCCCTGCCCCGGAATTGCCTACTGCCAGCCTCAATTGATCGGTGAATTCGTCGAAATGTACTCAAATGGCCAACTTTCAACTTTTGACTTGAGGCTCCTGTCGCCCAGCTCCCCGTTCCCTCAAGTCCAATGCCGCCAAGACCGCCATCATGCTCCAGATCAAGCAAGCAGCCTTGTCCAGGTCATAGAAATCGTTCACGAACCCGTGAAAATAGAAGCTGCTGAGCCCCAGCAACACCGCCGTCGCGATGCCTCGAACCTTGGCATCCTGCGTTCGGTAAACGACCCGCATCCCGATGCGCAGGGTCATCAGGAACAGCCCTCCCAGCAACAACATGCCCGGCAATCCCTGCTCCGACAGTGCACCGAGGTATTCGGAATGCGCATCGCCCCGGTCCCCGTGGAAGCTGCTGATGCGGGTGAGCTGCGCCAGGACCTGGTAATCCCCGTAGTTCTTTTCATAAGTTCCCGGCCCGAAGCCGAACCACGGCCGCTCCTCGAACATCCGGATCGCGCATGCCCAGCGGTTGATGCGTTCCTTGTTGCTGTCATCGCTGTTCACGTTCGTGACTGACGCAGCAGTGGAGAAGACGTCCTCGCCGGAGACATTCTCATTTTCCTCGAAGCGTTTCACCAAGGCATCCCGACTGATCCATATCCCCGCCGCCAGCACCACCAGGGCCGCCGCGAAAAACCGGAAACGGATCCGCAGCCTCAGAATCAGCCACATCACCGCCATCACCACCAAGGCCATCCATGCGGCCCTGGAAAAGCTCAGCAGCAATGCCACGGACAGCAGCACCACCACGGACCATCCCCAATTGAAGCGGGAGCGCTTGCCGCCCATCCGGTCCCGTGCTGCAATCCAGATCGCGACGGGCAGGATCATCGCCAGGCAATTCCCGAAAACGGTATGGTCGTCGAAAAACGGCTCAGCCATGACAGGAGACGAGTTCCGCGACATGCCCAGCATCCACAGGACGTAGATCGCATAGATCGAAACCGGGACCATGCCCCAGATATAGGCCTTGAAAAAGCTCACGATCCGGTCGGGGTTCATGAAGATGCTGCCGAACCCGAGGAAATACACCAAGATATAGACGCACCGTGCCAGCAAGAACTTGGTGGAGATTTCTGTATAGGAGCTCGCGAGCAGGCTCACCACCACCCAAGCCATCTGCACGATGATCACCAAACCGATGGGATGCCGCAGCAACGGAATGGGATTCAGCTGCCCACGCAGAATCAAGGTGATGAACCCCGCCGCCGAAATCATGAGCAGGGCCTCCCCCGGCAAGGCGAGCCCCACCCCACCACCGATGTCGATGATGTTGATGGACAGGGGCACCAGGCCCACCATGGTGAACAGGAAGCCTTCGAAATGATAGACTGCCGCCAAGACACAAAGCAGGCCCAGCGGAATCAGCGGCATCAAACTGGGCGAAACCGGGTAGAAATACCTGTAAAGCAGGATGCACAGACCAAACCAAGCCACGGTGGACCCGATGGCCAGCCACAGCTGTCGGCCAGCCAGGCGCTGCATCAGGCGCGGCCTCCTCGCTTGCGATCCAGGAAGGAAAAGAGCAGGACGCCGAAGAAGAGCCCCCCGATGGTTCCCAATGCCAGATTGACCAAGGTATGTGGGTAGATTTTCTTGTAGCTCGTGCGACCGCTGCTCACCACGATCGCCGCCGGGACGGGGTCCAGGTAATTGCTCAGCGCACGTTGGTACTTTTCATTCAGCTCCTGCGTCTGCAACTGATCCCAACGGAAGTCCTCCTCCATCCTGCCCAGCTTCCGGGATTCCAGATTGGGGTCGATCATTGATTGGTAGGATTGCAGGCTCTGGTTCGCCTCCTCTGTCATCGACATCTCCAGTTCGATCTGCTGCTCCAGGGCATTGTATTTCCGGCTCACGGAGGAGAGTTTGGTGAGCTCCACTTGGAAGGCCTCCATCCGCAACTTCGCCCCGGTTTGCAGGCTTTTGTGGCGGCTGATCACTGAGTCGGACACGGTCTTCTCGGCGGCCATCACTTCCAGGATACCAGTTTCTTGCAAGTAGTTGGCGCGGGCCTCGGCGAGGTGTTCGTTCAGGACATTGATCTGATAGGCGAAGTCCTGCACGTTGTACTGCATCCGCAGGCGTTCCAGGCTGTCCCGCAGGTGCTGCAGGCGGTTGTAGTGCCCGGAAGCTATGCCAGCCAGCTTGGTCTGCGCCTGGTTCACGGTGCTGGACTCGAGTCCCTGGATGCTGTCATTCAACTGCTTGACGATGCCGAGTCGGCGCTTGTACTCCCGCTCCACCACTTCCAGCGATGCCCGGGCCGCGTTCTTGACGATGTCCGCATTGATCACATTCACGAGCCGGGCTGCCTCGTTGGCCATTTCGGAGCAAAACTCCGGCTTGTCGTCCACCACGGAGATGCTCACCGAGACATATTTGTTCTTGTGAAAGGTCACCCTGTCGCGGTACACGGTGTAGAGCCTGTCGTACCAGTCTCGCTGAGTTTTGTCAATCCCGTAATGCTCGCAAAGGTTGAACCTCTCCTCCAGCGAATCGAGCAGGGTGTTCGAGTTCAGCAACTGCATGAGCCGCTCGGCGTGTACCTCATGCCTGAAGGAGAAATCCTCCAACTGCTTCTCACGGAGTTGGAGTTGCTCGGGTACATGGAGACTGAGGACTCGAAGCGGGTAGCAACCTTGCTGTAGATCAGCGCAATGGCAAAGCCAGCGACGGCGAGTCCCAGGATGTACCAGAACCGGCGGCGCAATACTTCAAATACGGGCAAGAAGTCGATCGATTCTGATCAGTGGATTGCGGGGTCATCTTTGACACTATCTGCAAGTGCAAGGTCTGCATCCCGGATGCCATCTAATGACAGGCCCTGCGATTTCTTTTCATTATTCTATGCTTCAACGTAGCGCATCACCGCAGGATCATCACGTTTCCGCGCTTCTCCTCAGCGACTTCATTGTCGGTGAACTTGTAATTGATCGTATAGTAATAGGTGCCCGGTAGCGGATTGCCGTTGAAGCGGCTGTCCCACTGAAGTTCTTGTCGTTGTTGCCAGGAACTTCTGCCCCAGCGGTCGTAGATCTTCACCGTCAGGTTGTCCATGTTCACGTAGGTGACCGCGAAGAAGTCCAAGCCATCGCCGTTCGCCGAACACGTTCGATGAAGATCTCGCCCAGGCAGTCGTCACCGATGTTCATGGCATCATCCAAGGTGCAACCGTGGTAGGTGACCGTGACATAGTAATCACCGGGCTGATTGATGGTGATGGTCTGCGAATTGGCGCCTGTGGACCAGACGTAGGTGTCGTAGCCAGCACCAGCATCCAAGATTTCGCTCTCACCGGGGCAGAGGTTGATGTTCGGGCCCAGTTCCAGGGTTGGAGGTGTCTCCAGGGTCACTTGATGGAGTCGCTGAAGCGGCAGCCATCGTTGTCGAGACGGTCACTTGGAAGGTGCCGCCTGTGGAGGTGAGGTAGTACTGATCCACTTCCCCGGTGCCCCACTGATAGTCAGCCCAGGCATTTCCAGCATCGATGAGGTAGGTTGAGCCAGCGCAGACTTGAGCGGTGGCAGGCAGGAAGTCAAATGGAACGAGGCCAGCCGCAGTCACGGTGACAGCATCATTGGAAACGCAGCCCCATGCATCGGTCACAGTCACGCTGTAGGTGCCGGGTTGGGTCACGTCGATCCATTGCCAGCCACCGCCGGTGCTCCATTGGTAATTGGTGAACCAGGGTCCGGCGTTCAGGGTGACTTGGCCGCGGTCGCAGATGGTCACGTTGGGTGCGCCGAGTTCCACGGGGTAGGTCGCGCCTTTCACCAGATAGGTGGAGCCTGTCGCGGAGCAGCCATTGGCATTGGCTTGCGCACCAGTAGACCTGGCCGCCAGCTTGATGGTCTGCGTATTGGCTCCGGTGCTCCATTGGTAGGAAGCGAAGCCAGCGCCTGCGTCCAGGGTCGCCATGGAACCGATGCACACGGTGTCCACCGGAGGCATGTTCACGGTGGGCGACGGACCAAAGGTGATGGTATGCGATGCGGTTGCGGTGCAGCCATTGGCGTCGGTGACGGTCACGGCGTAGGTGCCGAAAAGCGCCGACTTGGATGCCTTGGGTGTTTTGGCCGAGGCTCCATTGTAGCGCGAACCCGCCCGTGGCAACCAAGGTCTCAGGGATGCCGAAGCAGCCTGTCGCGCCGCCGGGAACCGCCGCCACAGGATTGGCGAAGTTGCTCAGGGTGGTGGAGGCAACGGATTTCCCCCCCCCCCCCCCCCCCCCCCCCCCCCCCCCCCCCCGCGTTGGGGGGGGGGGGGGGGGGGGGGGGGGGGGGGGGGGGGGGCGAGACGGTCACGGTATATGTGCCGGGCGTGGACACGCTGATGGTTTGCTGCTCGCGCTGCTCCATGCGTAGGAGTTGAAGCCGGAACTACCCATTGTAGGATTGGCCGGAGCAGACGTTCACGGTCGCAGGCGGTGCGTGGGCGCGGCATTGGGCAGCACGGTGACGGTGATGTCATCAACAGCGGAGCATGGGTGCCCGGATTGAGTGACGGTCACGGTATAGGTGCCGGGGTTGGTCACGCTGATGATCTGACCTGTCTGCCCGGTGCTCCAGTTGTAGCTGAATTGGAAGCGGGGCGCTCAGCAGGGTGAATTGGCCTTGGCAGATGGTCACGTCGGGACCCAGGTTCACGGTCGGGATTGGGGCTTCGGTGACTTGGATGCTGTCATGCCAGACACAGCCATTCACGTCGGTCACGGTCACGTGGTACATGCCCGCGCTCGTGACGGTATTGGTTTGGGTGGTGGCACCGTTGCTCCAGTAGTAGGCGGCGATGTTCGCGCCTGCGCCCGCATCCAATGTCAGGGAGGTGCCTGGAGAAATAGCCAGGCGGTGTTGTCACCCCAAATCCGAGCGGCGCGCCAAAGTCCACGACGTTGCGGTGGTGGCCCTGGTACAGCCATTGCCGTCGAGACGGTCACGGCGAAGGTATCCGGTATTGGTGGTGATGGAGGATCTGATTGATGTTGCCGTTGCTCCAGTTGGGGTGGGCCATCCTGCGCCGGGGTTCAGCACCACGCTAGAACCGGGGCATTTGCCCGCCGTGATACCGGGCAAGGCGGCAGTAGCGAAGGAAGGGGCAAGGTGTCCACGCCGACCACGATGGTGTCGTTGGTGCAGCCGTTGCCAATGGTGACAGTGACGGCAAATGTCCCTTGCGGCGGTGGTGGAGATGCCTTGCGAGATCGCCCCGTGCTCCAGTTGTAGCTCGGATAGACGTTGGCCACGCTGATGGGGAGGCTATTGCCCAAGCAGATGGATGTGCTCGCGGCCCCAGGTTCAGTGCCGGACGGGGAAGTTGGCGAGGTTCATGGTGTCCTGCCCAATGCAGCCGAAGATGTCGAGACCACAGCCACGTATTGGCCGGGGTTGAGACGCTCACGGTTTGGGAGAAGGCCCCTGTGTTCCAGAAGTAGATGGAGAAGCCGCCTGCGTCCGCGACTGAGTACCAGGGCAGACGGTCACGCCGCGCACCGAGGTTCACGATCGGGCCGGGGTTCACAGTCACGATGGTCGAATCCTGGCTGGCAGCCGAGGTTGTCGGTGACGGTGAGGGCATAGGTGGTCGTGGTGGGCGGAATGCGGTTGATCCAGGGGGTATTGGTCGTGGTGAGGAATGTCGTGGGCGTCCAGCTGTAGGTGTAGGGGAGCCTGATCGCCGAGGCGGCGGACAGGCAGCTGTGCGCCGATGTTCACGCCCCAAGCCTGCAGACATCGCATTGGGGCCAGCGTCCGCACGCACCACCAGGGTCGGATTCTCGCTGACGGACAGGGTGAAGGTTCCCTGTGCTGCTGCGCGGCCTTCGACCACGATGTAATAGGTGCCGGGCTGGCAGATGGGCACGCTGATTTGGGAGCCGTTGCCGCAGAAGCCGCTGTTGGTGTAGCCGAGCAGCCGTTGTTCAGGATGAAGAGGTCGCTCGGCATGAGCCTGTGCCACAGGTGTTCACCACGAGGCCCAGCGGCTGGGTGACGTTGATCATGTAGGTCACGTCATTGCCATTCACGAACGGATGCGTGTTGCTGTAGCACTCGTTGCTGTTGAAGTGGGTGATGGTCGTGAAGCCGGGGGAGATCGCGCCCAGGTCGATGGCGTTCACGCAGCTCGTGCCGCGGTATAGCGCCAGAAGGTTTCGATGGTCGGGTGATAGACGTCATTGGCGCAGGTACCGTTGAGGGCACCGTGGTTGTACCACCGACAGGGCGGGACTCCAGGCGGTAGTTCAGGCTTTGGTAGGGAACCGTGTTGCCGGAGGCACAAGTCGTCATCGTCGATCGCACTCCAGGCAGAGGCCGAAGAGGAAGCCACCGCAGCAGAAGCCGACATCGTAGTTGCAACGGGAGCTTCCGCAGCCGATGCCGAGGAGTTGGTCGGGGCTTTCGTCTTCCCAGGGCATCGAGACGGACCTCAAACAGGCCGCCGACCGCAGGGGTAGGGGTGGTGAAGTCGTAGAAGACCGCATTCCAGTTGTTGAGCGGTGGGGTATAGTCCTCCAGCAGGCCGTTGCCGCTACAGGTGAGGCCGGGAATCAGGCCCTGCACCCAGGACACACCGTTCGTCACCGGCTCGCGGCCCCAGATGTTGTAGCTGAGGTCGTCAGGTTGCCCCACGATGCCGAAAAATGCCACGTCCGTCTCCGGAAAGGTGATGTTGAACTGCCGCAGGCGTCCCCGCAATTGGATGGGGCCGTCGTTGAATTGCCCGTAGGCCATCCCCCCCGCGATCATCATCCATACCCAACAAACAACAAGACCAAGCCTTTTCCAACTAGCAAATTTTCTCATCATATTTTACAGCTGTGGTTGCAATCCGTCCTAAATATAGATATCTCAGGCACCTGCTCCAAAAACGGCCTTCATTTTTTGAGCCGTTGCATGCTCACCGTGGTCGGGATGCCGTCCGTCACCGCTGAGATCACGAGCTTTTCGGTCGTGAGCGTGTCGATGTGGTAGGACTCCTGTGCCAACGTGACCAAGTGGGTATAGACCAACGTGTCGCCCCTCCGGTCGTAGCGTGAAGTGAGTGTGTCCTGATTGGAATTCGCAGTCCCCTGCCCGAAAACGGTGCCATTGTCCCGGAAGGTGTATTCCGTCCCCTTGAACCGGGGCCCGCCGATGATCATCCCGCCTCGGTTGATGTGGAAGACCCGCCACTTGCCCAGCAAGAGGTCAGGCTCCTCACCTTGGCAGCCCGTGGTGAACACCAAGGCCACTGCCATCAGGCAAGCAATCACTACGCGGCCCATCCAAGACACGCCCATCGAATCAGAGTAAAGTGCTTTCATTCCAAAAACTAGGAGCAAATTAGAAAGATTTTCAGCCCCTGCCAAGCGAGATTTTCCACGGCTTGTCATTCGATCTCGTACCCATCCACCTCCATCGGGTCGGGACCGCCCTCGATCACAGCGAGCCAGAATTCTCGCTCGTATTCCTCCTCCTGCTCCGCCGTCAATTCCTCATACACTTTCACGGACTGATCGGGGAATTTCTCTAAAAATGCCTTGAATTCCTCAGGGATGTTCGGGTCACCATGGCGATAGGTTCTGTAGCGGTATTTTTTCGCCATTTGGAGTTGGGTGCATCCTGCGGGCGTGAATGCAGCCGCAGCGGTTTGCCTGCCAAATTCCGCATTTGCCCCAACATTCGCTATATTCCCCTCATGAAATCAACGTTGTTCACCTCCGCCATTGCCCTTTTGGTGGCCACTTCGGCCTTGGGACAGGCCACTTTTTCCAATGCAACCCTGTCCTCTGGCATCTCGCACCATGGCTTCAATCCCCTGCAAATGGGCGGCGGTTCGGCTTGGTTTGACTACGATGGGGACGGCGACGAGGACCTGATCGCGGTGGGCGGCTCGGTGGACAACAAGCTCTTCCGCAACGATGGCGGCGGCACCTTCACGGATGTGACGATCGCAGCTGGATTGGGCGGCATCCATGGCAATACCCAAGGCGTGGTCACGGGCGATGTGGACAACGACGGCTTCCGGGAGATCTTCATCTCGACCATGTGGCACGAGCCCAACTTCTTCTTCCACAACAACGGCGACGGCACTTTCACGGACGTTTCTGCGGCATCTGGCATCGGGCTGGATTCGATGTGGGTGAGCTCGGCGGCATTCGGGGACTTTGACCGGGATGGCTTGCTCGACCTGTACCGCGGCGACTATGTATGGCATGGCGAGGCGCTCGTGGACAGCACGGGACACCCCATCGGCTACAAGCACCGCTGCAACCCCAACTCCCTCTTCCGCAACAATGGCAACGGCACCTTCTCCAATGTCGGGGCCCAATACATGGTCAATGACACGGGTTGCGCGCTTTCCGTCGTCTTCTCCGACTACGACCGCGACGGATGGCAGGACATCATGGTCGCCAACGACTTCGGCGCCTGGGTCAAGCCCAACGGCCTCTACCACAACCAGTACCCGCTGCCCTATGCGGACGTGGGGGCGAGCAGCCACACCAACCAAGCGATGTATGGAATGGGCATTGCGGTAGGCGACTACGACCACGATCAGGACCTCGATTACTACGTCACGGACATCGGTGCGGCGGCATTTTTCCAGCAGCAAAATGACCATACCTTCATCGACGTGGCGGCGCAGGCAGGCGTGCTGAACGACTCCGTGAATGGGGCATTGGGAACAGGTTGGGGCGATGCATGGATCGATTACGACAACGACACCTGGCAGGACCTGTTCGTTTCCCATGGCTGGATACAGCTCATCCCCATTTTCGTGAACCAAAAGCAGGACCCCGACGTCATGTACCGCAATATGGGCAACGGCACTTTCCAAGACGTGAGCCTCGCAGTAGGAGTAGGGGACACGAACATGGGCCGGGGAATGGCCATGGCCGATTACGACAAGGACGGCGACCTCGACATGTTCGTGAACGTCGTGAACAATGACAGCACCCCTGGGACTACAGTCAGCTCTACCGCAACGATTACAGCGGCTCCAATCATTACCTGCAGGTCGCCCTCCAAGGCACGTACAGCAACCGCGACGCTTATGGCGCCATGCTCGTGATCTCCACGGCAGGTCAGAAATGGATCCACGAGGTGAATGGCGGCAGCAGCCACATGTCGCAACACACGAGCATCGCGCATTTCGGCACGGGGACGGACACCTCCGTCGATTCCTTGTGGATCATTTGGCCCAATGGTGGCGTGCATTTGCTCACGGACATCCCTGTGGATCAGCGCATCACCGTCGTGGAAGACAGCGCGAGCTTCCTGCACCTTGTGGCCCCAGAGATCGGGTACCTGAATGCCTACCCCAACCCATTTTCACAGGAACTGACCGTGAAATTCATGGTGCTCCGGCAAGCCAATGCCGAGGCGCAGGTTTGCGACATGACAGGCAGAGTGGTGTGGCGGGAGCAACTCCATGTTGTTCCCGGAAGGCGTGAGCAATGGACTTGGACCGGCCGGACGCAAGCCGGCATCCCCGCCGCAGCGGGTCTGTACAATGTGCGCATCGTGGCCGGCGGACAGAGCGAGGTGATTCGTGTGGTGCGGTTTTGATGGTACTTTTGCAATAAATGTACCTGCACGAAATATTCATTGAAGTCCAGCTCGGAGCTGAATTACAGGAACTTGGCTATCAAATTCATTTATTGCTTGCCTCCTTTTGGCGATCAGGGCTGATCCAGGATGGAGGACAGTTCATTGCCATGCAAGATGGAAAGCTCTCTGCCATGGTGAACTGTTTGGAGGAAGATTCCTTGCATCCACGGTATCACAGTTTGCAGGTGAGGAAGGGCGTGGAGAAGCTTGAGCAACTCTGTGGAAACAAGCTTCACACCAGACTTGTGGCCAGTTCATATATAGACGATGAGCCCACTTGCAAATGCGTGGTGAGGGATCATTTTGTTCTCGTCACCCAATTCTTGTCCTCAGCCTCACCGCTCAAGTGTGGAGCATGCGATTGCACTGTCCCGCTTTACAAGATCCCCATACCCGAGGACGGCTGTCATTACCCGGTCTTGAATTGGATGAACAATTACCGTGCCTGCGATACCCTGCAGATCAACTGTCAGGTAGGAGAGAAGTGGGCAATGAGGCAGATGCAAGATGTCCATTCTGAGCTTTCGACCCAAGGCCGCGACATTTGCGCGAGAATTGAGCAGTTGTCCGGAACGCCCACGTATTATTATCTGTTCAATTACCGAAAAATCAGCCTGAAAACGGACCGTGACCGCCCATGTCCCAACTGTAACGGTCCATGGCTCTTGGAAAGCCCCCTCCACAAATTTTACGATTTCCTCTGCAAAAAATGCCGGCTGATTTCGAATGTGACGATGAACCCAGCCTGAAACCCTCGCCCTCCTCAAGCAGAAAGGGATTCGATTACTTCTCCGGCGCTCTGCGTCGCTGTAATCAGCAACATTTCCAACCTGCAAGGGCTTGGTGCGAAGGAATGGTAGCCCCTTAGGTTGAAAAGGGGAGTTCATGGTCGCAGAAATATGCCCTGCACCTATGGCGCGAAACAGAGCAAGGGACGCCATTTTTTCCATCTTTGATGCTACTGCTGATACGGTTTCATCTTCATTTCCAATTTGCAGGGACCGGTAACAATCAGCTTGAAGCCGTAATGCCAATTGTCTTCCAGTGTTTTGAATACCAGTGGTATGCGTTCTGGCAAAGATACAATGCGGGCGGTTGTAAACTCGAGCTTCTTGGTTTTGTTGGAATCCACATAAATCCTATTCCCTTCCATCGAAATGGCTCCCGGCTTCACCAAAACCTTGAATTGTAATTTCCTCAGGAATCGCTGCTGATAATTCAAATAGGCGCTCCTTGGGCTGGTAAAGAGGAAGAATTCGACAAGGTTCATGGGCACCCCCGCGACACTGTCCAAATCCAAGGAGAAATCATATTCGATCGGTTTCATCCTTCGAGCGATGACCGAAAATTCCAAAGGGATCAGGGTTCCCGAATTCAAGTTGATGTTGAGCGCTTCGGATACTCCCTCGGGCGGGATGTTCACCACCTCCACGGTTGAGATTTCCTCCAATCGATACGCGGCAATCAGTTTCAAGGTGTCAGCGATGGAGGGTGCATCATAATTCATGAGAAAATGCCCTGAACTGTCACTTTTCACCACTGTGATCAATTCGTTCTTTCGAGGATTCACCAGCAGGACATCTTGGTCGGGAACGGGCTTTCCATCCACCGAAATCAGCCCTGAGATGATCAATATTGTAGAAATGAAGCCCATATTCGAGGTTGCCAATCCTTGGTTAATCACTCTGCAGGAAAGCATTCATCGTTGCCTTCGAATAATGAAAATCTGTCCTGCTCACTGCGCCCTTGCAAATGAATCCGAATATTGCCTACATCCGTTCCTTTTCCAAATGCCTGCTCATATTCAAGGATGCACTCCGGCATCCAATTGGAACGTCGGGACTCCATCTTCCGGTCGATTCCTTTCACGGCAGTTGGCCCACCCATGGAGTTGCTTGACCATGGACGCTTGCTCCAATTCGGCGACACCCTCATCCATGGACGACAATTGACTTTGGGTAGTACCCCTTTCCCTCCGCGATTTCCCGATCCACGCTGGCTTTTCTCCCCAGCAATCCTTACCTTAACGCACTCATTCAGAGTCTCCATGATGAAAAAGCAGTTGTTCCCCTACCTCCTTTTGCTCCTTGGCACACTTTCCAATGCCCATTTGCATGCTCAGGTGCACAACGACGGCCCCATGATCGTCAAGGCGAGGTTGCGGCACTTCAATCCCACTTTTGCGCCAACGGATGCCATGATCTTCGGCGCGCCGGGGATACCCGATGACAACACCTACTACATTTGGGGACGCGACCTGCCGGATGTCGATTTGGTGACTGCAAATGGTGGCTGGGACAATGGATCAGGCTGCCTCACAGAATTCTACGACACGGGATACACCCCCACCAACTTCGATTCCGTGTTTTTCAGCCAAGTTTATCCCACGGCACAGACGCCGCATGCCGTCGAAATCCGCACCTATTTCTGGGAGGACGAGACACCCGATCAGATCAATGGCATCGGATGCGCTGGAACGCGTTGCGCCTACGAAACCAATTTCTGCTGCGGGGGCATCCTCTTCGGCTCCTGCATGGGCATCTACGAAGGCGACGATTACCCCTGCAATTCTGGCACGACTCCCTACGCCACCCTCGACTTCCGGCTCGGCGCCCCCGGCCAATGGTACAGCCACGGCCCTGTCGGCGGCAACTGCGCCAACAATGTCTATTTCCCCACCATCGAGACCTTCTACCGCAATGCCTTTGGAGAGGACTGCAACAGCCCCATCGCCTTCGGCAACCTCAGCCCCGGCTTCTCTCCAGTAAGCCACGCCAATGCCATCGATGGCTACACCAATGACATCACCTACGCCAACGGCGGTCGCGATGTCGTCTATTCCTTCACGCTGACGCAACCCATGTGGATCGACATCAGCACCTGCGGCACAGGCACTTGCCCCACCGACGTCGTCCTCCTCAGCAACACCTGCACCGTCCTCCAATCCAGTTCCAGCACCTGCGGCAACGGCACGACCCTGTCCCAGGCCTTTTGCAATCCCGGCACCTACTACGTCGCGGTCGAAGCCCGGAACAATGCCCCCACAGGCACCTTCACTATCACCCTCAGCCAAAGCAGCAGCCCCATGCTGAGCATGAGCGCAGGCCCCGACGTGCCCACCTGTCCCGGCACACCCGTCACCATCGGACCCGGCATTCCTCCCTCAGGAGGACTCGCGCCCTACACCTACACATGGTCGCCGCCCACCGGATTGTCCAGTCCCGTCGTCATGAATCCCATGGCCACGAGCCTCACGCCGCAGCAGTACATCCTCACCGTCACCGACGCCAACGGCTGCACCCGCAGCGACACCATGCAGCTCACCATGCTCGGCGGTGCGCCATTCAGCCTCGGACAAGACACCGTCGTTTGCCCAGGCGCGCCCATCACCCTCACCGGACCCTCCGGAGGCGGCACCTACGCATGGAGCACAGGCGCCAACACCAGCTCCATCCAGGTCAGCACCCCCGGTCAGTACGCCCTCACCGTCACCACCAACGGCTGCCAATTCGCGGACACCATCCTGATCAATGCCGGAACCGCCACAGCGCCCTCCTTGCCAGCAGACACGGCAATTTGCCCGGACACCAGTGTGGTGATCGCTGCTGTCCCAGGCATGGCGGGCTACCTTTGGTCGGGCGGAGCGACCTCTGCCTCCATCACCGTCGCGCAGGCAGGTTCGTACAGCGTCACGGTCACCGATGCAATTGGCTGCACCTCCACGGACGCCTTCAACCTCTCCTTGATTCCCGACTGCGTCTTCCCCGGCGACGTGGACCACGATGGCGATTGTGACCTCACGGATGCCCTGCACCTGAGCGCCTTGTACGGCACCGCAGGCTTGCCCCGGTCCGCTGCGACCACAGGTTGGTATGGACAGGTTGCACCCGATTGGGTGGGCTCGTACATGGGCATCAACCACAAACATGCGGACAGCGATGGCGATGCCTTGGCGAATGCCGCCGACACCACTGCCATCCACCTGAATTTCGGCCGTATCCACACACGAGTGGGAACCATCACGAGCGGCCCGGTTGTGCTCCGCTTGGTCCCGCAATCGGTGGCAGTTTTGGCGGGAACCATGGCGAAATTTGACCTCTACCTCGAAGGGGCAGGGGGCGGCAGCATCGACTCCGTGCTGGGATTGGCATTCAAGGCGCATTGGAACCCCTCCGGCATGGCCACACCTGCACTGAACCATGCCGATTTCAGCGCATGTTGGTTTGCGACGCCAGGCAATCAGATGAATTTCACCCATGTCATGGCACAGGAGGATGGATTTGTGGTCGCCCGCAACAATGGCACCATGGTCTCTGGGAATGGCTTGGTCGGCACCCTCAGTTTCCTCACGAGTTCAGCACTTCCTTCAGGACAGCCGTTTTACTTTGTGCCGGACTTGAGGGAAGTGGAAGTCATGGCCGCCGACCATTCGCTCAGGACCGTCCAGCCGCAGGGAGACAGCATTTTTGTCACCGATACTCTGCTCGCGTTGCCCACGGGTAACCTCGGCTCCATTTCCATCTACCCCAATCCTGCGAATGAAACCGCCACAATATTGCTTTCTCCGAACGTAGAAACCCTGCAGATCATTGGATCCCAGGGAAATCTGCTCCAAGAAATCGCAGTAGGAGGGAAGCGGCAATTGTTGCTGAGCCTCCAAGGAATACCTTCTGGAATGCTGATGTTATGTGCTGTAGGACCAGGTGGCACTGCTGTCAGGAAATTGCAGGTGATGCACTGAGAGCCAGGAAGGCGCAAGCCCTACTCCGCCTCCCAAATTCGGTTCACCTTCACCAGCCACAGTTCCCCACGGTTCGCGGTCATGTGGTTGAGATCGTCAGGGTACCCATCCGATCCGAACACCCCCTCCACGAAGACCACCTTGTCCCGGAACGCATCCAATTCCGCCTTCGGGCGAACGCATTCCGGATCCTTGGGCGGCAGCAGGCACACCAATGCGCCATCCCTCATCACAACCGCCGCATAGCCCTCGTAAGCGGATGTGATTCTCGGCTCCTTTTGGCTGCGCGTATCCCATACATACTTACCGCGCAGCGTCACCACCTCGCCGTAATGGGCGTTAGCGCTGTCCCGGGATTCGATGATTTTGGCTTCCTGGTTTTGGATTTCCATATTCTGGGATTCTGTTTGTGGCGAGCAGCCGATGAATGCGATGGCTACCGCGAGTAGGAGGGAGGTGAGTGGGGTGGAGGTGGGCTTCATTGGAGGGGAAGATACGGCAATTTTCTGCGATTGCATTTTGATCCTTGAATGAATCGTATCGGAAATGACCTTTTGGAACCCCTGCGTCATAGCAATCACTTCCTCCGATACCGCGCCAAATCCGCGTTCGGGAACAACCTCCGCATATTGAGCTGAAACCGCGCAGGGCTGGGGAGCAGTTCATACTCCGCCGGGTCGGTGAGGTAGAATTGCCAGCGCGCCATGCCGCCATTCTCCAGGAGCAGCTCGATGTACTCGCGAAAGTCCACAGTGAGGCGGAAGGGCTCGTCCTCCTGCAGCGCGTAGAGCAGGGGTTTGCCGGCCTGTTCGTCAAATTTGATCAAGGTCTCACCATAAGGGCCATCCGAAAACAGACGCATCCCTGCAGTTTCCGGGGCATCCCAGCCCATTCTCTCATTGATGTCGTGGTCCCAGCGATGACGGTAGGCATAAATCGGAGACTTGCCTCCCATCATCTCATCGAAGCGGGATATGAGGAAATCAGCTTCGGAGATCGTTTGCCCTCCTGCCTTGTGGTGCCAGAGGAGCCTCAATTTTCCCGACCCTGCTGTAGAAAGCCAGCATGTCATCGTCCAGCAGGCCGTCGGACCGTACCATCCCTTCTGCAGCATAAAGTTGGGCACCCCAGGCCATCGTTCATATTGGGCTACTTGTACGCCCTCCTTCTTGCGGAGTCCGTCAACCATGCGGTCGAAGCGCTCGGCGTAGTTCCGTTGACTCGCAAGGACCTCAAAGTGATTTCCGGCCAGGTCAAATGCCGTCTGTGGCGGCACTTCCGTAGTGGAATCGGGAAAATCTCCTTGAAGTCTGCATGGAAGCCGTCGCGGATGACGGGGTGCGTGCAGGCATCGGGATCGTCGGTGAAATATCGCTCCCAAAGGTACACCCCCGGAATTTGAGCAGGTGCTCAAGGTAATTCCAAAACCGCAGGCTCAGCTTGAAAAGCCGGGAGGGTAGCGCAGAGTACACCTCGGGATTGTCATTGGGCTCCCGGAGGTCGAGGAGGATGTATTCAGGCCAACTGAACCCCCCAAAGATAGAGACTCGATTTTCTCCCGTTCAGATCCTCAGTACTTTTGTCATACAAAAATCCCAAGAATACTTCGGAATAATCTATTGTCGAATTTGATGTTGTCATTCCGAAACCATGAAATCAAGGTCGTAGAAAATGCTGATATTCAACGTTTTTCCGCTATCCATCTGCTTTGCAGTCAGTGCAATGCTTGGTTGGTTTTCCCCATTGAAAGAATTCGATATTGCTGTTGGATAACTTGATTCCTGTGTCTTTTCGAAACGTTCCAATATCCCTGGCAATTTGTCGGGAAAATCCAATGGTGGAATATGAACGCAAATCTGATTCCATTTCTGTCCGAATATTATTCAGTAGCCCAAGAATTTCTTGGGTTATCATAAGGTGATATTGTTTTCGAGGTCCCGAACTAATTAACGCAAACGCCTTCGCTTTGGCCAAATTTGGCAGTGATTCTTGATTCAAAATCGGCAGCAGTTGAATATCGTTCAGGATTGATGTTCTGGGCTTTTGCAAGCACATCTGCTTGAAATCCTAACTTTGCCCTATCGGGAGTGAACCCATTATCCTGCGCCAACTGCAGCAACCTTGCCCTCGTCGCGGTATTGAACATCGGCTTCTCCTTCCCGGTGAAGTTCGGCAGCGGCAGGTCCGCATTCCCAAAAGTCGCCTCATAGACCGCGTTCGGCTCCCTCTTCCAGTCAGAGTTGTCGCCCTTGCTCCCCACAGGGACGTAGAAGCCAGCTTTCCACTCCAGCCGCTTCGCGTAATAGCTTGGGCGGGGCTTGATCGTGTTGGCGAACCGACCAAAAGTGTATTCCACCGCTTTGTCCATCCTCCAAGATAAGCCCTCACCCACCACAATTCCTACCACTCCGTCCCCGGTAGGATCTCATCCACCATCGCCTGGGGCTACTTCACCAACCTCCGTCTAGCTATTTCCATAGGACTCACGGAGATCTTCAATTACAGGTTTCGCATCCTACACCCAAGAATTCGTAAAAATTGACCGATCAAACTCCCAATGAACTCCGTCTTTCATATTCTTCTGGGGTGCTGGTAAAAAGCGACACCTTCTGATCCATGAACTCTTGGATATTGTCAGAGACCCAAACCCAATTGGCTCCAGTGAATGCGGAACGATTTGTGAAATGTCTTTTTGCAAACCAATTCTTATTTGCCAAAACCTTCCCTGCTTGATCCAATCCGTAGTAGTTATCAGATCGGCCGTCGTATTCGTAAGCGAAAACCAAGTAATCAAGTGGATTGGACGGGTTGTTGGGGTAGTTGAATTCGAGAATGTCATCCCAAATTGAAATGTCTGGACTCGTTCCTAAGAAGATGATATTCGGCAAATAGTCAAGAGCAACCGAAATTTGAAAGGAGCCAAAGTCGGTGATCCATTGCTTGATCTCTATCGGTAGGCTTTGACCAATATTGGTCTCAATATCCTCTAGCCATCCATCCAGAGGTGGATTCAAGAATGAAACGTTCGGAAGCTGTCTCAATTCCTCTGCATTGTACACGTTCACTACCTTTTTGCAAGAAATATACTTGAAATAGCATTCCATAAGTTCTTGGGCTAACCTGGTTACAAAGAGCGCTTTGCATTTTGCCCCATCAATGCATTCGCGTTTCCCCTTTGCATTGATATTTTTTGTGGGTCCATTGAGCTTAAATCCCGATTCCCAAGGAGACACGACCATCAACTTCAATTCCTCTGCCTATGCTCCCGGGCCCTGCCGAATTGTCACGTGGCTGAGCATGTCAAAGCCTGATACTGCTGGCAGCAAATCTCCAAGGAAGAATGTTTTCGTTTAAAAGGAACTCTTGGAAAAATCAAATATTCAAATCCTTAAAGTGGCGTTTCAACTTCATTTTTTGAACTACGGGGATAGGATTATCCTCAAGGTCTATTTCCACTTTTCGAGGCAGAGAAAAAAACGCTTGAGGAATATCCACGATTCCGCAAGAGCTGAACGTCACACTTTTGAGGTTTCTGAGGCCAGACCAAGGCCCGGCAAGAGATGTAATGTGGCAATCCAAGAAACTTATTGTTTCTAACTGTTGGAGATCGAACAGGACCTGTGGCAATTCGGAGAAACCTCCAACTGACTCGAGATGCAAGGATTTCAAACTCGAAAACCGCCTAAGGTCGAAACTGGATTCAATCTCAAGTTTGATCATGGACAACCCACAAACGGTTTCAACTGCAGGCCCGATTTGGTTGAGCAACGCAGTGGCATGGCCCTTTGAGATCGTTATTGAACGAAGTCCCAGCGGAAATAATGGAGCCAAGCGATTCCATTGATCGCTGTCAAGCTTTACATCGTGAATGATGGGCAATTTTACCGGATATATTGCGACATGGTTGCCTTGGATAGTCAGATTCTCAATTGCCTTCATACGCTCAAGAAAGGAAAAATCCTCGATTTGGTTTCCATCCAGGAACAAGAACTTCCATTCCATCTGTACCTCTTCAACAGGCAGAGGGATCCGCTTCAAGTTGTTGTTTGACAATTGGAGCCTTTTGAGGGATGGTTGGGCGAAGAGCCAGGAAGGCACTGTTTCAAGTTCATTCTCACTAAGGTCAAGAACCTCAAGCTGCAGTGCAGACCAAGTAGCTGGAACGATTCGAATCTTATTCTTGGACAATTCCAACTTCCGAAGGTCACCAAGTCTCAAAATAGAATCCGAAACCTCCTCGATTCCAGAATTGATGCATCTGATGCACCAGAGTCTGGGCATGTTACGCACGTTCAGGATAGGATCCGCAGGCTTTTGGTCGGAGAGACTTAGATACACAAGATTCGGTAAAAGGTAGGCTGTATCCATCAACGAATCCAGGTCCACCTTCAGCCTGAAAGAGATCATCGGCTTCGTAAAGAGAAATTCCAAATGCTCGTCGGGCCAATATTCCCAAGCCTCCAATTGCGCATGCGTTTGAATCATGTTCTCGCGTTCCTCTTGTTCCTGCCACCAAGGAAGATACATCCATTCAGTATCGTGGAGCTTATATTCATCGGACCGTATGAGCTCCGTCAACGCGACAAAGTCCGCGATCAAAGCAGCCCTCAGTTCCGCACGCGGCAGGCCATGAAGATGTTCAAGAATTCGCTGCACATCTCCCGTGCGCAGGATGTCAAGTGTTTCGGTATCAGTGATCATTGACGTGACCTATTTCATTTCTTGCTTCCCCGCCAAATTACGCAAACCCACGAGAAATCCACGCCGACAGCCATCCCAATGAAGGCAGCCATCCCAACCATATTCAGACAGCCACATGCCGATGCCCCTCACAACCCCGCCGGATCCGGATACAGCGACATGTCCGCGTCCGGGAAATACTCCCGCATCTGCTGGTGGAACTGCAAATACCGCTGATCGCCCCCGGAGGGCTTGAATACCAGGAAATAGTTCCACCAATACAGCCCCCGCGTGTTCAGCAACTGCGTGAAAAGCCAGTCAAAGTCGTCGGTGATGTGGTAGGTCGCATAGTCATCCGCTTCCAGGTACAAAAGGTGGAATGAGCAGAGCCCATCGCCCTCGAACTCCACGAGCATGTCATTGTACTGATCGGTGTAGAAGACGTACTTGCCCACGAGGTGCGGTTCGTCCTCGGGGGAGAGGCCGTAATATTCTGGAGCGTGGCCTTTGGGGAAGATTTCCTCATGCAGACGCGGAAAATTGAACCAGCCCTTCACTGAGCCATCCACCTTCCAGCAGACCTCCAACTTCTGCGTCATGGTGTAAAAGGCTTCAAAGGGATCGCAGAACTTCACATCATTCACTAGCTGATGGTACCAGACCGTGAGTGGCAAGTCCTGGAAAATCTCAACATCGGCTTTGGGGTGCCACCTTTGGAAGGTTGTGCTAGCGGGCATCTTCGCAAATGCCTCCAATGTCCGACGCTTGAACGCCAATCGCCCATCCCGAACGATGCAACTTTCGGCAGGATCACATCGCTCACGGTGCCGGAATGGGGAGAGGTCGGTTCCTGGAAAGAGGCGCTCCACCTTCTCGAAAAACCCAAGATACCGGAACCGCTCCATCTGCTCGGGAAAATCCTCGGTGAGGTGCAGCGCAAACTCCGAGATGCCCCGCACCCGCATGGCGAGATCGAGGAATTCCTCGAGTTTCACCGTCAGCCGGAGCGGAGGCTTGCGGTCGTTCATGTAGAGGTAAAGGCTATGTGTATCTCCCTCAAACCTGACCATGAGCCAAATCCATCGCACACTTAGGCTGCCAATCACCATATAGCCATGATCCTTCATCAATCCTTGCAAATAGGCAAGGTCGGCCTTTTCGGCTTCGCTATCACTTGGGCTTTGATTTTCAACGATGTCTAGGTACATGCAGATTGAAAAAATGCCCTTCATGTCCAGATTCCCTCCATACGAGAAGACCTGTGGAGGCTCATCGAGGACCAACTGCCAAGAAAACCGGAATGCAGACAACTCTTCAACCAAAAGGCTAAGTAAATCAGTTGGTATTGGGCCAAATCGATCCTCAATTCGTTTTACCAGATTATCCTCTTCTTCGTCCTTGCTAGTTTCAGACGCTCTCGCCGGACGGAAGGAGTCTTCACCCAATGATTTCAGCAGCCCCTTTAATTCGGAACCGATAAATGCCATTTTAGAGCTCCATTCTTTCATTTTATTGTAATTTTACCCTTTCTTATTAACATATCAAGCGCTTCTGGCAGGTCTCCAAAGTTTTGGGAACTGAGCCCATATTCCGGCAGCATAGATAGTCTCGCCTTTTCCTGAATACTACCATACATTCGAAGTCGAAACTTTTCAACCCGATTTCCGAAGTCCTCGATTGTTTCGTAGTTGTGCCTAGTAAGGATTTGGTGTATGATGGGCCGCTTGGCCTTGTTCTCGAGCATAAGTTTTCCCTCTGGAGTCGAAGAACTCGCCATCGCCAGCAAATCCTCCTGATTCACCGTCCCCGTGCTCGGTATGACCGGTGTTTGCCAGTTGGGCTATTCGTTCTCGATCACCAGCTTGGGCACCGGTTCGAAGCTGTCCCGCTTCCACCTGTTACCCTCTTTCTTGTAGCTCCAGGACGTGAAGGTCATGTACCTGGCAAACATCTCGGACTTGATGCCCCTACCATAGAATGCCGCAGGCACATGGTATTGCTTCTTATTTCGGGAGTTGTTCCGGTCTGAATCGTACAGCCCAGATGGCCAGTACTTTATATCGCCCCGCATCCCTGCCACTCGATATCCGAGCGCCTCGTCCTTTTTGATGAACTTCTTGATCCCCTCCTCGAATTTCTTCAAGTGGGTGTAGTTGTTGGAGAGGGTGCGAACCATTTCCCAAGATAAGCCCGGACCCACCACAATTCCTACCACTCCGTCCCTAGTAGGATCTCATCCGTCATCGCCTGGGGCCCTACGAATGAAACTGAAATCCCTCCGTATCAATATCTGGAAACACCTCCTTCAGCGGCCCCTCGAATGGATGGAATTTCAAGTCCAACCACTTCGGCGCCAGATGATACGCCCAAAATGACATCCCACAGGTCGCGATCAACTTGTCCACGAAGGCAGGGAAGGGCACCGGGTAGGCATTGATTTCATCCACATCGTACATGATCTCCATATGCAGCCGTCCATGCTCATCCGGCACAAGCAATACCTGACAGTAAGCCTCCCAATACATCGTGCGGTCTTTGAAAAAGCGTTGGTACATCTCGCTCCTTTCCTCATCCTTCCCAAACCCGAAAAACTTGAAGGTGCAGAAATCCCAATCTACGTTCTTGGCGCGGGACTCTTTTGGGCCACCGAACATTTCATCCAGGCCAAAGAAGGTAAAAGTGCCGCCCGTCTTTGTACCATCTTTGAGGGTGAATTCCCAGTCTTTCTTTGTCGTTCCAGCCGAGACAAAATAAGCCAGCAACTCGGGATCGAATTGCAGCCCATGGGATTGGATCACTTTGTTGATGGCTTGCAAGGAACTACCGTAATTCGATTCGCCGTCATTGATATCAGCTCCAAGGTCGGAGAGCCGATCATCCATGCCATTGATCTGCTCTTCATAATTCCTGTCCCTTGAGATAAGCAAATATGCCGGTACAGGTAAATCCTCTACATAATCAGCAAGGTCAGGAAAGAGCCTAGGTATCTGCAAATGGTGGATGAGGATCAAATTCTCCGGCAGTTGAGTGCCTTCCACAAGGAAAAACTTCTGCCAGAGGTATAGGCCTCGAAATCGAAATGCGGTCTCGAAGTACCTGGAGAGTTCCAATATGAGCGGAAATGCGCCTGTATTGAACAACCATAAGTAGAGTGTTTCATTCGCAGGGTCTAGCAATACAGCATTTCCCAAGCCCAAGTCATCGATCATTAGGAACTGATCAAAACGAGCATCCCAGCCCCTGTTTTTCTTCTTGCTCCACAGGAGGTTCTCATAGCCCTTTCCGTAGGGTTTCATACCCGTCTCAGGGTCGCCTTCCAGCAAGCGCTCCACACCCGGAAAGCGAATCTGCCCACAGGCGTTGAGTCCCAACCACTCCGGGTCTCCCCAACGCCACTCAATCCGAAATCCCACTTGGTTCTGTAAAAAGGGCAGAAGTGTATTTTGGTTCCCACCCGGGATTTTCATGAACAACCGACTGATTGTATCATTGCTCTCAGCGGGAAACTCATCGCCCCACCAATGTTGCATTCCATAAATGAAGACCGATTTTTTGATAGATTCAATGACATCTTTCATAACCTTGTGCTAGATTTTTAAGTAGGTTTCTCAGGGGGTGATATGGCCAGTGCCAGCTGCTTTCATTATGTCTTCAATGATGATTGGGTTGGCCCTCTTTATGGTAGCCTGTGCTTTGAATTCAGCCATATCGCGATAATCGCCTTTGACTTTCTGAGCATCTCCGGTCTTAATCATGGATTTATAGTATTCCAATCGATCAGCACCAAATTTGCTTGCGAGCGCCATGTGTAACTTTCCGGGCGTCGCATCTCTGAGTTGAACCTTGAAAGTTGCATTTTCAAAGATGGGTGAAGGGACAAAAACCGATTCCGAAAGAATCTGCCTGCCCTTGGTCCATTTTTCAGACTTTGGATCATACTCCCCGATATTGATTCGATAATCAACCCGTTTGGCGTAATTGCTGCCTTTTTCTTATCCTCCGGCATTCCACTTTCACGAATCTTGTGTGCAACCGGGCTTGGCTTTTCGGAAGCCATGATGGGCACATATTTGGATCTCCTTTTCGACATATAGAGTTGGTGGGGATGCCTTTCCTTGTCACTGAAGGGCTTCAGGAGCGTTTTCCAATGATCCAGATTGGCATTATTTACTGGCTTGTTCGATCCTTCATTTTCGCTGTCGTCGTCGTCCCCCTCAGCATTCCCACCCCGCCGCTTGAACAGCCCCTTGAACTTGTCCTTGACCAAGTTCACCACGATGTCCACCCCCTTCTGAACGGCATTCCGCAGGAAGTCGCCGATCTTCCGGACTCCGATCCGAGGCATACGCAGGATCGGAGAAAGCCACTGATCCGTCACCACGCCGTTCAAACCCAGCGAGGTCATGAAGAAGTTGA
>JAXLVK010000028.1:0-62835 GCA_046329055.1 Bacteroidia bacterium
TTGTGCCATCGATCACAAGAATAGACGGTCATAATTATATAAAAATATGCGCTATTCCTTGATTTCGTCGGCTTGGTAGCCCACAGTTGCCAAACCTTTTTTGATGGCTTCGCCTGAAACCTCGTCCAGCGAAATGGTCAGGATGCGAAGTGGGTTTGCCAAATCCACACTCCAGTTTCCCTTGCCGACAGATTGGTCGAGGATGGGCGTGACGGTAGCAATGCATCCATCGCATTTGATATTGGTCTTGAATTTCATAATATGATTTTGATTAAGGTGAATAGACATGTAATTCATTGCTGCCATTTAAGCCGAAGACTGTTGGTGACGACAGACACAGAACTCAGCGCCATTGCAGCCCCAGCAATCATGGGATTGAGTAAAAACCCTGTGAAGGGATACAATGCTCCTGCCGCAATGGGGATGCCGATGATGTTATAGACAAATGCCCAAAACAGGTTTTGGCGTATCGTGCGCACGGTCTTTCCAGAGAGGTCGATGGCTTTCAGCAGTTTGAGCAGGTCGCTGGAAAGGATCGTCATTTTTGCAACGTCGATTGCGATGTCCGATCCCTTGCCCATCGCTATGCTCACATCCGCTTGCGCGAGGGCTTGGGAATCGTTGATGCCATCTCCCACCATTGCCACTGTCTTGCCCTCCGCTTGCAGTTGTTTCACAAACTCTGCCTTGTCGTTCGGGAGCGTCTGTCCACGGAAATGGCGGATTCCCACTTGTGCTGAAACGGCTGCTGCTGTTTTTTCATTGTCTCCTGTGAGCATATAGACTTCAATGCCCAATGCTTGCAATTGCTGGATCGCAGCCCTAGAGGTCGGCTTGATCTTGTCTGCAATCGCGACGAGGGCAAGGACGGATTTGGAATTCGCGAAGAGGATCACGGTATTGGCCTCATCTTCCCATGCGGCTTGCTGGGCTGACAGTTCTGGGGCAATTGCAATTCCTGCCGATTGGATCAGTAAAGCATTGCCCACGTACCAAGTTTGGCCCAGCACACTAGCTTTTGCGCCTTTGCCAGTGATGCTCTGGAAGTCAGAAAGCGGCATGGTTTCATTCACTTTATCTTTGAGGTGCGCAGTAACAGCCCGTGCCAAAGGATGCTCGGAATGTGCTTCCATTGCATACAATACTTGCATCGCTGTGGTTTTATCCGCAATTCCATCTGCCCACTTCAATTGGGTGACTTCTGGCTTGCCCTCGGTGATGGTTCCTGTTTTGTCGAGGACAATGGCATTCACTTTATGCGCCAATTCCAATCCTTCTGCATCCTTGACCAAAATGCCATTTTCGGCTGCCTTGCCTACGCCTACCATGATCGCTGTGGGCGTAGCAAGTCCCAAAGCGCACGGGCAAGCAATTACCAGCACTGTCACCAAGGCGAGCAAGCCCATGTGTAAAGGCATGTTCGCCGCCCAAGAGAGTCCATGCAAGCAGACTCAACATGGCAATGGCCATCACCACTGGCACGAATACGCCCTTGCCACCCTGTCCACCAATTTCTGCACTGGTGCCTTGCTGCCTTGTGCCGTTTGCACCATTTGGATGATCTGGGCCAAGACCGTTGCTCCGCCTACCTTTTCGGCTATCATCTCAAAGCTGCCCGTCTGATTGACTGTCCCCGCCAGCACCTTTGCCCCTTGGGATTTTTCGGACGGGCGGGGTTCCCCTGAAATCAAACTTTCGTCCACGAACGAAGTCCCAACGACTACTTCGCCATCCACGGGGACTTTCTCTCCTGGTTTCACACGCAAGCGGTCGCCTTTCCTTACCTCTGCAATCAAAACCACAGTCTCTTCGCCATTTTCTAGCAGCTTAACCACAGACTTGGGTTGCAAGCCCATCAATTTTTTGATCGCAGTCGATGTCCCTGCTTTGGCACGTTCCTCCAAGTATTTCCCCACGAGCAGGAAAGCCACGATTACCCCCGCAGCCTCGAAATAGACATTGGGCTTCGAGTCCCTTGCTTGTCCAGAATTCATGGAAAAGGGTATTGAACACACTGAAACCGTAGGCAATGCCCGTGCTGAGAGCCACGAGTGTGTCCATATTGGCTTTTCCGTGGCGGGCTTGGCGAAAGGCTTGGATGAAGAATTGTGTTCGGAAGAAAAAGACGATGGGTGTGGCCAATGCCCAGAGGATGTAGTGGGCATACGGTGAGCGAACACCATCCCGATCAGCACCAATGGCACCGACAAGGTGGCGGAAAAGGTCATGCGGTTGCGCAAGCTCACTAACTTTTTGCCGCTCTAAACCTTCCACGATGATCGCGGTCTCATCTGGTGTTCCGTTCACGATCAGGTCGTAGCCGATGGATTGCACAGCCTTCCTGTTCTTCGGGTTGCGTCAGCTTGGGGTCAAATTCCACCAAAGCCGTTGCATTGGCATAGTTGACTGTTGCATTGGCAATGCCCGTTTCGGCCTTCAACATGCTTTCTACGTGCTTACAGCACAGGCAGCACAACTCATTCCCGTGATCGGGAAGGTGGCCTTTTGGAGTGCTGAAATTGACAATGTTTCCATGCTACAAAGTTGGGCCGTGCATGTCGCGTCCACATTGCAGAATTTTCGATTTGTTATGCAAGATTTGCGTAGGAGCAGAATTTACTCCACCAAGTCCAGTGGTTTTCGGCGTTCCAGTCCCAATTCTCGGAACTTCCCAGGTGGCATTCCAGTGGTTTTTTTGAATTGGTTGCTCAAATGCGCCACGCTGCTGTATCCCAGCCGATCAGCGATTTCGCTCAGGCTCATTTCGTCGTAAACGATCAATTCCTTCGCTTTTTCGACCTTTTGGAGTATGATATAATGCTCAATGGTAATGCCTTCCACCGAAGAAAACAACGAACTCAGGTATTTGTATTCGTAATGAAGGGCTTCGGCGATCATGTCTGACCAGTTAAAACGCTGCTGATCGAGCCTCTCATGCTGCACTTTTTGGATGATGAGGTTTTTGATCGCCTCGATGATACGGCTCTTGCGGTCGTCTATCAGTTCAAAACCCAACTGCTCCAACCTTTCCACCAACACTTGTTTCTGAACGGGCTGCAATTCCTCTTCCACCAAAGTCACCCATCCCATCCCAACTTGGAAATGGGCATACCCCAAATCGGTTATCAGGCTATTCACCGCAGCGATGCAACGGTTGCAGACCATGTTTTTGATGTAGAGGGTCATCCTAAAAAAGTGTTGGAGATGTAAACATAGATAAAATGCGTTTCCAATGGCTTGTTTCAAGTTGCAGTAGATCGGATAGGTCGCAGATAGGTTTCCCATTGCAATGAAACCCCGAAATATCAAAATTATATAACATAGTGGGATGAAAATCGAGCTATCTTGCTGATTGTGTGGGGTTTTTCATTTATCATCGATTGTTCAACATCAATGTCATGAAGTACCTTATTTTAAAATTCGTGGTCTTGGGCCTTTTCCTTTCCCTCGTCACTACTGCAAGTGCGCAAGCCTGTCTCAATGAGGCACGGGCGATTCACAACGTCCGCCAAAGTTGTCCCAATGCTCCCCAACCAAAAGGGGGGGGGCATTACGAAGCTTATAGAGTTGCAATCGGCATTTGTATCGCTGGTAGCGATGGATGTTTCAGCGTTTGGGATGTGTATTTTGTCTCAGAATGCCCCAACAATCCGCATACGAATTGCTTTACAGTACCCCCAGTATTGGTAGGGACAGTGACCGAGAATTGTGACGGAAGCGTTTCGGTTGCTTGTCAGTAGGTTTAGCTGGATTATTCCCCAAACTTCGTTTCTTTACAGTCATTCAAGGTATAGGCAATGAGAAAACTTCAACTCCGAGTGGCAAGAATGCTTGCTTTGGCAACCCTGTTGCTTTCTGCGATCTCTTTGCATTCCCAGGGTAGCGTTACATGGTCAGCCTCGATGGACGTGGCCCAAAGTAGCTATGATAACCTCCATCCCCGCATCGCCGTGGATGGTTCAGGTAACCCGCTCATCATTTGGGGGCGCACTTCGGATGAATCAGTTTTTATTTCACGATGGACGGGGAGTTCGTTTTCCATGCCCATGAAAGTGAACCCAAGTGGTTACACTGTTGCCACCCAATCGTGGATGGGGCCAGACATTGCCGCCCAAGGCGATACGGTTTTCGTGGTCGTGAAACGGACTCCAGAGGCCTCTGATACCAATCATGTCTTCATTCTGCGTTCCCTGAATGGCGGTATGACCTTTGGCAATCCAGTGCAGGTGGATGCTATCGCAGACAGCATTTCGCGCTTCCCCACGCTGGATGTAGATGCTTTGGGCAATCCGCTCGTTGCCTTTATGAAGTTTGATCCCAGCTTTGGCAATGCAAGGTGGGTCGTAGCCAAATCCACTGATGGTGGAAATTCCTTTGCTTCCGATCAGTTGGCGAGTGGGTGGTCGGGCGGCACCGTTTGCGATTGCTGCCCAGGCTCCATCGTCATCGATGGCAACACGGCCTGTATGTCTTATCGGGACAATCTCAACAATATCCGTGATACCTGGACAGGAATTTCTACGAATGGAGGAATCTCATTTGGACAGGGCATGCCAGTAGATCAAGGGAATTGGATGCTAATGAAGTGTCCCTCCTCCGGCCCGGATGGGGTTATCATTGGTGATAGCCTTTATTCAGTGTTTATGAGCCAAGAGAGTGGCAGCCCACTGGTTTACCTAAGCAAATCCTCCATCTCAACCGCCCAGGGCGCGGTCGGAGTGCCCATTATTGGGACACAAATCGGCATCACCTCACAGAATTTTCCAAGGATTGCCAGCAATGGCCCAGCAGTGGCGGTGGTGTGGCGGCAAAACTTCAATATGAACGCACAGATTCCCATTCTCTTCACCGACAACATTCAGGATGGTTTTCCTGCGGATTATGACTCAGTTTTTGTGGGGACTGGAATGACCGCAGCAGTGAATGTCGATGTTGCAATCTCGAACGGGATGGTTCACGTCGTGTGGCAAGACGATGCCTCTGGTACCGTCCGATACCGTTCTGGTAGCTTTGCTCCGTTTGTGAATGTGCCTAAGCCAAGGCAGGTGGACTTCATGCTCTATCCCAACCCAACAAGAGGAGCGGTCAATGTGCTTGCTACTGGCGCTCTTCTCCACAACCGAGTGGACCTTCAAGTGCGAAACTTTGCCGGGAAGGAAGTTCTTGCACAAAACTTGATGGAGCTTCCTGAAACTTTCTCCATTTCCACGGAAGGTTGGGCAGCAGGAGTCTATTTCGTTAGCTTGACTTCGGACCACGAGATTTTCTCGAAGAAGTTGATCGTTTTGCCGAGATAGGCTTGAGACGGTTGGTTTTGAACACGGCCCTTTACCGACGGGTCGTGTCATGCGGCAAGCCAATATGGCCCTATTGGGTTCAACGATTGCCCCTCTTCACATCCTCGACAAAAGCCATTGTAAGCCCCAAATCAGCCCAAAGTGGGTTCCGAACTTTGTCCCGTTGTGGGTACAAGCCGCCTGGGCCGGCTTTTTCATTTCGTGGTAAAGGAGTGCCAGTGGGGAGGCGATTCGTTTTGTTATCACTTCCTCATTCCAAATTTCAGATCCGAAAATGCGATTGTAAGCTTTGGGCATTGGAGCCTGATGATGCATCTAGCGCGGGTAGGGGGCCAAGTAGTGTGAATTTACTCTGCTTGGGAGCATTTGCTTTGGTTGGTTTAGGTTGATCTGTGTGTATTCTGAATGCTGGATGCAGAAGAATGCCATCGCGAGGCGACCAAGGCGTTGATTCACTTGGTCGCCTCATGATGAACTCATTTTGTCTAGTCCGGATTTGGTTCATGTAGGTCTGATTGTCCCAGAACAGGTGCTCCTCGGTCATGGTGCCTTCGGGACCCCAGATTCCGATGGTGGCCATCGGCATTTTGAAGGCCTTGCCTGTGGGTTGGATGAAATTCCCGTCACCTGTGGGCATCGGCAAGGTGAAGGTGCCTTCAAAGGTGCCCGTCACGGCAGTCATATTGCCTGAGCCGAAGCGAATTGGATGCTCCTTGATCCGAGTGTCCGGTGCATAGACGAACATGGACTTCAGGTCTTCAATATGCCTTTCGAGGCCCACGACCTGACGACCGTCCGGCCAATGGACAATGATGTCTTTGGCGTGGCTTTCGTGCATTCTGGCCCATTCCTGCTTGCTGAAGACCGTGTAGTCCAGTGTGTCGAATGTAGCCAGGTGCTTTTCAATGGCCTCGTTTCCGGCGGTCAATTCCTTGATTTGGTTGCGCAAGGAATCGATTTCCTTTTGCTGGGCAGATTCGTGCTGCTTGTCGGAGCAGCTTGTGAACAACAGGGTTGAGGCGATCGCCACAAATGCGGCAACGGATCCAACGGAGGTTAACTTTTTCATATCGCTCTTATTGTGAATGATGAAGTGAGTGGAGGTCTATCGTGGAGCCTCTCCTTGAGGCATCCACGATGAGACTTCCTAGGTCAGGCTTTTGTGGGGACTTCGTCGAGGGTGACGGCTTTTCCAAGTGCGCCATACTCATGCAGGCCACCAAAGACCTCGATGTCGATGGATTTGTCGAGACCACCCACACGAAACGGTGCAAATCCACTGTCCTTGATCAGGGATTCGACTTCTGCATTGATGGATTGGTCATCTGTGGCGTAGAACAGGACCTTCTGCGGTTCCTGAAACGCTGCCTGGGAAAGCGTGGCGGCTCCCAATGTTCCCATGGCTTTGGCCAATTTGGCGTTTTGAGGCAGCAAGGAGGACAGAATTCGTCCGGCGGATTCATCCTGACTGATGATTTTCTTGAAGCCACCGTTTTCGTCCAGCGCGATGGGGTTGGAGGGATCGATGATGATCTTCCCCTGCAATGCCTCAGCATGGTCCGCGAAAAAGGATTTGATGGCGTCAAAGTAGATCGCCATCACCACAATCTCTGCAGCATTGATGGCATCAACGATTTCCATGGATTTGGCAAGGGGGCCCAGTTCCTTGGCAAGATCTTGTGCCTTGGAGGGATTGATGTCCGCAATGTTCACCTCTCGATTGCCTTTCACGAGGTTGGTTGCCACGACCTTGCCGATGTTTCCGAGGCCGATGACGGCTACTTTTGCATTTGAAGTTTTCATATACTCTGCAATTGTGTTTAACATTTACAATACAAAGTTGGGTCGCGGGGGCCGCAGCCACTTATGAAGTAGTTTAGGAAATAGGCTTAATCTAGTTCAAGGGTACCTCAGCCAGTCGCACGCCTGTTCCGAATCTTGCTGAGGAATTCAGGGGTTATGCCCAAATAGGATGCGATGTGGGTATTGGGAACCCGATTGGCGAGTTCGGGGTACTGGCTCAAAAATGATTCATAGCGCACGGAAGCATCTGCGCTGAGGTTCTGGAGCAAGCGATGCTGCATTCCGATGAGGCTCCTTTCCACCAAGACCCGAAACAAGCGGTTGAATTTTGGGGCTTTCTCGTAGAGTTCAAGGAGGTCGTCATGCTTGACTTGCATCACGGTCGTGTCCTCCACTGCCTCGATGTTCATCTCCGAGGGGCTCCGGCTGTAAAAGCTCCCCATATCGGAGATCCACCAATTTTCTATCGCGAATTGGATGATGTGGATGGTGCCTGCTTCGTCGATTTTGTACATCCGCAGGCAGCCGCTGACCACAAAGTTGACGGTGTTGCAGACATCGCCTTCCTGCAAGACGAACTGCCGCCTGCGGTACAGCCTCGATTGGAATTTGGAGGTCAGAAGCTGCCTTTCCTCATCGGTAAGCGGAAGCATGTCGTCGAAGTATGCGATCAGCAATCCAATCATGCTATTGGGGGATTCGGCAGCCATTGATTCAAAGATACAACTTGAATTGAAACCCCTTGATCCTCAAATGAGGTTCGGAGTGGGAATTGATACTGTTGGAAATGCTATGAAAATCAGTGATTTGGGTGGGTGTTTGCTGGTTTTTCAAGAGGCAAGGCGGAATGTAGGGAAACGTTGGCCGACCATGAAGAGCATGCAGAATCTTGGGTTCAAATCCCTTTATCTTGAAAACGATCTCAGGAAGTCTAGCGGCCGTTGTGGTTGACCACGTCGTCACCCGACTTGTCATCGCCGTCGATTTGCAGCTGCTGTTTTGAGAACCCCTGGACATCATCCAGCACAACGGCGGGGCGATAATCTGGTTTTCTGATCTGGATGCGCATGTTCCGCATGGTCAGTCCGTTGACGTGCCTGGCATAAATCCCCCATGCTGGCAACTCGCCAAACATCGAGAATTCGGGGTATTTCTTGGGTAGCTCAGGCACCTGGTCGAGTCGTGACAGGGGCAGGTTCGCATAGGCGGGATTGCCGCGTCCGGGGTAGGTGATCAGGATGTTTTCGAGGGTGACGTTCTCCACAGGATGCCCAGGCAAGCCCACGATGGAGCTGGGGAAAACATTGTGAAAGAATGGCAATGCGGGGCCTCGCATCTCGTAATCGTAGTCCGGCCGCCTCCACGGCACCTGGACCGCCATGTTTCGAATGACGATGTTGCGGAGAATGCCAGGTTCGCGGTGCATTTGACCGAGGCGGATGAAGATCGCATTCCCGGTGTTGGTCGCGCGGACTCCATCTACGAGCACATTCTCAAGGACACCGCCGCCCACCATTTCCAATGCAATCGCGGACCGGAATGTGTCATACACCCTGATCTTCCTGATCACGATGTTCCTGAATCCTCCGAACGATGCGCTTCCAAACTTCACTGCGCTTGCACTTGAACGCACCCTGCAGTTTTCGATGAGGATGCTGTCGCATGAGGTGATGCTCGGGTGCGTATAGTAGATGTGTCCGAGGTAGGACTTCAGGCAGATGCCATCGTCGGCGGCGTTGATGTCGCAGCGGGTGACCCTGACCCTGCGGCAATCCACGATGTCGATGCCGTCATTGTTCCAATAGGCGTCGCTTTCCACTCGAATGCGGTCGATCCTGAGGTCTTGGCACAGCACATAAGTCTGCACCCAACAGGCCGAGTTCTTGACCGTTACCTCCTCGACACGCACGTCCTTGCAGTCAAAAAACTGGATCACCTGTGGCCGGAGGAACCATTTGGGGCGCTTTTCGGGGAATTCATACTGTACCGAGTCGATTTGCCCGATGTAGAACAGGCTGTCGATGTTCAGGGCCAGGCGGCTGCCTTGGCCATCAAGGGTGCCTTGCCCGGTGAGCGCGATATGTTCCGACTGATAGGCGAGGAGGAGGGCTTTGTAGCCGACACAGGTATTGTTGTGGAGCTGGATGTACTGCTTCGGGTCGGTGCTGCCGAGGATGATAGCGCCTTTTTCCAGATGGAGTTCGACATTGGACTTGAGGACGATGCTGCCGGAGAGGAATCGGCCCCTGGGCACGATGACCCTCCCACCACCGCTGGCGTATGCCTCGTCGATCGTCGCCTGAATTGCGCTGGTATTCAGTGTTTTCCCGTCTCCGACTGCCCCATGGGATACGATGCTGAAGTCCCGCGCTTGCATCGAGAAATGCATCAATAAGAACATCAGCAAGGCGAAATGAGCCATCATACGGGGTAGCAGGGCGATGGAGATTCCTTTAAACACCTTTCAAGTATAACAAAACCTTGCTGGCCGGACAATCGATCGGCAGTGCGGAGGACGCTGGTTTTTGGTAAATTGGCTGCTGATGAAGGCTGGATTCATAAGGCTGTGGCTGCCCGTTGCGCTTTTGATGGGCGCCTTGGGTGTTGCTGGATGCGCAGAAGATCGGCCCGAATGGAAGGAAACTGTCAGGAAGTGTACCTGCCCAGAGCCGGAGCGGGATTCGATCACTGGTGAACTTCCGCCATGGGCGGGGATTCGCGGGGCACTGCTGGCTACGCGGTTTGCGTCACTGGAGGAGTTCAAGAAGGCGGTTAGGGTGAGGTATGGGGCGGATTGGGAGTCGCCCGATTCGCTGCGAAATACCATGGTATTGCTGGCACATTGCAGTGGGGGGACCGAGGTGACCAGCGTGCTTTCTTCCGGCGTCAGTCAGGCAGATATTCAGGCTGCGAAGGACGGCGGAGTGCCTGACCGCATTGCGATGACCATGGGGGCGTCAGACGTCGTTGCGTACAGAAAGGATCTTGAGAGAGTCTTGACACTTGCCCGGAGGGTTCCCTTAGAGTATGGAGAGGGCGACCCCGCCTTTTTTGACTTGGGTGAAGCATCTGTCCGCAATATATGTACCATTGATTTGGCCTTCCATACATCTGCGGATTCTTCGGAGAAGGGCTACCTGAATACTTTCAACCACATGACAGCGCAGGCCTTTATCACGACATTGTTCTCAGAGGACCTCGCGGATTTGGTCGCAGATTTGCATGAGCGCAAAAACATGCCCGCGTTGACAACTGGTTCATTTACAAGCGGACAGCTATCCGATGTGAACAACAATCCCGTTGACAATTACGTGGATATGATCAACAATGAATGGGGGCAACAGTTGGGGCATGCGCTGCGTGACGAATTCGAAATCCAATCCGAGACAACCTGGACCCCTGAATTGCTCGCACAATACCTCAATCGGCTTCAGGAATATTATGAATGGGCATTCCGCATTGGGATGATGCCCTTCCGGGTCCAAGATCCACTTGTAATCAGATTTGCCAATAAACTCAATGTGGTCTTGCAGGAGGTGTCGAGGATCCCGGCAGGGTGATTTATTGTGCAGATTTTTGGGAAGTGAACTAATTGGATTTGAGGATGTATGCTGCTTCAAACATTTTGGTGGAATCTTTTTGAAGCACATACTTTGAACTCAGTGGAAATGCTCCTGACCAATTCCACTCATCAAGCACTTTCTCCCAGGATTCCTGTCCTACCCGCGTGGCGTTCAGGGAAATTTCGTCCATCACAGCATCTGCGAATCGAACCAGCCGGAGATTTGTAGTGTCCAAATCACATCGAGTGAGATTGGCTTTCGACAAATCAGAGGCCAGAAAATCAACTAGTTCCATATTGGCCTCGATGAGCATTGCGCCTTTGCCGTGAGCAAATCGAAAGTTCGTTTTTCGGCAATATGCCCCACGTAATTTCGCATTCCCAATATCCGCCCCATTCAAATTCCCCTTCACCATCACGATCCCATTCATCAGTGCCCATTGCGCGTTGGCGTAGCGCATGTTCACGCCGCTCAGGTTGGCGCTGTCCAGGTCGGCGGCCCAGAGGAGGGCGCTTTGGAGGTCGGCTGAACGTAGGTTGGCGTGTCGGAGCTTGGTCTCGCTGAGGTTGGCGCCTCGGAGGTGGGCACCGCTGAAATCGGCTCCGGGGAGGACGACGCCACGCATGTCTGCAAGGGAGAAATCGGTGACTTTTTTGATCCGAGCAAACGAATTCGAGTCGAGGCCAATGACAGCCAAGGAGGCCAAAAGCTGCCCGCGCTCGGGGCTGAGCCGGGTGGGTGAGAGGCTGTCGCCTTGAAAATACCGGTATGGCTTGAAGGACTGACTCAGCGTAGCGATTCGGTCCACCATCGGCTGTGGGAGCGAATCTCCCGGATGTTCGCGGACAAATGAGCGGACTTCGTCGAGAATCCCCACCATCCGGCTCACCTGTGAACTGTTGCGTTGCGCCTCCACAAGCGCCTCATGTTCAAGGAATTTTTGCTCATGTTCCTGCGAAAGACGGTCAAATTCCTTTTGCTGCTGGAAAAGAAGCCATCCGCATGCTGCCCCGCCCACGACCACGATCAACAATGCCCAAAATGCCGCGATGAATCGGAGCCGAGGCTGCCGCCGGAGGCGGCGAATCAGCCCCTGGCTTTTCCCAGATCAAAGCCCAGCCCAGCAAAAGCAAAACGAACCCCGCCCCAGTCGCTACGCCCGGCCAATAGTTCCCGCCTGCCTCGACGAGCGGCACACGGATATACCCCAAGCCCCAGCCCATCGCCAGGCCGAGCAAAGCGCCTATCAGGAATTTCAGGAGGCCCTTCATTTGCCGCAAGTTAGGTCATGCATAGGAAATACGCCATTTGGGGCCTGCAATAAAGAAAATCGCATCACCACCATCATTTCCCATCCAATTGACCACCCATTTCCTCCAGGCTAACCCCCTTGGTTTCAGGCATCGCGATGGCCACCCATGCGAGTTGGCAGACCATCATCGCAGCGAAAAAGGCAAATACCACTCCCGGCCCGAATGCTGTGAATGTCGCCGGAACCACAGAGGGGATCAGTGCTGCCAGGACCCAGTGCACGGAAGAACCAAATGCCTGTCCCGACGCGCGCAAATGGTTCGGGAACACCTCCGCGATGAAAACCCAAATCACTGTTCCTTGTCCGATCGCATGCGACGCGATGAACAAGAAGAAACACAATGGAACCACCATGCCTTGCCAGCCCAAAATGAAGGCAAACGCGACCATCGTCAACGAGACGATGTACCCAATGGATCCGATGTACATGAGCTGTTTCCGCCCCAGACGATCGATCAAGGCCATGCCTACCACTGTGAAAACGACATTCACGATTCCCACGCCCACGCTGCTCAAGAAGGCGGTGCTGCTACCGAGCCCAGCGACTTCGAATATCCGGGGGCTGTAATAAAGGAAGGCATTGATGCCGGAGAGTTGATTGAAAAAAGCCACGAAAAATGCCAGCAACAAGGGTTTGCTGTACTTCCGACCAAAAATCGTCTCTCCGGCCTTCGCTGAGGCAGGGGGATTGGCACGAGCAAATTCCTCCATGTTCATCTGCGGATCGATTGACTTGAGAACATGGGCGGCTTCCTCGCGGCGACCCTTGAGAAGGAGCCATCGTGGACTTTCAGGCACCAAGAAGATCATTCCCAAATACGCCAATGCGGGAAATGCCCCCACGCCCACCATCCATCGCCAAGCATTTTCGCCAGATTCGCTCAGGAGGTAGTTCGAAAGGAAGGAAGCCATGATCCCCAGCACGATGCTGAGCTGATACGTCGCGACCAGACGGCCACGGGAGCGGGCAGGGGCGATTTCGGAAATGTAAGCCGGCGCAGCGATCGTGGAGGCACCGATTCCCAATCCCCCAATGAATCTGAACAATGCGAACGACCAAGGATCTGCCGCCAATCCCGCTCCAGCTGCAGACACGAAATACAGCACCCCAATCACGATCAAGGTCTTTTTCCGGCCCCAGGCATTCGTCGGCCAACCACCGATCATGGCGCCGAGGACCGTACCCCAAAGCGCCCCGCCGATCACCACGAATCCATGAAATGAGTCCGAAGTCGCCCAAAGCTGCTGCAGGATTTTGTCAACCCCGGAGGTGACCACGATGTCAAATCCGAAGAGGAAGCCCGCCAGAGCCACTGTGAACGACCAGAAGATGAACCTGCTCATAGATCAAGATATTGGTGATTCAATATAGTTGCATTTTGATTAGGTGGCGGCGACCATGGGATAGTCTTGCAGGGGAATCGCTAGGAACATGACGACTCTACCGTGCGCTCCCCACTCAATCTCCCCCCATCCCGCGCGCCAAGCAAGCCGCCCCCAGGAGTGCAGTGTCATACCCCAAGCTCGACACCCGGATTTCCGGCAACCTCGCCAAGGTCAGATTCCCTTTCAGATAGGAAAATGTCCGCTCCAAGAAATGCTCCCCTCCACCAGTCGTCACGCCGCCGCCCAGCACGATCAAGTCCGGCGACAGCATCATGATCATGTTCCGCAGGCCTTGGCTCAGGTTCCACGCCACCTCATCCCATTCCTCCGCATCCAATTCTGTAGCAGGCTTCCCATAGACCCGCTCAATCCCCGACCCCGAGATCAATGCCTCCAAGCAATCCGGGTTCCCGCAACCGCAGCGCACGCGCTCAGGATAGCGCACCCGAGCCGCCAGGCTCTGATGCCCGACCTCAGGATGTATCCCACCGATGCCGCGATACACCTTGCCATCCAGCAAGAAGCCGCCGCCCACTCCTGTGCTGATCGTGACATAGAGAAACCGCTTGACATCCAGCTCCGCCAGGTAGTATTCGGCGACCGCCGCCACGTCCGTGTCCACGCCAAAGTGAAACGGGCATCCCCACCGTTCCTCCATCATCCGCTTCATCGGGATGTCGCGCCACTCCGGCTGATTCAGCGGGGAAACCGTCCCGGCAGGAATGTCGATCGGCCCACCGATGCTCATGCCGATGCCTGCAATCACCTCACCTGCAGCCACCTCCGTGATCATGTCATCGAGTTGCCGGAGGCCGGCTTCCAAGCTCAGCGGAGTCGGATACTTGGTGCGTCGGAGGATGTTCATTCCCTTGTCGATGGCAGCAGTCATCATTTTGGTGCCGCCGATGTCAATGGCGATGTGGATGGGCATGGTTTCTTGGATTTCCTGATTCGCCTTCAAAATGCGAAAATTCACTGAAGAAAGCCCGATTCCGGCTAAATTCAGGCCATGAACTCCGACAAAGTCCTTTCTGCCGTCCACCCCAAGCTCCCCATGCGCGACAAGGCTGTCACGCGTGCATTTTACATCGATCAGCTCGGATTCCGGGACATCGGGGCGGCTGATTTTGATGGCTACCTGATTCTCAAACGCGATGAGGTCGAACTCCACTTTTTTGCATTCCCGGACCTGATCCCACTCGAAAACTATGGTCAGGTCTATATCCGGGTGACTGAAATCGAGGCCCTGTACCAAGACGCGGTTTCACAAGCTCTGCCCATGCCTGCGGGAGTCAGCCTGCAAGTCAAGCCTTGGGGACAGAAGGAATTTTCCCTCCTGGACCCAGATCATAACCTCCTGACATTCGGGCAGGGGAAATGAGGGCGATTCCAACTGTCTGAGCCGATCGATCCTGCGCATCGTCAGAGGGAGGATTGATTTTGGCCAGTTTCTTCGGTGGTGGGGTGCTGCGGCGGAAATTGGTGGGAAATCTTGGGCAAATGTTAAAGGAATGGTTGGTAGGAGGGGGGATAGTAGGCGCTGTTCTCTCGGCAGTGGGAACACATCTAAATAGTCTCCGGCTGGCTCGGCGCAAGGACAAGCTCGACCGCATCAACAATCAACTCGAGCACTACTACGGTCCCTTGTACTCCCTCATGAAGGCCAATCACAAGGCATGGCTGGACTTCAAGGGCGAACACATCCGGGTGGCGCTGGCACTGGATGATCCGGATATCGAGTTAACCCCAGAGGACATCGCTGCTTGGCGGCATTGGATGAAGCACATTTTCATGCCAGCGAATGAGAAGATGTTCCAGATCATTGCCTCACGGAGCGACTTGCTGATCGGTGACCGGATGCCGAAGCCGTTTCTTGAATTGATTTCCCACATCGTTTCATACCGCGCGATGATGGGCAAATGGCCAGACGAACCATGCTCGGAGCTGGAGGACCGAGAGAGCAACCTCACCCACTTCAACTATCCGATTTTGGCCCAGAAGTATGTTTTTCGCAAATTCAGGGAGCTGAAAAAGAAGCAGCACCAATTGCTCCATGAATAGACTCCGGTTTGGGAAGAACTACTTGGGTGGCCTGAAAGCGTCCGTGGATTGGGTCGCAGGCGGCAATTTCGACGGCTATGTTTACCGCTTCCGAATGCGATTCGAGAATGGAAATGGGGTCGTCACGCTGGAGAAGGAGGTCTTGGACAAATCCCGCTACGACGATGAGGTCCGCCCTTTGCGATTGGTTGGCGAGTATTTCGAGACGGACCACTCCACCATCACCTGTCGATTTCCGGACTTCAGCATGAGGGGAGTCGTCACCGGAGACAGGGGCCAATACCTTGCTTTTTCAGCAAGCCGCGGCAATGATTCCTGGACCGAGTGCTATCAATTGGAAAAGGGGAGTTGGCCATTCTGAGGCGGGATGCCTTCGATCAGCGGTTCTTCCAAAGGAGGAATCCCATGCCCATGGTAAAGAAGAACTTCTCTGCAGGACGGTAGCCTGCTTCGATTTTCCAGAACAGCGTCGGCCAGACCTGATAGGCGCGCATTTTGGGACTGGCGTGCTTGGACTTGTTGGGGTTGAAGTAGGCTTGGAGCCCAAGTCGTCCACCGAAGATGCCTCCTCCGATCGCCTGACGGATGGTTCCTGTGCTGTCCCCCCCAAATGACCGCAAGGGCAAAATCAATCCATCCGCATAGATCCGCGTGAGTCCGCTTGTGATGCCGCGTTGCCCGTCCACCTCCGAGATGAGGGCCGCCTGCTTCGAGAATTCAATCCCCGCATAGACGCCAGCCATGGTATAGGGCAGCTTGCCGTAGGAGAATTTTTTCTCGTTTTCGTAGGCCGTTTTGTAGATGTAGGCGCCGCCCCGGAGCTTGGTCCTCTTGAGGAAGGTCGCCTGGGCTTCAAGCCAACTGGCAGATGATTCTTTGACGTGCTCGGTCGGTGTGTCATAGCTGCGTTCGCTGTATTTCAGCACCACCTTCGCCTCGTCCATCTTCGTTTTTTCTGCAAAAGTCAGCGCCGGCCCCCCTTCCAATGCCAGCCCCATACCGCCATTGATTTGGACTAGGTACCAATCGAGGCTCCCTTGGATTTGCAACTTCTCCTGAAGGCTCCAGAGTCCATTCACCCCGATGCCCACGTTGAGTGCGGCATGGGAGCTGAAAGTCGCCGGCCCACAGAGCTCCAATCCGATGAGCTTGTCGGAAACGTACTTTGGGTCGTCCTGGATCACCTGAAAACTGTGGGATTCGCCTTGGGTGACTTCGGTAGTCCTCGTGACTTGGGCATTGACAGTGGCGGACAGCGACAGCAGCAGCAGCGCGATAGGTATCCTTTTCATAGCATTTGATCTTTTCCCAAAGTTCCGGGCCGTGCCTCCCGACGACAATACGAGGAATTGCGTATCTATTGGAACGATCCCTTCTGGGTTGTGAATGCGTTCCATTCCCGGTACTTTTGAATGGTCGGTCCGCAAATCGACGGTTCCGAAAATCTCACTTCATGTACACTCTTCTTTCCGTTTTTCGACCGAATTTTGATGGTGAGTAGAAATCAAATGTTGGGCTGCATTTTGAACCGCAAAGGCGCAAAGGAACGCAAAGAACCGCATGGTGTTCCTTTGCGGCTCTTTGCGTCTTTGCGGTTGATCATCAGCACCCTAGTTTTGACACTGCTCATCACCGCCTGCGCCACTGAGCAGACCACAAAATTCTACCCCTCCGCCAAGCCCTGCACCCGATGGTGGTGGTTCGCGACGGAGATCAAGAAGCCGGACATCAAGTACCAACTCGACTGGGCCAAGGCCAACAATTTCGGCGGTGTGGAGGTGGCGTGGGTCTATCCGCTCTACCGTTACCAAAGCATGTATGCCACGAAATACGGCCGTCATTACCCCAAGGACACGACCGCCCAAAAGTGGCTCAGCCCGGAATGGGTGGATGTCGTGACCTACACGAAGCAGTACTGCGACAGCATCGGCTTGGCATGCGATTTCACCCTTGGCAGCGCTTGGCCCGTGGCGGGAAACAACATCGGCAAGGACCTCACAACCAAGGTCTATGGCGACACGGCATTCCGGCAGACGCTGACCTTTGCGTGGGAATGGCCGAGCATCCCCCTGGTCATCAATCACTTGGACAGCAATGCATTCCGGACGTTCGCGCAGCCCATTGTGGAAGCATTGAAGCCAGCTTTGAAGGGGAGCAAATCCGCGCTTTTCACCGACTCCTGGGAAATCAAGCTGAATGACAAGCTGAAAATCTGGACCGACGGCTTCGAGCAAGCCTTCAAAAAGCGATTTGGCTACGACATCGTGCCCTACATGCGGCAGCGCATCGACTCGACCCTGCCTGCACCGTATGTTCGCACACGCCTGACTCTTCCTGGAGGTGCGTTACGACTACATGATGCTCTCGGCGACATGGTCATGGACGACTTTTACAAGCCTTACGTCCGGAAATGCAAGGAACTTCGGCGATGGCCCTGCGTCCAATGCCTCGGCGCTCCTGCAGATGTGATGACCGCCTACAGCCTAGTGGACATTCCGGAGACCGAGGCCATGCTCAACAATCCGAATTACAGCAAGATCGTGAGCAGCGCGGCGGCCCTTTCGAGCAAACGGATGGTATCGGCAGAGGCATTCACCTGCATGTACGGCTTCCCGGCGACCTACCTCAGGCAGGAGCAGACGGCCGACCTGAAGATGGTCGCGGATGCGATGTTTGCCCAGGGCGTGAACCAGTTTTTCTACCACGGGATGCCCTACAATCCGCGCGGCAGCGACACCGTGACCTTTTTCGCTACGACCTACTTTGGGCCGAATGGCAGCCTGAGCCCTGAATTGCCGGCTTTCAATGACTATATCGGGCGGGTGTCTGAACTGATGCAGCGGGGGCGGACGGACAGCGATGTCGCGGTTTATTTGCCGTATGAGGATGCCGTGATGAAGGGAGCGTATCCATTGGAGCGGCGCCGGGTCTGGGTTTGGGGCGAATACGAGTTGCGGTATGTTTATTTTCCGGAGGAGGTTCGTGGGCATCATCCCCTGTGGATCAACCGGGACTTTTTGGATAAAGCAGAATATCGCAAGGGCAAGCTCAGGGTCGGGGATGCTGAATTTTCCAGTTTATATATAGTTGTCGAATGGATGGATGCGCGGGCATTGAGACGGGTGGCCGAGCTGGCGAAGGAGGGCTTGCCCATTTGCCTGAAGCGCCTGCCGAAAGAACCGTCGAATGTGAAATCCAATGATTATCAGGAACTCATCGCCACGCTTTCCGCCTTCAAAAACGTCTCCGCTGATTTCAAATCTGTTGCTCAGCAACCCCCGCTCATCGAATGCGACAGTATGCCCGCCTACTGGTGCCGGGTGGAACGGGATGGCACGCGCTATCTGTTTTTGGCGCAGCCGCTTGCCACGGATTTGACCTACCCCATCTATTCCGGGCAATCCATCATGAAGGAATCCATTTTCCGGGACATAGTTCTGAATGTCAATGGGGAACGCATAGAACGCCGAGTGGAATTCAAGCCCTACCAGTCGGTCATCCTGCGGATTTCACCCAAAGGCGAGGTGGAGGAGGTGAGCATCGATTTTGTCCCCAAAGAGCCGATTGTACGGCCGCGGGAACCGCAGAAGATGAATTTTTGAGGGGCTGGGGCCAGTTCAGGCTGCTCAAGTCTCAGCGGGCAGAATCACTCTTTCCACCGCATACCACCCGCCTTCGACTTCCCGATACTCCGCCCGGACAGTATCGCCATGCTTGAATTCCCCAAGTAGCTCAGGCGTGTACAATTCGAAAATTTGATAGATGTCTCCCTCAACCAAACTAGCTTCCACGACTATCCAATTTCCCTCATAATCAGGTACATGCAATCCGATCGAACTCGCGAATCCTTCAGTCCAATGGTCTTCGTCCAGTTGATAGCAATCTATGCTGAAATGCTCTGGCATCCGCTTGAAGCCGGGCTGCAACCGCAATCGTTCCACAGCCTCCTCCGCCTTCAACCGGCTGCTGTAAATACCTATGAGCTTGGTCTCTTCGCAGTCACCCTGTTCATAGGAATGATGGACGATGAACACTGATTCCATGGAATTCAGCGATTGGTGAGTCCCAGTTATTGTTTCACAATTCGAATCGTTTCCCGAATGCCATCTGGGAAATGAACCTCCGCAAAGTATATCCCTGAGGGGACATCGAGATCAATCATGCACGATGACAAGCATTCGGTCGTCATGATCTGGATCAACCCACCCTGCCCATTGCGTACACTTATTGTGGCAGGCAATTGGTCGATACTTGAAAAATGGAGCCGCAGTCTGCCTGTGGTGGGATTCGGATGGGCGCTGATTCGAGCCGTTTTCCCCTGCTCCACGGCAACAGGCAGCCCTCCAAACACCCTCGTGCTACCAGCCATGCTGTCCAGGTCATTGTTCATCATCGAACCGATTCCAATGGTCTGTGCATCGCCCATGCTCACGCTCCAGCCTGCCCAGTCTCCCGCATCCTCACCATAGATCGTTGTCCCGATTTGCGTCCATGAGTTGCTCATCCACCGATAGACTCGGGTCGAGCCAGAGCTGTCTCCGGGAGCCCCTACGGCGACAGTGATATTATCAGGCATGGAGACAGATTGCCCGAACGTGGCGCTTCCGAATGTTCCATAAAGGTCGTTACCCTGTTGGGTCCACTGTGTCCCGTCCCAGCTGAAAACGCGCACAAGCCCGGAGAATGGGCCAGTAATGGCACTCAATGGTGCGCCAACGGCGAGCGTATTTGCATCGGGCATGGAGACTGAAGCCCCAAATTCGTCGCCATTTGCATCCCCATACAAGGCTTGGCCCCGCTGAACCCAAGTGCTTCCGTTCCAGCCATAGACCAATACGTCCCCGGCGTTCACCCCAATGGCGGGCCTACCATTGAGCGAGCCAAAGGCTATGGTATTGGAGTCAGGCATCGATACGCTCAACCCTGCATACACCTCCGTCCCGGACCCGCCCAGGGCTTGCCCCTTCTGAACCCAAGCATTTCCATCCCAGCGATATACCCGGACCTCGCCCGATTCGAAAAATCCCACGCTTCCTTGCCAGGCTCCTACCGCCACTGTATTGGCATCGGGCATCGAAACAGAATATCCGGACTGACTATATGCATAAGCAGGATCGATGTCCGCCCCTTTTTGAACCCAAGCCGAGCCGTTCCAAGAAAAGACCCGCACTTGCCCGGCCCAGAATCCAACGCCTTGGTTTTCAGGAGACCCTATCGCTACGGTGTTCGCGTCTCCCATGCTCACAATCCATCCAGAGATGTCATGGGCGGCCTCTCCATCAATGTCGAGTCCCTTCTGCTGCCAGCTGTTCCCATTCCAGGAATACACCCGAACATGCCCTGCGCCTGAGTCGCTTTCACTGTTGTAGGGTGCCCCGATGGCGATGGTTTGGGCATCCGGCATGGAAACAGAACGTCCAGATTGATCCCCAGCCGCCTCGCCGTCAATGTCTGATCCGATTTGAACTTGAGCACGAACGGACTCTGCCATCGAAAGCAACAATAGCAAAACAAGGGTGGGCAATGCGATTCTTCTCATACAATGAATTACCGAAATGGGCTGGTTTTTGCCAAATGTTAAGCCCCCTGGGATGTGATCCAATTGTCACGAAAACTCACAACTGTTGCAAGTTGTCAAATTTGTTAAGTAGTGAATCCCACCGTCCATTTCATCCGTCTTTTGCATCAAAGTCAATTCTTTAATTCGATCCGTTATGAAGAAATCAATTTTTGTTTCGATGATGGCGCTTGCCGCTTGCCTCGCGATTGTCGGCTGCAACAACCCTGCTGAAAGTGATGCCCACAAGCGCATGATCGCTGAGACGGACTCCCTGCGCAAGGCCCACTTCGTTATGGATTCCCTCTACAATCAACTGCTTGCAACCCATGACGCCGCTACCGCTGTGAAGGATGGTGACACCGCCGTGGTGGACACCGCTGCACAAGCGATGGAAGCCAAGCATGCAGAACTCTTCAAGGCCCATGAAGCCATCTTGGACTCCAACCGCGCCTTGATCCTGAAGCAGGAGGAAATCGAGAAAAACCACGCCTCCGGCAAGGTTTCTGCGGCTGACCTGGCCAAGGACCATGAGCAATTCAAGGCTGACTTCATTCGCATGAAGGCTGATCTTGAGCGCATCCAAGGCGAGCTTGCGGATATGAACATCTTCCACGAGCACTTCCACAAGGAATAGTTTGTTGCATTGAGCGAAGACCAATCGATCGCGGGGTTACCTGAAAGGGTAGCCCCGCGATCTTTTTTCATGGTTTTCTGGTCACGGTTGTTCGCCGTTTTGAAAGTTTTATTAAACTGGGCGGTCGCCCAGTTTATTTATGCCCAAATCAGAGAAAATGCGGCAAGACAGCCGCGACAAGATCTTGAAAGCAGCGCAGGACCTCTTCGTAGCTAAGGGGTTCCACGATACCACAACCCGGGAGATCACCATCCGGGCGGGCATCAGCAAGGGCTTGCTTTACAACTATTTCCCTTCCAAGGAGGCCATCTTGGCGGGTATCATCGATGCCAGAACACGGAATTTGACAGGGGTGATAGCCCTCTGCAAGGTCCCTGATTCGCCGGGGCAGACGCTGGAGCGTTTCATCCGGGCTTACATGCAGATGCTGAGGAGGGACCGCGATTATCTCCGGTTCCGTACGGCACTGGTGATTCAGCCAGGGATTCCTGCGGAGGTGACGGACCTGATCGCGCTGAGGGTGGGGGAGTTGTTCGAGGGGATTCAGGCGATGATGTCGGAGGTCGGGATTGCGGATTCCAAAACCGAGGCTTACAGGCTCATGGCAAGGTTGGAGGGAATCGGGATGCATTATATGGGAGTCCTGAGGGACTATCCATTGGACGAAATCGAATTACAACTCATTCAAGAATATGCGGAAAAATTCAGCCAAATCTAAATGGGCAGCCATGGGGCTCGCTGTGGCATTGCTCGCGGGATGCATGGGCAAGCGTTGCCCGCATGAGCCCCTCGCCAAGGAGCATCCGGTCACTGGCAAGTATGTCATCCATGATGTGCGGCTTTTCGACGGGGTGGATACCGTGCTGCGCGAACACCAAAACGTTTGGATCGAGGACGGGAAAATCGTTTCGATCACTTCGGCAAATGAAATCCTACCTGACGGAATCAAGATGATCGATTTCAAGGGGCAAGATGTCACGCTCTTGCCGGGTTTTGTGGATGCGCATGTGCACCTCACGGCGAGTGGGAGCGTGCCTTGGGCTCCGGTGCGTGGCGATGTCCGGCAAAATGCGGCGACTTGTTTGGATGCGGGTATCACCACAGTCTATGACTTGGGCGGAATGGCGAACAAATTGGAGGCGGCTGATCAGAAAATCGCCGCTGGGAAATGGCGTGGCCCCAAGATTTACCATACTCATTCACCGATCACCACTCCCGGAGGACACCCGATTCCGGCAATTCAAGCATTGTTGCCCAAGGCGGCTGCGGGGATGGTGCTGAAACTGATCCCGCAGGTCGGCAAGCCGGAGGAAGCTGGAGCGGCCTTGGACAAGGTCATGAAAGAAGGTGTGGACTATATCAAAGTGATCTGCGATTCGTTTTCTCCGGGGTTGCCAGAAATGGGCGAGGACGTCCTCAGGGCCTTGGTGGAAGAATCGCACAAACGCGGACAGCGGGTATTTGTGCATATCGGCAGCGCTGCAAATGCACTTTCGGCAGTTCGTTGCGAGGCCGATGTCCTCGCGCATGGCCCCTTCCGCAGCCGCCTCACGCCTGAGCAGGCAGGGATCATTGGCGGTTCCGGAATTCCCATGATCTACACCTACGCCGCCTGCAAAGGCGCTGCCGAGATCACCGACGGTCGCCTGCAGCCCGATGAATTGGACCACCGATATACGGAAGACTGCATCTTGGGGCCTGCCACGGGTACCCAAGGGAAACAATTCGGAGAGGCTCCGGTCCTCGGGGGCTTCGGGCACGAGGTTCTGAAACACGCCCCCTATCAGCAAGAAAACGTCCGCCTCCTCCATGTCGCTGGCCAGCGCTTCCTCATCGGAACCGACAGTCCGCTGCCAGGAGCCTATGTAGGAAGTGGCTTTCACCACGAAATGGAATTGCTCCACGCGGCTGGCATCCCGACGGGCGAGGTGTTGCTGGGGGCGACGTGTTGGGCCGCCAAGGCACTTCTCGACAAGCCGGATTTCGGCACCGTCGCGCCTGGCATGCGTGCCGACCTGGTCATCATCCATGGCAACCCGATACAAGACATCCGCGCAACCCGGGATTTGCAGATGGTGATCCAAAACGGCCGTGTGTATGAACTGACCTCGTCAAGCAAGTAGCGAGGAAAGGTTAGGCTTGGGTCAAGATATCCCCGTCTTCGCTGGGTCCAATGTCCTGCGGGGGCGGGGAAATTGTTGCTGGATTCTCAGAGTCGCCCTGAACCACTCATCCCAAAATAATTACCTCTCGGACTGGAAAAGTATCGTATTCAGCCCAAGTTCTGAACAAATCTGCAAATAATTTTGTCAATGGGCTTGCTTTCGGGGGATTCTTGTGCTAACTTTGTGGGAGAAAGCAAAAAGGTGGCTGCAAATCGCAACTCCTTTTATTGAGCGAATAACAGGCACGTCAGGAATCAGGAGGAAGTGTGAATAAAATCAGGTGAGAGATCACCCGTGAACCTGAACGAAGTTCCACCATCCACGTAAAGAGAACCGAAACTTGGCTTAAAGAGCAGAAAATGAAACAGAAATCGATTACCCACCTTGAATTGCGAGACCGACAGAGCCAGCGGGAATCCGCAGGTGAGCCATGAACCGGCCATGTAGCCGAGACAATATTTGACTCTGTCAAAACAATTTGGAACCCAGCCCGTTCCTAAAGTTGACACAGAGCAAGAAAAGAAGACCAGACACAATTCCATATTGATTGATTACCAGAAGGGAAGAGAAAGAAGATGAAGCAGCTCAAAATCACACAACGCATCACGGACCGCGAATCTCGCTCGCTGAATGCGTACATGAACGAAGTCCGCACCTATCCCAGCGTGACCGCCGACGAGGAAGTCGAGCTGGCACAACGCATCGCTGCCGGGGACAATGCGGCCCTAGACAGACTGGTGAAGGCAAACCTCCGCTTCGTGATCTCTGTATCGAAGCAGTATCAAGGCTACGGCCTCACACTCCAAGACCTCATCAATGAAGGCAATGTCGGCCTCATCAAAGCCGCTAGCCGATTTGACCCCTCGCGTGGGTTTAAGTTCATCTCTTATGCAGTGTGGTGGATTCGCCAGTCCATCATCCATGCCATCTCCACACAGGCACGCATGGTGCGTCTGCCCCAAAACAAGATGGCTGAGCTGCGCAAAATCCAAGAGGCCGGCATCAAGCTGTCCCAAGATTATGGACGTGAGCCTACCGCCGACGAGCTCGCTCAAGCAATGGGCACCTCCGCTGCAGCCATCGAAAAGGTCAGCAGCCTGAACTCCAAGCATGTCTCCCTCGATGCCCCCATGGTGGATGGCGAGGAAGGGACACTTAAGGAGGTTCTGCCCGACGAGGCACCGCTTGCCGATGAGGAAGTGATCCGGAATTCGATGCTCGAAGCCCTCGATGACTGCTTGCAGAGCCTGCGTCCTCGCGAACGTGAGGTGATCATGCTCAGCTACGGCATCGGGACCGACATGCCGATGAAGCTCGATGACATCGCCGATAAATTCGAGCTCACCCGCGAGCGCATCCGGCAGATCCGCGACCGTGCGATCCGCAAACTGCGCAATTCACACGTGCGTCACCAGCTTGTGTCCTTCATGTAAGAGACGCAGGTTTCACCAGAAATTTTCCGATAAAAAGAGAAGCCCGGCGATTGCCGGGCTTCTCTTTTTGTGCGACTGCCAAACCTTATTGAGCAGCGAAAGTCAGCTTGTAGCTGTCAGTGCTCAAAGATTGGTCACCATTGTTGGTGTTGAGCTCGCTGGTGTTGCGCTCCAGGATGAGCTCCTTGCTCGTGAGGCGCAGGATCGACCAGATGCCAGCAGCGTCAGTGCCACCGCCAACCACAACCTCAGACTTGTTCTTGTCGGCGCTCAGCCACTCCCAGTAGTCCACTTCTTCCGTCACGTCGCCGTCATTGGTTTCGGTGGTCATCAGCTTGCCGCCTTTGTCGAGGGTGATGACGAGGGCGTAGCTTTCAGTGGAGGAGCCGAAGAAGTCGGTCCTGGTCCTGATACCATTGGCGAGGGACTCAGTGGTGGTGAACACGCCGAGGTCGGAAGAGTCAACACTCACGCGGTCGTAGCCGGTCAGGTTCCAAGCACGCATGATGCGGCCGTCACGGGAGGAGAATGTCAGGCCCGGATCTTCGGCGCCGACTTTGCAGCCTACGAGGGCCACAGACATCAGCAGGGCCATCGCGAAAAACAACGAAACTTGCTTTTTCATAATGATCAACTATTTCGGTAAAAACTGCCGCAAATATCCGAAAACTCCTCCACCAATCAAACCAAGTCGCGGCGAAACATGGTCATCCGAGCATTCGAACCCGGAAGCCAACCCGGAATCGCTGCTCATTCCATCAATTCGCGCTATCTTGTGGGCAAATACAGTGAAAGTCATGAAATTCCGAGTCACCCTGCTTTCCATCGCCACCATGCTCGTCACAGGTGGATGGGCAATCGCCCAAGCCCCAGAGGCCGAGGTTTTGGCCCCTATCGGCGAGGTCAAGTTGCACCTCGATGGTGCTGAGGTGGTTTCGAAGACGAGCTTGGTGCTGCAACCGGGCCGGAACCATTTCTTGCTCCCGGATTTGTCTTCCAAGATCTATCCCCAGACCATCCAAGTGGCTTGCTCCGAGGACATTGTCAAGATCATCTCTGTGACCTGCAAGACCAACTTCCTTCGCAAGAGCAAGGAGGACCGCCGCATCGAGGCGCTGAGGGACTCCGTGGATTGGGTCAAGGCGAAGATCGATGCGTTGTCAGATGAAAAAGGTGCGTACGAGGAGGAGCGGGAGTTGCTGCGGGAAAACCGCGAATTCAAAGGCGATGACAAGACGCTGACTGTCGCAGAGTTGAAGAGTGCCGCCGATTTCTTCCGGAGCCGGATGGAGGAAATCAACAAGGGCATTTCCCGCCTCCAAGGCCAATTGACTGACAACCATCGCAAGCTTTTTGACCTGAAACTGCAGCTCAATGAACTGAATGCCGGACTCGAACCAACAAGTGAAATCCATTTGGTGCTGGAGTCCCCACGCACCCTCCGCACGGACCTTGAACTGCGCTACGTGGTCCGCGATGCAGGATGGGCAGCCATCTATGACCTGGAGTCTGGCAGCGTCGCCCAGAAAACCATCTCCCTCAAGTACCGCGCATTGGCATTCAACAACACTGGCATCGATTGGAACAACGTGAAGCTCACCCTGAGCACCGCCGACCCACTGCAAACGGCGAATCAGCCGACGCTCGCGGTTTGGAACCTCTCTGACTATTCATCGGAGCAGATTTCAGCCATCAGCAACCTGAATGTCTCTTACAATGAGTCTTTCTACAACAACGGCTATCCAGCAAATTCGATCCAATCGTGGGTGCAGATGAACAATGACGTCACGTTCAAGACGAACGAGATGAAAAACATCCTGGGCGATGATTGGAACGACGGCGTGGACTACGAAACCGATCTGTATCGGCGCTATCAGGCTGAGCGGGTGAATGCCCCAGTTGCCAATCGTGCGGTTCTGGATGTGCCGCAGTTCAATGCCGAGTTCCCGATTGCTGATCCGTACACGATTCCCTCGGACAAGAAGCCGTATTCCATCGACATCCGGACCGACAGCTTGCCTGCGAGCTACAAGTACTATGCTGTTCCGAAGCTGGACAAGGATGCCTTCCTCTTGGCCCAAATCGAGGGCTGGGAAGACCTCAACCTCGTGAGCGGTCCGGTGAACATCTACCAAGGCCGCAAGTACATCGGCCAAAGCAAGCTCGACATCCGCAACCTCACGGACACGCTGAGCGTGAGCCTCGGTCGGGACAAGGACGTGGTCGTCACCCGCCTCAAGGTCAAGGGCAAGACCAACAATCAACTCCTCGGCGGTACCAAGAAATCCTCCGTTGCCTACAATATCTCCGTCGCGAACCACCATTCGACGCCTATCTCGATCCAAATCCAGGATCAGGTCCCGATTTCGAGCGACAAGGAGGTCCTCGTGACCATTGACGAAATGGGTGGAGCGATCCTTGAGGAAAAAATCGGTGTGCTAACCTGGGACATGACCTTGGCGCCGAGCGAAACCAAGACCGTCGAATTCGGCTTCTCGATCAAGTATCCGCGTTACAAGGCGGTGCATATCGAGTACAAGCAATCGCGGCAGATGGAGCAAACCCGTTATTTCTAATTTCCGAAAATGGAGTTGACACAACAAAGGTCCACTGGCTTCCTCGGCATGGAAGGTCGGTTTTGGGATTGGGTGCTGGCCAAGAAGGCTTGGATCGCCTTGGCCATTTTCCTCGTGAACATCGCCTTGAAGCTGCCTTTTTTGGGAGGATCGAGCCTGTTCCTCGACGAGGCGGTGGCGATCTACGAGACCCAGGATGGGGTGGGGAAGACCATTGAGTTTTCCGCCAATGACCCGACTCCGCCGCTGTTTTACCTGGTGCTGAGCGTCTGGACGCAAATCTTCGGCATCTCGGAGGCAAGCGCACGGTTCCCTTCCATGATCTTCAGCTCGATCACCGCAGCCTTGATTTTCCTGCTAGGATGCAAACATTTTGGTTCGCGGGCGGGCCTGTATTCCAGCTTGTTGTTCACTTGCTCGGCCATCGGGATGGTGTTCGCGCACGAGGCGCGATCTTATGCCCTCGCGGGAATGCTCACGACCATGTCGTATTTCCTGTTTCTGAACCATGCCGCCGATGACAAGGTGATTTACAAGCGATTAGGCCTGCTGGTGCTGGTGAATGCGCTGCTGCTGCTGACGCATTACCTGACCTCGATGGCGGTTGCTGCACAAGCGGTCGTGAGCGTGTGGATGCTGCGTGGCAAGGTCAAACATTTCCTCACGTATGCTGGGAGTCAGGTGATTGTGCTCGGACTCTGGCTGCCTTGGGTGGCGTACAACCGCAGCCTGCTCAGCGATTCCAAGGTCACCTCATGGCTCAAGCCGCCGGATGCCGGGGTCTTGGACTATGTCCTTATCAATTTCGCCGGTTCCAAATTCTTGAAATGGCTGGCATTTGGAATGATTGTCGCGGGATTGCTCGTGGGCATCGTGATGCTGATCCGCCGCAAGAACCTCAAAGGTGGCTATGCCTTCGTCGTGGCTTTGGCGTGGTTTGCGCTGGCCATGACCTTCCAATACGTGGTCGCCAAGGCGGTGATGCCAGTCTTTGAATTGCGATACACGATGTATGCCTTGCCGGGTGCGCTGTTGCTGGTGGGGGCTGCCGTATCGTGGCTGCCTGTCCAAGGTTGGCTGCGCAATGCGGTCTTCCTCGTGGCCTTGGTTCCGACCGTTCAACTGCTCGATCTGAACCCTCAGAAGGTGGAAAATTGGCGGGATGCGGTTGCGATGGCGAAGGAGATTCAGACGCCCGGCTCGGTCATCATTTCGTGGCCCTATTACCAGTATCCTTCATTTGCCTACTACTACGACCGCGAGATCTTCCAACAATGGGGCGAAACCACCAAGATTTTGGGCGAAAAGAACATCCGATTCGGAGATGTATCCGGCGTGGTGCCCAAGATCGATGGGACAAAAGTCACGAATGTGATCATTTTGTCATCGCAGGAGAGCATCGCTGGGAATTCGAAAGGGATCATCGAGGGCTTGCGGACGGAATACTGTGTGGCAAGGCGTGGCGCATTCAAAGGCATCAAGGTGTTCCAATTCCAGTTGTCGCCTTGTAAGCCTGATCCCGGGGGATATTTCCTGAACGACTTCGAAAAGGAGCCGCTGCCGGATGAAAAAGACCGCATCAAGCTCAGCCCGGATTCGTTGAACCCCCAAAACCACGTCACCTTCGTCGGGCCGGGACATGAATTCAGCGCGACCATCAAGAAAAAGGCCGGTGATGCTTACGGAGGGCGGTTCTCAGCTGCGGAACTGCGGGTGCAAGGAAAGCTGATGGACGAGGGGAAAAAGGTGGTCTTGGTGTATGTGATGAACCACGGCAACGAGGCCTACAACTGGACTGGATTTGAATTGCAGCAGAATCACCACGCGGGTGAATTCTTCAAGGAAAGCTTCCAAGTGCTTGTTCCAGAGGTGAAATCGGTGGAGGATGAAGTCAGCCTCTACCTGTGGTCGCCTGATGGTGGAGCCGCCGAATTCGATAGCCTCTCCATTGATTTCTGGGAAGGAGACTGAGTCGGATTTCCTCGAAAAACAAAGATCGGCCCTCTCCTGTGATGAGGGCCGATCCATTTTGGCGGCAGTTCAGGCTCAGCCCAGCTTGCTTCTCAGGAAGCTAGCAGCAGGTTCTGTGCACTTGTAGGCCTCCAGGATATAGCCAATGGTGCGGCGCTCGACAACGGTGACTTTGCTGTCGGACTCGACCATGCGCCAGATGAGTTCGGCATCGTCTTGGGAGATGCGGCCATCGCCACGACCCTCGACAGCAAGCTTGGCTGCGTCGATCAGGACTGCGTCGTAGTGTGCGTCGTCCACCACATGAAACAGCTGCTCAGCGAGGTAGGCGCGTCCCTTGTCGGTGACCTTGTAATTTTCGAAAATGTAGTGCAGGGTGCGGCGTTCGGTGCGTGTGATGCGTCCGCCGTCCATAGCATTGTCAATCAATGCCTTGGCATCCTCGAAGGAGATCCGGCCATCACCAGCTCCAGCCACGAGTTCCTCGGCCTTGTCGAGCAGGGCGCGCTCGTAACGGATGCCCTCAATTGTCTTGTAATCGCTCATGTGATTTTCTGAGTTTGGGGCGAATCTAGGCGCAGGTCCATGATTTGAACAATGACATTTGCCCACATTTCGCCAAAGGCTGTGGATGATCGATCAACGCCCGCCGACCAGGGTCAACTTGCCACGGCGGAGGATGGTCTGCCCTTGCAGGAGGTAGAAATACTGCCCTGCGGCCAACCCAGCGGTGCTGACCTGCGCGCCATTGCTGACCCAGGCTTGGCGAATGACCTTCCCCTGGGCATCGTACATGCGCAGCTCGAATTGCTCGTCCAGATTGGTGCTGAAGCGCAAGGAGGAGCCGACCAAAGCAGGATTGGGTGCCAAGGTCGCGAAGCCGATGGCTTCAGGCCGATCCACGCCCACCAAGCCAGCCACATTGATGTTGTCGATGTACATCGTCTGACCGAAGTGCCCGATGCTTCGGAAGACCACAACAACCTCCGAAAAGCCCTGGAAAGTGCTGAGATCCACGGTGTCCGTGCGCCACTGCGTGTTCGTGGGGACGAATTCATTCGCGGTGACGTTCGGGCTTGTGGCGAGGGTTTGGCCACCCTTGCGGTAGAGCCGGGTGAAAGTGAGACCGCAATCGGAGGAAGCCAGGACCTCGAGCGTATCCGTGTATTGGCCGCCGTACTCCGCGTAGGCCACGTCAAATGTCACCTTGGCATTCTGGATGTTGCTGAAGTTCACGTAGGTGCGCAAGTCCGCCGAGGTGCCGCCGCCATCGACATTGAAGTTGTCGCATTTCGAGCTCGTGGGGCTGTTGCCGTAGCCGCCGACGCTGTTGGCTTGCGCCCAAGTCAGATTGCCAGTGGCTGCCAAGGTGTAGCCGGCAGGAGGGAAGCCGGCTTCGAAATCGGTGGCGATGCTCGTGGCCGTGACGCCTGTGAGGGTGACCGTGAGGCTGTCCGTGTCGCTTTGGCCGTTGCCATCGGTGACGGTGAGCGTGACGAGGTGGGAGCCGGTGCCGTTGAAGGTCACTGCGGGGTTGCGCTGCGTGCTTGTGGCAGGTGTGCCGCCTTGGAAGGTCCAGGACCAGGTTGCGCCGCTGTGGTTCAGCATGGAGTGGTCCTCGAAGTAGAAGGTGTCAGCGCTACAAATGGCGGTCGGGTGCTGCACCATGGGTGTGCAGATGGGGCGGCTTTGTGGGGTGTGGAAGTCACTCTGCCAGATGGCTTTGCCGTAGGAGGCCACCCGGATTTTGCCATCGCGGTAAAACGCCTTGCCGATGTTGGAATTGAAATTCACGGGGAGGCCGGTATCGAAGACCACCCAGGAGCCGAGGGCGTCGTCGCGGTAGAAGACCGATCGGTTGGTGCAGGCGTAGAGTCCGCCATTGGTGCCGCCGACGAGGACGATGCTGTGGATGGCCTCTCCGTCGAGTGCGGAGGAGGTCAGGTTGGTCCAGGCATTGCCGCCATCGGTGGTGCGAAAGACCTTGTTGCCATTGCTGGCGTCGGGGAATGCAGCGTAAAGCTTCTCGGAATCCTCGGGGTCCAGTGCCAGCAAAATCTTGCGTCGATTCGCGCCACTGGGCATCGGGATGCTCGTCCAAGTCGCCCCGCCATCGGTCGTTTTCCAGATTTTGCCAAGGTTGCCACTCGCAGGCTGTTGGCTCAGGTAGATCACGTCCGGATTGCTGCGGCTGATCTCGATGTACTTGATCTGTGCGTCGGGATCTGTGCCGAATGAGTCCACAACCGAGAAAACGCCCCGGCGTCGGTGGATTTCCAGAGCTTGTGGTCCCGGCCGAGGTAGGCGATGTCGTAGAAATTCGGGTGGAATTCGAGTTCGCTGCTTTCCGCCGAGAAGTAGGTCTCATTCGGGCTGAGGCCAAAGGGCAAGCCGCTGACGGTGCCGGTGATGCTGAGCGGAATGACCCGCCCCCCGATGTCGCTGAAGTAGGTATGGCGGTTCCGTCCGGGGTTGACGTAACCTGTGGGTGCTTCGCCGCCTCCGAGGGAGAGGTATTCATTGGCGGGGTAATTTTCATGGCGGGCATTGTTGCCATTGTGGTACATGCCGCCGACGGTCACGTCCTCGTTCCATCCCTGCCCAAATCCCCAATAATCGGCGCCGTGGACGCCATTCATCTTCACGAGGGGCTGATTGTTGAAGAAGTCGGAGCCTGCGTGGTAGATGCCGCCGTCGGTCGTGATCCAGTAGTCATTGCCAAATGCGCGGAAGTCCTGGTTGTCCACGTGCATCTGCAATGGGCCGCCCATGTAGCCCGAGACATTGGAAAAGGTCAGGGCGCCGTCGTTGGAGCGCCACAGGTTCAGGCCTCCGATGAGGATGCTGTCGGCATTGGTGGCGGAGGCCATGATGGCGCAGTTGTAGAAGCCTTGGTGGTACTGCCAAGTGGTGGTACCACGTGCGAGGTTGGGATGGTTGGTGGAGTAGGGGCCGCCCGCAGGGCCATTGGGGAGGGTCCAAGTGAGTCCGGCATCGTCGCTGCGGTAGAGTCCGATGAAGCCGACGTCGCCCGCCTTGGCCTCGCCGATGAGGTAGGCGTACACGCGGTTGGGGTTGGCGGGGGTGACTGCGAGGCGCGCGCCTTGATCGGTGCGGTTCGGGTCGGTGCTGCTGTACCAGCCGTTGGATTGGAGCTGCCATGTCGCGCCCGTGTCGGCGGTGGTGAAGAACTCCGCTTGGATCAGGCTGGGATTGTTCTTGACCATGAAGCCGCGTGCCGGGTCGGTGGCATGCCACTTGAGGTCGTAGCTGTGGTTGTTGGATTGTTGCACCCAAGTGCCGCCTGCATCGGTGTTGCGGTAGAGTCCGGCTTCGGAGCAGGTGAAGGCGATGTTGGGATTGGCCGGGTTGAATGTGATCTCGTTGGGATTGAGGTTGCCGACGCCGAGGGCGTTCAGCCAAGTCGCACCGCCGTCAGTGCTGCGATGGACGTAGCTGCCTGCGCCCGCGAGGATGATCAGTGGATTGGTCGGGTGGATGGCCAAGGCAGTCACCCCGCCATTGGTTGCCAAATCGAGGGAGACATTGAACCAGTTGCTCCCGCCGTCGATGCTTTTGTAAATTTCGCCGGGTTCCGTCCCGCAAAACATGATCTGTGGGTTGCTGGCGCTTTGGGCGATGGAGTAGGTGTTGATGTGCTCGGCGGTCGCGATGCCGGTGTTGTCGCGGACGATCTTGGGGCCCAGCACGGTCCAGCCTGTTCCAGTGACTTTGGCAGCGTGAGGCAGATTTTGCCGACGGGTCACCGCCGCTTGTGCTTCCTCGGGTCGCACCTCTCTCACAAATCCATTTTCGTCAATTCGGTCCTCGACGCTGCGGCGCCACCGCTTGTAGTACTGCGTGTCGAAGTTCTTCACGAAGGCGTGGGTCCGGTAGTAGCTGCGGTACATCACATCAACTTTCCAGACATTGGGATTGGGGCCATACATGGCTTGCACCCAGTCAGGGCTATGGGCGATGTCGTAGTTGCTGGGTTTCTGTGGCAACTGGGCCGAAGCCGTCATCGCAGCGCAGGCAAATGCCATCCCCAAAATCCAAGTTTTTGTACTCATGAGCGAGGTTTCTTTGTCGCAATCTACCCAAAATCCATGCTGGCTCGCCCACCTGCGATCCCTGGCAAGTCGAATATTGTCGTGCAGTAGCGGATGCCCTTAATTCACCGAATTTTAAGGCCCAATTCGTTGGATTTTGCGTAAATTGCCCATCTATTATCATCCAGAAACACCTATTTTCGATATGAGAAGAAACCTTACACTATCCCTTGGTTTGCTATGCTGTGCGCTGGGACTGCGGGCCCAGACCACATTCACCGACGATTTCGAAAGCTACACTTTGGGTTCCTACGTGGCGGCGTCCAACAACGCATGGACCACGTGGAGCAACGCTCCGGGCACCTCTGAGGACGCCATGGTCGTGAACACCCAAGCTGCTAGCGGTACCCAATCCGCCTACTTCCACGCAACCTCCACCAATGGTGGCCCGACCGACTTGGTTCTGCCATTTGGCGGCCAATACAACACTGGCGACTTCCACCTCGACATGAACATGCGGGTGAACAGCGGTGAAGGTGCCTATTTCAACTTCCAAGCTCAGACTGTCATTGGCACACAATGGGCATTGGAAATCCACATGGATGAAAGCGGCAACATGGAGTGCAGCAACACCAGCGGCACCTTCCTGACCACCACCTACCCCACCGGCACTTGGTTCAACCTCGCGTTTGACGTGAACCTGAACACCAACGAGTGGGAAGTGTCGATCGACAATGTGTCCCAAGGCATCTTCGCCAACACGGTGAACCAAATCGCCTCCATGGACATCTACCCGGTCAACAACAACGGCAATGGCCAATCGACATTCTGGGTGGATGACGTGAACTTCAGCTACACGCCCTACACCCTGCCCAACGTGAATGCGGCTGTCGTGGCCCTCGGTTCCATCGACCCCGCCACCCGCGCTCCGGGCAATGTCACGGGTCTGGTTGGCCAATCAAAGACTGTCGCAGCTACCGTGCGTAACCTCGGCGTCACTGCCATCACCAGCTTTGACCTGGGCTACACCTACAATAGTGGCTCTGGCAACACCTCCATCACGGGTGTGAACATTCCTTCCCTGGGCTCCCAAATCGTGACCTTCACCACTCCAGTGACGCTGGCTACCGGCACCAACAACCTCGTGGTGACCGTGTCCAATGTCAATGGCGCTGGCCAAGACGGCGACCCCAATGATGACCAAGGCACCCGTGCCGTCAGCATCTCTGCTGTCCCTGCCGCCGACAAGATTGTGGTGGGCGAAGAAGGCACTGGCACTTGGTGCCAATGGTGCCCCCGCGGTGCTGTCTATATGGACTACATGCACGACACCTACGATGGCTACTGGGCTGGCATCGCTGTCCACAACCAAGACCCCATGACCATGACGGATTATGACGGCCCCTTCAGCGGCTTCCTGTCCGGCTACCCCGGTTGCTTGGTTGAGCGTGGCACCGAAATCGATCCGAGCGACCTCGAGCACGACTTCCTCCAAAAAATCCAAGTCGCTCCGACCGCTGCCCTCGTGAATGGTGCAGTGTGGAACTCCGGCACCCGTCAGTTGGACGTGTCCGTGACCTACAATTTCAGTGGCTCCGCCAACCAAAACTGGAAGGTCCTCTGCGTCCTCACCGAAGACAGCGTCACCGGTACCACCGCCCTCTACGCCCAATCCAATGCTTACAGCAACAACGCTGTGGGTCCGATGGGTGGATTTGAAAACCTGCCCGCCAGTGTGCCTGCCGCCCAAATGAACTACAACCACGTAGCCCGTGCGCTCACTCCGAACTTCGGCGGCTTCAATGGTTTCACTGGCCCAGTCAACTCCGGCGCCATCCACACCTTCAACTACTCCTTCAACCTGCCCAACGATTGGGATGAGAACCAAATCCACATCATCGGCATGTTGATCAACGACCTCGGCGAGATTGACAACGGTTCCCATACCTCGATCGCTCAGGCAGTTTCGAACGGATTCACCGCAGGCACCCTGATCACCGGCATCACGCAAATCGCTGGTCCCGATGCAGAAGTGAGCCTGTTCCCGAACCCGACCACCGACATGGCCTACGTGACCCTGAACCTCCAGTCCGAAGTCGAAGTTTCCTTGGCCCTGACCGACCTCCAAGGCCGTCAGATCGCCAGCCAAAACTACGGCCTGCTCAACGGCGGTCAGCGTCTGCCCCTGAACACCGACGGCCTCGCTGCTGGCGTGTACTTCGTGCGCGTCCAGATGGGCGACAAGCTGAACGTCCAGCGCTTGGTGGTGGAGTAATCTACACATCAAGGGTTTCAAATGAGAACCCCCGCCCTGCATGTCCACACGGACTTGTGGGCGGGGGTTCTGCTTTGGGATGCAGTCCGGCTTGCGTCAGTCCAGGTAGGTCAATGCAATGCCGTGTTCGCCCTTCGCGTAGCTGCGGCAGGCCATGTCCGCGCGGCGCAGCGGTTCCACCACTCGGAATCCACCTGCAAGCCCGAGGATCACCTCCCGGCTTTTGGCCAAGCTGATCAGGTGCCCGGGGCTGACGAAAACAGGCTTCACGCCCACTGCAGTTCGCAAGGCATAACCCACGACCTCGCCCTCCACTGTCACATCCACCGTGCTGCCCAGTTCCTCGCCGAGCGATCCTTCGTAGCGCACCAGCGTCTCCTTGGCGCAGCCCAGCGTCGGCAATCCCAATTCGATGCCTAGCCAGCAGGCCACGCCAAACTTGCGCGGATGCGCCGTGCCGTGTCCGTCCACGATGATCAGGCTTGGGGTGATCCCAGCATACTCGATGGCCTTGCGGATCGCTGACCTCAGCACCGGACCTTCGCGAAACGCAAAATATCCCGGCACATAAGGCTCATTCACAGGTTCATAGACTGCGAATATCTGCTGCACGCCACCCTGCCAATGGCAGTGGTCGATCGCGACATATCCCGTATCCCCGACGTATTGGACGTCGAGCGTAAAGATGGAATCGCCGGGCTTGAGATCGAGGTCATCGGCTCCCGGTTCTGGGATGATCACTTGACGGGCCATCTCCTCTTGGAGCGCCGCCCATGCTGCATGTTCGCTGTCCATTGTTGCAAATGACTTGTTTTTGAGGCAGACTGCAAATGCTCGCCACCGTTTTTCGACCACCGCTCATTGCCCACTATTCATAGCCGACGATGCGATTGTGTATCAGTAGCTTGGCACCTTCAGGACGGTTTGGCATCTCGTGGAATGCCTGACTGAAGCGCTCCTGCAGGGTCTGTATCCACAAGCCATCATTCATAGAGGGAAACCGTCTCAGGTGGATGCTGTACCGCTTGCTGAGGTGGCGTACGGTGACGAAGCTGCCAGCAGGTCTTGATCTGATCTCCGCCATCGCCTCATAGCTACGCAGCAAGGCAATCATCTGACTCTGTATCCAACCTGTGACATGCTCCAGATCAGCAGTCGAAATTGCCTGCCATTCGAAGATGGTCTCGGAGGCAAATTCTTCTCCCATGGGGCGGAAGATATCCTTCCAGGTCGCCGCACCGTCCCAGATGCTCCAGATGCGCAACAAAGCGTCTTCGACATTTGCCCGGATCGTGGCCAAAGTGCCTTCGCTGACATTCCTTGTGATGTTGATTTTGCCAGTCGCGCCGGTGGTGAGGAGCATCGGCACTGATTCGCCAGCTGCGTCAATTCCGGAGAAGTCCTGCTCTAGGAACCACTCGGAAAAATGCGCCAACCATGCCTCAGCGCTCGGACGAGCACCGGATTTCGCCAAAAGGAGCGACCAAGCAAAGCCGCCAGGATAGCCGAACGCATTCCCCGAAATGTCCTGCGCGTTCGCCCAAGCCTTCAATGAAATCGCGGCCAACTGAAACGCCTCGGGCTGCCCAGCGACCATTTCCTTCAGGATTTGCAGGTCTTGGTAGGCATTGAACACCCGCAATCCAGCCTCATCGAGCAGGGCGATCTCGGCATCGGTCCATTTCGCAGGATGTTTCAGGCTCACGCCAGCAGGCATGCGCAGGTACATGATGTCCGCATCCACGCCAGCGACTTGGAGGCGCAGGGTGGGTACCAGTGCGTTCGCAGCCACACGCGCATGTTGCAAGCCCGAGCAATGACGCTGGAAGTCAGTGAAAAACTCCTCTTGAGGCACCAGCCCCAAGCAGAGCAGGTCCAGGTCCGAATCCGGCAACAGCGTCCCCAATCCATAAGACCCGACGGGCACCAGCATTGCAGGTTCGCGCAATTGTGCAGCTGCGCGTTCCAGCGCTTGTAAGGCATTGGTTCTCCTTCGCTCTTGCCACCGTGAGGGGAGGAGTCCCAAGGCGCCCATGGTGGCATGCAAATCTGCTGAGGTATGCAGTCCCTTGCGGCCGCCTTGGAGGGTGACCTCTTCATGCACCTCGAAGGCGCTGTCACCTGCCCGCGCGATAATTGCAAGCGACTCCACCTTCCACAAGACAGGATTCCATGCCGCATTCCATTCTGCAATCAATTGCCGCACCTCCTGCTTCCGGGTATGCGGAATCTTGGCGACCGTCAAGTGGGGATTCCAGGCCCCATGCCGATTTTGCTCATCACAGTTCGGAAACAGCTCGAAAGCAATGGCCTGCAATTCCCTAAGCCGTGCAATGGAGGTCGCGTCGGGCCGCAAGAAAATCGTGGTGCTCTCAGCATGTTCGAAGCAGTCAAATCCCTCCAAGTGAATGTCGAATGCCGGGATTTGGCCCAATGCATTCTGTAGGATCACAGCCGCCTCACCGAAGTAGGGCTGCGGGATGAATCCATAGAGGACATTGATATGCGGCATCCAACGGGCAAATGTCGTGTCATACGCCCGCCGCAGGGCCTGTATCTCGCCCACAATCTGAGGCGGAGGCAGCAAAGTCAGGGCTGAATGATGCGTCTTGGGCGCACGGCGCAGCGATCCGAAGCTCCCGCCAAAGCTTAGTTTGCCGCGGACAGCGAGGTGATCGCTAAGCGGCTCCCCGGTAGTACTGTGCACGAAAGGCAAAATTTCGATCTCCTCCGCCAAGGGAAATCCACTCTCGGACCTGACCAGAATGCGATCCAGGCGACGATCACGGGCAGTGGGATTGATGAGCTTGGCGATGGGATTGGTCGTGCCGTGGTAGGTGATGCCGGGATCGCTGGGATTCAGCTGCTTCCAACAATCCGTGAATTCGGCCAGGCTAGGGCTGAGGTGCTCGTCACCGAAATTGAAGTCGCCTTGGATGAGGATCGTCTCTTCAATGGGAATTTGGGCGAGCAATCGTTGCAGGTAGGCCTCGCGTTTGGCAGGGGCATTGATCCCAGAATCGCTGAACAGGTGGACACAGAGGACCCACATCCGGCTGCCTTTCAAGTCAAAACTCAGCAGCAGGCTCCGGCACTCTTCCTCGATGATGGGGGCGAGCACGAGTTGCGGCGCGACCAAGGACAGCACCACCTCAAAATGGCTCCTTTCTTGGCCGATATGGCGGTTGTCAGCCACGCAATAGTTCCTTTGCACCCAAGTTTGGGCAAGCAGCAGGTTCAAGAATTCGGTGTCGGCCTCCTGCAGGGTGATCAGGTCCGCCCCCGATTGCTCCAATTGATTCAGGATTTCGAGGTAACGGGCTTTGGTGCGCTGCTTTTCAGGGAGGAAATGGTTGGAGAGCAAGTTGAGCGTGACCGTATTCCAATGCGGAAGCTGCAGGGTCTGCGCCTCGGGTGCGGCCTCCCAATTGCCTTCCAATGGATCGTAACGCAAAGCCGAAATCCGTTGCCATCCGGCTCCAATGCCGTCAGTGGTGGTGGCAAATTCCAGCTTGGCATCCGAGGGCGTGTCGCCCGATCCGAAAACAAGATCCATGCGCGTTTCGCGATCCCAAATGCGTTTTTCGCCCATCCGGAAGTATTGGATGCGGTCCCAAGGCACTCTCCCGTTGGGTGTGAATTCGTTGAATGGGATTTCGACTAGCCCCCTCATGCGGTCGATGTAGCCGATGTAGATCGTCTCGGTGGGTATCCCGCCGTCCCATCGCAGGCGACTATGGATGTCCTTGATGCTTCGTAATGGTGGTTTCGGTTTCATGGCCGCGCAAAGGTAGGGTCGCGGTGGGCGAAGCTGCCGATTCCGGGGTTATTTGGTCAGAATACCGGGGCGAAATGAGGCAGAACTGCACATGGATGGTGATGAATGCAACGACAAAGGCGCAAAGGAGGGTACCGGAAGAACGGGTGCTTTGCGACCCTAGGCGTCTTTGCGACTATCCAACATCAAGCGCCATGCAAAATCAGCAGGTTCGTCTTAGCGACGAGCGTGCTGAGGCTGCGGACCCGCTTCTCGGGTAGGGACGCGATCAATGCGGCGAGCAGGCGCGGCTTCTGTGTCCAAACAGCGTCATTCAGCACAGTGCTGAGTTGTGCTTTTTCATCGAGGAAATCGACCAGCGAGCGGCCATCTTCTGTGCGGGAAATGAGTTCGTTCGCCTCCGGCCAACGGCGGAATCGAGCCATGGCATTGAGGAGGGTGAGGAACTGTCCGTGGACTGCGGCGCTTTGCCAGAGGTTGAGGCCCGTGGCAGAGTCCAACCGTGCACAGTCGCTGGGTGTCAGGGCCTGCCCAGCGGTGTTCAGCTGGTTCAAAATATCGGCGATGTTTTCCAGGACGGCCTTGCGATGGATGCGCAGGGAGCCATTCTTGCTAGGAGAAAAGAGGAAATCCTTCTCCAGAGTATCGTCAATCGGATGGCCTTCGAGCACACGGAAGAGGTCGTCGGTGTCCTCGGGGATTTTGATGGCGGGAGCGGTGCTTGGGGCAGAGATCGGCGGATCCGTGGTCGCAAAATCGTTGACGACGGTGGTGACTTTCTTGATCAAAGGCGCATTCGCATCATCGTCGTCGTCATCGGGGACAGGTGTGGATTTGACTTGCACTCCTGGGCTGCGCTGCGGCGGCTGACGATTGACGGGCGGCTGCGAGAACGGATCGGGTTGCGGGCTGGGGTTCGCGTCGTCATCGTCGAAATTCGAGCGCAGGGTGGGGGAGGCCTCATCCGGTTTGTCCTCGTTGGAGTCGCCCTTGTACTCCAGGATGCGGGTGAAGAGGTCGCCCGGGATTTCGAGGAACTGTTGCCCTGCGAGGGTCACTGCGCTTGACTCGTCCTCGTCCTCGATCTTGGGATTCGCGCCGGCATCCATGAGCACTGAAACCACCTCGTACCATTTTTTGCTCATGGCATGGTGCAGCGCGGTGCGGCCTTGGGCGTCGCGGATGTTCAGCCGAAGCTTGGGGATGAGCAGGATGCCACGGACCAGATCGAGGGCCTTTTTCTGCTGCCAATTCCCTTTGACCGCCGCGAGCAATGCTGTGTCGCCGTTTTTCCCTTGGAGGTTGCCATTCACCGAATCGATCCGGGCGAGTTCACTCACATACTCGGTGAGGCCCAGTCCAGCAGCGTGACGCAATGCGCAGTATTCAGCACTGGAGACCAGCACCTTGGGGATCTTGAGCAGGGCCCGGAAGAGTTTGAAATTCTCCATCTTGATCGCCCGTTCGAACAGCTCATGGATATGACTGTTGACGATCTTGATGTCGAGTTCTCCGAGGTCGGCGTATTGATCGACAGCGGCATAGTCGCCTGCGTTCAGTGCGGTGAGGAGGGCTCTTCCTGCGTTGCTCATGTTGCTCAATCCTTGTGCATGACACCTGTCACGCTGGGCAGGGCGATTTTGATAGTGGCCCTGTTCAAAGATAGATGAATGGCGGGATTTTTCGGAAGAATCTCTGTGCTGCGGCTTGTGGGATGATCGCTTGCGAGCTAACGCGTAAGGGTGGCAGTCCAATTGACTAAACCTGCCGAATCGGTGATGGTATAGTTGAGTCCCAAATGGTCGTCATTCGAGTCATGGAATCCGTAGCCGCCGATGGTCGCTGCGCCCCCAAGCGGCTGGGATGCGATGCTCCAGTTGCCACCAAGGCCCTCGGAAATACTCGTCTCGCCAAATTCGCCATTGATGGTGGACAGGCCGTGGAAATTCGTGAAGGAGAGCCTGGTAATGTCATTGGTGTTGGCGACCAGTGAGCTTGTGAATGTCACCGTATCATTGTTCTGGCTGATGGCCACCGCCGAATAACTGGCCGCCAAATGCTCCCCGGCCAGGAATTGGCAATGGTCGCCCATATAGCCTTGGTAACATTCGCACATGCCCTCGAAGCAACCTTGGTCGTTGCAGTCGCATTTGGGATAGCAGCCGCTCAGGGCAAGCAGCAAGCCAAGCGACAGGGCGGCGATCCATGTAGTGTGCTGGATTTTCATGTCCTCTAGTTCGTGGTGAATCAGAAAGATATGAAAAGATTCGATTCGATGTGCCCCATTGACCGAATGCACGAAGGCGCACGGACTGTGTCCATTGAGCAAAGGGACTGACCACTAGCGGATGTTAATTCAGGGCCGCTTCGTGTTGCCTTTGGTTCAGGTAGGTGTCGATCTTGCGGGCGTCGCTGACCTTGCTTACAAGTGCCGGGCGGTCGGGTTGTGCATCCTTGCTCGTGAGCAGGTCCGCGAGCTTGAGCGTGTCCAACCTGTCCATGTTGCCCAGCAGGTCGAAACTTCCCAGTCGGTTGCGGTGGAAGAAGCTGGCAATGAGCAGCCTTTCCGTTTCTGGAGGCGCTTGCATCAAGAGGCGGTTCAGGAAGGTTTGCACCTTGGTTCTGGCATTGCCCTCGCTCCGGCTCACATACTCGATCTTGGCCTCTTTCAGGAAATCGCGCAGGCGGTCAGGAATGCCCTCGCCGACGATGAGCGTCTGGTCCTTGCGTTGATCACGCAGGATGTGGACAAGCGCAATGCCTTCGGAAGCTCCTTCATTGGTCCCGAGCAGGAGGCTGGTCAAGGCAATGCCGCTGCCACTCATGCCGCAGGATATCTGCAGGGCTTCATCGAGCGAAGCGAGCGGGCTGTCAACGGCTTGCATGAGGCTGTCGTTCCAGATGCTGCGCAGCGCATTCGGGCCGAGCTTCGGGAGTGCGAGCGCCGTCAGGAAGCGCTGCAGGCTCATGAAATCGGCAGGATCGAGGCGGATTTCACGGCCGCTGGGCATACGGACGCTTTCCAGGATGGCGATATGCTGGAACATGGTCTCCACGCTGGTGAGCGGTGCGTATTGCTGCGCCATGATGTAGCGCAGGCGCGGGTCAGTCGCCAATGGCGCAGTCACCTTCGCGGCGCGTTCGAGGCCCTTGGCGACCTGATCCAATGTCATCAGGTGGTTGTTGTCCTTGCTCAGGGGCGTATTGGGGAATGCGGCCCGGAGTTGCTCGCAGAGGATCTCTTGGATTTTGAGATTGCTGTTGCTTCCTTGCGGGGCGCCGTTGAGCAGGTCTTCTAGATAAACGCCGCCTGCCTTCATGCCCTCGCTCAGGGGAGGGCGCATCATCCGGTAGCTCTCGAAGAGGACCTTGAGGCGCATGTAGAGGTTGACCTTGCCCACGCCGAGGGTGAGGCGCACCATGTCCCGGTAGAAGATTTCGACGATGTTGGTGCCGAGTTTCTCCTCAGGATGGTATTCTGCGCGGTTCGGGTTCAGTTCCGGCGGCTTCGACCAATCTTGGCTCAGGTCATAGCCCTGGCTTTGGAAGGGCTGCTTCGTGGCGGGGCGACCGAGCATGGCCATCTTGAAGTAGTAGATGTTGCGGCGCATGGAGCCGCCTGCCATGTTGTAAAACTCCTCGTCCACCTCGGTGAAGAGCTCGGGATATTTCCCCTCACGGAATGCCTGCGAGTCGGGATTGGTCATCTCGTCGTAGGCATGGTTGTAGCGGGAAATGATCTCCGTCGCATCGAGCACATCCTCCCACCGATCGATGTAGTGCCGGTGTTCCTCGGGCACCGAGACACCGCCGAGGCCGCGGATCATGTGCAGGAATTTGGTGAAGGACTCGGGATTGGCGGTCCATTGGTCCTTTTTGCTTTCGTAGAGCACCTTGACCGGAATGCCAGTGAGCATCTGGCACCAGCGGTGTTGCCAGTCATCCTGGATCATGTCCTGGATGATGTTGGGGAGGATGCGGTCGTTGGCAGATGCGCTCAAGGTATGTGTCGCGACGCCGTCCGCCTGCATGTTGCCGTCGAGGTAGCAGAAGAAGCACGGCCCGCGCTCGCGGTTGTCGAAGGCGAAGCTCATGCCACCGCTGCCATAGACCCGGCACTTGAGGTTCTCGCCGTTGAAGACTTGCAGCACCGGGTGCAGGCAGGTATCGGAGCCTTCCTTGCACTTGTTGTATTCCTCAAGGTGCACCACCCGGCCTTCGTTCCAGACACGTGGCAGGAGGCCAAGTTGGGTCTTGATGGGCATGAATGCCGCGCCGTCCGTGAGGCCCTCGACTTGTGCGATGCGGAGCAGGATGTCCACCACCTCCTGGGTCTTAGCGCCATTGAAGACGGCTTCTGTTTCCACGAGCCCGTCCTCGTCCACAACGCGCTCCAGCCGGGTCGCGCCGATCTGTTCGAAGTCGATGTATGGCTTACCTTCCTTGAAGCCAAATGCGTCCCCCACCACGTCCCGCAGGGCATTGACGGAGGCTTGGTTGAGCTGCCCCTTTTGGAGGCGCTCGTTGATCTTGGAGTAGAGGTTGGGGTTGGCGCCCACGTCGAGGACGGTCTCGAAGAGGAGCTCGTTCAGGTCACGGTCAGCGCAGTTGATGGTGATCGGGCCCTCCTCGTGGAGCAGGTCCCCTACCAATCGCCCAAGAAAGGACTTGCCGGAGCCGTGCTTGCCCACGTAGAACTGGATGCGGCGATCGTTTTCTACCTGGAGCAGTTGCAGCGTCTCGTAGTAGAGAGGCAACATCGAGGGAGTGGGCAGGAGCCTATAAATCAGGCCCATCACTTCGGGGTACGGCCTCCGAGACCAGATGATGATCGGGTGGTTTTCGTCCTCGATGACCTCTAGGCGATAAGCCTCCTGTTGCGTGGTAGCCTGCCCGTTCGGGATCATGATGGGCAGCGGGCGACCGGGAATGCCGATCACGCATTTGTGCAGCCCCATCGCATGCAGCTCCTCGTCAGACCATTTCCTTTGTGAACCGTTCAGCACGTCGTTTCCATCTTGATATGGTCAAATATAGGGCAGAATTTGCAGAATTCACGGAGTTCGCTGATTTGGTACTGGGGCGAAGTGCCTTTGGCTGGCTCGGTTCTCCACGTTTAGCCCAGTTTGGGTGTATATTTACATTAGAAGGATAGTAAAATGGAAGGGAACAAAGGTTCGGGAAGATTCCTCTACTATGTAGCTCATCAGGATGAACTCGTGAGGCTTTACAATGGTAAGGTCATTGTGATGAAGGATGAGGTCGTCGGCGTGTTTGAGAATGAGCATGATGCCTATTGGGACTCAGTGCGACGGTTCGAACCTGGCACTTTCATGATTCAGCTTTGCACTCCTGGGCGCGAGGCTTATACGATCAAGGGGCATCAGAAGAACTATAACAGGAGCGTCGTCATAGTTGATTGAGGTGGATATACACGCGCCACAATCTGGGCTTTTCCGAAGGTAGATTAGCCTTCTTCCAGGGTTGGAGGGGATCAATATCTCGCATGTCATACCAACCTATCAGACGGTTGCCATCAAGGAGGTTGCCTACTCCATAGAATTCAAGAGTGCCATTGCCTGCTCTCCAAAAGAGTTCAAAGGCACTAGTGTTCTCTCGATGACTGATGATTTCCAAACGCAGTTTATTGGAGACGGTAGGATGTCCTTGTCCTCTCCAAATCGAATCAAAAAAGCCAAGTGGAATGCCATCGGAGCCAGAAACTCGCAACCCCATCTCTTGGCCAATGTTACCATCGGCAAGTCGTCTGTCAACAGGGACAGCATTGTTGCCAAAAATGCCAAGGTAGCCGTCGGGGAGTAGAATGTCAATTCGAACCAACCGTAAAGATCCATGGAACAACTTTTGCCATAAAGTTAGCAATATGCAGAAAATTCAGTGTGGATTGTGGATTTTTTTACCTTTTGAGTCACGGCGATGCATCGAATTCTGCTAGAATTGCACCAACATGGCTGAAGAAAAGGTTCACGAAGAATTCCTTTATTACCTGGCACACCAGGATGAGCTTGTGCAGCTCTACAATGGGAAAGTGATCGTTCTGCATGACCATAAGGTCTTTGGTACCTATGATTCCGAAGGTGAGGCACATCGTGATGTGATCGGCAAGATTGAGCTAGGCAACTTTATTATACAGCGTTGTTCACCCGGACAAAGGGATTACACTTTTCGGATGCCATTCATTGGACGATTCTATAAAACTAAATAGGGGTGTGATAAAGCCTCAAGCCGCTTCTTTGTCCGCATTGCTGTCCTCGCTTTCCAGCTGCCGGAGGTCCACCCAGGCGACGTAGCCGTAGTGTTGCAGGACGCGGACGATGCGGTCGTATTGCTTGCGGCTGAGGATGCGTTGGCCGTTTTTGATCTTGGAGAGGGTGCCGCGGCCTAGGTCGGCGAGGATTTCCAATTGATTGGTGCTGAGGGCGCTGCGCTGTAGTAGGAAAAACTGGATGGAGCGGCCTTCCATGCTGTCGAGGTGGCGATCGAGGTTGTAGAATTTCCATCGCTCGCCGGGAGGGGCGCTTTGGGTGAATTTGAGGGCGTCATTTTCTGTCTCAAAGAAGACGCGCTGATGATCGGCATCCTCGACGAACCACTCCATGCCGTGCTGCCGCTGGAACATCAAGAGCCGGGCGAGGGGCTCGACGCGGCCAAATGGATAGGGCTGATGCCTGTTGCTCAGGATCTTGATGCGATTGGTTTCCTGCTGGTCTTCGTCCTTTTGGATGAAATAGAGCTGGGAATTGGGGTACAATCCGGTGGTGAAATGCCCGCTCCGCTTCTTTGTGGTATCGAGCTCATGGCGCATGAGGTAGGCCTCCCGGGCGCGGCAGTAATCATCCATCCCGAATTCGGTGTTGACAGGTTCGGCTTCCGGCCCATCCTGGTGGACCAATAGGTAGCCGTAGTAGGTTTTTGTGCGCGGAGTATCCATGTCGTAATGTTACGACATTTTTCAAAATTTGTGTCGCAATGTTGCGACTTTTTTCAAGAATCCTCCGGCAGCTATCTTCTATCTCCCTTCCACGACCAATTGTCGCGAGTGGGTGGTCTTGCCATCGGTGGCCCGCAGGGAGTAAACTCCAGCTGCCACGCCACTCAGATTGACCTCACCATCGGTGGAATTGGTGCGGCCGCGGGTCACGACCTGCCCGAGGGCATTGCAGACCTCGTACCGCAGGGGCCGTTCGGAGCGGATATGGAAGATGCCGTCGCCGCTGGGATTGGGATAGACGATGAGGCCGTCATTTTCCGCAGGAGTGGGCGCTGAGGTGGATGGATTCGCGAAGGTGATGATCATGGAATCCGTGGTCTGCAAGCCAAATGGATCAATGGCCGTCACCCGGAAGATATAGTCGCCATTCGGATAGTTGGTCGTCACCAGGAATTGGTTTTCATCGTTGGCGGTGATGGTGTCATTGCCGTCGGAATTGGTGACAATGTGGTAGAAGTGCCGGAAATCGTAATTGCCTTGGGAGTAGAGGATGGCGTCGCGAGAGTACAGGGAACTGATCACGAGTTGGCTGTAGGGACCTGAGAAATACTCGTCGTTCCAATGGTTGAACTCATGGGCGAGGGTATCGATCAGCATTTGTGAGGGGTTGGCAAGCGGACTCAGGCTGTAGCGCACCTTGTCCACGTCGATGTGCCAGGTGCTGTTGATGATGTCGTAGAACCGGGCGATGACGCGGACACTCCCGGTGAGGGCGGAAGGGGTGAGGTAAGTCCCGCCGATGGTGCGGAAGGCGAAAAGGTCGCCGGCGGTGCAGTATTCGAATGCGGGCGGGGTATTGTCGGTGATGTTGGTGATGAAACGGAGCGGGTTGTCGAGCGTCCACCAATTGCCGCTCCATGTGGCGCCTTGGTCGCTGATGCGGGCAAAGTGGCAGTGCGTGAATCCCGTCACTGGCCAATCCACGAGGAAGCCCACGACGTCGCCCTCATTCACTGCGTCCCCGACAGCATACGGGATGGTCGTCTCCTCGACGTGGGCGTAGAGGTAGCCCTGCGAGCGCGAGGAGGTGTTGTTGTTGGCAATTGCGACGCGCCAATGGAACTCGGCGGATGTGGTAAGGATGGACTTGACCACCCCATTTTTCACCGAGTGGACGCTGTCTTGAAAATTCCCGAGCAGGTCCACGCCGGGATGCGGGTAGGGATCGCCGAGCGTGTATTCCTGGATTTCGTTGTAGCTGTTGCCGATGGGTTGCGGGAAGCTGTTGGTGTAAAAATGCAAGGGATTCCGGATCAATTCATCGGTTGCGGTCTTGCCTGCGGGCTGCGCGGGCATCTCATGGAGGCAATGAGCGAGGGGGAGGGTGGACGTGGCGCCGAGTTGGTAGGTCTTGAGGTCGCTGCTGCTGAATTCCGTGAATACGAACTCGCAGGGATGCTCGACCTTAGTGCTCACATGCAGGGTGAGGCTGTCCGTCATGGCATCGAAAATCCGGCCTTCATTCGCAGTGAAAACGGGTTCCAATCCCTTGGGGCCGATCTGCCAAATGCTCTTGTAGCCAACGAACATGGGCTGCCCTTCACGGATCAGACTTTGTAAATCTGTTCGGGAGCCGCCAAACCTGTTCCATCAATGCACGCTTTCCATCAGCTTCGTTGTAGTAGGCGACGTTGTAACCATTGTCCACAGCGAAGACATTGCTGCCCTCGACGGTCTTGGAGTTGAGACAGACGGTGTTGAAGATGTGGATGCGCTCCATGTCGTGCCAGGCGACGTACCGCTTGTTGGGCGAAAGCTTGGTGTTCACCATCTGCCGGGATTCCTTCTGGTAGCGCAGTTCGCCATTGGGTGAATAGACCCGGAGCTGCGCGGGCGCATTTTCATAGAGGCCGTCGATCGTGATGAACCCATTGACCGTACGGAATACCGAGTTGCCGATGAGGTGCAGCGTGTCCAAGCCCGGCTCGGTGGCGCGTGTCAGGGCGGTGAGCCGCGTCTTGGCATCCGGGAAGTGCCCAAAGGTGTTCATCCGGGACTGCTGGGCATCCGACAGGGCAAAAGTGAGCATGAAAGCAAGAACAGACAGAGCAAGGCGGCGGTGCATGGAAACGGGTTTCATTGGATTCTCTCCTCACGCGAATGAAACGGTGAGATTGTGAAAATAAGGAAATTGCGGTATCCCGCCAATGCGGGAAGGTTCGCCTCAGGTCATTTGGGATCCATCGGCGGAATTTGCAGTTCGAAAACAAAATCCTACCTTTCAGGACAGTGCCCTCATCAGGGGAATTGAATGGTAATCGCGCGTGTAGGATGTGTTCACTTCAATGAAGTGCGGCTCCTTTTGCTATGAAGAGAAGATTGTTTTGCTTGTTGCTGCTTTTGCTCGCTGGTTGTATCGCAGACCCACTGCAAGCCCAGACGGCATACTGGGTTCGGGGAATGCGGGATTCCGTTTCCAATGCAAACTCCTACAGTGAGGAGGTTTGCACTGATGGTCTTGGCAGTGCCATCACCTGCGGCAGGTTCTACGGCAGGGTGGATTTCAACCCGCTCCTTCCCGTGTACAACATTACTGCAGGCTCCTCCTCCGGCTCTGGATTTGTGCAAAAACTGGACTCCAATGGCGTTTTTCTCTGGACAGGCGCCTTTATTGGGCCGCTTTCCGTGGAGGCGCGTGGCGTAGCAGTGGACGCTGCCAACAATGTCTATGTCGCTGGGCAATACACGTCGGGATTCGACATGGACCCCGGGCCGGGGACGTTTGCGGCAACCACTCAGTCTGCAGGCTCGCGGGGATTCATTGTGAAACTCTCGCCAACTGGTAGCTTCCTCTGGGGAAAAGACATTGGCACCAATGGATCCACTGTAGTGGTGAGGGGGCTCGATGTCTCGCCCTCGGGTGAGATCGTCATCTGCGGCAGCGCTACTGGGATCGTGGACTTCGATCCAGGGCCCACCGTTTGGAATCTGCCTCCTGTCGGCAATGGCGATTCTTATGTGTTGCGTTTGGATGCCTCGGGAAACTATCTCTGGGGCAAGCGGTATGGATCCTCAGGGGAAGATCAGGCTACGAGAGTGAAATTTGATCGGTTCAACAATTTGGTGATTGCCGGGTACTATATCGGGCCATTTGATGCTGATCCGGGGCCGTCCACCTACACGCTGCAAGGCACAGTTTACCATGATGTCTATGCCAGCAAGCTGGACCCGAGCGGCAATTTCCTCTGGGCAGCCAGATGGGGAGATGGCCAGGAGCTAGACCTCCCTTCTGACCTGGAGGTTGCACAGGATGGCGCGGTGTACATCTCCTACGACGGGCCTGGCGCGCAAGATTTGGATCCCGGCCCGGGCAGTGTGTATCATTTTTCACCCAACTATCCCTGGAACGACGCATTCGTAGTCAAGCTCTCACCTGCGGGGACTTACCTCTGGAGCTATGCCTTGAGCGGCCCAAACCATGAGGCCATCGGTGCCATCGGTCTCAGTCAACGGAGCGAGCTGTATCTCAGCGGCCTGCTCTCTGGAACCTACGATGTGGACCCTGGGCCGGGTACACTGACGCTCAGTGGCAATCCTGTGCTGGTGCTCGATTCCATGGGTGCCCTATTGGATGGATTTTCCCCTCTGGTATCGGTGGCAAGCTGCATTGATATCAGTCCTTGGGGCAAGGCCTATTTTACGGGTTTGGGTTGCAGCACCATCTCCGATTTCGACCCCGGACCTGCCATTCTCAACACCGGAGCCATCGACAATATCTGGATCTGGTGCTGGAGGGCCTGCTTGCCACGGTATTCATCGGTCTATGCGACAGCCTGCTCCACATATACCTTGAACAATGCCACCTACACACAATCCGGCAATTACCTCCAATACCTTCCGGCCACGACGGGTTGCGACAGCATCCTGACCCTGCACTTGAATTTGTTGGGAAGCCAGGCTGGTAGCACCTCGGCATCCGGTTGCAGCAGCGTCACCGTCAATGGGCAAACCTATACGGCCAGCGGCACATATTCGCAGACCCTCACCGCCTCCAATGGTTGCGACAGCATCCTGACCGTGAATGCGACCATTTTGCCTACGACTTATGGACAGGTTGCCGAAAGCAGTTGCAGCACCGTGACAGTGAACGGCATCCTATACAGTTCCTCCGGGAGCTACCAGCAGACCCTGACCAATTCGCATGGCTGTGATTCCATCCTCACGGTCCTCGTCACGATTTTTCCAGCTACTTCAGGCCAGATCAATGCGACAGGCTGCAATTCCGCCACCGTCAACGGCATGACCTACACGGCGACGGGCACCTACACCCAGCATCTTACCAACGTCCACGGCTGCGACTCGACCCTCACCGTCAATGTCCAACTCCTGCCGCCCACCCAGGGCAGCACCACGGCATCGGGCTGCGACGTCGTGACGGTGAATGGCCAAAGCTATTCCACCTCCGGCTCCTACACGCAGACCCTGCAAAACAGCAATGGCTGCGACAGCATCCTGACGGTGCAGGTGAGCATCATCCAACTGGACACTGCCGTCATCGACAATGGTCAGGCACTTGTGGCACAAGGAGTTGCAAACAACTACCAGTGGCTGAACTGCGGCGCTGGATTTTTGGCCATTCCGGGAGCGAATTCCAGCACCTTCACTCCAGGTGCTGTGGGAACGTATGCAGTGGCATTGCAGGGGCAGGGTTGCACGGACACGTCCGCTTGTCATTTGTGGGATCCGCTTTCCATCGAGATGGGTCATGCAGTCGCCGTGCAAGTTTGGCCAAATCCGAGCCTCGGCATGGTGCATTTGGCTTGGAATGACGTGGGTGGGGCCTCATCGGTCGAAGTTTATGATGCCCGGGGCGTACTGGTTCAGCGATTGATGGGGAATGGTGCCAATTGCGTGTTGCACCTGCCGACATCGGGGGTGTACCTCGTGCGCATCCAAACCGCGGACGGCCGAGCATGGTCGGGTAGGGTCATTCGGGAATAGAGGAGCTGTCAGGGAAAAATAACGTTCCTGAAGATCTCGGACATCTTGATCGTTGCGCCGAGCGATTGCAGGGGGACCTCGTCATCGAGGGATTCGAAAATCTGGATGTCCCAAAGGCCGGACTCATGGCGGTACCGTACCTCGACTTCGGGCTTGAACTGACTTACAAGGATGTATTCCTTGAGGCTCGATATGCTGGCGTATTTCTTGAACTTGCCGCCTCGACAATAGTCCCCGGTTTCCGGAGAGAGCACCTCCACGATCATGGTCGGATTGAGTACAATGTCCTTTCTAGGGAATTCATAAGCGATCTCCCCGCAGATGACCGATGCATCCGGGAAGACAAGCGAGCGATCGCTGGGGATGCGGTAAAGAAGGTCGCTGGAAAAGGAGTTGCAGCCTTTGCTGCGGGTCGCTGACCGCAATTCAGCAGAAATATTGGCTGTGATGAGGGAATGCATCGCCGAACCGCCTGCCATGTCATAAATCTCTCCATCGAGCCACTCGGCCTTGCCTTCGATCGACTGTAGGTAGCTCAAGAAGGTCTCTTCACTGACATTTCGATATTGCGGGATGGCGGTCATGATTCAAAAATACTGAATTCAGCAGAAATCGACAAGGCGATCACTTTCGCGTGAGTTGCATGAGCAATCTTCGGAACTGCCCAGTACGGAGGAATGAGGGGTCTGCAAAGCCGCTTTTGGACTTGTTGAGGCGCTCGGTGAGCTTCATGGTCGCGGTCACGCCAAGGGATAATGCCGCTGGCTGTGCCGCGCACTTGGCCGATCTCGTGCATGGGGTTTTGCGGCCGCTGAATGGTGCGACGAGCACATCCATGGGCGTAGCATGCTTGTCGGTGATCATCACGAAGTCGAATGTGCATTTCGGCACGTGCGTGTAGATCTGCTCGATCAGTTCCCTGCTCGCCTTGAGGTCGTCGATATCGCCGCCGGTGTAGATCACGAAGCCGGTGAAGCCGACGTAGCCTTCGGTCTTTTTGCGGTAGGTTGCCTTTTCGATGACCCGCAGCAGGGCAGGGCGAGGTAGGTCATGGTATTGAGGCCGCCATGCACCTTTTCGATGCGCTTGCCGATCTCGACGGGGTTGTCGCCGGGTTGCGGGCGAGGATCGGATTCAGCGGGCCAAACATCGTGATATACGTGTCGTACCCCGCGATGCGGCTTGCCATGTAGTCGATGACGGCTCCTTGGATGGCTCGTCCATGGGCAGGGGTTGCGCCCCAAAGGTCACACCGCGAACCGTCGATGAGGTGATGATGCGCGTGGGGCGGGAGGACAGCGCTGAGGCGGTCGTCCTTGCGGAACATGCTCAGGGTATCCTTGTCGAGCTTCTCCTGCTTGGCGAGCCGTTCGATGAGGTTGCATCCGCGCTGGTCGTGCTGCCGCGTCGCCGCCGGGCGGGATGAGTTGGTGCTTCTTGGAAATCTTGAAGATGAGCTTGAGTTGCGCATCCTTCAGCCTCTCCAATGCCTTGGCCATCACCGCGATCATCACCATGGCTACCCGCCGATTGGAAGTCCTCCCACCGCCCTTGGCGAGTTGGTCGAGGTTCATGGGCGGCGGGGATGTCGAACTTCATCTGTTCGCGCTGCTCCTCCTCCCGCTCGATGGGTTTGCGCCGCTCTTTGCTCCTCCGTTTCCTCATTTGCCTTCCAACGCTTCTAGTATATCCTCGATGCTCACGAGGGCATCATCACTGCCGTCCCGGCTCCAGGACCCCCGTGTTGTCCTCCTTTCCACCATGGCATCGTCTCGGTCGCCGCCTTCGTCTTTGTTCTTCCCTCCTCCGGCTTGCTCAGGCGGCAGGCTCTCATCCTCGACCTCCCGGATCAGTTCCGCCTCCGCATTCTCCCCATCCTCAACGACCTCCTCCTCAGCAGTATTGTCCTCCTTGATGGCCCACGAGCTCCTTGAATTGCTCCATGAGTTGTTCCATGAGCTTCCTCGAGCTCCTCGGGGGAGATTCGGCGGCTCGGGCGGTGCGTCCTTTTGCTCAGTCATCCGGACGATCCGTTTGATTCCTCTTGCAGGGCTTCATCGGGTTTGGTTTCCGCGCCTTCGGGGCGGACTCATTTCCTTCTCCTGCTTGGGCTTGTCGTCCGCTCTTCTTTTTCTTCCTTTTTCCTTGTTGTTCAGGCTTTTGCGTGGGATCCCTGTGGTGCGCCGTTGCCTGTCGGGTTCGTTGCCTTGCTCCTGATCCTCTTCCTGCTGATCGCCGTCGTCACCTGAGTCACGTTGTCCTCCGGGCGGTGATTCGGCAATTGTCGCCTGCGCTTTCGTCGTCCCTGTCCCGCCGCCACCTGTCGTCCTCCTCGCTTTCCTCAGGCTGGCGTCCTCATCCGGATTATCCTCCGGCTTGTCCATCTTCTTCTGCGAATCCGAATCGGACTCGCTCGGCGGATTGGGATTGTCCTTGTTGTCTTTCTCCTCCTTGTCCTTCTCCTCGTCTTTCTCTTTTTCCTTGTCCTTGGGCTTCGGCGGGGGCGGCGTATGGTTCATTTCCATCTGGAAACGGTCCATGCTGTCGTCCACGTCGTCCGGCTTCTGCTCGGTGATCTTGTCCACGATGTCTTGGGCATAGAGCCGCCATATCTCGTGGATCAGTTCAAATCGCTTCTGGGCATATTGCGTGGCGAGGTCGGCATAATATTCCGGGCCGCCGGCCATCTCCGCGAGGTCGGGGAAGAAATACTCCACCTCCTCGCACATTTCCATCAATTGGCTGAATGCCTGCTCCTGAGGAAGATGCTGCTCGGGATTGCTGCGGTCGCGGCCCTCGATCCAGTCCGGGCGGGACATGAGGGACTCCCAACCCTCGTAGGATTTGGAGAAAAGGCCATTGTTTGCGCAAAATACCCGGCTGATGATGAAGGTGAGGTTCTTGAAACGCTGTTGCGGCGTGTCCTCGACATAGATCACTTCCTGCCGCGTGAACCTCCGCCCGATGTCGCCGATTGCTGTGTACCAATAGCTGAGCGAGTACCCATAATCCTGTCCCAAGACCTTGCCGAGCTCCGCCGTGTAGCGGTTCACGCAGTTGTCTTCGCAGGCATTCAGGAAGTATTGCTTGAGGCGAAGGACCTGCTGCGCCTCCATGGCTTCGTCCGCCTCATCGGCCTCCTGCACGGCGGTGTTCAGGTCGCTGATGTAGCCGGGCACGCCCTTGGTCTGCACTGCGTGGCCGATTTCGTGGACCGTGCAAGCCCGAGCATGGTCGAACCCCACGAGCATAGAGTACAGGAGGTCGCAATTGATGCGGCCGGGCTCGGGTTGGCTGGCGTAGAAGAACCAGGTTCCCGGCGCGCCCCAGCCTACGAGGATGTCGGTGCGCCTGAGCAGGTTATAGACGTGCGAGGCAAAGATGGCGCGGAGGTAGCGGACCTGATGGCATTGCAGGAGTTGTTGCCAGAGGGCGCATTTCACCAAGTCCCATCCTCCCTTGCGGTTCGCCTCCGGCCATGCCCGCATCAGGTAGGGATTGTAAATCAGGAAGAGGATGTGCGCTGCCCAAACCAGCTGTTTTTCAGGGGTTTCCAGCCGGATGTCCCGTGGCGCCTTTCCAGTGGTGATGGCCTTGAACGCATTGTCGATCTCGGATTCGAGGTGCGGATCGCGGCGGGCTTCATTGGTCTCGCTCAGCCGCAACAGCTCCTCCATGATGCGCTTGAGTTCCTCGCCGGGGAAGATGTTGCCGCTCCAATCCCGGATAAGTCGCTCGATGGCATGCTCTAGTTCCTCGGGGATCTTCTTGTCGGCGACGATCATCTTCAGGCTGATGATGAGCTCGTACATGCTGTCCGCGACGGCCTTCTTCTCAGAGATGGCTTGTAGCAGGTCCTCCGTCTTGAACTTGATGTTCCAGAGCTGGTTGACGTTGACCTCGGCTGCCTCCAATGCCTGCACCAAACCGTCCACCTGCTCCGCCTTGGCGGGGTTGAAGCGGTCGGGTGTATTGATCTTGAGGAGCTTGTCCGCAAGGGCGTAGCGCAGCCCGGTGAGGGGTAGCGCGGCGAGTTCCTGTATGGAGGGGCCTTGGGACATCTGCTGTGCTAAGATAGGAGAGTGGGATTGGTTTTGTGGGGAATTCTTTCATTTTTGGGGAATGGAGGCTGATCCTTCATTTGCATCAGAGTATGGAAGCTCGTGAATTGGGAAAGAGTGGTCTGCGCGTGTCGGCGATGGGCCTGGGCTGCATGAATGTGAGCCATGGTTATGGTCCGGCGACCGATCGAGGGACAGGGATTGCGCTGATTCGGAGGGCATTTGAGCTGGGCGTGACCTTTTTTGACACCGCGGAGGCTTATGGGCCGTTTGCGAACGAGGAGGTGGTGGGGGAGGCATTGGAGCCGATGAGGGATGAGGTGGTGATCGCGACAAAGTTTGGGTTCGTGGATGGCGTGTTTTCCAAGGGGATGGACAGCCGCCCCGAGCGGATTCGCGTTGTGGTGGAGGAGTCGCTGCGTCGTCTTCGTACGGATCGGATCGACCTGTTTTACCAGCATCGGCAGGATCCGAATGTGCCTGTGGAGGAGGTCGCGGGGGTGATGCAGGAATTGATCCGCGAAGGGAAGGTCTTGCATTGGGGATTGTCGGAGGTGGGGCCGGAGACGATCCGGCGGGCGCATGCTGTGCAGCCTGTGACGGCGGTGCAAAGCGAATATTCCTTGTGGTGGCGGGAGCCGGAAACTGCGGTCTTGCCTGTGTTGCAGGAACTTGGGATTGGGTTCGTGCCATTCAGTCCGCTGGGTCGAGGATTCCTTGCCGGGGCGGTGAAGGCGGACACGCAGTTTGATGCGACGGACTTCCGGAACAACCTGCCGCGATTTTCAGAAGAGAACAGGAAGGCGAATCAGGCACTGGTCGATGTGATCGCGAAGTTGGGGGAGGCGCGTGGGGCTACTCTGGCTCAGATTGCGCTGGCGTGGATATTGGCGCAGCCGCAGGGCATGGTGCCGATCCCCGGGACGACGAAGGTGCATCGGCTGGAGGAAAATCTGTCGGCTGCGAAATTGGTATTGAGTGAGGAGGACTTGCAGGAGATTGCTGCGGCGGTCGCGGGCGTGGAGGTGCATGGCGATCGGTATCCGGCTTATATGCAGGCGAGGATTGCGAAGTGAGGGTGGACTGCCATCGAGATCGCGTTTGGCCGAATGGCTGCTCGACGGTTTGCGGCAGCTGAAATTGGGCGGTGTCCTTTCCCTCTACAACTTGTGATGGCGGTCTTCGTATCATGTCGCATGCACTCGGCGCGCCTTTGTCCATGGCTCTCCTTTCGCTTCTACCTGACTTTTCGGCTAGCCGATTTCCGTGCAACGCTTTCTCCTAAATCCATTTCCTATGATTCTCAATCGCAAGCAAGGGCATTTCCTGGCGGATACCATTGACCAATGGCAACAGGCAAATGTGATCACCCCTGAGGACGCTGTCCGCCTGCGCAACAGCTATTCTGTACGTCCCTTCGACTGGAAGCGGCTCGCGATGTATTGCTTCTGGGTGGCGATCATCTGTGGGGTGATTGCTGTGGGCGCGATCTTGGCGGACGATTGGTTCGCGAACCTCAGTGAAGCCTCGATGTGCGTCGTGGCGACGGGGTTGGCGTCATTGATGTTCTACTTGGGGCTGCGGCGACGTCAAAAATACCCTACCAAAATCTACAGCAGCGAGGCATTGATGTTTGTCGGGGTGCTGTTCACTTCCACGGCAATCGGGCTGCTGGGTGTACTGCTGGACAATGGCAGCGGGCATGTCGGGATGCTTTTTCTTCTGGGGACCGCCATTTTTGCTGGACTGGGGCTGTGGTTCCCCTCGAAGCTGATTTGGGTGTTTTCATTGATTTCCTTGGGCGCATGGTTCGGGACGGAGTCGGGCTATGTTTCCGGATGGGGGATGTATTTTCTGGGGATGAACTATCCCATGCGGTTTGTGGCATTTGGGGCGGGCCTGACTGCATTGAGTCTGGTATTCAGGCGAATCCCCAAGTTGGCCATGTTCTTCAAGCCGACGTATGTCATGGGCCTGCTCAACCTGTTCATCGCATTGTGGCTCCTGTCGATCTTCGGGAACTATGGAGACATGCACAACTGGTACGATGCGGGGACCTTCGAGCTGTTTCATTGGTGTGTGTTGTTTGCCTTGGTGGCGATCGGAGCAATCGTCTTGGGGTTGAAATTCGATGATGCGACCTCGCGGGGATTCGGCTTGGTGTTTCTCTTCATCAACCTGTACACGAGGTACTTTGAATACTTCTGGAATTTCTCCCACAAGGCGATTTTCTTCCTGATCCTGGCAGTCTCGTTCGGGCTGCTCGGATGGAAGGCGGAGTCGATCTGGCACTTGGAGTTTGTGCGGAAGAAGGATGAGGTGTCCCAAAAAGAGTCCGCCTGATCTTGGCTATAGCTTTCGTAGGACCTTTTCCACGCGCTTTCGTTTGGCGTCCGTGGTGAGTTCGCCTAGGCGTTGTTCGAGGATGGCCTTGAGTCGGGGTTTGTGGGCTGCCGGAGCGACGGGCTGGGCCTTCTCAGCGTATTGGGGGAGTTGATTCACAGGGCTTTTCAGGATGCGCTCGAGCAGGAGGGTGAATGCCTCGTCGGCATACTGCGCATGCTGGCACAGGCCCGCAAGGGTGATCACGCAGCGGTCATTGGTGATGACGGTGCCGGCGTCCGCAGTGGCGATGATGGCGGGCAAGGCTGCATGCACCGGGCCGGGATTCAATGCTGCGATGGTGGAAATGGCTGTCATCGCGCCCCAGACCATGCGGTTGTTTTTGTCGTGGAGGAGGGTGACGAATTCTGCAGCGTAGGGCGCGATCATGGCCGGGTTGCGTTCGCCGAGTTCGTAGAGCGTCTTGATGGCATCGTGCCGGATGTTCTTGTCCTTGTGCTTGAGCAGAGCGGCTAAATCGTTTACAGCCTGAGTGTCCCCGGAGGCTGCAAGTGCGATGGCGAGTTCCTGATTTGGGACTTCGTCCCGGCGGCCGAGGGAGGTAGCGAGGTGATCGATGACGTTCATGGGACTAAAAATAGGGAGAAATGCCAATGGGTCCGACCATGACGTTACGATGCAGATGGGATTGGTTCGCGGCGGCTTTTTCTAATCTGATTCCAATCCCAAGGAATTTCCAGCTAAATTGGCCTTAGCCCTACGGCCAAGGCGGCTTGATGGTGGGCTCTCGACCAATTTGAATCAGTTGAAGAATCAGAAAATGAAACACATCCTATTCGGAATGCTGCTCTTCGGAGGCACGGTGGCATCGGCCCAGGGAATCGACAAGGCCTACAAGGACTTCGATTTCCAAGCCGGGGAAAAGACCCTCTTTGAGGACAATTTTCAGTACGGCCCGAACGACAAGTTCGAGTTGCATTGGGAACTGACAGGTGGAAGCGGGGCGGCCAAGATTCGTGAGCATCAGGGAGAAAAGGTCCTGAGCTACGAGGCCTACTATACCCGGCTCAAGCCCAAGGTCTTTGGCGGGAAGGCACTGCCCGAGGACTTCACCGTCGAGTACGATACCTGGCAGGATGCGGCTTATGATGGCAACCCCGGTGTGGTCGTGGTGCTGGGTTCAGGCGGAGACGACATGGTCTATGTCACGCCCAACAAGCATCAACTGACCGTCACCCTGCCCAATGGGGAGACCACTGGCAAGGAGAATCCCGAGCAGTATTTCGGCGAGGGCGCATACTATGACCGCTGGGTGCATATTTCCATCGCGGTACACAAGCGGCAGATCACCGTCTATCTCGATCAATTCAAGATGGTGGAGATTGCTGACATTCAGCTGCAACCCAAGGTGGTGTTTGTCAATGGCGACAAAGCTGGGGATCCCGGGGACGGATCAATGCCCATCTACCTGAGAAACTTCCGCATTGCGACTGGATTTCCCACCAAAATCGAATTCGTCAATGGGAAGTTCGTCACCCGCAATATCAAATTTGATGTGAACAAGGCCACCTTGAAGCCCGAAAGCATCACGATCATCAAGCAGGTGAAAGCCTACCTGGATCAAAACCCGTCCGTCAAAATCGAGATCGGCGGGCATACGGACAGTGATGGCAACGACGAAGCCAACATGGTGCTTTCGCAGCAGCGTGCGGATGCAGTTCGCGATCAGCTGGTGGCAATGGGCATCTCGGGTAGCCGCCTCACGACCAAGGGATTCGGAGAGTCTGCCCCTGTGGACAAGAATACGACCGCCGAGGCCAAGGCCAATAACCGCAGGGTGGAGTTTGTGCTTGTGCAGTGAAGGGCATCCTCGGGAAAACTTCTGCCCGCGACTTGGGAGAACAATACAGAAAGGGAGGCTTTGGGGCCTCCCTTTCACGTTGGTGGGAAATTTTGGATTATTTCTTGAAGACGTAACGCGTGATGAAGATGCCTTCGCCATCGTCCTTGCCGCCCACGCTCTCGACACCGCTGGTCACGAAAGCGAGGTTCCAACCTTCTTCGGAGAGTTGGTTGAGGCGGGAAGTCACAACGGCGTCGTTGGAGGCAATGTTTTGGAAGTTGATGCCGACGGCGCTGAAGAAGTTCAGGAGCTTGGTCTCAGCGAATGCATCGGCCTTGATGTCGCCGCGATCCACGTCGCCTTGCTTGGAGTCGTTGCCCTTGGTACGCTCAGTGGTGAAGTCCTTGGCGTTCACCTCGGTCTTGGTTTCGATCATCCTGGAGCGGCCGAGGCCCATGGGGATGATGCTTTCGACGACTGTGATGACCTTGTACTGGGTCTGAGCGAAAGAGGCTGCGAAAAAGCCTGTGAGCATGAGGGTGAGAAGGAAAAACTTTTTCATGTACTTTTCTGAATAAAAAATGATCAATTCTAGCCGTCACCAACTGGATGACGTGCGCCGATTCGCATTCAATTCCTGTGCCAGAAATGGGGAATTGGCAGGGAAATTTGGGGAAATTTTTGGGGCAGATGGCCTTGAAACTCGGCAATGGCCTATGTATCTTTGTTTTATGCTAGAGGCGGAGTTCGCATATTTTTTGGATAACCAAGACAAGTGGTCTGCCGAGCACTATGGGAAGTATGTGGTGGTTGTGGGGCAGGAGGTGTTTGGTTTTTTTGAGGACATGTTCGATGCCTATCACAAAGCAAAGGCCCACTATCCAGTAGGTACATTTTTGATCCAGTTTTGTATTCCTGGGCAGGAGAGTTTCACGCAAATGTTGTTCAACAACGTCGCAGTAGTCTAGCATGTCTGCCTTTACCGTTTTGTATGACAAGGTGGCTCACGTCATCCACACACTGTTGGGCATCTCCGATGTGGCTACGGAGGACAATGTCCATCACATCAAGACGTTTCCCACACATGCGATTTGGGATACTGGGGCTTCAGGATGTGCCATTACCTCCAAAGTGGTAGAGGAACTTGGATTGAAGCCAACTTCTAGTCAGAAGGTATTCACTGCAACAGGGGGGGCATGCCTTTCTTTCAGGATGCCTTCACAAGCCCGGACTGACTATACCCTGCCCGCCTAGTGCTGGTGTGAGCTGTTTCCACAGTTCCTTTCCCAGATCAGCATTGAGTCGGAAGTTGAGCAATGGGTTGATTTCCAGTAGGTGACATTGTGTGCTTGCCGTGAAGGAAAGCGCCGGATTGACTTTCGTCCCGACGCCTGGATAGACGAGGTAGCCCTGATCTGCTTTGAAGGCGTGTTGATAGGCGAAAAGCTGCCGGAGATCTTGGTCAGTGGGGCGGCCGTCGGTCAGTTTCCACTTGGTGTCCAGCACGATGATCTGCCGATTTGGGCCGCGGAGGATGATGTCTGGCCGGAGGTGTGCTTTGTTGCCGCTTTCTGCCTCCCAAAATCTCTCGGAATGCTGAGCCTCGACCGTCCAGCCTTCCGGTGCAAATCGCCGAAGTTCGGCCAACACAAATGCTTCCCAGAGTTTGTTCATGTCGAACATCAGCGCCAATACATGCTCGCTGCCACCTCGGATATCGGGGTGATAATGCAGCAAGATGAGTCGGGCAATGTGGATGGCGCGGCGATAGCCCTCCGTTTTTCGGTTCCAAACCAACTTGCGGAAGGTCTGCTCGTTCACCGAAATATCCGGCAACTCCGGAAAATCGAGCAGCAATCTTGAGACCGCCCCACGCAGGTGGGCTTTGTTGCTGATGCGCAATATCACTTTCAGTGTCAGCCGCAATATCCGGTTATGCGGCATGTCTTGGTCGTAGGTGCTGTAGGCCACGTGGAAGCGCTCGGCGTGGACGAGATTTTCCTGGATTTGGCGGGACATCACGAGTTTCCCCTTGAGTGCGAGGCGGTTGCCCTCCGTCCGACGGTAGGTGCGGGCGAGCCCTTGCCGCATCAGGTAGGCGACTTCCTTCAGGAACAGGGCGATGTAGAGGTCCAGCACATGATTGGGTTGCAACGAAAGGTCGGCTTCCCCAGTTTCTATTATGGGCAGATTTTCGGTTCTGCGGAGCATGTCCAGCAACACCGCTCTCCACTGTGCATCCTTGCTTCCTCGATCGCGATCAATCTTTGGCAAGACTTCGATTGTATGCTCCCCGACCTGCATGACTCCAACGAACTGATTGAATTTCACCCCATTGGCGATCAGGTCGTAGTAGGGCTTCCCATCGCCGTAATGCCGGTGCAGAGCCTTGACGACATGGGCAGGCTCCATCAAGCGATCATGTTCGAAACGAGTGATCATACTTGGGGCAATGGCTTGATATTCATTGATTTCAGTGCCGCAAGGAACGCCTCCTCGCTCATGTTGCCTACATCTTCCAAGTGCCACACTTCCCGGCGGACAAGGTCATGGCGGTGAGGGTTATGGAATTCCGCGAAGAATTCATCAGCATTTTCCCGGTCTGCATTTGCCGCGCTAACGAATCCCTTGCCTAAAACGAGCCCGATTTTGCCGTAATCCCCATAAAAATACTCCTGCAAGAGCGGAAGGATGCTGTGCTGAAAGGCACCTTGTAGGTCTTGGAGGGTCCTGACATTGATGAAATAGGCATGGCCAATGCAATGATCCC
>JAXLVK010000029.1:0-61887 GCA_046329055.1 Bacteroidia bacterium
GATGCACGGCATCTGCCCGTACCTCGGTGACCGTGACCGTAACCCCCCTCGGCAACGCCACGAACGTGACCGCCAACCCGTCCATGATCTGCCCCGGCGGCACATCCAACCTGAACGCGACCTCGCCCGGCACTGGCATCAGCTGGTACACCGCCCTCACGGGTGGGGTGCTGGTGGGCAGCAGCCTGAGCGGCACCAACTTCGCGGTGAATCCGACCACCACCACGACCTACTATGCTGAGGCCACGGACGGCTCATCGAGCGGTTCGCAGACCTTCAACTACACTGGTGCGGTGCAATCCTTCACAGTGCCCAGCGGCGTGACCTCCCTGCACATCGATGCGCGGGGCGCGCAAGGCGGCGGCAGCTTCAATGGCGCCGGCGGACTCGGTGCCCGGATGGTGGGCGACTTTGCGGTCACCCCCGGCCAAGTGCTGAGCGTGGTCGTCGGCGAACTGGGTCACTTGCAGCTGGGCGGCAATGCCCAAAACAGCTCTGGCGGCGGCGGCGGCACATTTGTGTACAGCGCTGGCCCGACCCTGCTGGTGGCAGCTGGTGGCGGCGGTGGCAAATGCAACTACACCTCCTCCGGCCCACTCCATAGCGGCGCAGCCGGGCAAATTACCACTGGCGGTGGTGCGTCCTCCGATGGCAACGCTGGCGGGACAGGCGGCCAAGGTGGCCTCGCGGGCCTGTGGTCTGGCATTCCCTGCGCGGGTGGCGGTGCTGGCTGGCTCAGCGCTGGCGGTGGCCCCTACGGCGGCTTCAGCTACAGCACCTGGGCTGGCGGAACGGGCTTCTGCGGCGGCGGCGGCGGTGGCTGCGGCGGCGTTGGTGGATTCGGCGGCGGCGGTGGCGGCGGCAACCACTACGGTGGCGGCGGCGGCGGTGGCGGCTACTCCGGTGGCGGCGGCGGTACCGACCCGACCCATGGCGGTGGCGGCGGCTCCTTCAGCAGCGGCACCAACCAAAGCAATACGCCCGGCTACCAGACCGGCAACGGCCAAGTGCTCATCACCTGGACTGGCGTGGGCTGCAATGCAGCAACCCGCATCCCGGTCACCGTCGTGGTGGACAGCGTGGCCCCCGTGGCCAACTGCCAATCGGTGACGCTGACCCTGGACAACAGCGGCAACGCGACCCTCACCACCAATGACGTGGACAACGGCAGCTCCGACAACTGCTCAGTGGACACACTGACCCTGAGCCAGACCTCCTTCTCCTGCGCCAATGGCGGCAGCAACACCGTGACCCTGACCGTCATCGACGCGAATGGCAACACCTCAACCTGCAGCAGCACAGTGATCGTGCGCAGTTCCACCCTGTCGAGCTCCATCGACACAGTGCAGACAAGCTGCGGCTTCAACGTGACCTGCCATGGCGGCAGCGACGGCATCGCGACCGCGACCGGATCACTGGGTTGCCCCGGGTACACCTACCTGTGGAGCAATGGATCGGTGTCGCCGATCATCTCCGGCTTGGCAGCGGGAACCTATACCGTGACCGTCACGGACGCCTCCGGCAGCACAAGTGTGAGCAGCACCACGCTGTTCGAACCTGGTCAGGTGATCCCGAACGAGGTGACAACTCCGAGCTGCACTGGACAGTCAAGCGGTGCCATCGACCTGAGCACCACGGGCGGCAACTCCTGCCAAGGTGGCTACACCTACAACTGGAGCACGGGCGCAACCACGGAGGACGTGAGCAACCTCGCTGCGGGCAGCTACACGGTCACCATCACGGACGCGGCTGGATGCACCAGTGTGCATACGATCACTGTCGGCGCACTGCCTGTACCCGCTCCTGCATTCACGCAATCCGGCAACACGCTCACGTCCAGCCAAACGTGGTTCAGCTACCAATGGCAGCTGAATGGCAACAACATCTCGGGTGCGACGAGCATCAGCTATGTGGCCACGCAGAGCGGCCTCTACTCCCTGATGGTCACGGACTCCAATGGATGCACCGGGACGAGCACTCCGCTGCAGGTCACTGTGGTGGGCATCTCGGAGGAAATGGGCGAATGGGCTGGGATGAAGCTGTGGCCCAACCCTGCAAGGGGCGAATGCCGCATTTCCACGCCGCTGCCGATCGGAGACCGTGTGACCCTGCGCATCACGGACCTTCAAGGCAAGCTGATGCAGGTGCGTGAGCTCGAAGGCATCGAGCGGGAGGTGGCCCTGGACATCCGCAACCTGGCGGCGGGCACCTATCTCGTGGAACTGTCATCGGTGGCTGGGCAGCATAGGCTGTTCCGCTTGGCGGTGCAGTGACGAAATGGGTCTGGACGGGGAAGCCTGTCTAGATGTGACAAGAAATGTGACGACAGCCCGCTTCGGCGGGCTGTCGCATTTCTAGGGGGGGGGCGCGAGAGGGATCGCAGGGAGCTGTGCCGACCGGAGAGCCCGACCCGTCTGCGAACACTGAGAGCAACTCGGTGTCCGCAGGCGGGGCTCGCCCAAATCCTCATGCTCCAGGTGCCGTTGAGGCGCAATTCGGAACCGGTGGGGAGGGAAAACAGTTGCCTCAGCTGGGAAATGGCATGTCAAAAGCCGACTGAATTATATTGCGGCGTCATCAGTATCGGTCCATTCGTAGGTAGGCGATTTTGCAGGGCGACGGTAAGTCCTGGGTTAGGGTCAATTGAGAAAATCACCATGCTATCGCGTACGACTGTTTTCCAGAATTCACGATTTGTCTTGCTGCTAGCCCTGGGGGTCTGCTGGCTGTGGCTCGCAATGGGTGGCCATGTGGCTGCGCAGACGACGTACAGCTACGGGTCTGGGACTGGGGTCCTGGCGACGCCGACGGATGACAAGGGCTTCTTGCTGCACTATCAGGTGACGAATGGGCGGCTGGCCTACCAGAAATTTGACTCGAACGCGGTATTCCAGTACGGATTCACGCAGCCTGCGAATCAAATCTATACCTCTACGCAGCGGTTCGGGAAGGTCTTCAGCCTGCTGGTGAGCGGCCATGAGGACTCGCTCCGCTTGCAGAAGATCAACATGGCCACGGGTGCGGTGGAGATCAACCGCAAGATCGGCGGCCCGCAATACGGCACGATCGGCTACTTCAACTATGCGCCTTACCACTTCGTGGCGACGCAGGACAGTGGGCTGCTGGTGGTGCTCTCGCGCTGGCAGAGCTACAACTGGACGGTGGGGATGGATGTGGCGATGATCAAGCTGAACAAGACGCTGAACGTGCAGTATATACGGTTTGGCGGGTGGCAGAATTCGCAGTCAATTGTGAGCCGACTGGTGAAGGAGCACTCGGATGGCACGATCTGGCACATGACGGCGGTCAACAATCCGCAGGCGATCGGGTACCAACTGAACATCGTTCGGATCAATGGTGCGACGGGTGCGACTGTGAACCAGATTACCCTGGGCAATATGGTGAACCCGACGATCAATGGATTCACGGAATTGCCGGGCCGGGTGGTGCTGTCCGGACTGTCCGCGTCCAATGAGGGCTGGGTCATGTCGATGGCCCCCGACCTGAGCACGATACACTGGTACAAGCGGTATGGTGTGCCGCTGAACTATGCCGGGGCCTACGAGATGAATGTGGGTCCGAATGGGAACCTGTACGGCCACATGGGTGACAAGGTGATCTGCCTGCGGCCCAGCGACGGCTCGGTGGTCTGGGCGGTGGATGTGAATGGTGGCAGCAAGGTGGTGCCAAAGTTCAAGCTGGGCACCCACAAAATGCTGGCATTGCACAACCCGGGCGGATCGGGATTGACGGTTACAGTGATGGACTCTCTGGGGCAGGGCCTCTGCAATACGGTCGGCTTCACGGTCCCGGTGACGGCCTATACGACGACCAGCTCCTCGTACAATTTTGCCAGCTACGGCACTGCGGGACTCTCCCACTTCACCCTGACCAATCCCAGCACCAATGCCGTCACGGGCTCCTCCACGGTGGTCTGTACTGCCATCTGCAATTTCACGGCCGCCTTCAGCAGCTCCGTCAACGTCCTCACAGGCAATTTTGCGGGGCAACCGACAGGGCTGAGCAGCTACCATTGGACATTTGGCGACGGGGGCACGAGCACTTCACCCTCGCCGACGCATACCTACAGCTCGCCAGGCACCTACACGGTCTGCTTGATTGGGACATCGGGCTGCATGAGCGACACGGTGTGCCAGCAAGTCACGGTGACCTGCACGGCGACGAATGCGAGCTTCAGTTCATCGGCCAATCAGCAGACGGTTGCGTTCACGAATGGCAGCTCTGGCAGCGGCCCCCTGGCTTATAGCTGGGATTTCGGGGATGGCGGAGGCTCCACGGCTGCCAGTCCGAGCCATACCTATTCCACGCCGGGGTACTATGTCGTCTGCCTGATCGCGACCGGGCCTTGCGGAAGCGATACCATTTGCTCGCTGGTCAATGCAGGCTGCGTGAGCACGGTGGCGGGCTTTTCCTCCACTTCCAATCAGCTGGCGGCGAATTTCACGAACTCCAGCACGGGCGCAGGTGTGCTGACCTATTCCTGGGCCTTTGGCGATGGCGGGACGAGCACAAGCAGCAATCCAAGCCATACGTACGCCACAAGTGGCGCCTATACCGTCTGCCTGATCGCGACTGGGCCCTGCGGGGCGGACACGAGCTGCCAGCAAGTGACCATCAGCTGTCCGCTTCCCGTTTCCGCATTCACTGCCACCAGCAACCTGCTCAATGCCAGCTTTTCCAACAGCAGCACGGGCGGCTTTTCATACACCTGGGACTTCGGCGACGGGAATACCAGCACGCTCTCGAACCCGACGCATGGCTATGCGGCTGCCGGAACCTATAACGTCTGCCTGATCGCGACTGGGCCCTGCGGGGCAGATACCAGCTGCCAGCAAGTGACGATCAGCTGTCCGCCTCCCGTTGCGGGATTCAATCCATTCATTTCCTCGCCGCTGGTCGTCTATTTCTTCAATACCAGCAATTCCCCAGGGATCATCGTCAATCAATGGGACTTCGGCGACGGCCTCACCAGTCTGCAGGGCAACCCTCAGCACATCTATGCGCAGCCCGGCGACTACCTTGTCTGCCTCACGGTGATCACTAGCTGTGGCTCGAACACCTTCTGCGACACGGTCACCGTCACCTGCCCTCCCCTCACGGCTGCGATGGGCAGCTCCGGCAACTTCCCGACCATCCAATTCACGGACATGACGGTCGGTACGCCCGGTCAGTGGTCTTGGGACTTCGGTGACGGCGGCTTCTCCACCTCCCAGAATCCGTCGCATACCTACGGCAGCGCTGGCATCTACACGGTCTGCCTCGTTGCCTCCGACGGTTGCAGCAGCGATACGACCTGCCAGTCGGTGGATGTGCTGCTGGGGATCCATGCTCCTTCGGCACTCGGAATCGAGCTCTATCCTGTTCCTGCGACGGATCATACTTGGGTGAGCTGGCAAATGCCGGGCCTTCCCATGACCGTGCGTGTCGCAACGCTGGACGGGCGGGTCATGTTCGCGGCGGAGAAATGCGAGGCGGGCATCTTATTGGATGTTCGAGATTGGCCGCAGGGGGTCTATGCCGTGGAGGTCAAGGCCGATGGCTGGCAGGCCACGAGGAAGCTGGTGGTGCTGCATTGAACGGGTTCCGAAGCCGATCGCCAAAGTTTCATTAGCTTTGGGAAGACATCATTTCTATTCATGCCTCTCCAAACGCGACGGTTGCTCATTTTTTTGCTGGTAGTGGTGTTGCTATGCGTTGGTTCGTTGGGAGCCTTTGCTGGTCGCTCACCTGAGCTGATCGAATCTTCTCCTGAACCATTGCCGCACCCCTTGGACCGAGGCGTGACGATGCAGCATCAGGAATTGGATTCGGCGGGCATCATCGACGAAGTCATGGTGGCGGAGCCAATCCATCGTGAATCGGAAGCTGCCTGGAATTCGTCCTCCAATGAACAGCGGCATGTTGCTGAATCGGAATCGCGGTCGTTGTGGCGGTCCTGGATGGGTTGGGCGATGTTGCTGGGGGCGCTGCTGGGATTGGGATGGCTGGGGCGACGGTATCCTCTGGGCAGCGATGTCCCGAGGGTGAAACTGCAGTTTTCGCGCATCCGCAAGCCGGGTCGCAAACGTGGCCGCAGGGCTCGGAAACCGAAGCAGACCCAAGACTTTTGGGATATCGTGACGGTGGCCATTGGGATTTTGATCCTGTTGGTTGGGCTCAGTGGTGGGATCATGCTTTGCAACCTAATCCTGGGCACGATCTGGGTGGGATTTGGATGGGCGACCTTGGCTGTCACGCTGCCATTCCTGCTCGTGGCGACAACATTCCTGGTCCTGGCACTTGTCGGCCTTGCTGACATCAATGATATGATGAGGGGCAGGAGCACCTTTGCGCGTGGAATTGGCGGGATCGGCGCGGGTTGTGCGACGATCCTCTTCTTGATCGTCGGCGTGCCTGCAGCCTTGTTGCTGGGCGGGTTGCTGACTTGGTTGGGGCTGCTTTTGTTCCTACAGCCTGTCAGTTTCGGCTTGGCGATCGGGCTTTTCTTGATCATGGCCGCCTTGGTCGTGCCTGCCTGGGTGTTGTCGGAGGATTTCTTCGATGTGTGATGCTGAGGCTGGCAGATCGGTTGTTTTCAGACTCAGAAATAGATGCTTGCTGTACAGCCTTGAGCGTACCTGACAGTGATTGCCTTCATTCGCCACCGTCGAACCACTACTTCCGCATCCAGCGCCAGAGCTCTAGCAGCAGGATATTGGGGATCCAACAGAGCCAGGCACAGAGCGCATAAGCCCCGGGAGTCCGCCATTCCAATACGCCTCCGATCAGGAACATCCACAGCCGCAGGGTGATGGCTGCGAAGCTCAGGGCAAAGGAACGCTGCATGTCCGCCTGATGCCCCTGAATGTCCTGCTTGCGGATGCGCAACCATGCCCGAAGCGTGAAAGCAAACCAAAGCAGGCTCATCATGACGAAGCAGATTTTGCCTGCCCAGCCTCCCGCGGCGCCCATCGCCAATGCCAAGCCCCCCGGCGCTGCGCCCATCAATACGAGCAGCACATAGGTTTTCCCGATGCGGCGGTGCCAAGTGGTATGCATCCGTTGCAACCAAGTCGAGAATTGCACCCATCCGAGGAGGACCACTGGGATCGCAGTGAAGACATGGAGGAAGAACCCGACCCTGAACCACCATTGCCTGCCGATGCCTCCCACTGTGGTGAGGTAGCCTGTGTCAGTGCGGAAAACAAATGCATCCAGGTTTCGCAAGGCGATCCAAACGGCGATCACCGCCGTCAGGGGCAGCAAACCCCACCAAACGATGTTGCCAAGCCGCGTCAATAGAATTCGTAGAGGCTGAATTCGGGCTTGGTATAGGCGGCCTCGTTTGCTGCCATTTCAGACTGGATGCGGCGGACCAGGGCGATATTGGCCTTTTCGATCTCGGTGAAATATTGCTCTGCGCTTGCGTTGCGGGCAGCGTACCACGGCTTGCTCCCGTAGTAGGACTTCCACTTGGGTTTCTGGAAGAATACAAAAAAATGGACGACCCCCTCGCGATTGTACCCCAATGCTTCAATGCGAGCACCCTGACGCTTCAATGAGACACCCTCGACACTTCGCGCATCGCGGGGTACCTGCTCGTTGGGACAACCCGCATGCTTCGATGCGACACCTTCGGTACCTCAAGGCGGCGTGTCCCATGCTTCGACCCGATACCCACCTACTGGTCGATGGCATACCCGCTTGGTGTCAAGGCGACAGGTTCCGGCTATCAAGCCGGGGTGTTCAATGCCCGGCACTGACAGGTGGGGAGGTGTCCAGGTGCTCGGTGGAGGTACACAACGTGGCGGTCGGGGTGCAGTGAGCACGCGGTTGGGGTGCAGTGAGTGCACGGTCATGGGGCAGTGAGTGCACGGTCATGGGGCAGTGAGTACGCGGTCGGGGGGCAATGAACACGCGGTCGGGGGGCAATGAACACGCGGTCAGGGGGCAGTGAGTGCGCGGTCGAGGGGGCAGTGAGTGCGCGGTCGAGGGGCAATGAGTGCGCGGTCAGGGTGCATAGATTGAGCGCTCAATGGGCTCGCTCGGCGGGGAGGGGGGTATCCCTTTGATACCCCAGGGGTGTCAAAGGGATACCCCCTCCCCCTTTGTGAGGACAGTCAGACCGTCCTTTCTGCAGTGAGGGTGCTGGTGCAAGGCTCGGCGGGCAGCCGCTTGTCGGCCATAACATGTTGATAGTGAATGGCTTGATAGAAAGAATATTCCCATAGAATTCTAGCTTGACGTTCTTGGAGGTCTCCTGCCATCCGCCTTGACTGACAGTTTGCAAACTTGGCGACCGAGCCACGGCTCCATATCTGAAATGGCGACAAAATTCCGTACCTTGGGACTGGTAAGTATAGTTGTCAACTGAAAAGGATAATGGTATGAAAAAGTGGTTACTCGCGGCGGCGATATGCCTTCTTGGTGCTTGCGCCGTCCAAGCACAGAACCCCAACGGCAACACGCAAGGCAATTCGCAAGGATGGCAGCAAAGCCCTGTCCTCACATGGCAGCACGTGCATCGCGCCCTCCGCGAGGCCCGGCAGTGGGCGCAACAGAACTTTGGCCTGAGTCTGGGACAGATGATTCAGCAGTACCAAGCAGGGAACCTGACTGTGGAGTTGGTGGAGACGAACCCGCCAAGCTGGACCCTGAAGGTGGGCTATGGAGGGATACACATTATTGTTGTCCTCTCCGACATTTAAGAAGTAGAATGGCTCAATCCTGAATGCTTTTCTCTTGGCTTAGCCACCGCATCAGGATGGGAAGAATCGGCGATCCTGCACTCAAATCCTCGTCTGGCAGCTTTGACAAACTTGATTCCAGGTCTTGCAAACGTGCCAATCGATCCAAAGGCTCCCTGACAACTCCCAAACAAGCTGCAACCAAAGCCTTGGAAACCGCATCGTATTTGGTTCTGGATTGGAGCAGGTGCCTGATACTTCGGACATGGCTCTCCATTGTCTCCCAATGCCTCAATGAGAAGTGGGAGCAGAGATTGACCAATGCCATGGCATGAAAGACCTCAGTTGTATTGATGGCATTGCGTCCGGCAAAGGCTTTGTCATACCAAGCAAGAGCCCTGCGGTACTTCCCCTGGTCCCATAGCATCAATGCAATGTTCGTGTAAGAGGCTTCGTTGATGCCAGGAATCGTCGAACCTTCCTCCTCCGCCATAAGAAGCTCCCCCTCCAATTGATCGAATGTTGTCCATTCCTTCAGTTCATAGGAATGCGCCAATTCAAGCCATCTTACACGAAATAGCAGTGTCCGTGCGGATGATCCATTCGAGTACGGGGCAATGTCCAAGAATTCCTGCAAACCTTCCATGGCTTCCAATGCTGTGGCAACTTGCGTTGTAAGGCTGCTCCGTGCAAGCTCCACCGCCAGTGCGGAGTCCATCAGCGCGGGATCCTCCATGACCAGTGGATTGTGCACCAAGTGCCTGTGCGCCTCATGTAGGCAACCCATGGCCTCGCTGTAACGGGCGCGGAACAGATGCACGAATGCCCGTGCGTGGTTCACCAGTACCCCCATCTTGGTGCCGTGGCAGACGACAAGCCTTCCCAGCAGGTCCTCCAACTCCCCAAGCCGCAGCTCCCTGGTTTCAGCTGCCTTGCGCTTGGACGCCCTGCCACGGGACAGCACCGCATGGAGCCCAGCAACCGAGGCGACATTTGCCGCCGCGTTTGCGATCGCCTCCCTCACCTCCTCGTCATCTGGGTCATCCAGCAGCATCGCCTTCATGCACAGCATCCGGTGTACCTCCTGCCAGTCTTCTGCTGCGCCTGCAATCCCCAGCCCAGCCTCCAATGCTGCAAGGGCCCGCTTGACCTTGCCCTCGGCTTGGAATGTGCTTGCCTTGAGATCCAGTACCCGGATGCGTTCCCTCACCGAGTCCCGGTTGCGCCGCGCGGCCAGCACCGCCGACATTTCCGCGACCAATGCCGCCTTCAACACTCCATAGTTGGTCGCGCTCAGGCTTGCGATCTCAGGCCCCAACTCGTGCTGCAAATATTTCTTCCTTGCCAGTATCTCATTAAAAAGTTCCAGCTTCTTGCCACGCAAGGTTCGCCGCAAAATCGTCACCTCGATCTTCCGTATATTCTGGAATAGACCTGCTAGGATGTCTGGGCGGGCCATAGCTGCTCCTGATTGATTACCTTCTCAAAACAAGCAATTCAATATAGGCAGGGCCACCGACATTGCAAAACGCTGCCCTCGACTCTTAAGAATGCCTCAATTTTTGTTTTGCATGTTGCGACATGCCCTGCCATCTTCCCCGCATTGCCTGGCAACTCCCTAGAGGCCGGGCAAGCTCACACGAAGCGGATCCAATCAACGGTAGCCTCGAACCATTGCTATGGAATTTCTGTGGGTCTCAAGATTCCTTGCATGATTTGACGGAAGGTGTCAAATCCGCCGCTGTACTTGCCAGAGACGGGTCGATCAAAGGCCAACGAAGACACTCCATTATCACTGTTCACTGTGTAAACGCTACTCGATATGAGCAGATTCAGAAGACGAAAGAACACAATGGCCCCGCATACAAGATGGGGGATACGCCAAACCTTGCTCCTACTGCAATGCTGCCTTGGCAGCATAGTCCATGCACAGGGCCTGCTCGGCAGCAACCCGGCACTGCCACAGATCCACGCCGGGGCGCTGGCCTGGGCGGATTATGACTCGGACGGGGACGGGGACCTGCTCATGGCGGGCGAGGACAGCGCAGGGGTGGCGGTGGTGCAACTGTTGCGGAATGATGGGCCTAACTTTGTCCCGATGCCTGTGCCATTCAGCCCCATGCCCGCAGCCGCCTGCGCATGGGGCGACAGCGATGGCGACGGCGACCCGGACCTGTTGCTGACTGGCCGAAAGCGGGGCAAGGGCCGCACGGAGCACTGGGTGAACAATGGCCCTGCCGGGTTCGCATTGCATTCACCGGGCCTTCCGGGGGTGCAGCACGGGGCTGTGGCTTATGGCGACCTGGACGGCGACGGCGACCTTGATGCCATCATTGCCGGAGCGAACTACGACCGTGGCTATATCTCGTTGGTGCTGGAGAACAATGGCGGGGTCCTCCGGGAGGCTGGAACAGGCATCGAGGGGTTCTGCACTGCGCAATTGGCCACCGCGGACCTCGATGGCGACTCCTTGCCTGAGGTAATTCTCTGTGGTAGAGTACAGGGCGGCGAACCCGCATTTGCAGCCTACCACAACCTGGGAGGGTTCCAATTCACCCAATTATCAGGCAATGTCCCTGCCATGCCTGAGGGTAGCCTCAGCTTGGCGGACTTCGACCTTGACGGCGACCCGGACCTCCTCGCATCCGGCGCAAGCCGGCCCTACGGCCTTGGAATCTGGACAACCGATGGCGGCACATTCAGCGGCACTGCCAACCTGGGCCTGCCCGGCATCGCCCTCGGGGACGCGCAGTGCCTCGACTTCAACGGCGACGGGCTGCAGGATTTTGTCTATTGCGGCACCGAGGTCGGAGGTGGCGCGGTGGCGCGTGCCATGCGCCAACTCCCGGGCGGGGGCTTCTCCGACCACCAACCGTCGCACCCCTTGGCAGGGCTGCACCTCTGCCGCATCGCCGTGGCCGACTGGAACGGCGACGGACATCCCGACTTCGCCCTCTCAGGCGTGGACGGCGCCGGGCTCGGGGTCGCGGTGCTGTACCGCTGGGATGTCCCGGCGGGGAGGTTTGTGAGGTGAAGTGCGCAGCATTCGCGCAAGCAATTGAGTATTGAAACTCAGACACGGATACTATGGACAATCTTGGACAATTGAAATCATGGGTCGCTGCCGCGGCCTGTGTCAAGGCCCGGAGACTTCTCCCTTCGGTCGAAGTGACAGGGAGGGGGGGCTTCGCCTGCTGGCCGCTTCTGCTCCTGTTGATTCTCGCCTGCAACCTGGCGGCTCCGTCAGTGGTTTGCGCCCAATACAACCCTGTGGCTTGGTGGCAGTTTGACCAGGGCAGCCCCGGCCTCGACGCGACTGGCAACGGGCACCATTTCCTGCCGCCCTTCGTGAACTTCCTGAACGTGCAGTCGGGCGCGCCCGTCGTTGGCGAGTACCTGCAACTCGACACCAACGCCTTGGTGCCCTACATCAGCAACTACATCGACGGCACCACGGTCTTCGACGAGCTGACCATGGAGTTCTGGTTCCGGCGCGACATGGGCTTCTTCTGGGGCGATGTCCTCAGCTGGGGGAGCAAGGCCAACTTCCGCATCTGGGAGGATGGCATCGCCTTCCGGGTCTGGTTGCAGGGCGCGGCGCAACCGCTGGAGCTGGCCGTCCCGCTGGATGGCGCCGCCACAGGCGACGGGCATCGGCTGCTGGACGGGGGCTGGCACCATGTGGCGGGGACATTTGATGTCAAGACGGGCACACAGCGCATCCATCTCGACGGCGAGTGCGCCGCAGGATTCACCCGGCACTGGGGCACGACAGGGCCGCTGAGGCTCAGCACCTCCTTCACACCCAGCACCATGAACTACGGGAGCAGGGCCCTTGTGGACCTGGACGAGATCGCGATCTATGACACCGTGCTGCCCCCTGCGCTGCTCTGGCAGCACTGGCATGAGGGCATCACGCAGGGTTCGTCCTATAGCCCGGTGCTGACCATGGTTCCGCCTCCCCACCCGCCTTATGTGCAGGAGCAGGGGATGGACCCGCTGGAATATGCGCCGGGGTATCCTAATGTGGCCACACAGACGCCGGATATGCTCGCCAACTACCCCGCCCCGCGCTACCCGCCCGGCCACACCATGCCGAGGCTGCTGCCGTGGATGGGCGACGCCTACAATGTCGCCAGCACCGGGCAGGCCCCCTTTGCCACTGGCGGCGCAAGGCTGCAGGACATGCTGGCGCGGCTTGCCACGGACTACAACTACTACCTCTACTTTGGCGGTGCGGCGGGCTACCATCACCTGGACATGGCACAGGACTCCGCGAGGGAAGGCTTCTGGATGGCCCGGATGGCCCAGAACACCGCGCTCGACAGCCTGCCGCGCATGGCCGTCCTGAACTGGCACCAGATCAATTGCGAGAAGCTATCCCCCGCCCTGCCCGCCGGGCCCATGGTCTTCCGGCAGACATTCGCCGACTCCTTCTACATGCGCAATGCTGGCGGGGTGCCGGGGTCCATCTTCAACCTCAAGCGGTGGAACTGGCACGCGGCTGTGAGCCCGTCGAGCCACAGAAGGGACACGCTTCAGTACGACGGCCTCACCGCCCGCAGCTTCCTGCGCAGCATGGACACTGCCATGGCACCACGGTTCTGGCTGGACATGATCGGCGAGAACGGCGAGGCCCTCATCAACTTCGACTCGCTCAGGGTGGACGGCGACCCCGAGATGCAAGTGGACAGGGCGGGCAGCGGCCTCACCGTGCAGCAGTACGAGGCCACGCGCTCCCTGCAGTTCAACCGAATCTATAGCGACCCCTACATGGACTGGCAGGACAGCGTGAACAACACCCTGCCGTGGGTGGACAGCGTGCAGCACTATTGGTACAACATGGGCGGCAACCGGGGCTACTCCCACTTCCGCTACGAGATCGCCGGGGACATCCACCGCTTCGGCGACGGGCTGCGGCGGGGCACTCCCTACGTCTATCCGCAGGTGCCCGCCCGCTGGCGCTATGGCGTCTCCGACATGCCGGGATTCAACGAGCTCGTGCCGGGGCGGCGGTATGAGGTCCTCTCCGGCGACAGGCACTTCATGCCCTCCGTCTCGCCGGGGTACAATGACGGCTCACACCAGTTGCAAGACCGGGACGCCATCCGGCCCGGCCAATTCCTGGGGATGCTCAAGGCCATGGCCATGATGGGCGCGGACGGCTACGCGCTCTACATGTACGACGGCACCAGCAACCCACAGTACAGGACCCTTGGCAACTGGCGGGCCTGGCAGCCCGTGATCCCGGCCTACGCGCAGGCCATCGCCAACCGCCTGGGCGGCGTCTCCACGCAGGGCCATGTGCTGGAGGGCGACCTCGGCAACCTCTACACCAATGTCGGCCCCGCGCCGAGCTACTTCACATTCTCCACGGGCAACCAAGCCGACTTGATCGTGGCCAGGAGGCATGACTCCGCGAAGCGCTACGCGCTCCACGGCTCCATCATGCGCATCTCCAACTTCCCGAGCCATGCCCCCAGGCAGAAGGTGGCGGAATTCCGCCTCGCGGACAGCCTCGGGGTGGTTCTTGACACAGTGTCCATGCCCATCCGCGCGCAGGGCAGCACATACATCCTCGACCTCTCCGCCCCCGGCGACACCGTGTTCTACCAGCTTGACGGCTGGCATGAGTGGAAGGAGCCCTCGCACTGGTGCCGCGACTTCGCGCTGGAGGGCGAACTGCGCGACAGCGCCTCCGCAGGCTCCAGCATACATACCGAGCGGCGCAACCCCCATGCACCCGGTGACTTCACCGACTTCACCTCCTGGCTGCAGCTACCCGCAATAGGGGATTCCGGCAGTTGGCATTTTGCCACGCGCGGCCCGGACCAGGACAGCCTGAGGGTCTGGATCATGGCAAGGTGCTCCTCTGGCGGCACTGTGGACGTCCACCTCGACGGGGCCTTTGTGAAGAAGATGCCCGTGCCTGTCAACGGCTGGGTGTGGCAGGGGCTGGGCCTTGCGGGGGACCCCGTGATGCTGCGTGGCCTTGGAACCACACAGCACGTCCTCCGCCTCACAGCCAACAATCCCGGGATGGAGATCGACAAGGTGCTGCTCGCCCGGGACACCGCTTCGTTTGTCGGACAGGCGTTCGCGCCTGTGGCATTGGCGCTTTATCCTGTGACGGCCGACACGGCGGTGGTCTGCCTCGATGACACCGCGCATTTCGACACAGGCGGCGCCCTTCCCGCGGGCTGCGTGGATTACGAGTGGGACTTCGGGGACGGGACGCGGAGCTTCGAGCGGTCGCCAACCCATCTTTATGTGTACGCCGACACCTATCAGGTGGTGCTTTCCGTCCACCATGCCTGCCTGGACTCCACGGCCTGGGACACGCTGGCAGTGGTGGTCTCGTCGCCGCATGTGGACGCGGGGCGGGACACCTTCCTCTGCGCCGGGGACAGTATCGTGCTGCAGGGGGAGGCATCCTACTTCTTCAAGTGGCGGGAGGACTCGCTGGTCAGCTCGCCGATCGTGCAGCATCCGCTTGCATGGCCGGGAAGCAGCGGCTACATCCACCTCGACGCCTGGGATCCGCTTTCTGGATGCCCGGCGAGGGACTCTGTGCATGTGACGGTGGTAGGGCTCCGTACTTCCACAACCGACACCACGATCCGCGTATGCACCAACTTCCTGAACAACTATGTGCCCACGACCATTGGGGTTTCCGGCGGCTACCATGTCTGGTGGGCCCCGGACCCGCACTTGGGCAGCACCACTGTGAGGAACCCGGTCGTCTCCGGGCCTGCATTGATCGGCGGGCTCCATCTCACAGCCTACTTGAGCGATGTCTGCCGTTGCGACACGGACACGGTGGTGGTGCATGTGCTGTCAAATGTGGGGCTGGGAACCAGCGCCCTTGCCGTGCCGGACACCATCTGCGAGGGCGACACGGTGCAATTGAGTGTCGCTGGCATGACCTCGCCACAATGGACGGCCCCTCTAGGTGGCTGGCTCAGCGGCAACTCAGGCTGGACACCGCTGGGAGCCTGCGTGGCGACAGGTGCCACTGCCTATGTCCCGCAAACCCAGGGCTTCGCCGTGAGGGGCTTCGGCTGCAACGGGCAGCAGCGTCTTGACACGGCATGGGTGGTGGTGCGGCCGCAATCCTTCCTGGGCATCGGCAACATGCCGGACACGACCTGGGCATGCCCCGGCGGGGTCATCAGCGGCTTGCAGGTGGACAGCCTGCGGGCATTGCCCACCGGGTATGCGTGGTCGCCCGCTTGGGCGTTCCTGAACCCCACGGCATTGATGTCCACGGTGAGTCCCGCGCTTGTGGCCCCGACCGCAGCCACCTTGACCCTCAACAATGGGCTTGGATGCCCGCATGTGTATTCCACCGTCCTGATGCCCTACGGTTTGGTTCCCGACTCGGTGTATCAATGCCCGGGCGACCACATCACGGTGGGGGTGAGCGCGGCCATGCAGCCGGGCATGGCGACGAATGTCAACTGGTCGCCTCCATCCTTGTTTGCGAACTCCAATGCGGCCGTGACCACAGTCTCCGTGCCTGTGGACACCACCATCCATGTGACCTACTTCACCCCCCAATGCGGCACCGTCCAGGACTCGATGCGCGTCATCGTCCACGGCCTGCCTCGGATCGCGGCGGACACCTTGCGCGCCTGCCAGGGGGACACGGTGCAACTGGTGGCGACCAACGCCTCGCCCATGCAATGGGGAATTGATGGCGGCTGGGTCGGTGACTCGACGGCCAACGTGACCTGGGCGGTGTTCGGGACGCAGGCATTCACCCTGTATGTCGCCAGTTGCGACTCATTTTTCTGCCCTGGCTTCGACTCGGTGGTGGTCGCGGGGCTGGATGTGATCGCCGGGAGCGACTCGCTGGACATCTGCCTGGGGGACACCGTTGCTGTTCCGGGACTGGTCGCGACCAGTCCCTACACGTGTGCTTGGACGCCACTGACGGATGTGCTGTCCACGGCGGGCTGCACGTTGGTGGCGGTGCCGCTGGCGGACAGGCACTATTGGCTGGATTGGGTGGACTCGGCGGGTTGCGCGGCGCGTGACTCGGTCTGGATCAACATCGACTCGGTCTCCATCACGGCTGCATTGATTTCTGTGGATGACACCATCTGCATCGGGGACTCGCTTCAACTGCTGGCAACGGGCGGGGCTACCTACCTCTGGACGCCTGCAACGGGGCTCAGCGACGACAGCATCCCCAATCCGCTGGCGGGGCCCACGGTCACGACAACCTACACTGTCGCGATCTCCAATGGCGGTGCTTGCGTGATCCAGGACTCTGTGCGGATAACGGTGGACAGCCTGCCTCCGGGCACATTGGCGGCGAACCCGGACACGATCTGCGCGGGGCAGTTGGTGACATTGACGGCCTCCGGCGGGACGGGTTATTCTTGGGCCGGGCCGGGGGTGAACGGATTGACCACCGCCTCGGTGACGGTTGCCCTTGCGAACACTGCCACGTTCACGGTGACAGTGACAGATGGCGGGGTCTGTGCATGGGTGGACTCGGTGACCGTGGAGGTGGATCAGATACCCCCGCTGGCTTCGATCACCACGCCGGACACGCTGGTTTGTGCAGGGAGCTCGGTGGCGTTCAGCTGTGTGCCCGTGCCGGGGGCGGCCTACCTCTGGCAGCCAGGCGGTGCTACCACGGCCAACATGAATCTTGCGCCCGTGGCGACGGGTTATGTGAACCTCACGGTGGACGATGGCGGGGGCTGCCTGGGGTATGACTCGGTGTTTGTGGAGGTGAGGAGCTGCTGCACCGTGCCGGGGGTGGTGCGGTACGTCCGGCCACGGACTGCGAATCTGCCCTTTTCCACAGTTCCGGCGAATGGCGGGGCGGTGCACATCGTGGACACATTGTTCGTGAACTCGCCGAGCGTGAACTACATCAACAAGACCTTCTACATGGACTCCGCCGCCGTCATCCACGTGCTGCCCAACTGCACACTCAATGTGGTGGGCTGCACTTTCGTGAGCGCCTGCGGGAATCTATGGGAGGGCATCAGCCTGCCTGGGGTGGCCTCGCGGCTCGTGATGCTCAACGGGGTGCTGAGGGACGCGATCCATGGGGTATGGTCGCGCAATGGCGGCTCGTTCGCGATCGACGGTGCGCTGCTCCGGAACAACTATGTCGGGATGCAAGTCGAGGACTTCAATGGCCCTGCGTTCCCGGGTTCGATTCGGGGCACGCGTTTCCTGCAGGGGGCGCTGGTTCAGCAGCCGCTTCCGCAGCCCTACTCCCTGTACCCCAACGGCTACGCCGGCATCCGGGTACGCAATGTGCAGAATATCACCATCGGGTTTCCCGACCTCAACCCCGCCACGGAGAACCTCTTCGTGGGCATGGTCTATGGCATAGAGGCCTGGAGGAGCAGGGTGGAGGTCTATCACAACCGGTTCCAGAACATCGTGCCGCCGACCCTGCCCGTGGGCGTGGGGGTGTACTGCGGGGTGTCGTCCACCGGGCAGATGGCCTTTCCCGCGAATTGGGCGGTCACCGTGGGGCATCCCACGACTCTGAACGCACAGCAATTGGCGCGGCATGCGAACACGTTCACGAACTGCTATACGGGGGTGTTCGCCTTGGAGGCGCAGGAGGTGAGGGTGCGCGGGAACAGCATCTCGGGTTCCGGGCAGTTCGCTTATGGGGTGTTCGTGAAGTCCTTGCGGGCGAACGTGATGCGGGTGGAGCGGAACACGGTCGCCTCCTGCCAGGTCGGGGTCTGGGCGGGCGGCAGCACACAGGTGGACGGCACGGTGAGCAACAATTCCGTGACCAACACGGGCAATGGGCCCGGCATCGGCGGCGTCCGCCTCGACAACATGCTCTGGGGCAACCTGCTGCCGGGCAATTATCCGATGCAGGTGCGGGACAACAACATCGACGTGCATGGCAACGGGGTTTATCTCAACGCCAACCACGGCGTGAACGTGGAGGGCAACACGGTGCGGGTGCGGCGGGTCACGGTGCAGGAGAACCTCTACGGCATCTTCGCAGGGAGCAACACGCGGGTGCGGATTGCGAACAATCCGGATATTTACTCGTCCGGAACGGGGGTCACGAATGTGCGGACTGCGGGGGTGTATGTGTCTAGGAGCCGCGAGAACCTCGTGCTCTGCAACCGGGTGCGGGATGTGGCCCGGAGCGTGGTTTTCGTCGGGGACTGCAAGCCCACGGACTTCCTCGGGAACAGGATGCAAAACGGGGTGGATGGGTTTGTGATGCTGGACTCGGCGAAGATCGGGGAGCAGGGGCGGAATGTGCAGAATTTCCCCGTGTACATCCCGGCCCAGGCAAGCAGCAATGTCTGGCAGGGGACGTTCACCAACAGTTGGACAAATGCTAACAACTCTGTGGGGGACAGTTCCAAGTTCTTCGTGCGGTCGGTGCCGAACCAGAATCCGTTGCCGGGAGTGAACCACCCTGTCAATAACAATTTTGCAAAAATGCACCCGCAGCCACTGGGCAACGGCAACCTGCCGCAAGTCAACTGCAACAGCATGATGCCCGGCAACGGATCAGGCGACCCCGCCGGGCAGATCAGGGCCATAGCCCAAGTCCAATCACAAGGCAATGCATGGGCGGAGGCGGCGCGGTTCCGGGCGAGGGAGTGGGCCTATACCGCCCTGCTCAAGGAGCCTGCTCTGATGCAAGCTGACTCCGTAATCCAAGCCTACTATACTGCCACAGCCGGGACGAGTGTGGGGGCCGCAAGCACTTCCAACGAGGAGTTGATCGTACCAGACACTGTGCTTGCCACGGTCACTGCGGCGCAGATCACGCCACTGAGTCCAAGTGAGGCCAACCACAAGGCGGTCCTGGACATCCGGCTGGACGATCCCGATTTGGACTCCGTGGAAGTGCAGCAACTGCTGCTGATAGCTAACCAATGCGAGGAGCTCGGCGGCAGGGCGGTGAACATCGCAAGAGGATTGCTGGCCGGGGAGGGAATCCTGATCTGGGACGATCCGGGATGCGCGGGTGCAAAATTCGAGGGGCAAGGTGCAGGGGATGAGGAGCAAGGGCAGGTTGTCGCCGAGTGCTGGCCCAACCCCACGGGCGGACGCATCTCCCTCCGGTTCAGTGTCCCTGACGTTGCTGGAACCCTGTCTGTTTTTGACGGGCAGGGCAGGTTGCTGCTCACCGAATTTTTTAACTACCAAGGGCTGCCCCTGGAGGTCGATGCATCGGCCTGGTCGCAGGGCTTATTGCTTGTCCGGGTGGACTTGATGGACGGCAGCCATTTCAAATGGCGGGTGGTGGTGCAGCGATGAGTTGTGAGTTGCGAGTTGCGAGGGGCGAGGGGCGAGTGCATGCGCTTGGGCTCGCAACTCATCTCTCCCAACTCACGACTCCTTGGCGTTAGTCTGGGCGATTGCTTATCTTCGGGAACGATGAAGGGAAGAGGCGTCATCCTTGGACTGATCCTGCTGTGCGGGCTGGGCTTGCGCCTGCCCGCGCAGCAGGACTGGTCTTGGGCATTCGGGGACTCGGTGGTGATGCTCTTTCCGGGCGGTGGGGGCCCCCTGGTGGACGCCAACGCGCGGTCGCGGTATTCCCTGGAGTCAAGCAGTTGCGTCTCCGATGGCGCGGGCAACCTCAAGTACTATGCGATGGACTGGATTCGCAGGGCGGATGGCAGCATCCCACCTGGCGGGAATCCCCTGGCCGGAGAATACCTCACCAACGCCTATCAAATCCTACCGGTATGGGGGGATACCTCAAGCAATCTGGTGTTTTCCCTCAGCTACAATTGCGGGTTGCCCTTCCTTTGTCCTTGGCTGTCCGAGATTTGGAGTCCGCCGGGCCACGATACACTTTTGAACGTCCACAACATCGGAGAGTACCACCCCACCAACTCCTTGGTGGAGAAGGTTTCAGCCGTGCGGGACGCGGGCGGCACGGGCTGGTGGGTGGTCATGCATGGGCACAACGATGATGTCTTTGTGAAGTTCAAGGTCGATGGCAGGCAGGTAGCCCCGCTAACCACGCAATCCATCGGCTCGGTGCATGGAGTGGTGGGAGCAAATGCCTACGCTCCTCTTGGTGAGATGTGCTTCTCTGAACAAGGTGACAGGCTGCTGGCGGTGACATGGACAGGAATAGTGGATGTCTTTGATTTCGACCGCTGCACCGGGCAGTTGAGCAATTGGATCGCTTTGGGAGCTGCCGCTCCGATCGATACTGCCGCAAACACCTACTATGGTTGCTCCTTCTCCCCGGATGGGAGTAAGATTTATGTGAGCGAGGGAGGAAATGGCTACGCAGGGGGCAATAGGCTTTACCAATTTGACCTGAATGCCCCAAACATTCCAGCATCCAAAACTCTGATCTTCACTTACCCTGACTCAGTGGAGGGGGGGCAGCATCAACTCGGGCCAGATGGGAAGATTTACCTTTCCCAAGCATTCAATGTCCTCTTCCCGGACAACCCCAACAACTACCACCTCGCCGTCATCAACAACCCCAACGCCGCTGGCCTGGCCTGCAACTTCGTCTATCAGCAGGTCTATCTCGAGGGCTTGCACAGCACAGGAGGTCTCCCCAACCTCCCGAACTTCAACCTGCCGCCGCTGGTGGCGCAAGTCGCGGAGGCGGGGCCGCCGCAGATTTACATCTGCCCCGGCGACTCAGTGCAAATCGGCTACCCGGACAGCACGGGCGGGGCGGTCACCTACAGCTGGAGCGGGCCTTTCATCAATGCCACTGACACTGCCAAGGCCCAGGCATGGGTGCATCCGGTGGCGGATACCTGGTACTACTTGACTGCGATTGACACGGCGATGGGCCTGCCATGCGGGCGGACGGTGGACAGCATCCATGTGTTGATCGCGGACTCGGTCATGTTCCCCACCGTGAGCCTGCCGGCTGACACCACCATCTGCCCCGGCGACACGATTTCCATCACGGCGAACGTGAATGCGGGCGATTGGGACTACCTCTGGCAACCCTCGGGCGTGACAACGCCCACGGTCGCGGTTTCCGGGGCGGGGACATGGCAGGTGACGGTGAGCAACCCGGCGGTCATCGCCTACATCGGAGGTGGGGCCTGCTTTTCAGCGACGGACGCGATCACATTGGACACATTCGCGGTGCTGCCAAACCCTGAGCCAACGGACACGACAATCTGCCGGGGGGACTCGTTGCCGTTGGGAATGCCGCTGCCGCCCGAATGGGCTGCAATCTGGACTCCGACTGCCGGGCTGCTGCATCCTGACAGTGGGCAGACGGTGGCATGGCCGACATTTTCAGCCACATACACCCTCTACGCAACCGACACGACCAATCCCGGCGGCTGCGCGACGGTGCGGGACACGGCTCGTATTAAGGTGGAGCAGCCCTTCACGCATGAGGCACCGGAAAGTCAGGAGTTCTGCCCCGGCGAGGTGCTGGCGGTGGGTGTGGAAAGTGTGAGTGGATTCAGCTACGCTTGGTCGCCCGTGGCGGGATTGCAGAATCCCTACGTATCAGCAACTGCGGTCGCGCCGACCGTGCCAATCGTCTATACCCTGGCCGTCACAAGCGACACGATGGTCTCGGAAAACTGCCGGACTCAATATTTCCCAGTGACTCTTGCGAGTGACGGCTGCCTCCTGCAAAACGTGGTCACCCCGAACGGGGACGGGGTGAACGACTACCTGAACCTGGGAACATTCAACGGGCATGTCACACTTGCGATCTACGACCGCTGGGGCGGGCTGGTGTATTCCAGCAATGGTTACCAAAACAACTGGCCTGCTCAGGACTCCAAGCTGCCGGAGACAGTGTATTACTATGTCCTGAAAGTGGGCACTGAGGGTGGGAAGGCCCACAGCGGACAGGTGATGATAGTAAGGTAGTTTATCGAGGCAATCCAGGCATTTTCATATTCAAGGAGCCGTACCGCTGGCCAGCAATGAGGAATTTGGAAACCCAAGGACATCCGCGTACCTTAATGCTACGATTTGCCATGAGCGGCCATCAGCGTCCTCGTCCTCGGTGTGCAGGTAATAGACAAGATTCGATTTCACGTCAAATTCATTGGATTCGTCATGCTGAAAAAAGCTGCATTGTCCCTCCTGCTGCTCTGCCTCTTTACCCTACAAGCCTTGGGGCAGCCGGGTTCGCTGGTATCTGTAACACCCAATGTCGTTCCGAGGGGCTACACCGGCAATATCACCATCACCGGGTCGGGCACCACCTTCAATGTGGCGACCTGCGGGATCAACCTGCGGCTGATCCATTCGGGCGGCACGATCTACGATTTTGGTAACGCTCCAGGCGGGATCGGCTGGTTTGGCGGCCCCTTTCAAAGCCCCCCTGCCACTTCATTGACAGGTGCCATCACCCTGCCCGCCAACTGCCCCATGGGCTCCTACAGTGTTCAATTGAGGGGCTATACCGGGGACAATTGCTTTACCCAGAACATGTACTACGCCGCCAACGCCCTGCTGGAAGTAGGGGCGGCTAGCACATTCATGGGCCAAGTGGTGCTGGACCGCGACAGCAGTTGCAGCCGCAATGGAAATGACGTGGGCCTGGGCAATCACCTGGTCACGATCAATCCCGGCCCCTACTACGCCGTCACGCAAAACGATGGCACTTTTGAGGCGAGCCTCTTCCCCGGCAACTACACTTTCTCCATCGCGCCTCCCTCGGGGGCCAACCTGTACTGCCCGCTTGCGCCACTGTCTGGGTCGGCCCTCCTACCCAATGACACCGCGACCGGACTGGACTTCTTCGTGGTGGGTACAGGCAATCCCGACCTGCAGGCAACCCTCATCTGCGGGCCGCACAGACCCGGATTCAACAATGCGCACAGCTACCTCGTGGTCAGGAACCTGGGATTCGAACCCGCGCAAAACGTGTTCGCGACACTGGAGCACCCCTCGTCCGTTGCCAACTTGACCTACGACCTCAACCCAAGCAGCGTCTCCGGCAATACGGCGACCTGGAACTTGGGAACGCTGAACGGCGGGGCGTCGGTGACCATCATGAGCACCGGGGAGGTGCAGTTTGTGCCACTTGGCAGTGTCTGGGCATATACAGGCATCGTAGGCACCTCCACGCCTGAGAGCGATTACGGGAACAACTCCTCCTCTGGAATGCTCTGGGTCACGGGAGCCCACGACCCCAATGACAAGCAGGTCTGGACAGCGGACGGCACCAATGCTGATGGCCCCATCAACCAAAGCGATTCCCTCCTGCGCTACCTGGTCCGTTTCCAAAACACCGGGAATGACACCGCCTTCAACATCTACATCCTGGACACGCTGGACCAGCACCTGGACATCTCCTCCCTGAATGTCGAGGCTGCAAGCGCCCCCTACCAAGTCCTCTTCATGGACAGCACAGGGCACCGCGTGAAGTTCCTCTTCGAGAACATCCTGCTGCCCGACAGCAACCGCAATGAGCCCAAAAGCCATGGGTACATCCAATACACCATCCGTCAGCCCGGCAACCTTGCCACGGGCATGACCATCTCCAACTCCGCGAGCATCTACTTCGATTTCAATCCCCCCGTCATCACCAATACCGTGACCTCGACCATCTGCCCTGCATTTGCACCGAGCTTCACCACGACCGGGATGGCCCCCTCCGTCAACTTCTCCGCCTCCAACACTGGCAACCCCAGTCGCTGGGATTGGGACTTTGGCGATGGCAGTACGGGTAGCGGGCAAAATGTGACCCACGTCTATGCGGCGCCTGGCACCTATCAAGTCTGCTTGGTTATGGAAAATTTCTGCGGCCGCATCGACACCATTTGCCAGAGTGTGCAGGTGATTTATGTCTCCACCATCGGCAGGATGGATGCGATCACAAGCCTGAGCCTGGCCCCGCAACCCGGACACGAATGGGTGCGCCTGGAACTGCAAACTCCGGGCATCCATGATGTGCGGTTCGAACTGCTGGACATCCAAGGCCAAAAAGTCGGCGGATGGGAAGAACGGAGCATCGGCGGAACCTATACCAAGGACATCGACCTATCAGGCTTCGCGTCGGGGATGTACTTCCTGCAAATCCGCTCCGAAGAGGGAATGCACGTGACCAAAATGATGGTGGACTGAGGCGGGCTATTTGCGCTTCACACCCCGGACAGCCTCGGCGGTAAATGGATCCTCCGGCCAATGGTGCTTGGGGTAACGTCCCCGCAAGTCCTTGCGGACATCGGAATAGGCGTTTGCCCAGAAGCTGCGCAGGTCTTGTGTGACAGCACAGGGGCGGTAGGCAGGGCTGAGCAGGTGGATGAGGACAGGATTGCGGCCTTCATTCACCGTGGGCGTGTCCATCAGCCCAAACATCTCCTGGAGCCGCACGGCGAGAACCGGGGGCCTGCCATCGGCGAAGTATTCCAGCTTGATTTGGGAGCCTGTCGGCACCTCGATGCGGGCTGGGGCGAGTGCATTCACCATCTGGGGCAATGGCCAGGGCAACAGCGCGGCTATCAATCCCAGCAGATCCAGCCCCTTAAAATCGTCGCGCCGCCGGACCTGTGGGATGTAGGGACCGAGCCAATCCTCCAGATCGTCCAAAAGTGCCTGTTGGGAAACGTCTGGCCAAGGCTCGTGTTGCCGCCAAGCGCGCAGGCTCATCACCCGGGCTTGCCAATCGGCGGTGGCCTCGTCCCATGGCAGGAGACCCGGTTCTTCCCTGATGGCCGCGCAGACCACGGAGATGGATTCCTCGGCGTTGAGTTGTTTGCGGGGCTTGGCGCTCAAAAGCAATCCACCGATGCGCTCCTCCTCTTGCGCCAGCAAAACGCCCTGGTTGTGGTCCCAAGTGAGGACATTTTGCCGGGTCACCAAGTCCTTCAAGTCCTCCGGGTGAACGGGCGCTGCCAGGTGAATCCTACCCTCCTGCAAGCCCGCGTCCATCAATCCGACCGCCAGCCATTCCGCATCCGCCAATGCATCGTGCCCCTGCAAGGCGCCCTTGCGGCCGTTGCTGAGTTTGTAGGAGGATGAATTCGATGCCACCCGCTTGGCAATGCGCTCGGGATACGCTGCCGCGAGGAGGCGACCTGCCTCATAAGCGTCCACAGGGCGGTTTTGAGCATTGCAGCGCAGGATGCGCCGCCAAGCAACGCTCAATTGCTCGAGCTTGCGCAGGGTCGCGGCCTCGCCCGGCGTGCGCTCCTGCATGCGGTGCGCCCGCAGGGCATCCAAGCGCAGCCGGAGGTCCGCACCCGTCTCGCGCGGCAGCGGGTCCCGCTCCTCCAACAATGCCGCGATGTCACATGCCAATCCCGGGTCGCCGATGGCTTCACCCTCTGTGAGCATGTGCGCGAGGCGCGGATGCGTGGGCAGCCTGAGCAGGTCGCGGCCACGTTGTGTGATTTTGCCATCGGCCATCGCACCGAGTTGCTGGAGCAATTCACAGGCTTGGGCGATGGCTCCAGTGGGTGGTGGCGTGGACCACCCCATGGCGATCATGTCCGTCACGCCCCAGTTCAGGAGCTCGAGGGCGAGGGGTGCGAGGTCGGCTTGGAGGATTTCGGGTTGGCGCTGTGGTTGCAGGAAGGCGTGGCTGCCCTCGCTCCAGAGGCGGTAGCAGATGCCGGGGCCGAGGCGGCCGGCCCGTCCGGCGCGTTGGTCGGCAGCGTCGCGGGTGACCTGCACAGTCTCAAGGCGGGTGAGGCCTGAGCGCGGGTCAAAGCGCGGTACCCGTGACAGCCCTGCGTCAATGACGACGCGGACGCCCTCGATGGTGAGGCTGGTCTCGGCGATGGTGGTGGCGAGGACGACCTTGCGGCGGCCTTGGGTGTCGGGGAGGATGGCGGCCTGCTGCTGCGGCAGCGGCAGGTCGCCATACAGTGGATGCAGGACGATTTCCGCGGGCAGGGATTCGCTGAGTGCCTCCGCGACGCGGGTGATCTCGGCTGCGCCGGGCAGGAAGACAAGGATGTCGCCAGTCTCCTCGCGCAGGGCACGGCGGACGGTGGCGGCGACATGTGCCTCCAGGCGGGTGCCATCGGGAAGCGGGGCGTAACGCAGGTCTATGGGATGCTGCCGCCCGGCACTGGTGATGACGGGGGCGTTTCCGAGCAGGCTGGACAAGGCGGCGCTGTCCAAGGTCGCGGACATGATGAGGATGCGCAGGTCGTCCCGGAGGATGTCCTGCACCTGCCGGGCAAGGACGAGTGCGAGGTCGGCATGGAGGCTGCGCTCGTGGAATTCGTCGAAGATGAGGAGGCCGATGCCTTCGAGGGCATTGTCTTGCTGGATGAGGCGGGTGAGCAGGCCCTCGGTCAGGACTTCGATGCGGGTGCTTGGGCCGACTTTCTTCTCGAAGCGGACACGGTAGCCTGCTGTCTCGCCCACGGCTTCGCCGAGTTGGGAGGCGAGTCGGCTGGCGACAGCGCGGGCCGCAAGGCGGCGGGGCTGGAGCATGACCATCTTCTGGCCTGCGAGCCATGGGGCTTTGAGCAGGTGGAGCGGCAGCTCGGTGGATTTGCCCGCGCCGGGAGGAGCCTCCAAAATGGCGATGGGACTCCGCTCCAGTGCGGTGAGCAGCTGGGGGATGACATCGTGGATGGGGAGGGAGCCTGCCATTGGGTGGCAAAGGTAGCAATGGGAAGGCTGGAAGTGGCAATGGTGTTCGTCTAACTCATCAAAGGATTACCCAGTTGCCCTGGTTCCCTAAGTCCTCGAGCTTTTCTTGTTGACTGTCAGGAAATTGGACATTTCCTTCATTCTCGATTTCACCCGCTCCGGGATCTATCTCTTTCGATTCATCGTAAGCTGAGATTGCAGCCCTCAAATGCGCAAGAAGCTCTTTTGCATTCATGTCCACAGCGGGGGCACCCTTGGCTCTAAAGGTATCCAAGTCGTTTTTGTATTGGGCCGAGATCAGGTTCAAGGTTGCTTGCCCGTGCTCTTTTCTATCTTTGGAATCTATCAGACCAACAAGTGTTGGTGGCAAAGCAGCGGCTATTTGTTGATTGGGAACCTTTGCTGCCTCCATGCGCTTTGCCAATTTGGGATTGTTTTTGAATGTGGACCTGTTATGCTCCAACAAGGATGTCTTAAATGTTTCATTTTGGTTTTCATCCCAAACTGTGTCTTCGTTATCGAGTTCGTCCAGGAAATTGCGAATACCCTTGGTTGGTTTGAAGTCTGCTGCGACGTGTTTCCAATGATTCTTGATGGCGGTATAGGTGTCTTTGGCCCGCTTTACCGCAGTCTGTTCCATCGTAATCGAAGTCATTCCAATTTCTGCAGTATGCCTTAACCACGGGATCGCGATTCCCTTGGGAGCCAATACGGTTGCATCGATTCCCTTTTGGGCAAAGGCCTCTTTGTACAGCTCCGCATCGGCTCCAGGTGTATTCTCTGCCTCGCTCCCTGAAATGCAGGAAAACAAGTTCACATGGGCAGATCGTCGCTTGGAGTCCGGTATTGCCTTTCCAAAACCCTTATCAGACAAGCTCGCCACGACATCGGTGATTTGTTTCCCTCCAGTGGCTTGGCTGGCGGTACCATGACCTACCAATGAAATGCTTTCCTTTCCCTCTGCTTCATTGGTTATGTCCTTTAGCAACATGATCGGGCCTCCTGTCCATTTCTTTGCTTCCAATCCGCCTATCATCAACGCTGGCTCGAAGGCGTGAACTTCATTTGCCTGCTTATCTGCGTCTGCTTCAAGTTTGTCGGATATCAACGCTACCAGACGCTGAACGACGGGTTGACCATTGGCGGAGGCATTGAGGGATTTTAGCTGACGGACCTGTGGGCTGCCGTTCGCGATCCTTTGGTGTGGCGAAATGCCCATATTCGGAACCTGGGAATGCGTCTGCGTTCCTGACATAGCGGACTGGGAAGCTCGTTCCTGCGCGGGGAGATTCTTTGGGAGATTGGTTTTCAAACTTGGTTCCGGATGAAGCAGATTGACTGCATTCAAGTCTTGAAGGTACGGACACCAGAGCCTTCCATTCACTGAGTTGCGGGAACACGTCGCTGATTGGGCATGTTCCCGCAACTGAAACCGCTGCATCCGAGAAGCAGGTGGCTACATCATTTTCCCATCATCGGAGATCGTCTCAATCCAGGATCAGGCGGCGCACCTCCTGCAGTCCGCCCTGCTGCACCTGCAATAGATAAATGCCACGGGGCATTTCGCCCAAATCCACCTTGAAAGCCGGATTCGTGGCATGTCCTTCCCGGGCCACCTGCCCCACGGCATTCACCACCTGCCAAGTGATCGGGCCCGATTTTCCGGCGATGGAAACATGGAACACGCCGTTGCTCGGATTTGGGAAGACGGTCATGGGCAATGTGGCATTTGGATCAGGACGGCCGGCGATGACGTTGAAGTCCACGGTGGCGGTATTGGTGATGACGGGCGGGTTGAAGTCGAAGTAGATGGCCGCGCTGTTGGGGAGGGTGGAGCCGAGGGGTTGATTGGCTTTGGGACGGATGCGGAACATGAAGTTGCCTTGGCTTCCGGCGGGGTCGCTGGCGCTGTCGGCGAGCATGATGTTGGGGAAGTGGACGGTGAGGCGATTCTGGTCCAGGACCCAGGTATTGTAGTGGCTGGCGTCGAGGTATTCGAAGGTGCCGAGGTCGAATCGGGCGTCCAAGGTGTCTTCCAGGCGGATGTTGATCGCGGGGGCATTGCCGGTGTTCTGGAAATGGATGGTGTAGGTGAGCCAATCGGCATAGCCAGGTGCGACGGCTGCGGGGCTGACTTCCTTGGCATTGGGGTCAAGGGAATTCCGCACGGGCAGGCAGAGGGACCGGACATTGTTGCCGGGGTGCTGGTCGCCCACGGTGGGGGTCACGACCACATCGAAGCAAATGGTGTCCGTGGTGGTGGCTGTGGTCAGGGTGGTGAACTTCAGTGCGAAGTCGATGTTGGGATTGACAGCGCCGAAGTCGGTGACTGTGTAGATGTAGTCGTTGCCGGAGATGGTGGGCGTCATGGCTCCGGGTGCGGGGCCGACGTAGGTGACTGGGCCGTTGATGGAAAAGGTGACGGTGCCGGCCACGCCCGTGGCACAGTGCAGGCCGTAAAACGTGCTCATGTCGCCTGCGAGGGCCTTGGTGGTAAAGGGTTGCCCCGGGAAGAGCATGCCATTGACGGAGACACCTCCAGAGCCGATGTCAAATCCGGGCTTGCATTCGACTTCGAAATTCACGCCTTGAATGAGCTGGGTGCCGAGGACGAGATTGACCGTGGAGTCGATGCCTGGTGCGGGGCAGGTGACGGTGTAGGGCTTGCCTGCGGTGTCGATCTTGGCGGTCCAGGTGCCGATGGGGGCGGTGAAGAAATACATCCCGCCTGGGTGCGTGCTCGCCGCCTGCGCGAAACCGCCGAGGTTGTCGTAGAGCTTGACGGGGGCATTCATGGCTCCGGGGTCCACACCATTGCGGATGCAGTCGGCATTCTGGTCATCATAGACATATCCACCGACGCCCTCTCCATTCTGGCAACCAAAGGTGTTACCCGGGCCGCAGATGGTGTAGTTCGACGCGGGCGGATTCATCCAATTCGGGAGGTTGGGCAGGCAGGTGAAGGGGTTGTTCGTGACGTTGAGGTTGATGGTATTCGGTTGCGGGAATGGCGCGAAGCAGGTGATCTGGTTGTTGGTGAAGTCGGTCGATGTGAGGCCCGCTGGCAGAGTGGGCAAATAGGTGATCTGGTTGTTATAGGCACGGATCCATCCGAGGCTGTTGGGCAGCGCTGGCAGGCTGGTGAGTTGGTTGTTGAAGCAATCCAGATAGGCCAGGGTGCCGGGCAAGGTGGGCAATGAGGTGAGGTCATTGTCCATGCAGACGAGGTACTCGAGGGTGGAGGGCAGTGCAGGCAGTGAGGTGAGGTTGTTGTATTCGCAGCTCAGGTGGGTGAGACCTGCGGGTAGCGGCCCGGGAATGGCAGTGAGGTTGTTTTGGGCGCAGTTGAGCTCCTTGAGGGTGGACGGCAAAGTCGGAAACACCGTCAGGTTGACATTCAGGATGGCCAGAATCTCAAGCGCGGGCGGCAGCGGGCCGATCACCCCCAATGGATTGTTCGCGAGGAACAGCAGTCTCAGGTTGGCGGGAAGTGGCGGAACAGTGGTGAGGTTGCAGCCCTGGAGGTCGAGCTCCTGCAAGCCAGCGGGAAATGTCGGGAAGGAGGTGATGGGATTCTGGCCAACGTAGAGGCTGGTCAGCCCGGCTGGCAATGGTGGCAGAGAGGCGAATTGGTTTCCGCCGAGGGTGAGCACCAGCATGGTGCTGGGCAGGGCCGGCAGGCTGGAGAGTTGGTTCCCGTCGGCCTGCAGGGTGATGAGGCGACTGGGCAGCCGGGGCAAGCTGGTGATCTGATTGGTGCGGCAATTCAGCAGCTTCAAGGAGTCAAAGTACTGGATGCCCGTGAGGTCGGCGATGCCTTTGTTTTCGACGTTCACGAGATTGGCCGTGGCAATGCTGACGCATGTGGTGTCCATCTGGTTGCCGGACATGCAGGTGGGATGGTTCGTCTGGAGCCAAGTCGCAAGGTTGGCATCGGGTATGGTCACCCATTGGGCTGGCAAACTGGTGACGATAGTCAGGGCGAGCAATAAGGCGAATAGACAGTGTTTCATTGATTGATTCCAAGATTTGATTCCACATTAGTGATTTTCAGAGGTCGGCACGCCTCCACGCTTCGTCAATTGTCAAAATGATCCCCCCAATCGCTTGCCAAAGATGACCATCCGATTTCCAGGCCAGCAGTGACGAGAAACAATTGCCCTGTACATGCAGCCGTCTCCGTTCAATCACCAGCTTTCCCCGTTCGAGCGTATCTGCTTGGGAATCTGGGCCAAAATTCCGATTTTCGTTTTTGCTTGGGTGCCACCTGGGATTGGCACAGATTGGAAACGGGATAGTATCATGAAGAAAACGCTTACCTTATTAGTGGCCTTGTCGGCCTATGGATGGATTTGGGCGCAAAGCCTGATCCCCAACCCATTCACATTTGCTTCGTGTGCATTTGGCGTCTCGCCGGATGGCTGGACGACCTGTACCGGGTCCCCCGATTGCGCAGCAAGCCGCTGCACGGTCCCTTCGGGTTGCTCGGGGCAGGCGGTCATGGTCTTCGGGGAGTCCTGCTATTACACCCTGGCCGCCCCATTGGTGATCGGTCAAAACTACACCATCAGCGTCGCGGTGTCCACCGGGCAGCTAGGCGCCAATTCGATCATTGCGGGCAGCCATACCTTCAACATTGTGGGACTCACGAGTCCCCCTTCAACTTTGCCAACTATGGCAGCGCCTGCTCCACGCCGGGTGCGACCCTGCTGCTCAGCGGCACAGTGAACACCATCGGTTGGCAGGTCTTCACGAACACCTTCACTGCCACATCCGCCCTGCGCTACATAGTCCTGGGCAACTGCGACGGCACTGGCAATGGCGGCAACCTCTTCTGCAACATGACGCTCACGAACTCCGTGGTGCTGCCAGCCTCCGTTGAGTCCTTTTCCGCCCAATCCAATGGCTGCGAAGTGGAAGCCAACTGGACGGTGTCCGAATCCGGCTCCGATATCGAGGTCTTCGAATTGGTCAAGGCTGTCGAAGGCAAATCCGAGGAGATCGTGGCCCGCATCGCAGCGCAATCCAACCGTGAGGAGTATTCCTACACCGACGCCACACCTTCGCTGAATGGCGACTACCAAGTCCGCATCCTCTACAAAAACGGCGGGATTTCGCTTTCCGAGGTCGTCCACGTCCAAAGCGACTGCGACGACATGTCCACCACCATCGAGGGCAACCCCGTCCACGAAGTGAGGCGATCCTGCGTTATTCGTCGGATGGCAGCCCTGTGACGGTGAGCATCTACGATGTGGAAGGCAAAAAGGTCGCGCAACAGGAACTCCCCGCTACGGAAGCAGGACGCCACAGAACCAAACTGGACATCTCCAGCCTGCGCCCGGGCATCTACGCCATCCGCACGCCTGACGGAGTCGCGAAATTGCAGCGGATGTAAATCCCGCCTTATTGATGTGAGATGAGCACCCTGCGGGTCGCTATCTGGTTGCCTGAGCTCACCGTCACGAAGTACGCGCCCGCCACCCAAGTGCGGGTATCGAGGCTCGTGTTGTTCCAAGACTCGGAGATCAACCTCCCGGTGAGGTCACGCACCTGTACCATGTAGAAGTCTTCGCCACTGCTGATGTACAGGGTATGGTCCGCAGGATTCGGGAAGATGAGCAGTTCCGCGCTGGGGGTGAATTGTACTGCGCGAATCTCGGAATAGCGGTGCATCCCATCGAAGTCGGTGCTGCGCAGGCGGTAGTAGGACAGCCCCTCGTGAGGCATCGGGTCCACAGTGGCGTAATCCCTTCTGGACGATGCATTTCCAGCACCATCCACATGGCTCTGGTCCTCCCAAGTGATGGCATCGCGGCTGCGCTCGACGGTGAAGTAGTCGTTGTCGGTCTCCGAAGAAGTCGCCCAATCCAGCTTGACCAATCTTCCCACGGGGGTTGCTGTGAAGCTGATGAGGGTGATCGGGAAATTGTTCACGGTGCCGTTGACTGTGCCGAGCGTGAAAGGGCTGAAGCTCGTGACGGGAATGGAGGTGATGGTGCCAGCTGTGGTTCCGCCAGTGGTTCCAGTATTGCCCTCGCTGGTCCAGATGCTGCCGTTCCAGCGCGCGACCGTGAGGTCGGTGGGTGCGCTCACGCCGCTCGCGCGGACATCGTCCCAACTCAGGGTCACGGAGGGGGTGCTGCTGCCATTGGTGCGGTTGAGGGTCCAGTACTCGGCGGAACTCACGCGGACCACAGGTGCCTGCACGAGGCTGCGGCTGTAGAGCGGGTCCGGATCGGAGTGGCTGTAGCTCGCTGTGAAGTGGTCGGTGGTGCTGCCAGGGGCCGTCATGCTGATGGGGGCATAGAAGCCGCCATTCCCAACGGGGAAGGTAAAGGCATCGTTGCCGACCTTGCGCACTTGGCCACTCACGTGGGCCGTGTTGGAGGCTCCGGTCACTGTTGCATTGTCCGCGAAGATGAGCAGGTTGGCTCCGTTGCTGATGAGGCCGGAGGTGAGGGTCAATGCTCCGCCCACATTCATGTCCACTCCGCTTTGGGTCAAGCCCGCGGCATTGTTCATCACCAGGTTGTTGAAGTTGGTGACGGCAGTGCCGCTGATGGTCTGGGCCGTGGTGCCGCTGAAGGTGACCGTGCTGGTGCCCGGAATGAAGTTGCCATTGTTGGTCCAGTTGCCTTTGGCGGTGACGGCGAGGCTGTTCGCGCGGAGTGTGCCACCGAGGATGTTCAGGTTGCCATTGACGGTCAGGCCATTGGTGATGAGGCTGGCTTCGGGATTGTTGGTGGCGTTGATGGTGAAGTTGTAGAGCGGGGCTGCGGAATTGACGCGGATGACCTGGGAGGCCGGGGTGCTAGCATCGCCGACCTGGAATGTGCCTCCGGTGACGGTGGCGCTGGTGGAGGCGATGATGACATCTGCCGTGGCATTGGAGCAGCTGCGTCGCACGATGAGGTTGCCGCCCGTGAAGGTGAAGGGCACGCCGGAGTTCAGTTCAAATGCGCCCCTGGTGGTGCTGGTGCTGCCGACCGAGCAGAATGTCGCTGTGCCACCTGTCTGGGTATAGGTACCTAGGGAGGTGCCGCTGTTGGGGGAGAACCGCCCGGCAACCGTGAGGCTGCCCCCCTCCAGGATGAGCGTACCATTGTTGAGGTAGTTGATGGAGTTGCCGGAGCAGTGCCGATGCTGACGGAGCCTGCGGAGATGCGCAGGGTGCCGGGGTTCAGGGACAAGCTGAAGTTGCCTGGCGGGATGGTGGCGCCATTGATCCAGAGGGTCGCTCCCGTGCCGATGGTGGAACTGCCCGTCCAGGGGGTGATGGTGGACGCGCTGCTGACCTTGAAGGTGCCCGTGGTGAGTGTGAGCGGATTGGTGGGGCCGTTCAGGGAGATGAGGGACTTGGCCTCCACGATCTGGCTTTGGGCGCCCTTGTTGATCGTCAGGTTGTGGAACGCCGTGGTGCTGCTCCCGGAAATCGTCTGCGTGGGCATGGAACCCGCAAATTCGACGGTGCCCACCCCCCGGTTGAAGGTGCCATTGTTCACCAGGTTGCCCGTGACGCTCAGGGTGTAGTTGATACTGGTGTGCATGCTCAGGGTGGCACCTGCCTCGATGGAGAGGTCCTTGCAGGCTGCCCCATTCCCGGAGATGTAGGGGTAGAATGTGAGCCCGGCTGGGATCAAGGCGCCATCATTGGCGGTGGGAACGGCGTTGGGACCCCAGTTGCCGGGGGTGAACCAATCGGTGGTATTGGCCGCGCCGGTCCAGTTGTGGGAAAGGGTCTTGGCGCAGACAGGGGTGACCCCAGCGGAGTATTCTTGGGCGCCGTTGACGGACCATGCGCGGTAGCAGTAGCTGCTGCCGATGGTGAGTCCGGTATGGCTGAAGCTGGCGGGGTTGCCGACATAGGCGACGGTGCCGCCGCCAGGGAGGGGACTCCCGGCGACATAAGTGACGCCATCGGTAGGCCTGCCGATCTCCGAGGTGGAGGGTGCAAAAGCGATCAAGACATCGTTGTTGTTGGGGTTCCTGGTCCAGGTCAGGTCGATCTGCGTGGTGTTGATGGCGGTGGCTGTGAGGTCCGTCGGGTCGATGACATTGACATCGATGAGGTCACTCTGCCAAAGCCCGCGGCCAAAAGTGGCGGCCTTGATGCGGTTGTTGTTGAGGTCGAGGTCGTAGTAAATCTCCAATTCACGGATGTCCGCAGGTGGCAACCCGTTGCTGAAGAGGATCCAATCGCTGAGGGTGGCGTCGCGGTACCAAACGCCCGTCTGGTTGCCGATGTAGATGGCTTCGTTGCCGTTCTTGTCGAGGGCGAGGCAGTTGATCTCCAGATTGGGGAGGCTGCCGGAGATTTCGGTCCAGGAGGTGCCTTTGTCGGTGGACTTGAAGACGCGGGCATCGACGACACAATAGACTTTGTTGGGGTCGGTGTAATCGGCCTTGAGGTCGTTGGGGGTCAGGCTTGCGGGGAGTGCACAGGTGGTCCAAGTGACAGAGGCGGGTGCGGCATTGGCGTTGTCGGTGCGCTTGATCGCGCCGGAACGCACGGCGTAGATCACATCGAGGTTGGCCGGGCTCTGGTCGAGGGCGATCACTGTGTTGGTTTCACCAGTGGAGATGGCCTGCCAAGTGACAGCACTCGCCGGGGTGGCGCGGATGTTGGTGGTGCGCCAGATATTCCTGTAGCCAGCGAACATGGTCGTGGGCACAGTGCGGTGCAGGAAGAAGGGCGTGACCCATCCCCCATCCTCATTGATGCCGTTGGTGCCGTTGGAGCCGACGTTGGCGTATGAGCCGGTGGCGCCGGACGTGGACCTGGAGATGTCACCTAGGATATAAGTGTTGAAGCAGTAGCTGGGGTTGCTGTAGTCCACGAGGCACTCGGTGCCGTCGCCGCCGCGGGTGCAGTAGAAGGAGGAGCCGTCAGGGCGTGGCAAACGAGCCATTGTCTTGCAAGCCCATGAGCACGACGTTGTTGCTGGAGGCGCTTTGGCCGATGCGGTAGAGCTGGTTGATGCCGATGTTGTTGCTGATTTCTGGCCAGGTCGCGCCATTGTCCGAGGTGTAGTAAACGCCGCCGTCATTGCCCACATACAGCCGCCCGTTGAGGGGAGACCGCGCATACACGTGTTGGTCTGCATGGACCGAGACAGCGCAGTTGGCGGTGGGGCTGTTGGAGAATCCGCTGCCGACCCAATGGCTGATGATGGCCCAGGTGACGCCGCCGTCGGTGCTCTTCCAGTTGTTGAGGCTGCCGACAAAGGATCGTATTGGCATCGGCAGGGTCCACGCTGATGCAGAGGTCGTAGGTGGCTTGGGAGGATGTGCCGCTGCCGTCGCAGGCGTAGTCGAGGATGTTGGGGCTGGTGGACTGGGTGGTGAAGCTGAGGCCGCTGTCGGTGGATTTGAGGAGGCCAGCGAAATTTTTGTTGCTGGCGAGGATTTGCAAGAGGTAAACGGTGGAGGGATTGGCGGGCGAGACACCGATGACCATGCGGGTACCGATACCAGCCGTGGGGATGCCTGCTGTGATTTGGGTCCAAGAGGTGCCGCCGTCGGTGGACCTGTGAAACTCCGCCGGGGTGACGTACCGTGTGGCATAGACGGTATTGGGGTCGCCCGGCTTGAATTGGAGGTCGCGGAAATCACCATTGGCCCGCAGTGTCCAGGTGGAGCCTGCGTTGGTGGTTTTGTAGATGCCTGTATTCGTGGCCGCGAGGAGGGTGTTGGGGTCTCCCGGGTGCATGAGCATGGCGCCGACCGTGACATTGCCCATGCCAGTGTTCATCTGCTCCCAATGCGCCCCTGCATCGAGGGATTTGAAGACGCCCATGCCGATTCCATTGCCGCCGTCGCGGTCGCCGGTGCCGATGTAGATGGTGTTGGGATTGCTGGGTTGGACCACAATGGAGGACACACCCAACCAAGGGAGGTTGTTGCTGAGGTTGGTCCAGGTGGCGCCGTCGTTGGTGGATTTCCACAAGCCGCCATTGGCGGCACCTGCGTAGAGGGTGGCGGGGTCGGTGGGGTGGAATGCGAGGGAATTGACCCGGCCCATGCCACAAGGTTGACCGGTGTTGTTGGTGGGATAGGCAGCAGCCCCGACATACGTCCAGTTTCCTCCTGCGGAGCGCAGGGTGGCGGACTGCGCCGACCAATCGCGCATGTAGCGGTTGTATTCCTGCCAGACATGCTCCGGTCGCTGGAGCTTCCCGTCGGGCTGCACGAGGGTCTGGTTGATGTACTCCCAGCGGCGGAAGACCTTGTAACCGTTGCCCTTGCGGTCGGTGCGGCCTTCCCAGTAGCGGTTGAAATCCTCCTGGAGGGATTTGAAGTCCTCATTGGGATCCTGCATCCGGTCGATCCAGTCCCTCTGAGGCTGCTGGGCGGAAGTAAACAGGCAGATACTCGTCCCAAGGACAAGCAACAAGGCTCTAAGTGCACGCGGGAAATTGACCATCTTGAGACACCGTTGACGAATCAGTTCGCAAAATTCCCACTTTCCAGCCAAAGAAATGTGATGTTCGCGACATTTTTAGATGATTTAATTTTGTCAGACAACCTGCCACCTGGGCCCATGCGACTGTCCCAAGAGCGCGCATTCCATCTTTTTCTATCTTTGCAGCCCGAATACGGTCTGCCGTGTTCCTTCATTCTCTGCAATTGATTCGCATTCTGGCATGATCACAGTCTCCAACCTTGGCCTCCAATATGGCAAGCGTGTCCTCTTCGACGAGGCCAATCTCAAGTTTACCGAAGGCAACTGCTATGGCGTGATCGGTGCCAATGGCGCAGGCAAGTCCACCCTGCTCAAGATCATCAGCGGCGATGTGGATCCTACTCGTGGCAGCATCGCCATCGACAAGGGCAAGCGGATGGCCATCCTGAAACAAAACCACTTCGAGTACGAGGAGTTCGAGGTGCTGGACGCCGTGATCATGGGCCATGGGGAGATGTACCAGATCATGAAGGACAAGGAGGCGATCTACATGGATCCCGATGCGACCGAGGACGACATGCTTCGCGCCACGGACATGGAAAACCGCTTCGGGGAGATGGGTGGCTGGACCGCAGAAAATGATGCCGCCGAACTCCTGAGCAACATGGGCATCGTGGAAGCGAACCACCACAAGCTGGTGAAGGAGCTGAGCGGCCCGGACAAGGTGAAGGTCTTGCTCGCGCAGGCGCTCTTTGGCAACCCGGACATGTTGCTCCTCGACGAACCCACGAACGACCTCGACGCCAAGACCATCGCCTGGCTCGCCGACTTCCTCGCGGATTTCAAGAACCTGGTGATCGTGGTCAGCCACGACCGCTATTTCCTGGACATGGTCTGCACCCACGTGGTGGACATCGACTACGGCACGATCCGCATTTTCACGGGTAACTACACCTTCTGGTACGAGTCCAGCCTGCTCATCAAGCGGCAGATGGCGGACAAGAACAAGAAGATCGAGGCCCGCAAGAAGGAATTGCAGGAGTTCGTCAGCCGGTTCAGCGCCAACGCCTCCAAGAGCAAGCAGGCGACCTCTCGCAAGAAGGCCCTGGAAAAGCTGGACTTGGAGGAAATCCGCCCGAGCACCCGTCGTTACCCCTATATCGCCTTCAAGCCTGAGCGCGAGCCCGGCGGCCAAATCCTCGCCGTGGAGAACCTGGGCAAGAAGAACGACAAGGGCGAATGGCTGTTCAAGAATGTCACCTTCTCGGTGCTGAAGGGCGACAAGATCGGCCTCATCTGCGACAAGAGCGCCAACATGACGGCATTCTTCGAGGTGCTGAGCGGCAAGGTCCCGGCGGACACTGGCACCATCTCTTGGGGGCAGACCATCACCATGGACTACCTCCCCAACGAGAACAGCGAGTACTTCGAGGGCAAAAACGACCTCAACCTCGTGGATTGGCTCTGGCAGTACACCCGCGAGACGGACGAGCAGTTCATCCGCGGCTTCCTGGGGCGCATGCTCTTCAGTGGCGAGGAGGTCTTGAAAAAGGTGAGCGTCCTGAGCGGTGGCGAAAAAGTCCGCTGCATGCTCAGCAAGATCATGCTCAGCCACCCCAACTTCCTGCTTCTCGACGAACCCACGAACCACCTCGACATGGAAGCCGTCCTCACCCTGGGCACGGGCATGCAGGAGTTCATCGGCAACCTGATCTTCACCACGCACGACTTCCACATCATGAACTCCGTGAGCAACCGGATCATCGAACTGCGTCCTGAAGGTATCGTGGACCGCATGATCCTGTTCGAGGAGTACGTGAAGGAGATGCGGATGCGGGATATTGGGAAGTGAGGGCAGGGGGTCAGCCCAAAGAGAAAATCTAGCCATCCCACCCAAAACATTGCAATATCCTGCTTATGGCAATAGGTCTCTGGTAATCCTGAGTTCTACTAAATTCTTCTTGGCCTGGTAAACAGGAATCTTCCTCTGGTGACAAATTGAAACCAGCTCATTACGATGTGTAGAGGACATTTCTGTTCCAATTACTACTTCAGCTATTGAATCTTCAGGGACAATTCTGGACCTCCAGGCGCTATCCTCATTTGAATCAGGGCTAAAATCCATCTTAAATAGCCTGTATTCTTCTTCATAATTCCATTGCTGCGCTTTGATTGACCAGCGTATTCGAAAATCTTCTGGTTTCATCCTCAATGGATTCAAAACAGGGAACTGCTTCTGATAGCTAACATTGTTCCCACCATCGAAGCACTTCGATTCACGCAATACATGCTCATTGAATCCAATACAAAATCCCTTGTGGCTATCGCCGTAATGGGACCACATTAATGTATTGTCCCAAACACTGCTTAGGCTTAAGATGCCTAATTTCTTGAACAACGCTTCTTGTACAAGGTTTTCGCATTCTCTCTTCAACGCCGGCTTGTCCCTGACCCGGACGGCCCATTCTTGCCTTTTTGCCTCAACGTCAATGTTCTCGGCAATTGCCTCTTCCTTCGTACTGTTTACAATCGCATTTCCCCATTGAAGAAGTTCAACATCACTCAGATTATCAAAATCCATTTCGATTCTGCAATCAAAAGGGTCGTTGAAAATTCCAGGCGATGCCATCCATACTTCATTATTGGTCAAAATCCGTCTGTGATTTTTATTGCTCCAGGAGCGATACTTGTAAACGATTTTTGGAAAAGTACTCCCTCGGGCATCTGCTTTCATATCAATTGTGTAAATAATACACAAAGCTACTTTAAGGAGATTCGAACTTGCAAGACCTTACTGAAAATAAAATTGCTTAATGAACATCAGCCCCTTGTGCCCTCAGGACAATTGTCGCATTTTCGGAGACAAATGTCCCAAGCATCATGAGCGCCGCACCTTCACCACGTATCCCGCAGCTTGACAAAGCCGTTCAGGACTTGGCAAAAGGATTTTCCGAGGACGTGCAGATCGGTCTTGACAAAAGCAAGATCACGTTCGAGGGAATGCTTCACAACAAGTTGTTCCTGGTGCATGCGATACGCAAAGGGATTCCATACGCCCTTTTCGAACTGATCGCCGCAGATTCTCCGTTTACCCTTGATGATTGGATTTCATTCTTGGACATCTCGCTCAAGACGCTGCAGCGCTACAAGGCCGATGGTCGGGATTTCAAGCCCATGCAGTCGGAGAAAATCCTCGAAATTGCTGAAGTGACGCAGTTTGGGTTGGAGGTATTTGGTGATCTGGAAATGTTCCGACTCTGGCTAAATACCCCTTCCATCGCACTCGGAAAAATGAAGCCCATCGAGTTGCTGGCTGATTCCTACGGCAAAGAGATGGTGATGACCGAATTGGTTCATATCGAATACGGGATTTTCGGCTGATGGAGGTCTTTCGACTGAATCGCAAAAAGTACGCGGAAGTTTTGTCTGGAAAAGGGGCAGCCATCAAGGGCGGGAGGTGGAACTCCATCGGAACAGAACTGATCAATGTAGCCACAAATCGAGCACTAGCAATGGCGGAGGTGGCGGTCTCTCTGAGCTTCGGCACCTTGCCCGATGACTTCATGATGCTCACCATCTTCATACCCGATACGCTCTCCATCATCCACTTGGATCACAAAACGCTGCCGAGTGATTGGAACATTGTCCCCCATCCAGAATCCACAAAGAGAATTGGTGACGCTTTCGTTCATGCTCGTGAAGCCTGCTTGATGCGGGTTCCTTCAGCAGTTGTCAAGGGCGACCACAACCTCCTCATCAACCCATTTCACCCGGAGTTCAAGGAGATCAAGATCATAGCGATTGATCCCTTCTCATTTGACAAACGGTTGTTCAGGTAAGAATGGGCTTGGAATCTTGGCGGATTCTCAATAACTTAAACCAAACAGTATCCTCTTGCATTTGACTCCTCGGTAATTGTCTCCCAAATCGGGAGGGGAGTTGATGGCAATCGGCACCAACAGCGTTTCTGCTGCCAATTGATGGCATTTTGTGGGTAAGCAATGCGATCTCCCCTGCTTGCGGGGTAGGATTTCGCACAGCTCATGCATTCTCTCAACGTTTCATTAATTCTCAATCTCGTATGACAAATTCCAAACACTTCATGCTTTCGCGGCTGGTCTGCCTTGCCCTTGTGGCGTTCCTGCCTGCGATCACCGCCGCGCAATGCGGCCCCATCACCCTCGTTCCCATCGCCACTGGGTTCAATGGCATGGTCGGCATCGACCACTACCAACCCACCAACCAAATCGTGGTTTCCGTGAACTACTCCTGGGGCGCGCCCAACAACCTGGACCTGATCGCTGGTAACGGGGCGCACATCCAATATTCCGCACTCGACAGCGTCTTCGATGAACTGCTGATCGCCACTGCCAAGGACGATGGCAATGGCATGAGCATGGGCGGCTTCCCGGCGGGTACGCTCGTGTCCGGAACCAGCTTTGCGGCGGAAGTCCTCCGCGTGGATCCCGGAGGCAGCCCGATCATGAACCCTTGGGTGACTTGCCCAGGGGAATTGGGACGGTTCGAGGGCAGCTTCTACTTTGACAGGACGGGCGTCTTTGGCGGTGATCTGATCGCAGTGAGCAATGCAGGAGGTGTGTGGCGGATCAATTCCGCTGGGCAACCCACATTCCTCACCAATGTGGGAGTCCACCTCGAAGGCGTGATCACCATGCCCAACAATCTCACAAAATGGGGCCCATGGGCTGGGAAAATCCTGGCCGGGGACGAAGACAACTACCGCATCTGGGCCATCGATGCGAATGGAAACGCCACCCCTTACTCCTTGGGACTGGACCCAGAAGACCTCGACCTCATCCCCGCCAACATGAATTTCTACGGTGTGGACTTTGCCAGCCAGACCCTGCGCGGAGCACCTGCCTCGGCATTCACTTGTATGGTGGGCGACCTGCTCGTCACGGTGGAGCACCCCGGCAAGTCGGTCCACGTTTGGTGGGACGGCACACAATTCCGGCAGGAGCAGATCGCGCAAGTCGCACAATGGGAGCACGTCACCTTTTCTCCCGCAGGCATGAACCCCATCGGCCCGACGCTTTGCACCACGACGGCCACCTGCACCAAGCCCACGCCGCCCGCCTACCAGCATGGATTTGACAACATCTGCGGATATGGCGGCGTGAGCAGTGTGACCCTTTCCGTTGCCGCCGCAGGTGGTCCCCCGCCCTTCACCTACGCCTGGAGCGGCCCCGGCACCATCGTCAATGGCAACACCGCCAATCCCACCGTCACGCCTCCCTGCCCGCCCAACAATGGCACGGCCTGTCATACCTACACAGTTGTGGTCACCGATGGCTCCGGCTGCACTGCCACCTGCTCCATCAACCTGTCCAGCATCAACATCAACTGCATCGGCAACACCAACAATGGCAACAACGGCAACAACACCGGCCAAAGCGGCAATGGCGTGATCCAGAGCGTGAACGCGCAGCAGCACATCACCATCTGCCACGTCCCACCCGGCAACAACAGCATTGGTCAGATCAAATGCCTGCCTGTGCCTGCGATCAACGACCACCTCGCCAATCACAGCGGCGACTACCTCGGCCCATGCGGGGCCGTGCCTCCGACCACAGGTTGCTCCGCCAACCGCTCCATGCCCGGCCTTTCTGCGAATCCAGAACCCGGCAAGCTCGAGATGCAAGCCTTCCCCAACCCGACCTCCGGCAACCTCCGCGTGGCCATGCAAGCGGGCGAAGGCGCTACCAACGGCAACCTCGAATTGCGCTTGATGGACTTGACAGGGAGGATCATCGCGGTTCAGACCCCGAAATTGAGCAGCGGAATGGGTGAGGCGATTTTTGACCTGAGCAACATCGCACCGGGAACCTATATCCTGTCGCTTGACGGTGGCAAGGAGGGGCGACTGGTGCAGCGGATCGTGAGGGAGTAGGGCCCACTTTTTGATCGTTAAATTACCTCCCGCCCCATTCTGTCATTGTAAAACCAATGGCCGCATGGGGCGGTTGGCTTTGACCAGCAATTGTGGTAGTTAAATGCTATCGCAGATGAAGATCACACCCCCCGCAACCCCTTCATCAGCACTTCCAAGTCCATCTCCACGGAATAGGCGCGGGCATAGTGCCTGTCGAGTCCGCGGGCATGCTCGGTGCTGTCGGTTGCGCGGTGCTTCATGCTGAGCAGGCCGGGCTTGAGCTTGGGCAGGCCGGTTGGGTTGGGTTCGATGTAGCCGACGAGATGGACCTTGCCAGTGAGGGCCTTCCAGAGGTTGCCGATGGCTCGGAGGGGCCGCTTGTACAGGAAGAAGGTGACGGGCCAGAGCAACAACATGGCGCCGCTTGCCGTGATGTCAAAAACCCGCTTCCGCCAACGCAGCTCGGGGAGGGCGAGGTTGAAGAAGCTGCCCTCGGCATGGAGGCTGTCATGGATGACTTGCGGGCCTACGAGGTAATCCGCATCCGGCGGGACGATCTTGTACTTGAGGGCGGGCAGGTGCAGGGCGCTCATCGTGGCCAAGATTTCCTCGGTGTTCAGGCCCTTGTTGGCGAAGATGACCTCATCCACTTTGTAGATGCGCACGATTTCGCCGAGTTGCTCCAGCGTGCCAAGATGGTCCTCACGAGGATTTCCTCTGGCGCGCCCACGCGCACTGTGCCTTCGATCTCCACGGGATAATCCAATTCCGACCGGATCAACTTGGCGATGCGGGCCGTCTCGCTGTCGATGCCCACAATCACGACCCGGCGTTTGCTTTGCTCGGTGAAGAAGAAATTTCCGGTGCGGATGTAATTCAGGATGTTGCGATTGAGGAGGGCGATCACGGCCATGGCGGCGGAGGTCAGGCCCACGATCATCCGCGAGAAGTTGATGCTGGGGAAGAGGTAGCTCACCGTCGCGATCGCCACAAAGCCTGCAAATGCCGCCGTTTGGATGGGTTTCGCCCGGAAGGGCCGTTTGTAGCCGCCTGCGATCCACAGGAAGGTGATGAGGACCAGCGAGTAGATCGGCGCCGCGATGTAATCGAACTCCGGCGGATAGGGCATCTTATCCTTTTGGATCTTGTGGATGTACTCCCAATACTCCTTGATGCCGATCGTGGCCCCGAAGACCATCAGCGATTCCAATGCCGGGAATGCGATCCGCTTGATGAGCCGGTTCACCACCGCCATGATGGCCCGCAGGTAGATCGCCATCCGGATCACCAGCGTGTAGAACCGCGCCCCACCGCCTTGGCTGAAATGCTTGTTGGCGAAGATGATCATGGCATTGTAGAACACCCGGACATAGTTCAGGCTGCCCTTTTTGGTGCTTTCGCCCTTGTAGTGGATGATCTTGGTGCCCGCGAAATAGTAGTTCTTGTACCCGCCCAGGGTGACGCGGTAGCTCAGGTCGATGTCCTCGCCGTACATGAAAAATGCTTCGTCCAGCAAGCCGATCTTGTCGAGGCAAGCCTTGCGCATGAACATGTAGGCCCCGCTGAGGACGTCCACGACATGGTCCTCGTTCTTGTCGAGGTAGCCGAGGTGGTATTTGCCGAAACGCTTGCTCTTGGGAAACAGGCGGCTCAGTCCGAAAATCTTGTAAAATGCCACCCAAGGCGTGGGCAGCCCGCGTTTGCTTTCCGGCAGGAAGCGGCCCTCCCCGTCGATCATCTGCACGCCCAATGCACCCGCGTCCGGATGGGCATCCATGAATTCGAGGCATTTGTGGAAGGTCGTCTCCTCTACAACCGTGTCGGGGTTCAGGAGCAGGACGTATTCGCCGAGTGCCTTGCGCATGGCCAGGTTGTTGCCCGCGGAGAAGCCTAGGTTGACCTTGCTGTCGATCAGGATCACGTCGGGAAACTTCTGTCGGATCATGTCTTGGCTTCCGTCCACGGAGTTGTTGTCCACGACATAGACCTCCGCGTCGATGCCCTTGATGGCTGCCCGCACGCTGAGCAGGCATTGCTCTAGGAAATGCTTGACGTTGTAATTGACGATGATGACCGACAGCCTTTTCAAATGCTGTTGCCGCTGGGTTGGGTGAGGGCCGTGCGGTTCATGAGCGACCGTGCCAGGGTGATCTCGTCGGTGAATTCGAGGTCGGAGCCGACCGGGATGCCCCTTGCGATGCTGGAGGTCCGGACCCCGTATTCCTCGATTTTCCGGGCGATGTAGAAGCTGGTCATGTCGCCTTCCATGCTGCTGGGCAGGGCAAAGATCACCTCCTCGCAGCCGCCGAGCTTGAGCCGCTCGATCAGGGATTCGATGTTGAGGTCGCCCGGGCCGAGGCCCTGCATAGGGTGGATGATGCCGTTCAGGACATGGTAGGTGCCCGTGTACTGCCCGGTGTTTTCGATGGCGATCACGTCCTTGCAATCCTCGACCACGCAGATGAGGTGCTGGTTGCGGCGGGAGCTGTTGCAGATTTTGCAGACGTCCTCGTCACTGAGGTTGCCACAGGTGCGGCAGTACTTGACCCCCTTGCGCAGGGCGATGATGGCATTGCCGAGGCCCTCGGCGTCGGTCTCGCTGCCCTTCAGGATGTGGAGGGCAAGCCGCAAGGCCGTCTTCTTGCCGATGCCCGGCAGGCGCGACAGCTCATTCACGCCATCTTCGATCACCTTGGAGGGAAATTCCATGTCGTCACTTGCAATGAGGCTCAAAGATAGGAAATTGTAAGGCATGTTCGGGAATGCGGCCGGGTTGGGGAATCGTGGCCTGCTTTAGGGGAATGCCGCTGCCGTCCATGCATTAATTTTATCCCAATGAAGCGAAAAATGCCTGCCTCGACGCTGGAGTATTTCAGGGAGCATCCGCCTGCTGAGACGGAGGAGGTGAGCATTGAGCAGCCTTCGGAGGCAATTGTGGCATTTGTGAATGCGGCGCTTGAGGTGATCGGAAATGCAATGGAAAGGCATTCATTCGTCCGCACCCATACAAAGGTCGATGCCACGAGTGTCACGCTTACCTACCGCCGCGATCATCAGTGGGTTCGGGTGGATGCCTCAACCGATTACCGGGATTCGCCAGCCTATTTCAATTTGATCTTGGGGTCAGACGGGCCGGGGGGCGCGATGACGGTGGCGCTTTGGCGGGTGATGCGGCTGGTGCCGGGATTGGAGAACGCTGGGGAGTATGCCTTTCCGTTTGGGGAGGGGGTTGTGCCTGGGCTGCGGCAAGCCGTTTCTGACTTGGAGATGTATGGAGCAGGGTTCCTGGCAGGAGATTTTGCTCAGGTTCGCGAGGCTTGGGAGCGGATGTTGAGGGAGATACATTCCTGAGGCGAGGGGCCTCCGGCCCGATGCCGACCGGCACAAGGCCTCCGGCCTAGCCTGCGACAAATGACCCAAAAAAACACAGCCCCATGAATATGAGACAAATACCCACCTTCCACACAAGTTGATTTTAGCAATAAAAAAATTGCCATCTCCGGTTGGCAATAAAAAAATTGCTGAAATGGATTGGCAACAAAAAAATTGCTAAGTAGATTTGGCAATAGAAAAATTGCCAAAATCATGAAGAACATCATTGGGGTTCCGGCAGTCAAGGAGAACTTCTTCCCGAGGGATCGTGAGGTTGAAAAGATCTATCGCAGCCTCGAAAACGGGAACAACATCTACCTATCAGCCCCAAGGAGGGTTGGTAAGAGTTCCATCATGAATTTCCTAAAGGACAACCCACGCAAAGGCTTCCAATTTGTCCTCGGCAATTATGAGTCTTGCAGAACAGCTGACGAGTTCTTTGGGAAACTCATCAGCGAGATTTACAAAAGCCCAGACATCCTCAATCGGGCCAAGCGACTTACCAAAAAGGCGAAAGAAGTATTTGACCGGTTTGCCTCTCTCAACTTCGAGGGATTGGGTGTGAAGCTGGAGGCAAACGCAAAGAAGGAGGTGGATCTGCGACAAACGCTTACAGATTTGCTTGAGGCGCTCAAAAGCGATGGAACCAAACTGGTCATCATGATCGATGAGTTTCCCGAAGTCATCATCAACATCCACGAGCATCAGAGTCAGGCCGAGGCAGCAAACTTCCTCCATCAACACCGACAACTCAGGCAAGAAATCTGCACAGACCAACGGGTCTCCTTCATCTACACAGGTTCGGTGAGCATGCACCACATCGTTGCCAAAGTCGCCGACCCCAAAACCATCAATGACTTTGACATCGTCACGGTGGATCCGCTTTCGCAGAAGGAAGCCAAGCAGATGGCGGAATTGCTGCTCGCCGAACATGCAATCAAGCTTCGCCCCGCCCAAGTCAACGAATTGATCGACGGAATCCATTGGTACATCCCCTACCATATCCAACTCTTGATCAAGGAAATCCTGAAGCTCCACCATGATGAGCCGGACACAGAATCCCAGAACTGGGTTTCAAAAGCCTTCGAAAGCCTATTGGGGAAACACAACAAGCCTCAGTTCGACCACTACTTCAACCGCCTCCCCAAGATCTACCATGACGGGGAAAGAGAGTTTGTGATGAAAGCGTTGCAGGCCGCAGCAGGAGAAGTTGCTCCCAACTACAGCCAACTCGCGGACATCGCCAATCTCTGTGGCTGCCTCCCAAGATGTGCGGAGATTTTGGAGGCATTGGAAGTGGACGGCTACATCGTGGAGAACCATCCGGCCAACAATTACATATTCCGATCCCCTATCCTTCAAGCATGGTGGAACCGACATGAGCGCAAGAAATACCAGTAGATTCCTCTACAATCCCTCAAGGCTACCGGAAGAGGATTTGCTCGCGAGATTCATCGTGAGGAAGCGCGAATATGCGCTCCTCTGGGAGGACATTTCGCACACCCAAAGGGACGGCATCGATCAGCACTTCCTGATCATCGGGCAGCGGGGCATGGGCAAGACCACGCTCATGCTCAAAGTAGCCTACGAAATCAAACGCGACCCTGACCTGCAAGAATGGCTTATTCCCGTCAATTTCCCAGAGGAGTTGTACGGGGTGCAGGACCTGTATGGATTGTGGGAAATGCTGGCTGAAATCTTGGAGGATCGATTTCCGGGATTAGCGGGACAGGTTCAGGGAGGGAAGCAGGATTATTCCGACCAATCCCTATTTGAGGTCATCCGCAAACGGATAAGACTGGAAAAGAAAAAGCTGATCCTGTTCATGGACAACTTTGGGGACCTGCTTGATCGCCTTACGATAATCGAAGTGCACCGCCTCCGAGAAATCCTCATGAGCGCGGGCGAAATCCGCCTTGTGGCAGCGAATGCGAGACAGATTGATCAGACTTATGAGTATGACAAGCCGTTCCTGGACTTCTTCAATACCATCTATCTGGACGGTTTGAGCAAGGAGGATAGCCTGCGCCTGATGAGGGGATTCGCCGAAACCCGCGGGCAGCTTTCAGAATTCAATGCCATTCTGGAGCAGCATCCAAGCCGTGTGGAGGCATTGAGGCCTCTCACAGGGGGGGTGCCAAGGCTGCTCCAGCTGCTTTCCGTCTCGATCATGGACTCTCCAGAGGGAACCATACTGGACGATTTGGAGAAAGTCCTGGATCAAGTTACTGCCCATTATTGGCATCGCGTCAAGGAGCTTTCCCGTCAGCACCAACCCATCTTTCATCAAGTCGCCTTGGCATGGGATGCAGTGGGTGCAGGGGAAGTCGCAACAGCATTGAGGGCAGACAGCCGCAAGGTATCCGCCCAAATCCAGCAAATGATCGACAATGACTTCCTGGAAAAGGTCGAGACTGGAGGGAAAAACAACCTGTATCGGATCAAGGATCGATTCTTCAATATTTGGTACTTGCTCAGGCTTACTCGAAGCGACACCAGGTATGAATTTAGAACCATGCTTTCGTTTTGGGGGTACGGCCTCGATGGATTCCTGTATCCCAGGGGCAAGAAGGACAATGCTACTATCTCTCTTAAGTCCCGGAATAATCTACCGTATTGGTACTCCACAGATGAAGAAATCGGCCCACGGTTCTACACAGCGGAACCTGATCATCCTTATGGGAACATCCACAATGGAGCCGATTCCAACGAATTGTCAGAAACGCAAAGTGAATCGAATGAATTGCATTCCGGGGGTGGTGGTTCGCGTGACAAATCCAATCACTCATCGACGGGACTATCAGCCGAACTGCGAGCATCCGCATCTGATCCCCATTTGATTGTTGAAATCTTGAAAGCCAATGCTGAAAAGGGTATTCTCGCAGGGTTCGATGATTTCATCGCAATATGGAACAATCAACTCCTCTTCGAGGACATCATTGCAATCCTGGAACAGACACGAGCAAACTGGAAAATCGAAGAAGCCAGTAGGTACGATGCAAATCCAAGATTCCCTTTCGTTAAAGGGGCAATCAGTCTTTGGAATCGCAACTTCAACGAAGCGAAAGCATCCATTCTTGAGCACTTCTCGCAAGAGTCTCCGCTGGTTTTTAGCTGGTCTTCGGAGTTCCTATTGATGATGATGTTGGTTCGGTACCAGCACTCCTTGTGCTCGGAATTGTTTGCAATGAACACGGGAGAAATTCGGACGAAATATAAACCCATCTGGTATGCCCTGCAAAAACTCATGGGTGAGGCCGGGCGCAAGGAATTGCTCCGCATGGGTCCCGAACTAGAGGAGAACGTGGACGAGATTGTGGATTGGGTGCAACGAATGCGGAAGAAATATCCGGGCTAGCCCATCCAAATCGCCCACGCCGCCTCCGCCTGCCGAATGAGCATGTCCATGCCGTTGCGGGTAGGGCAGCCTTGCTGTCGGGCGCGGGTGAGCAGCTCGGTTTCAACGGGATTGTAAATCAGGTCGAAGACGAAGACGCCGGAATTCAGCCGATCCCAGGGCAGGGGCGCGGCATTCCCGACCTTTGGATACATGCCGACGGGCGTGCAGTTCACAATCAGCCGCACTTCGTTCCAGTCCAAATCCGGCAAGGCCGCATACCCTAGGGCATCGCCTTGCGGCTCCCGCGAGACATTCCGCACCGCATCGAACTCGAAATAATGCTCCAAGACATGCCGCACGGCCTTGGCCGAGCCGCCTGTGCCCAGGATCAATGCTGTCCCGCCCGGCCTGAATTCATAGACTTCCGCCAAGGAATCCCGGAAGCCGATCACGTCAGTGTTGTGGCCGATCCATTCGCCTGCGGAAAACTGAATGGTGTTCACGGCGCCGACTGCTTTGGCAGTGGGACTGAGGCGGGTCAAAATCGGGATCACAGCCTGCTTGTAGGGAATGGTGACATTGAGGCCGCGCAGGTTGGGATGGGCTTCGATCAATCTGGGGAGTTCCTTGGACCGGTCGGCCATCTCGAAGTTCTCGTACACCGCATCGATGCCCTCGGCGTGGAATTTCTCCATGAAATAGGCCTTGGAAAAGCTGTGCCCGAGCTTTTCGCCGAGCAAACCGAACAGCATGGTCATGACACGGAGCGAACTAGGTTTTCGAAGAATGCATCCCCTATCCGCGCTGCAATGCCTGATGCAGTCACGGCCTCCTCAGCCCCCTCAAGGTCTTTGGCAAGGTCGCCCGCACGGCCATGGAGATACACGCCCATCAACGCTGCCTGATCAGGCGGATAACCCTGCGCGAGCAAGCCCACGATCATGCCTGTGAGCACGTCGCCCGCGCCGCCTGTGGCCATGCCAGCATTGCCGGAGGTGTTCACGTAGGTGCGGCCGTTGGGAAGGGCGACGATGGTGCCGGCGCCCTTGAGGACGACGATGACCTGCTTCTCGTAGGCGAGGTGCTCGGCGGATTCGAGGCGGAGGTTGTTGATGTCGCGACCGGGCAGGAGGCGGGCCATTTCGCCGGGATGCGGAGTCAGGATGGAGCCACGCGGCACAAAGCGCCAGAGTTCGGGCTCGGAGGCGAGCAGGTTCAGGCCGTCCGCGTCCAGGACAAGTGGCTTTCCCCAGGCTTCGAGCAGGCCCCGGAGCAGGTCGCAGGTGTCGGGCTCATTTCCCAATCCGGGACCGATGGCGAGGGCATTTTTCCCTTGGAGCAGGGGCAGAATTTCTGGCAGGGCATCCCGGGTAAGCCACGGCGTGGAGGTGTCGCCCCAAGCGCGGACCATGAGCTCGGGATGGTTGGGGAGGACGGCGCAGCGGGCGCTTTCGGTGGTGAAGACCGTGGATAGGCCAGCCCCTGCCAACAATGCCGCATGGCCGCTGAGGGCGATCGCCCCTGCATAAGCACGGCTTCCCCCGACGGTGAGTGCATGGCCAAATGTCCCCTTGTGTCCCGAGTCGGGCCGCTCCCGGTAAAAGCCAGCGCTGACTTCCGCATCCAGCAAAAACCGCCGGATGCCCAAGCTGTTCATGACTTTGGGCCAGATGCCGATGTCCAGGGTGACCACCTCCCCGCAGGCGTTCGCCGCCGGGGTGACATGGTGACAGACCTTGGGTGCCTGGAAGGTGATGGTCGCATTGGCGCGGAGGACGGAATTGGGTACCTGACCGGTGTCGGCGCTGAGGCCGCTGGGCAAGTCGATGGCGACGACTGATGACCAAACCTCCGAAAAGGCCGCGATGATCTCGGCGATGTTGCCCTGGACCGTGGAGTTGATGCCCGTGCCTAGCAATGCGTCGATGATGATGGGGCCGACCTTATCCTTCAGAACCCATTCCGGAATCGGGCAGGGCCATTGGTGGATGGTGAGGTTGGCACCTTGGAGGGCCTTCCAATTGGCGAGGGCGTCGCCTTGGTAGCGCTCGGGATCATGCGAAAGCAGCACCTCGACCCTGCGGCCTGCGAGGTGCAGGTAGCGGGCGATCACCAGGCCGTCACCGCCATTGTTGCCGGGCCCTGCGAGGATGAGGAAGCGCCCGCTTGGATCAGGGTACCTGTTGAGGAGGTATTCGGCGGATTTGCGGCCCGCAGTCTCCATCAGGATCAGGCCCGGAAAGCCCAACTGCTCGATCATCACTTGATCGGCACGGCGAATCTGCTGGGCGGTGCAGAGGAAGGTGGCGGGTTTCGGCATGCTGTCGGGATGGAGGGTCAATGCGGGCGGTTGAGCAAGGCAGCGACTTCGCTGATCATCATCGCAGTCGCTCCCCAGACGACGTGGCCGCCTATGATATAGCTGGGAACGGTGATGTGGAGGCCGCTGCTGTGTTGGACCTTGCTTTCGACGGCGGCATTTTCCAGCAACAAGGGCGAAAGCGCGGCGGTGATGACCTGCTCGACCTCGTTCGGGTCGGGCACATAGGATGGCCGCTGGTTGATGAAACCGACGACGGGCTGCACCCAGAAATTGCTGGGCGGGATGTAGAGCGAGGACAACAGGCCCAGAACCTCGATTTGGTCACGCCCGATGCCAATCTCCTCCTCGGTTTCCCTCAATGCAGTGGCAATGTAGTCCGGGTCATCCTCTTCCCATGCGCCGCCGGGCAGGCCGATCTGCTTGCTGTGGACTCCGGGATAGGCCGTGCGCTCGATCAGCGGGAAATGCAGGCCATTTTCCTCGGGATAAAACAGCAGCAAGACTGCGCTTTTCTTGGCATCGTCAGGGATGGTGATGTCGCGGTAGATGGTGCGGCGGGTGGAGGGCATCATGCGTTCGTGGGCATCCATGCCGGGCAGGGGGCCATTGATTCGCTGACGCAGGAGTTCCAGTTGAGACAGGGAGGTCATGGGGGGCAAATTTAGCTTGTTTTGGGAAGTGGTGGGGCGAAACATCGGAGCTTGGAATTGGGGCAATGGTTGGTCCTGCGATGGGTTTTCCGTTCCGAAACTCATGAGCGAAGTGTGTCACAGAGGTTCGAATTGAATCAACTCTCACCAGGATGAATATCAATGATTTACCCGGCATTCAGGAGATGCTCGAGTGCAATTGGAGTGGGATTGCAGTGCGGTTGCAGTGGGTGTGGAGTGCTATTGGTCCGAATGGTACAGGAATACAGAAGGGAACAACACCGGAACATGGTCGAAGACAGGTCGGTACAGGCTGGAGTGGGAAACAACGTGCAGACCGATCTGATTTGTGGTTGAGGCATTTGGCCACTCCCCAAAATGAGAATCTTCATTTACCTTTGTAGGCATATTCGACGATTTCCAAATTTCATGAATCGAAACCTCCGTTACGCGTTGTTTGCGGCCATCTTGGTGATGATTGGCATGTTGGTGGGCTTCCGGCTGCGCGATGGCGAAGGCGAGCAGCGGAGGCAGGAATTGAACTCCGGAATGCAGAAATTTCAGGAGGCGGTTCTCTTCGTCGAACGGAATTATGTGAAGGCGCCCGATGCGAAGAAGATGGTGGATGACGCCATCCAAGGCATGCTCGAAGGCTTGGATCCGCATTCGTTCTACATCGCTTCCGAGGAGATGGAGGAGATGGAGGAGCAAATGGAAGGCAGCTTCGAGGGCGTCGGGATCGAGTTCAACCTGCTGGAGGACACGATTTATGTCGTCGCGGTGATCTCCGGCGGCCCGAGCGAGCAGGCAGGATTGCAGCCCGGCGACCGCATCGTGAAGATCGATGGGGAGAATGTCGCTGGCATCAACATCCCCAACAACGATGTGATGAAGAAGCTGCGCGGCAAGAAGGGCACACATGTGAAGGTGGCGCTGCGCCGTCCGGGCATCAAGCAACTGGTGGATGCGGACATCGTCCGGGACAAGATTCCGCTCTACAGCGTGGACTATTCCTATATGGTGAACAATCAAACAGGCTATGTGAAGATCAGCCGATTCGCGAGCACGACCCATGACGAGTTCCGCGACCATGCGGAGAAGCTGCTCAAGAAGGGGATGAAAAACATGGTGCTGGACCTGCGCGGCAACCCTGGCGGCTACATGAACATGGCCGAGCGGATCGCGGATGAATTCCTGCCTTCGGGCCGGACGGTGGTCTATACCGAGGGCCGCATCCCGGACAGCAAGACGAAGTACAAGGCGACCTCTGACCTGAACCTCTTCGAGGATGGGGCATTGGTGGTGTTGCTGGACTATGGCTCCGCGTCGGCGAGTGAGATCGTGGCGGGCGCTGTGCAGGACTGGGACAGGGGCCTGATCGTGGGTGTGCGCTCATTTGGCAAGGGGTTGGTGCAGACACAGAAGGATTTCAGCGATGGATCCGCAATGCGCCTGGTCATTTCCCAGTACTATACCCCAAGCGGCCGCTGCATCCAAAAGCCGTTCAACATGAGCGCCAAGGAGTATGACATGGAGGTCGTGGAGCGCTTCGAGTCCGGGGAGATTTACGACGAGTCCAAGATCGACCTGCCCGATTCGCTCAAGTTCAAGACCAACTCCGGTCGCACGGTCTATGGCGGTGGCGGCATCCTGCCGGATGTGTTTGTGGCCCGCGATACCACGCAGGACAGCGATTACCTCACCGACTTGATCGCGCAGAATGCCTTCCGTCAATACGCCTTCCACTACGGCGACGCGCATGCCGACGCCAAGGCGAAGTTTGTGGACGCAGCGGGCTTCAACCGCGGCTTCAAGGTGGACGACGCCCTGATCAATGACTTCGTGGCCTACTCCGAAGGCAAGGGCGTGAAGCTCGACCCGGCAGGATTGGCGACCTCCCGGACGGACATCTCGATCTACTTGAAGGCCTTCATCGGTCGCCGCCTGTTTGACGACGACGCATTCTACCCGACCTTCCATGAGAGCGACAACGTCCTGCGCCGTGCGGTGGAACTGATGCCACAGGCATTGGAACTGAGCAAGACCGGGAAGTTTGACCCCAAATAAGCCCATGTTTTCCCGCGGCCAAATCGAGCAAATCCTGTTTCTGGACATCGAGACGGCATCGGTGGCGCCCGAGTTCGGGGCATTGCCGGAAAACCTTCAGCATCTCTGGCAACGCAAGGCCGAGCTGCTGAAGGAGCGCGCCGACGAGCCACATACCCCGGAGGACCTGTACCGGAACCGGGCCGCGATCTTCGCCGAGTTCGGCAAGGTGGTCTGTGTGTCTTGTGGCATCGTGAAGTTTATGGATGAGCGGCCGACCCTGCGGTTGAAATCCTTCTTCGGGCCGGACGAGACCGCGATCCTCCGCGACCTGTCCCAGATGCTGAATCAGTTCCTGACCGGGCGCCCCGAGCGCAACCTCTGCGCGCACAATGGCAAGGAATTCGATTTCCCTTACCTCGGGCGTCGCTACCTGATCAATGGCCTGCCCCTGCCGAGCGTGCTTGCCGACCTTCAGAACAAAAAACCTTGGGAGGTGCGGCTGCTGGACACCATGCAAATTTGGAAATTCGGGGACTTCAAGAGTTTCACGAGCCTAGACCTGCTCTGCGCGGTCTTCGGGGTGCCCAGCCCCAAGGAAGACATGGACGGCAGTCAAGTGGGGAGGGTGTATTGGCAGGAGAATGACCATGAGCGGATCGCCAAGTATTGCGAGCGTGACGTGATCGCGACGGCACAGGTGTTGTTGCGCATGAGCGGGGAGTCGCTGATCAGCGAAGCAGACATTTTACACGCCTGAGCTGAATAACAAGGCTTTGCAGAAGGAAATTTCCCCGAAATTTGCTATCTTGTTGTGTATTTCTTTCAATCACCATTTGTCATCTATGAGATCAAGACTACTTCTTTTAACAGCCATTGTGGGGCTGGGTGGCATGTCCGCCATGGGGCAGAAGCCCGTGGGACCGTGGACAGGCTACCTGACACCCGAACCTGAGAATCAAAGCGCTGCCAGGTACGAGCCGGGCCCGGTCACCTTGCCACAGCCCTTGACAGGCGGCTGCCCCGGCAACGATGCAATCGGTTCGGCGTCCAACGTCTTCACGAACATCCTGACGGAGGCCAACCCGATCGCCGTGGACAATGCCACCAACAGCATCGTCTTCCTGCACCGGAACAATGCGACGGCATTTGGCGGGCACAGCGGATTCCTGCGCTACGACCTCAGCACCAATGGCGGCCTCACATGGGCCACCAACTCCGGCCCGGTGAACCCCAACGCCGTCAACGGCACCAATGGCGCCCGCTACCCCAACGTCGCCATCTACAACCCGGCCGGCAATACCAACCCCAACAATGCCTACCTGAGCTACTATGCCGCCACAGTCGCCGCCGCCTTCAATGGCACGGTTTCCGGTGTGCGCAAGCTCGACGGCACAGGCAACACCGAGACCTACAATCAGCCGACCGCCTCGCAGACCCTGATCCCCAGGGCCATGGTCAAGGGCGCGCCCGGCACATTCTGGTCCATCGACAACGTTTACAATGGCACTGCCGTCACCGGCTACCGCGTCCTGAAGGGCGTGTGGAACGGTTCGACAGACGTGGTATGGTCGGTGAACACCACCATCAACCCGACCTTCAACACCGCCTACGACGGCGCCGTGAAGACCTCGGACTACGCGATCGCCTTCGACCCGACCGGCAACATCGGCTGGATCTGCATGCTCACGCAGCTCACACCCGGCCCGACACCTTACGCCTTCTACCCCGTCTTCTATAAGACCACCAATGGCGGCACCTCCTGGACCGGCCCGACCACGGTGGACCTGGGCGCCTTCCCCTGCATCAGCGCCAACATCCAGACGGGCAACGTTGCCTCGACCGCATTTGATGTGGACCTGACTGTGGACGCCAAGGGCAATCCCCACGCCCTCATGGCAGTCTGCAATGGCAACAATGCCTACGCCGTCTTCTTCACCCAATGGCATGCGATCGTCGATGTGACCATGCGCGACGGCGTGTGGAACCCCACCATCCTGCGCAACCTCTACCGCGGACGCGCCACCTGGGGCACCTCCCCCAACCAAGTCTCCCAAGACTTCGAGCCGCAGGTCGCCCGCACAGCCGATGGCACCAAGGTCTTCTTCACCTGGACCGACGCCGACAGCTCCGTGATCCAAGCCACCGCTGACGTCTCCCCCAACCTCTACGCCAAGGGTTATGACGTCATGAACAACATGTGGACCTCCAACTACGACATGACGAGCTGCAACGTGACCTGGGGCGGCAAAATCCTCTTCCCCAAGCTCGCTGAAAACGTCCTGAGCAACACCGGCAACTACAAGCTGCCCGTGGTCTTCGCGCAAATGGGTGGTGCCAACGACCCCCTCGCCGTGGCCAACTTCCACTACCTGGACTCGATCTGGTTCGCTCCCTCCGACTTCATCACGCCTTCCTGCACCGCCTCCGTGAACATCTCCAACACGGACACCATCTACGGTTGCGGCAGCGTCGTCCTCGACGCAGGCGCGGGCGCTGAGCAATACGCCTGGAACACGGGCGCGACCACGCAGACCATCACCGTCTCCACCAACGGCACCTACAAAGTCGGTATCTCCGACGGCTGCTGCGTGGGCAAGGACTCCGTAGTCGTGATCATGATCACCGCTCCGTCCGCCGGGTTCACCGCAAGCTCCGCCGGGTTCACCACCACCTTCACCAACAGCTCCATCGGGGCGAATGCCACCTACAACTGGACATTTGGTGATGGCAATAGCAGCACGCAGATGAACCCGACCTATACCTACTCCTCACCCGGCACCTACACCGTCTGCCTTACGGTCACCAACTCCTGCGGCACCGACAGCATGTGCATGAGCGTGAACGCAAGCTGCGCCGCAGCGAATGCCACCTGGTCCTACACCAACACGGCCCTGAACGCGAGCTTCACCGACATGACCTCCGGCAACCCGATGGCTTGGGCCTGGGACTTCGGCGACGGCAACCAAAGCACGCTCCAGAACCCCACCCACACCTACACCAATGCCGGCACCTACAACGTGTGCCTCACGATCACGGACTCCTGCGGCAGCGACAGCACGTGCATGCCAGTGACGGTCTGCGCAGTGCCAGTGGCGAGCATCCTGCAGCCTCAGCCCGGGGACCTCTTCTTGGGCATGCCCTTCACCTTCACCTACACAGGAACCGCTGGCAGCGGCGCCACCTACAGCTGGACCTTCGGTGATGGCGGCACGAGCACGCAGCAGAATCCGACCTATACCTACAGCACTTACGGCCAAGTGACCATCTGCGTGACCGTCACCGACAACTGTGGCACGGACAGCGCATGCGTCAATGCGGATGTTTACTTCGAGTCCGTGGACCCAGCCTTGGCGGGTCACTGGATGGTGTTCCCGGTTCCGGCACAAGACCTGCTTGATGTCCAAGGAGTGGACGCCCAAATGGGTGATCTGCAACTGAAACTCACGAACGCCCTGGGCCAAGTCCTGCATACTGAAAGCCATTACCACAACGGTGGCACCTTCAGGACACGCATGGACATCGGCAACCTCGCCCGCGGCCTGTACTTCCTGGAAGTGCGGGGCGAGACTGGACGCTACATTTCCAAGGTGATCAAGGACTGAGTCCCTGCTCGCTGATTCACACACATGGGGGCTGGCCGGAAATGGTCGGCCCTCATGTTTTTTCGGGGGATTGGATAGGCGGTCGGGTAGCGATTTCTCTTTGAATGGACTAGGGAATGCGTAATTTTGGCGGTTGTTCAGGAAGCGCGTTTGCAATAGGACATGGAATCCCATCCACAACCCTGCGGTAACCCAAGGCCCCTATCTAGGATGCCTTCCTGCCTATTCCGATTGAATATTCATTGTTGTTGATCTTATGAGCGATCATTCTGGCCATAACCATCGCGTCACAGCAGGCACCCTGCTGGTGACCCTTGGGATCATCTATGGCGACATTGGCACGTCCCCCCTCTACGTGCTCAAAGCCATTGTCGGGGACAAACCGATCAATGCCGACGTGGTGCTGGGAGGGCTTTCCTGTGTCTTCTGGACCATCACCTTGCTCACCACCATCAAGTACGTGGCGATCACCTTGAATGCCGACAACAAGGGAGAAGGTGGCATTTTCTCGCTCTACGCCTTGGTGCGCCGGATGAAGGTGAAGTGGTTGATCATCCCTGCGATCCTGGGTGGCTGCACCTTGCTGGCGGACGGCATCATCACGCCGCCCATCTCAGTGGCCTCGGCCGTGGAGGGCCTCAGTGTGCTCAGGGATGACATTCCCACGATCCCGATCGTCATTGGCATCCTCACCGCATTGTTCCTCATTCAACAGTTCGGCACCAAGGCGGTGGGTCGGTTTTTCGGCCCGGTGATGATGATTTGGTTCCTGATGCTCGCATTCTGGGGCGTGATCAACATCGCAGAGGACTTCACAGTGCTGCGGGCGCTCAGCCCTACATACGCCATCAACATGCTAGCGAACCACGAAGGCGGATTCTTCCTGCTGGGTGCCGTGTTCCTTTGTACCACAGGCGCCGAAGCGCTCTACAGCGACTTGGGGCACTGCGGCAAGCAGAACGTGCGGGTCTCTTGGATCTTCGTGAAGTCGGCATTGTTGCTGAACTACTTCGGGCAAGGGGCTTGGCTGCTGAGCAAGGAACACCATTTCCTGAAAGGCACGCTCTCCTCCGAGGCGATTGCGGAATATGCCACCAAAGGCATTGACGCGAAGGCCATGATGCTCAAGCCGGGATTTGATGTGAATCCCTTCTTCGCGGTCATGCCGGATTGGTTCCTGATCCCCGGGGTGATCATCGCGACGCTGGCGGCAATCGTGGCGAGCCAAGCCTTGATTTCTGGATCATTCACGCTCATCAACGAAGCCGTTCGCCTCAACTTCTGGCCCAAGGTGCGGATTCGCTACCCCACCGATCTCAAGGGTCAGCTGTTCGTTCCGTCTGTGAATTGGCTTTTGTGGGCGGGGTGCATCGGTGTGGTGCTGTTTTTCCAAGAATCCTCCGCGATGGAAGCGGCCTACGGCATGGCCATCATCTTGACCATGCTCATGACCACGACCCTGCTGGCATTTTACATGCGACGCAAGCGGTATCCACGCTTCTTGATTGTGGTGATTGTGCTCTTCTTCCTTGCGGTTGAGGGCTCATTCTTGGTGGCCAACCTGGAGAAATTCCCGCATGGTGGCTGGGTGACCCTCCTGGTGGCATCCCTGCTCTTCACCCTCATGATTGTGTGGTACTACGGCAAGCGCGTGGCCCATCAATTCACCGAATCCGAGGAATTGAGCGGCTATACGGACACCCTCATTCGACTCAGTTCGGATGAGACCATCCCCCGTTATGCGACGAACCTGGTCTTCCTGACGAATGTGACGCAGTGGAACCGGATCGAAAGCAAGGTGCTGTACTCGATCATCAAGCGCCAACCGAAGCGCGCGGACATCTACTGGTTCCTGCACATCCACGTGGTGGATGAGCCGTACCGGATGGACTACCGTGTCCGCATCATTGCACCGAACGACATCGTCCGAGTGGATTTTTACCTCGGGTTCAGGGTGGAACCCCGCATCAACCTCTTCTTCCGCAAGGTGGTGGAGAACATGGTGCACCGGGGTGAGGTGGATATCCGCAGCAAGTATGCTTCGCTTCAGGAGAACAAGCTCACCGGGGATTTCCGGTTCATTCTGATCGAGAAATACCTGAGCGGCGACAACGACCTGAACCTGTTCCCAAGGCTGGCACTGCAGGGTTACTTCTTGCTGAAGAAACTGAGCCTTTCGCCCGAGAGGGCTTATGGCTTGGAGACAAGCAGCGTGTACACCGAGAAGTTCCCCCTCATCGTGAAGCCGGTGGAGGGCATCAACCTGCGGCGCATCGACGACCAATCTGGTGGCTCCGAGCCGGAGACCAATGGCGACGAGCCACGGGTCAGCTTGGCGAAATAGGTCGCACATCCGATACAATAGCCTGAAATAGAAGGGCCTTGCAAGAATTCATCCTGCAAGGCCCTTTTCATTTTGCACTATCCGCGCTACCTGCTCAAGCCATCGCTTCGATCTTGGCGGCGTAGCGCTTGCGGTCGTTTTCGTCGAGGTAGATCTTGCGCAGGCGGATGCTCTTGGGCGTGACCTCCACGTATTCGTCGCCGCTGATGTATTCCAGGGCTTCTTCCAGGCTGAGCTTCACCGCCGGGGCGATGCGCATCTTCTGGTCGCTGCCGGAGGCGCGCATGTTGGTGAGCTTCTTGGTGCGGATCACGTTCACCACGAGGTCGCCTGCCTTGACGGATTCACCAACGACTTGGCCATTGTAAACATCCTCACCCGGCTCGATGAAGAAGTGGCCGCGGTCCTGCAGCTTGTCGATCGCGTAGGGGATGGAGGTTCCGGTCTCGTGGGCGATGAGGGAGCCGACCTGACGCTTCACGATCTCGCCTTTCCAGGGTTCGAATTCGCGGAAGCGGTGCGCCATCACAGCCTCGCCCGCCGTGGCGGTGAGGAGCTCGTTCCGCAGGCCGATGATACCACGGGACGGGATGGAGAACATGAGCAGGGCGCGCTCAGCCTTCAGTTCCATCTTGGTGAGTTCGCCTTTGCGGCGGGTGGCGAGGTCGATGGCGCGGCCGGAGTATTCCTC
>JAXLVK010000003.1:0-109500 GCA_046329055.1 Bacteroidia bacterium
CCTGCAGCGGGACCTCAATGTCCGCGAACGCCGCATGGCCGACATGGCCAATACCGTGAAGGAGCGTGAGGAGCACGCTGCACAGCTGGAAAGCATCCTCAAGGAGCGCGAGGCGCGCCTCACCGAAGTCGAAGGCATGTTGCGGCAACGTGACTCCCTCATGGGCGCGATCCAAAAGCGCGTAACCGACGCCTTGCTCGGCTTCAAGGACCAGGGACTCACAGTGGACGTCGTGGATGGCAAGGTTTACGTCTCCCTCTCGAACAAGCTCCTCTTCGCCACTGGCAGCACCAAGATCGATGTCAACGGCCAAAAGGCTCTCGGCGAACTCGCCAAGGTGCTCAAGGAGCAAAAGGACCTCACCATCATGGTCGAGGGCCACACCGACAACATGCCCGTCACCAACCTTGGCGACATCAAGGACAACTGGGACCTGAGCGTGATGCGCTCCACCGAAGTCGTGCGCATCCTCGTCAACAATGGCATGGAGCCGACCCGCATCATCCCCGCTGGCCACGGGCAATTCATCCCCAAGGTTGATGGCAGCACGCCGGAAGCCCGCGCGTCCAACCGCCGCACCGAAATCGTGATCTCCCCCAAGCTCGACGAGCTCTACCGGATGATCAACACGCAGCGATAATCGAAAAGAATCAAAAATCGATACCAAAAGGGCAGGCTTCATGGCTTGCCCTTTTGTCTTGGAAGAGGCGAGGGGCATCTCGTCCAATGCCGACACGGCTGCTGGCAATTCCTGCCCTGAGGTCGCTCGGAGGGGGCCAGCGAAAAGCGAAGCACTCTACCGGAAGCATCGTTCGGTCAACCCTATTGAGGGTTCGCCGTCATCCCCTTCCGGTACACATAAAATGCCGAGGTCGAATCCACCCGATCCCAGTGGTCCAAGACATGCCGCAGTGTGCTGCAGCGATAATGCCCATCCTCCTCCGCCCGGTACAGCTCCTCCCGCATCACAAAGACCATCGAATTTGAAGCCTCCAAAGTCGAGATGAGCTTTCCAATGCCACGATCGTAGTTTACCTCCGCGTCATGCGCCCAGTCCACGGGCAGCGGAGCCTTGGTATCCGTGAGGTAATGCGCCAATGGCAGGCTCGGCAGCACAGTATAGGGTTGCGGGTACTTCCCGATCAGCATTTTCAGCTCCGAATAATTCGCAAATTGCTCGGGCCCAGCCTTGATATGGCTCAATTTGGGAAATACCTCGCCCAAGTCATGCGTGATCTCGCTCCGCTTGCCATCGTGATACACATACAGGTTCAGCGCCCCCATGCATCCGAGAACCACCACCATCGCACCCGTCCAATACCAACTCGGCGCCCGGAATTCGGCGATGTGGGAAATAAAATATGCCACCGCGAATACCGCTGGGAAGCAATACAAGACCGGAATCGCATAGCCCCAGGAAATGCCACTCGCCCAAGCGACCCCAGTCATCGCGAGAAGCAAGGCCATCGCCTTGCGGTCACGCCGGATGAATGTCAGACCCGCAATCGCACCGCCACAGAAGACCAGGGCATGGATGAAGCCAGTTTTGGGTTGCACAAAGCCGCCGTATTGAATCGTAACGGCAAGCATCCCCGCGCCCACAGCAACCAATCCCAACAATGTATAGATCGCCATGGGCCAGCCATTGAAGGACTTTTTGAAGGCAAACTTCAGCACCAACCAGATCACCAATCCCGGTCCAAAGGCAATCACCGCGGGCCTGATATAAAGCTGATAGCCGCCCCAGCGCATCTCATTGAGCGAGGTGCTGCCCGTGATCTGTGCCAGCATCTCGGAAAAGAAGCTGTACCCGGGCGTGAGGGCAAATTCCACCACCGCAAATCCAATCCCCGCCAAGCCCGCTGTGACGACCGTGCCCAACAAGCCTTGGCGCCAACCATGTAGAAACACTGCAAGGCCCACACCGATGAATGGCACGACTCCGAAAGGTTGCTTGGTCAATGCTGACAGTCCCAGGCAAAACAATCCCAGTCCCACATGCAAGGGCCGGGAACTCCGGGTCATCGCATAGAATCCCAATGCTGCGAAGAAGATGCCGTCCACCGTATGCCAAGGCGCCGCGAAGAAGTTGTGCAGAGAAAGCGCATACCCCATCGCCCCCAAAATCCACGGCGACACGCCCATCTTCCCGAAATCCACATACCGCTCCAGCGCCCGGATGCTCCAATAGATCGGCAGCCACATGAAGACGTAGTACACCAATCGATAACCGATCATCTCCCAGGTATCCGGGAGCAAGGCCATTTCCAGAGTGTGCAGGTAGGGGGTAAGCGGGGGCCGGACATAGAAGAAGTCCCGGTAGATCACTTCGCCGCCCAAGATGCGATAAGCCAATGCCGGAATGAACCCCCGATCAGCGGCATCCATCCCATGAAACCCAAACAATAGGAAATACACCAGTGGTAAACTGGCGAAGATGTAAAACGCAGCCTTGGATTTCGGGGAAGCTATTGCCATTCGCACCATCGTGGAGGAGGCAAATTAGCAAAAATCAGGAAATGAAGCGGTTCAGGCCCCAGCCTTCAATTCTGATGCGCGCCTTTCTTGTACTTGGGGAGCTTGATCTTGTCTTGCACCACAAATGCATCCGGGAAAAATTGGCGGACATTGGGAAGCTGCTTCATGGCCTCGTTGCGGGTGAGGAAGTCGCCTACGCGCACCCAGAAATGAGGCGGGTTCCAGTCCTTATAGACTTCCATATTGGATGTATGGAAGGCTTGGACGAAATCCGCCTTGGCCTCATTGGCGGTTTCCATCTTGCTGCCCGCATAGATTTGAATGCGGAAGCCTTGGCCCTCGACACTCTTATCATTGTTGGTGCGGTGCAGGTCGATGAGCCTGGCGAGGCCTCGGTCGTAGTAATAATAGACCCCCATCGAATCGGCAGCGACCCTGTGCTGGGTCGGCGCACCCGAAGGATCGCCGCTCACTTCCACCACAGGGGCCTGGAATTCGTAAGCCACCCTGTATTTGTCAACGGCCTCGGTCTCCTTCTGCGCCATGAGGCTTGATGCCCACAGCAGCGCGGGCAGCATCAGGAGAAGCCTGTTCCATTGACATATCTTTCTGATTTCCATGCAAATGATGCCTGAAACAATGTCACAAATATCCGAACAAAACCTCGAATTGTCCAGCGATGCAGGATGGGCGAACCCACGCGGCATTACGGATCAACCGCTTCGGGGGTTGCCCGAAGATCAGCGCTTGGGCCCCTTGCGATCCTGAATCCGGCGCTCTTTGCGAGAAAGCGGGCGCTCGGCTTCGGGTGCAGAGGTATTGGTGCTGAGTCCCTTGGTTGCTTCGCGGCGCTGAGACTCCAAGTTCTGGCCGTGATCGGTTTTCATCTTGGAGAAGTCGTCGCGACGAACCCGCGGCTCTTGCGGTGCTTTTTCTTGGCGCTGCTCCCCTTGGTTCACGTCGAGATCGGCCTTGAAGATCATCGAGATCACTTGGTCGTTCACCTGACCCAATGCCTGCTGGAAGAGCTCGTAGGCCTCAAACTTATAGACCACAAGCGGATCCTTCTGTTCGAAGACGGCGTTTTGAACGGCAGTGCGCAGTTCGTCCATCTCGCGCAGGTGGTTTTTCCACTTGTCGTCGATCACGTGGAGCAGGATGTTGCGCTCAAGCGTACGGGTCACCTCCTCGCCATTGGTGGCGAGTGCTTGGGTCAAGTTCACCACGATCCGCATCCGGCGTGAGCCGTCATGGAAGGGGATGTCCACCAATTCCACGCGCGGGTCTTGGTTGCGGATATTTTGCAAACCGGGCAGCACGAAGGATGCAAGGTGCGCAGTCTTCCGGCGGTAGAAGGCCTTGGCGATGTCATAGAGACGATCGGTCATGGCTTCCTGAGACAGCTTATTGAAGTCGTTTTCGGAGAACTCCGGATCCACGGCCAATGAGCGGATGGCAGCGAACTGCAGGCCTTCCACGTCCGACATGTCGTAGTAGTCCGCCACGATCTTGGAGCAGACATCGTAGAGCATGGTGTCGAGGTCGAGGCGCATGCGGTCACCGAACAGGGCATTCCGGCGGCGGCGGTAAACCACCTCGCGTTGGCTGTTCATGACGTCATCGTATTCCAAGAGGCGCTTCCGCATGGCGAAGTTGTTCTCCTCGACCTTCTTCTGCGCATTGGTGATGCTCTTGGTGATCATAGAGTGCTGGATCACCTCGCCCTCCTTGATGCCCATGCGGTCCATGATCCGGCTGATGCGCTCGGAACCGAAGAGGCGCATGAGGTCATCCTCGAGGGAGACATAGAACTGCGAACTACCCGGGTCACCCTGACGACCTGCACGGCCGCGGAGCTGACGGTCAATCCGCCGGGATTCGTGGCGCTCGGTACCAATGATCGCAAGACCACCTGCCTGCTTCACGCCTGGGCCGAGCTTGATGTCGGTACCCCGGCCGGCCATGTTCGTGGCGATGGTCACAGTGCCTGCAAGGCCCGCCTCGGCGACGATCTCGGCTTCGCGTTGGTGCTGCTTCGCGTTCAAGACGTTGTGGTCGATCTTGCGCACCCGCAGCATCCTGCTCAGCAATTCGGAGACCTCGACTGAAGTGGTACCCACGAGGACCGGACGGCCCTTGGCACGCAGCTTCTCGATCTCGTCGATGACGGCATTGTATTTCTCGCGCTTCGTCTTGAAGACCAAGTCTTCCTCGTCCTTCCGTACAATCGGCCTGTTGGTCGGGATGACCACCACGTCGAGTTTGTAGATCTGGAAGAATTCCGCAGCCTCTGTCTCAGCGGTACCGGTCATACCCGCGAGCTTGTGGTACATCCGGAAGTAGTTCTGTAAGGTCACCGTCGCAAAGGTCTGGGTAGCAGCCTCCACGGTCACGTTTTCCTTGGCTTCAATGGCTTGGTGCAGGCCGTCCGAGTAGCGGCGACCAGCCAAGACCCGGCCTGTCTGCTCGTCCACGATCTTGACTTTGCCTTCGTCCACGATGTATTCGATGTCGCGGTCAAAGAGGGTATAGGCCTTCACCAACTGGTTGATGGTATGCAGGCGGTCGCTCTTTTCAGCGAAATCACGTGCGAGCAGGTCCTTGTGACGGAGCCGTTCCTCGTCGGTCAGGCTCTTGTTGGCATCGATCTCGTGGAGCTTGGAGGCCACATCAGGCATCACGAAGAAGTCCTCGTCCTCACCCTCACCGGTAATGAGTTCGCGGCCCTTTTCGGTGAGTTCCACCTGGTTGTTTTTCTCATCGATCGTGAAATAGAGCTCATCGTCCACAAGGTGGAGGTTCTTGCCCTTGTCCTGCAGGTAGTAAGCCTCGGTCTTCAGCATCTCCGTCTTCATGCCCGGCTCGGTGAGGAACTTCACCAATGCTTTGTACTTGGGCAAGCCGCGATTCGCGCGGAAAAGCTTGAGGCCTGCTTCCTTGATGGTCTCCTTGTCATTGGATTCGAAGCCCTTCTTGGCCTCGGCCATGAGGGTGGTCACGAGGCGCTGCTGATTGCGCATGAGCTTCTCGACGCGCGGCTTGAGGACGTGGAACTCATGGATGTCGCCCCGGGGAACCGGGCCGGAGATGATGAGCGGCGTCCGGGCTTCGTCCACGAGGACGGAGTCAATTTCGTCCACGATGGCGAAGTGATGCTCGCGCTGAACCAGGAACTCGGGGTTCGTGGTCATGTTGTCGCGGAGGTAGTCGAAGCCAAACTCGTTGTTGGTGCCATAGGTGACATCCGCGAGGTAGGCTTGGCGACGCTCATCCGTGTTGGGCTCGTAGAAGTCGATGCAATCGACGGTGATCTTGTGGAACTGGAACAGCGGGGCGTTCCACTCACAGTCGCGTCGTGCGAGGTAATCGTTCACGGTCACGAGGTGGACACCCATGCCTGTGAGGGCATTGAGGTAGATCGGGAGGGTGGCCACGAGGGTCTTACCTTCACCGGTTGCCATCTCGGAGATCTTACCTGTGTGGAGCACCACGCCACCCATGAGCTGCACGTCGTAGTGGACCATGTTCCACTCGACTTCGCCGCCCGCAGCGATCCATTTGTTGCTCCATGTGGCCTTGTCGCCATTGATGACCACATTGGGCTTGCGCTTGGCGATGTGGAGGTCCCATTCCGTGGCGGTCACGGTCAGGCCCTTGTTTTCTGTCAGGCGGCGGGCGGTCTCCTTCACCACTGCGAAAGCCTCGGGGAGGATTTCGAGCAGGATTTGCTCCACCTGCTTGTTGCGCTCCTTGCGCATCTTTTCCGCCTCCTCGTACATGCGCTCGGAAGCGATCAAGTCCTCGGTGGATTCGGCCTGCTTCTTTTTCGCAGCGATCTCGGCGGTGATGTCCTTGATATGTGCTTGGATGCGTTGGCGGAAGTTGTCTGAACGGGCACGGAGTTCGTCGTCAGAGAGATTGCGCAGCTTGGCATACTCGGCAGTAATCTTGGTGACGTAAGGCTGTAACTCCTTGACGTCCTTGTCTTGCTTATTGCCGAATAGTTTCTGAAGCAGTTTCAGCATAGTGAATGGGTGTAAAAAATCGCGACAAAGTTAAATAAATACTTGGGATAATGACCCCGCAGATCAGCACCAACACCCGCCAATGATGGCAACATCCACCATGAATTTTACGGAATGCATCGCTTTTCCTCAGCGCACCAGATGGGCCCTGAGGACCTCGAGCATGGTTTGCTGCAATTTGCCGTTGCTCACAGCAATTTGTCTGCCAAATAGATAGTCCCCGCCGGGCTCGATCCCCGAGACTGACCCGCCCGCCTCGGTCACGATCAATGCGCCACCTGCCACATCCCACGGTTTTAGGCCGATTTCGAAGAATCCATCCAGCCTACCCGCCGCCACATACGCCAAGTCCAGGGCCGCTGCGCCAAATCGGCGAATGCCTTGGCACTGTCCGAGAAATTCCTGCACTGCTGCCAAATAGTCACTCGCCCGGTCAAATTTGGCAGTCGGGAAGCCTGTTGCCAGCAGGGCATCGTTGATGGAGGCAGCCTCGCTCACGTGGATGCGCTTGTCGCCGAGATAGGCGCCGTGGCCCTTGACCGCCCAGAAGACTTCCCCGTGCGGCACCTCATGCACGATGCCCAGCACCATTTCCTCGCGGTGACGCAGCCCCACGCTGATGCAGTAAGCGGGAATGTTGTGGATGAAGTTCGTGGTGCCGTCCAGCGGATCCACGATCCAGAGCCAGTCATGTTGGTTGCCATGCTCGCCCGTCTCCTCGCCCAGGAAGCCCGACCCCGGAAGCAGTGCCTCGAACCGCTCCCGCAGCATGAGTTCCGATTGCCGGTCCACGTAACTCACGAGGTCACGCGGCCCCTTGTGCTCGACCTTGCCCATGGTGAAGCCCTCCCGCTCGTGGAGGATGAAAGCCGCGACCTCGGCGACGATGGCCTTGGCCTGTTCTACAAAACCATCTGGCAAGTCGGGATGTAGCTGCATTGATTTGGGTTCTAGTAATGGGCGAATCTACGGCAGGGTGAATTGGCAACCAAAGCTGTCCGCGGCAATCAATCCGGCTTTCCGGCGAGGATGACCACGAATTCGCCCTTGATGATGGACTTGCTGAGGGCGGCCTTGACCTCGGCGAGCGTGCCGCGCAGGTGGGTTTCGTGCAACTTGGAGAGTTCCCGAGCCACGGAGACCTTGCGGTCGGGGCCGAAGTGCGCCTCCAACTCCTCCACTAGCTTTACCACGCGGTAAGGCGACTCATAGAAGACAATGGTGCGATCCTCCTCGTGCAATGCGTCTAGCCGGGTCTTGCGCCCCTTTTTCTGTGGCAGGAAGCCCTCGAAGACAAACCGGTCGCAAGGCAAGCCACTGGCAACTAGAGCCGGGACAAATGCCGTGGGACCGGGCAGCACCTCCACATCGATGCCCTGCTCGATCGCCTCCCGCACGAGCAGGAAGCCTGGATCCGAGATCCCCGGCGTCCCAGCGTCTGAGACCACCGCCAAGGAAAGCTGCTCCGCGGCCACCTTGGACAGCAATTGCTGCACCCGATGGTGCTCATTGTGCTGATGCAGGGCGGTCAAGGGGCGTTCAATGCCCAGGAGCTTGAGCAGCTTGCCCGTCTCCCGGGTGTCCTCCGCCGCCACCAAATCCGACTCCCGCAACAGGCGCAGGGCCCGCAGGGTGATGTCTTCCAAGTTGCCGATGGGGGTGGGGATGAGTACGATTCGTGCAGGCATGGGACAAATATAGACCCCCTGCGCCCTGACCACAATCATCTTTTTTCATGAGGGCTGTCATCCCCCGAAGAATGCAATACCCAGACCTTTGGCTTATTCTACTTGAAAGCTCATTTACATCTTCCAAATTCTACAGTGTTATGAAGTCGAACATTAGCATAGGGGAATGCATCATCCGCATCGTTGTGGGGATGGTCTTCGCCGCCCTCATGGGTGGTCTCTTTCACGGATACATCGCCCTCCTGGGGGTGCTTGCCATCTACCCGATTGTGACCGGCCTCGGCGGCTGGTGCCCGATCTACGCCATGCGCGGCAAGCATACCAATGAGGACAATCCCTATGAAGACCACGGACATGGCACCTCGCATGCGCCTGTGTCCCGTGCAAACGCAGAAGTAAACCGGGCCGCTTGATTTTGGCCCCAGTAAGATAATTGCAACGCTTTGGTGAATCCCTGCCAGCCTCTCCCCGGGGCGGCAGGGATGTTTCTTTCGGCGACATTCTATTAACAGGCAACCGTTCCATTTCAATTCCTTCGTTACTTGGCACAAGGATTTGCCCGTTTTGGCATCCAATCCTAGTACATGAAGAAATCCCTGAGCATCCTCATCCTTGCCTTCGCAGTGGCAGGTGGAGCATTGTCACAAACCGCGAATCCGCTGTTCATCCCGGATACCCTCTCCGGGCAGGTGATCAATCTGAGCCTCGCGCCCTCAACTGTTCAGTTTTTGGCGGGGAATGTCACTGACACCTACGGCATCAATGGGCCATTTCTCGGTCCTACGCTGATCTTGCGCAAGGGGGACCCCCTGCAACTCAACGTCACCAACGGCCTTTCCGACACAACTACGATGCATTGGCATGGCATGCATGTTCCGGCGATGTACGATGGTGGGCCGCATACCCCGATCGCACCTGGGGTAACCTGGGCGCCATCATTCAATGTGCTGGACGAGGCATGCACCATGTGGTACCATCCACACCTCCATGAGCATACTGCGGAGCAAGTATATAAAGGTGCGGCAGGCATGATCATCGTTCACGATTCGACTGAGGCGACACTCAACTTGCCGCATCGGTATGGGATCGATGATTTCCCCCTCATCATCCAAGACAAGTCATTTGACAGCCTGAGCAATGCCTTCATCTTCGAGGCGCTGAGCGATACGGTGATGGTGAATGGCACCCTGAATGCCTACTTGGAAGTGCCCGCACAGATGGTCCGTTTCCGGGTGCTGAACGGCTCCAATCAGCGGGTGTACAACCTGGGCTTCCCGACGCAGAACATGGCCTTCCAGATCGCGAGCGATGGCGGCCTGTTGGAGCGGCCCCTGCCTGTGACCCGGGTACAAATCGCGCCAGGTGAGCGGGCGGAGATTGTGGTGAATTTCACCAATCAGACCACGGCATTTCCCCTGATGGCCAACAATTCCGAGATGGGGACGGGTGTATCTGGGGGACCTCTCGGGCCTGGCGGTGGCCCGGGAAACCCGCTGGATGGAAACGACTTCCCCTTGATGCAGTTTCGCGTGGTGCCTCCCACAGCCAATCCGATCACAACACTGCCCGCCAACCTGCGCACCTATGACCTGCCGAGTCTGCAAGACGTGGACCGCGTGCGTCACAAGGTCTTCACTGTGGACAGTGCAGGATTTCCGTACTACATCAATGGCCTGGTGTATGAGCATTCGGTCATCAATGATACCGTAACCTTGGGCGACACCGAAATCTGGGAGATGATCAATACCTCGGACATCGCGCACCCCTTCCATATCCACGATGTTCAGTTTCACGTGATCGAGAAGAACGGCGCGAACCCACCTGCCCACCTCGCAGGCCGCAAGGATGTGATCCTCCTCCAACCCAATGACACCATCAAGTTCATCACGGAATTCCACGACTTCGCGGACGACCATACGCCCTACATGTTCCACTGCCACAACTTGTTCCATGAAGATGGTGGCATGATGGGGGCCTTCATTGTGCGGGACAGCGTCCTGAGCGGTCACCTGGACTCGACAGCGTTTTGGGCGAATGTGACCCTGTTCCCGAATCCGACAAGTGGCGCAGTCAGCGTTCAGGATGGGAATCCGCTTTCTCGGCGCATTGACTTGCTGGAGGTTTGGGACCTGCAAGGGCGGCGCCTGCAGCAGGTGGACATGGTTTCAGGTGCGACGAGTTCATCAGGTGGATCTGGGCGACTATCCTGCAGGCATGTACCTGCTGCATATGCACTGCGAGGCTGGTGGACATGCGGTGATGCGCATGGTGCGGGAATAGGTCGCCTGCAAAGACAGAAAATCGGTCAGGGATCAGGACAAGGGGGTGGGGCATGTGGATATGCCTTCGCACGCTGTGGGCGTATATTTGCCTGATGCAAATCCATAAGAAGAAGTTGGGGGTCTGGCTGGTTTTCCTCTTGGCGGTCTTGTTGCCGGCACAGGGGATTCTGGCTCAGGCAGAGGCGACGGTGATCGATACCAAGGCGGTTCGTGAGGAACTCAACCGCATCAAGGCCGCCTCTGGGATGAGGAATGGGCAATTCGGATTTGTGCTGTACGATGTGCAGACAGGCAAATTGCTGGAAAAGGAACGCCCTGACGAGACCCTGCTTCCAGCTTCCACGCTCAAGACGGTGACATCGGCAGCGGCGTTTGGCATCCTTGGGCCGGACTTCAAGTTCAAGACGGTCCTGGAGATCTCCGGCAGTGTTGAGGGCGGTGTGCTCAAGGGCAATGTGATCATGCGGGGCGGCGGCGACCCGAGCCTGGGCAGCGACCGCTACGAATGGGGCACGGACATGGAGAGCATCCTGGCGATCTGGGTGAAGAAGCTGCGCGACAAGGGGATCAACCGCATTGAAGGGGACATCATCGGCGACGGATCGATCTTCGAGGATGCGCTGACCCCTGCGACCTGGGTATGGAGCGATGTCGGCAACTACTATGGGGCGGGCGCCTGCGGGCTCAGCTTCAATGAAAACAGCTACGAGCTTTTCTTCAAGCCGGGTAAGGCCGTGGGCACAAAGGCGGAATTCGTCGGGACCAAGCCTGCCATGCCGGAAATCACATTTGTGAATGAGATGCGGACGGGCAGCGCGAGCTCGGGCGACAATGGCTTCGTCTATGGCGGGGAGTACACCTACGAGCGCAGGCTGCGTGGCACCGTCCCCATCGGGGATACATTTTCCATCAAGGGCAGCATTCCCGATCCGGCATTGTTCACGGTGAAATGCCTGCGTGATGCCTTGATCGCGGACTCTGTGGAGGTGGTGGGTAGCCCGACGACCCTGCGTCTGATGGCGCTGCAAGGCAAGACTGCTCCTGAAAACCGCCAAGCCATCTACACCCATCAGAGCCCGCCGCTGAAGGACATCGTGTATTGGCTGAACAAGAAGAGCATCAACCTCTACGCAGAGCATCTGGTCAAGATGATCGGCCACACCTTGCTGCAAGACGGCTCCAACGAGAGCGGAACCAAGGCGATCGCGGATTACTGGAAATCCAAGGGCATCACGGTGGATGGCTTGCAGATGAACGACGGCAGTGGCTTGAGCCGCTACAATGGCATCACCCCCAACCAACTCGCACTCATCCTCCGCGCCAATACCACCGAGCCGTGGTTCCTTGACTTCTTCAATTCGCTGCCCGTCGCGGGAAAGGCGGGCGACCCTGGCACGCTCAAGAACATGTGCAAAGGCACCGCCGCTGAATGCAGGGTCTGGGCCAAAAGCGGTTACATCTCCCGGGTGCGCACATACGCGGGTTACGTCGAGACCAAGTCCGGCCGCCGGCTCTGCTTCGCCATGATGGCCAACAATTACACCTGCACGAACGCTGTCGCAAAGGACTACCTCGAAGGACTCATGGTCAAAATGGCCGAGATCCCCTGATCCAATCATCTGAGCGGGAATGGAGGTGCCACGCTGAGTACATCGAAGTGCCCTTGCAGTGCTGATCTAAATCTTGTTGCGGGATTGCAGATTTGTGGAAAAGCTCCTTAACTTTGTCGTCCTGTTTCGCGGGGTATAGCGCAGCCCGGTAGCGCGCGTCGTTCGGGACGACGAGGCCGCAGGTTCGAATCCTGCTACCCCGACAACTTCTCCCCTGAATTTACGGAAAAGAAAAAGAGGCCCCCACCTTGCGGTGGACGGCCTCTCGCAAACGCCCTCCTCTTTCTAAAAACTCTTTATCGTGTCCGCCTAGTGGCTGGTCGAATGTCTCATGATCCATGCCCCTGCGGGCAGTGCTTGCGGCACCAGGATGTTCACCAGCCAGCCCCTCAGCGCCATCTCCAGCTGCATTCCAGCGGCGGTCAAGGTCTTGGCCTCGAATTCCACGACAGCATCGCAGCACTTCGCTAGCAGGCGGTCCCCCCGGTGCAGGGTCTCCTCGACCCGGACTTGAATGCTTCCCAGGGTTTGGTCGTATTCCAAAATCTTGGCGACCTCCTCGGGTGCTTCCAGGGCCCCTGCCCGCCTGTCCCAGTCCCTGTAACCCAACCCTTGGCAATAGCCGCAGGCCGTGGCGGTGGTACTGATGCCGGAGGTCGTCAGGCTTGCGAGCCTTCCCGATCCTTGACAAGTGTTGCAGAGTACGCCCATTTTCTATTCCTCTTTGGTAATCTCATCAGGTGCGGGTCTGCGTTACGGCGCATCCTCTCGCATCTGATACTTTGTACGCCCATGGCCCTGTCGGGTTGTGGTCATGTAAAAAATTCGCCCCGTTCGATGATGATTTTTTGATGATTCCGCGCTTGAATCGATAAAGTGTCAGCGAAAAAGATTCGCGTGGTTGGTGGCAGGATGTAAGATGTGCGCAGTGGAGACCCTGATTTTGGATGAAGGCAGAGTCCATTGCGTGGATCTGCCCTCCATCTGATTGGATGCGAAGTGCCCGGCGGCTATTTTTGCGCCGAATGACCGCCTCGACTCCCCGTCCCTGGAAATGGATTTTGGTGTATCTGCCCTATGGGCTGATCATCTCGGCCTATCTGGCGGGGATGTTCGTGGAGTTGATGGAGATCGATGCCACGCAATACGCCACGATGTCGCGGTCCATGCTGCGCACAGGGGAGTATCTGCAAATCTGGGACAAAGGCCGCGCCTATCTGGACAAGCCGCCATTGATCTTTTGGATGTCGGCGCTGAGCTACAAGATCTTCGGGGTGTCAGGCTGGGCTTACAAGCTGCCATCCGTGCTGCTCTCGCTCTGGGCGATTTACGGGACGGACCGATTGGGGAGGCTGCTGTATGGGCGCAGGGCGGGCTATCTCGCTGGACTTGTCTTGGGAAGCTGTCAGGCATTCTTCCTCATGAACAATGATGTGAAGACGGACATGTACCTCATCGCCCCCATGGTGGTAGGTGTATGGCTGCTGCTGCGCTGGTCCCGTGAGGGCCGGGCTTGGGATTGGGTGGCAGGTGCGCTCTGCCTGGGGCTGGCTTTGCTGGGCAAGGGGCCGATGGGACTCATCGCGCCGGCCATGGCAATCGGGACCGACCTGCTGCTGCGAAGGGATTGGGGGACGCTCTTCAAGGTGCAATGGCTGCTGGTGCTTCCGATTGCGTTGGCAGTCACGACGCCGTTCTTGATCGGGCTGCATCATCAACACGGCTGGCAAGGGGTCGAGTTTTTCCTGTGGACGCAGAGCTTTGGGCGGGTGACTGGACAGAGTGAATGGAGCAATGACGCGACGGCATTCTTCTTTGTGCATTCTTTCGCTTGGTCATTCCTTCCATGGACAGCGATGTTCTTGGTGGCATTGGGAAGGAGGCTATGGGCGGTGACAAAGGGGCGGTTCCGCCTTCCCGCAGCCGCTGAGGGTGTGACGCTTGCTGGATTCGTATTGGTATTTATCGCGCTCTGCTTTTCCAAGTTCAAGCTGCCGCATTACATCTTTGTGACCTATCCTTTTGCGGCGGTGATGGTCGGGGCGTTTTGGGTGGAGGTCTTGGAAGGTGATGCTGGAAAGCGGTGGATGAAAGCCTTCCTCTGGATCCAAGGCGTATTGGCGGTATTGGTCGTCCTCATCACGCTGGCGCTGGCCTTTTGGGCGTTCAGGGATTCGGCATTGGTGCCCAATATCGTCTTCCTGCTCTTGGCTTCCGGGTTGCTGGTTGGGTTCTGGCGGGCGAAGAGTCCTCGGACCCGGCTCCTGATTCCCACCGTGATGGCGATGGCCGTCTGCAACTTGCTGCTGAATTGGGGGATTTATCCTGCATTGATGGAGTACCATTCCACGGCGCTCGCGGGCAAGAAGGTTTCCGCATTGGGACCGGACCAAGAGGTGTATGCCTTCATCGTCAGTGGCAGGGCATTGGATTTCTATGCTCCCAATGATGCCAAGCCTGTCCCGCGCATCGACGACCTTACAATAGTGGCGGAAAATGGCCCCGTGCTGATTTATACCGACGAAGATGGCGTACGGCTCACCAAGGAGGCGGGGCTGTACTATGAAATCTTGGGCGAATGGCGTCACCACAATCCTGCCAAGCTCACCCTGCCCTTCCTGAATCCCGAGACCCGCGCGAACGACGTCAAGCTTCGTTACCTGCTCCGCGTGGACAAGCTCTGACCTTCGGCATGGGTCAGTGGCTCAGGATTTAGTAGTATTGCTACATGTTCTCCGTGCTGCACCAATACAAGTTGCGCCTCACAAACCTGAGCCAATCGAACCGCTCTCTCCGGCTGGCACGCCTGTCACCGCGCAAGGACATCGACCTGAGCGACCTGGGACACCTGAACCAACTCTCCTCAGCGGACATCCTCAAGCGCATCGTGGCCGGGCAGTCGGTGACCTTGGTCAAGGCATTGAGCGCACGCGACGAAGCGACCAATCTCGTGGACCGTCACCTGAACAAGATTTGGCATACGGTCAACACACTCCAAGAGGAGTCCGGGGCCTACGACCTCTTCGTGGGTTACCCCTTCGTGGAGGGCAAGTTCCTCGATGGATCCGTGGCGCGCTGCCCGGTTGTGCTGTTTCCGGTGCGTTTGGTGCGGAACCTCACGGGCGGAAATCGCTGGACGCTGGAACCGGAGCTGGATGAGGACCTGAGCTTCAATACCACCTTCTTCCTCGCCTACGAGAAGTTCATGAAGCTGCGGCTGCCCAAGGAGTTTTGGGAAGAGCGGCCCGAGCGGCACCAAGACATCCAGGGCTTCCTGAACGGCTTGTACCAGCAGCTCATGGGGTATGAAATGGCCGTGCATTTCAATCAGGAGCTGTTCCAATTCACCGTGGACCGCTATCCCGACAAGAATCAGGCGGTTTTCGATCAATTGCCGATCGGGAAGCTGCGGTTCCTGCCACAGGCGGTGTTGGGGGTGTTCCCGCAGAGCGATAGCGCGCTGCTGCAGGATTATGAGGTGCTGGAGTCGGAATCGGAGGCGTTCAATATCGAGGAGGTTTTCCCTGTCCCCTCCAATGCCAAGCTGAGCACTCCCAAGGAGGAGGAGCGCTTTTTCGTGGAGGCCGTGGATCAGAGCCAGGAGGATGCACTGCTGCATGTGCGTTCGGGCGAGTCGGTCGTGGTGCATGGCCCTCCTGGGACGGGGAAGTCGCAGGTGATCGTGAACCTGGTCTCGGACGCGCTCGCTCGGGGCCAAAGGGTGCTGGTCTGTTCGCAGAAGCGTGCGGCATTGGACGTGGTGCATCAGCGGTTGGGTGAGGCAGGCTTGGCACGCTTCGCGGCCTTGGTGCACGATTTCCGTGCGGACCGCAACAAAATCTTCGCACGCATCCGCAAGCAAATCGATGAGATCGAGGCCTTCAAAAGCGAACAAAAGGACCTCGGCATCCACGTATGGGCACAGGACCTCAAGCGCGACAGCAAGCGCATCGACGAATTCAATGCCAATTTCGAGGCCCTGCACCAGGCGTTGAGCCAACGCAGCCGCTTCGGCATGTCCGCGCATGAACTTTACCTCGCGACGGACCGGAATGGCGCAAGCTTGGACATGGGGCCGGTCGCATCGTTGTTTGATTTGGAGGCTTGGCGGGCATTCCGGGAGAAGCTGGCCGCGCTCATGGATTATCAGGAGCTGTTTGACCCGGCACATCCTTGGGAGACGCGGATTCCGCTGAATCGGCAGGGGTTGACGGCGCGGGAGGCGATCTTGGGATCATTGCGGGGACTGGATACGCAGATCAATGCCCTCCACAGCCGCTGGCAACGACTCGGAACGGCTGGGAAATCGATTTTGATGAGCTACGAGATTCCGGGGCTGCTCACGCAGTTCGCGGGATTGGAGGAGGGCATGTCGCGACCCGGTGCGCACGAGGACCTGGCTGCTGCCGTCACTGATGGCCTCAAGCCCAAGTTCCTCCGCGACCAATTGTCCCGACTGGGCAAGCTCTTCGGGCAGTTTCGCGAATTCCGCATCCTGAACGGCTTGCCCCTGTCCCAGTACGAGGAGCATCAGCGCCAATTCTCCGCCTACCAAAAAGGGCTGGGCAGCATCGGCCGATTTTTCTCTGGCGAATGGTGGAAGGGCAGGAAATACGTGCGGCAGCTGTTCAAGCGGCGTGGGCTCAGCGTCGATCCCGGCAACCTCGCCCGGCTCGAGGAGGAGATCGCGACCCTCAGTGGCATCATGGAGGTCTGCCTGAAGATGAACAAATACGCCTTCTTCGCGGACATCCCCTTGACGGGCGCGCCAAACGAGCTGATCGAATGGCAGGCACAGAAGCTGGTCAATGTCGATCTCTACGCGCTCTGGCTGGATTGGGAGGACTTCCGGGCATTCCGCCCCGTGGTGAGTGATGGCGCTCTGGACGAAGCCGCTTGGCGCGGACAGGTCTCTGACGCCCGCGAGCTTGGGGAGATCCTGCAAGGCATGGAGGCGATGGAGCGCGGCGTAGCCCAGTGGCTGCACCCCCGCCAAGTGGCGAGGTTCGCTGGCGCATTTTCCAATCCCGAGGAGGCACGCGGTCGGGCCAATGAACTCATCACGGCATTGGAACAGGACTACGAGCACCTGCGACAGGTCGATGGCCTGCTGGACAGCCTCGCCGGCAACCAACGCCTCGCTTGGGAACACTTGTTGCCGCATGTCCTGACATTGGAGAAGGGCGATATGCTGCACCAATCCGAGCAGGGCATGTACCGCGCATGGCTGGACCTCGTCGAGGCGGCGAACCCTGTCTTGCTCGAAGTCAGCTCCCGCCAAATGCCGGACCGACTCGACGCCTACCGCAAGCTGGTACATGAGCGTCAGCGCACCGTCGCCGGGCTCGTGCAGCGCAAACTCAAGGACGCCATCGTCGATGCCATTGAATACAATCGCCTGAACAATCCCGTCACCTTCCGCGACATCGCGCACCAAGTCGGCAAGCAGCGGCAACTCTGGCCCGTGCGCAAACTGGTACAGAAGTTCTGGGACGAGGGACTCAGCACATTGATGCCTTGCTGGTTGGCATCGCCGGAGTCGGTTTCGGCGATTTTCCCAATGGTGAAGGGCTATTTCGACTTGGTGGTCTTCGACGAGGCCTCGCAGTGTTATGCGGAGCGCGCCCTTCCGGTGATGCTGCGCGGCAAGCAGTTCGTGATCGCAGGCGACGACAAGCAGCTGCCGCCATTCGACCTGTACAATGTGAAGGCGGACGAAGAGGAGGATCCGTTTGTGGAGGATCAAGCGGCGCTGGAGGTGGAGAGTGTGCTGGATTTGGCGCGGACCAGGTTGCTGGTGTGCAAACTCGATTGGCATTACCGGAGCAGTGAGCGGGAGCTCATCGACTTCTCGAACCATGCCTTTTATGAGGGGCGGTTGAATGTGATTCCCCGGCCGCAGCACGAAGCGATCAGTCAGCCGCCCATTTCATTCGAGCGGGTTGAGGGCCGCTGGGAAAGCAATGCCAATCGTCCTGAGGCGGAGCGTGTGGTGGCCATCGTGGAGGACTTGATTGCCCGGCCCGATGCACCGACCGTGGGCGTGGTGACCTTCAATTACCATCAAAAAGAGCTGATCACCACCTTGTTGGAGGAGCGGTTGGAGGCCCTGAGAGGTTCAGGCGACACGGAAAGGCTCAAGCGACTGCTCACTGCACTCGATGTGCCGGAAGGGGAGGAGCGGCAAGGCCTGTTCGTGAAAAACATCGAGAACGTGCAGGGGGACGAGCGTGACGTGATGGTCTTCTCGGTGGGGTATGCCCGCAACGCGGCCGGGAAGCTCATGACCAATTTCGGCTTGCTGAACCAAAAGGGAGGAGGCAACCGCTTGAATGTGGCGATCACCCGGGCGCGCAAGAAGAAGATTGTGGTGTGCAGTTTTGACCCGGAGGAGTTGCGGGTGGAGGATGCGAAGCATGACGGCCCAGGGCTGCTCAAGCGCTACCTGCAGTATGCCCGCGCGGTGAGCATGGGCGAGCCTGCAACGAATGTTGCGGGCGACGTAGCAACGGAATCGGGCCTGAGGGTCGAACCCTGGATGACATCCGGGGTCACGGAGCGGCTGTTGGGCATGTTGAAGGCACGTGGGCTGAATGTCGAGCCGGGTGATGGAGAAGGTGGTTTCGGGCTGGACTTGATGGTGAGAGGAAAGGATGGGGACTATGTATTGGGGATCGAGTGCGAGGGCCGGAATTACTTTTCGGGCCGCACGCCCAAGGAGCGGGAGGTCTATCGGCCGGGCTTGCTGGCGCGCCGTGGATGGCGGCTGCACCGCGTATGGGCGCGGAACTTCTTCTTGGATCCGGAGGCAGAGGTGAACCGCATTGTGGCTGCCGTGGAGGCTGCCGCAGGCTCATGAGCAGCCATTGGATTTATTCTTCCGGGTTGGGGGTATCCGACGGAGGTTGCTTCCTGCGGTCGGCTTGGGATTCCATCAGGTCCCGGATGAGCCACTCAAGCTCCTTGATGGCGCCATCCATGTTGGACTTCAGCCGTGAAATGCCCTCCAAGATGGAATCCACCCTGTCATCCAATGTGATGGGATTGGCGTCTGATTCGGCGGATGTATCCGACGAATCTATGCCAAGGGATGCTTCACTGTCCTCCAAGCCCTCGGTTTCGGATTCTTGTATGCGGCGGTTTCGCTTACGACTCATGAACTCTGACAAGATTTCCCTAAAAAAATAATGCCAGAGCCCCCGAGCGAGGGCTCCTGGCACCAATCAACAGAGAAACGCGTCCACCGATCGGCGGACATTGGATAAAAAGGAGATAATCTTAATTCTCACCAGGATTCGCGTCTTTCCCCTCAAAGATCGTTAACGCTGTGCACGGATTCAGGCAGATCAAGCCATCCTCCCCATCGATTCGCAGCCAAGTTGAAGCAATTGAAGGCAGGCTTCCCTTGCTCAACTTCCTGTGGCTTGGCAATTCAAGCCGATGAATGCACATTTCGTCATTACCCCTCCCATGTTCCCATGGTCTGGTAGGCTATTCACCTAAAAACAGACGCGAAAAGAACCATTGACTAAATGATGTATCAAATGTACGTGACCAAATCCTTGCTCCCAAACCTTTTTTCGAACTTTTTTTAGGAGGTCAAGCGCCACTTTCATTCGATATCCAAATTGCAAGAGGTTCATTCATAGCCTCTTTCGGAACATTGAAGTTTTAAAAGCTCAAGCAATTTTCAGCCTTTCCTCTTTCACAAAAAAATGCCTGAAAACGTACATTTTTTATTGGAATTCAGCTTGTCGAGGTCATCATCAGATCGGTTATTTGTTCTGGACTCAATGATTGACCTATGTTTCGTTCGGATGATTTTTGGATCAAGTTTGTCGGCACAGGAGGGGCGTTTGACACCCGCCTCACCAACTCCTCGGCCATCGTTTTCCATCAAAAGCGCCACCTGCTCATTGATTGCGGGCATTCGGTCTTCCCTCGGCTCGTAGAAACAGGAGCGATCAACCTCATCGACGGGGTGCTGATCACCCACCTGCACGACGACCATGTAGGCAGTCTTTCGAGCTTGATCCTGTTCTTGGACCTGGCGTTGCAGCGGGGCCCGACCAAGGTCTATGTCCCCAATGCTGAATTTCAATCCCAACTCCGCTCGATGCTCTCACATTCCTTGGGCGAAGTGGAGGTGCGGGTCGATTTTCGTCCCATCGAGGAGCTTACGGGAGTTGTAGCCATTGATACATTCGGTAGGCATGTGCCTTGGATGCAGACTTGGGCTTTTGCCTTCACGGACGGGGATCGCTCAATCGTCTATTCCGGGGACAATGGCGATGCAATTTTCCTGGACGGCGAGATACAGCGGCTGAACCTGCCCTCGCCGACACTGTTCCACGAAGTCTTTTTCCTGTTTCGGATGCAGGCACATGCCTACTACCATGACCTGATGGGGCTGATGTCCAAGTATCCCATCTACGGTTACCACTGCGATCACCTCAAGGCCCCCGGCGACAACAAGCTGCCGCTCGTTGGCAACTTCCCGGAACTGAATTTCTGAGGATCAGGCGTCGGGCGCTGGGCCCAGGTCGGGCAAGGTCACAGTGAAGACGGAGCCATTGCCTTCTTCGGACTCGAGCTGAATCGAGCCCTTGAGGCGGTCGATGGCGTTTTTCACGATGTACATCCCCATTCCTGAGCCGTAGGACTGAATGCTTGCCCGGAAGAAGAGGTTGTAAACCTTCGGCTGATGTTCCCTGGCGATGCCGATGCCATTGTCGGCGATGCTGATCACTGCATTGCTGCCCTGCCTTGTGATGGTGATGTCCACCCGGGAATCCTTGCGTTGCAGGTTCTGGTACTTGATGGCATTGGAGATCAGGTTGTTGAAAATGATCCCGATCCGCACAGGGTCCGAATGGAAGGCTCCCTCATATTGGATGTGGATATGCTTCTCAATGCGGTCGGCTCCGTCTGCGAATTGCAGGTTTTCGAGCGTCTCGTTCATCAATGACTCCCAGTCGATGAGCGAGTGCTCGAGTTCCAAGCGCGCGTTCCTGGAGAAGTCGGCGAGGTCCCTGATGAAGGTGTCGAGCTTGACCACGCTCTTGTTCATCATCTTGATGTAGGCGACGACCGCAGGCTCTTGGGTCTCGCTTTCCACGAGGCTGATGAGGCCCATGAGCGAGTTCAGTGGCGCCTTCAAGTCGTGAGATGCACGATAGACGAAGCTGTCCAGCTCGAAATTCCGCTTGATGAGTTCCTTCTCGGTGCGCTTGCGCTCGGTCACGTCCCGGATGATCACCAGCACCTCCTGTGGCCCACTCCGAACGATCCGGGTCTCGTAGTCCATCGCTTCGCCAGTATGCCAGGTCACCTCGGATTCGATCTGCTGGATTTCGCCTTGCTCGATCGCCTTGCGGGCCGATGCGATCAGCTTTTCAGCCATCGCCTCGGGCAGCATCTGATCGACCAGGCTGCCAATGGCATGGGATTCGAAGCGGATCATGGTCTGCTGATCGCTCTGCTTGTAGTCCAGCACAGTTCCCGTATCGGAAATCCGCACGATCAAGTCAGGAATGCCGTCGAGGAGGGCCTTGTTGTTGCGTTCGGAGACACGGAGGGCATTTTCAGCCTTCTTGCGCTCCCAGGACTGCAGCGCCAAGGTGCACATGTCGCTCATGGTGGCCACGAGGTTCAATTCCTCCGCCTCCCATACACGGCGCTTGTGGAGCTGCTTCGTCCAAATGACCCCTGCAACCTTGCCCCCATGACGGAACGGCGCATCCAATGCACTTGCGATTCCTTTGGGGATCACGGATCGCTCGCGGAACTCCACCACTTCCGGCGCAGTCAGCGTGTCCTCAACCGCCAAAACCCGGTGCGTCCGGATGTACTCGAAGTAGAGTGGGTACTCGGACACGCGGCGAGTTTCGCCTTCCAAGAAGGTGTCGGTTTCCGCGTCGTATTGCTTGTGGCATACGAGGAACTCCTCATCCTTGTCGAACAGCCAAATCCCCACATTGGAGACTTGGAGCAACTCGGAGACGGCGCGGGTGATCGCCTCGAAGGCGAGGTCGAGGTCGCCGGAGTTGAGCGCAGGGCTTGCCGCGAGTTCGATGAGGCGCTCGTTGTGGATGCGCAGCATCTCTTGGATGTGCTGCATGTGCAGCTCGGCTTGCTTCCGCGCTGTAATGTCCGTGACCGAGCCCCGCACCAGCCTTCTGGTCGATGATGGGAAGCGGTTCATGCGAACCTCACAAGGCACCTCTGTGCCGTCTGCCCGCAGGTTCAGCCACTCGAAGACGACCGTCTCGCCACGCAAGGCCAGCTCCTGATGCTGCTTCTCCAGCAATGCGGACGGCTGACCATCGGCCTGAGACTCGGGTCGGAGCGCGGCGGGGGAAATCGTCATCAACTCCTCCCTGCTCCTTCCGAAGAGGCGCTCGGCATTGAAATTGACTTCCACGAGGCGGTCGCTGTCCACGTCGAAGACAAAAATCGCCTCCGTCGCATGCTCGACCAAGGCGCGGAAGCGTTCCTCGCTTTCCTTGAGCAGGCCTTCCGCCTTTTTGCGTTCGCTGATGTCCCGCACGAGCAGGAGCAAGGCCGGGTTGTTTTGGAAATTGACCACGCTGCAGCGGATTTCCACGCCGACGACCTTGCCGGATTTGGTGAGGCTCTCGCTTTCCAGGTAGGCGATTTTGCCGCTCATGAGGTCCGGGAAGCTGCTTTCGGCCTGTGACACCTTGTCTTGGGGGACGAGCGTCGAGACATGTCGGCCCACAAGTTCCTCGCGGGTCATCTCGTGCAGCAAGCAAGCAGCCTCGTTCACGTCCAGCACAAAACCATCCTCCGATTCGACGAAGATGGCGTCCGGCGACCTTTCGAAGAGCAGCTTGAAGCGTGCCTCGCTTTCGCGCATGGCCTCTTGGGCATCGATCACGTGCGTGATGTCGCCCTCGCTCACCAAGACGCCCTTGATCATCGGGTCCTCGATCAGGTTGGTGAGGGTGACTTGGAGGACGCGGATGCCGCCATCCGGGTGGATGTAACGAAGTTGGGTCTGGGCTGTCTGGCCGGGGCTTTCGAAGACAGACTGGAGCTTGGCCTTGAAGCTGTCGCGCTCTCCCGCCTCGAGCTGGTCCGTGAGTGACTGCCCGATGACCGTGTCTCCCGCCCGGTTGAATATCTTATTATAGGAGGGGCTGCAGTATTGGATGCGGCCTTCGGCATCGATGATCTTGATGATCTCGGAGCTGTTTTGGATGTAGGCACGGAAGCGGGCGTCGAGCCTTGCAGCTTCGCGAGACTCCTCCATGAGCTTCTGGGAGGTGATGTCCCGGATGGCCAAGATGCGGGCGGGCTGACCTTGCCAAGAGTCTTCCCGGCTGATGGCTTCGAGGTGCACGGAATCCCCGGACTTTTGGCGACCCATGAATTCCACTTCGCCCTTTTCCCCTTGTGCGATCTGCACGACGACATCCTCGGGCGACTCGTCATAGATCAGGTCCGCGAGACCCATGCCCGTGAGTTCGGACTTCTCGTAAGCGAAAATCTTGGCGAAAGCCGAGTTGCAATCCAGGATTTGGTCCTCTTGGTAGATCGCGATGCCTTCAAATGCGGCTTGGGTAATGGCGCGGTAGCGGTTTTCGCTTTCGATGCGGGCCGCCTCGGCCATTTTCCGGATGTGGACCGCCTGCAACTGCGCCTTCACCGCGCCAGCGAGCTTTTCGAGGCTTCGGCGATTGGGTGAGCCAGTGCGGCTAAGCAACCAGAATCCAACAATGACCTTGTCCTCATGGACGATTGGGAGGTAGGCTGCGGCAGTCATTCCCGCCGCAAAGGCAGGAGCGAGTTGGTCAGCGAACTCCTCCATTTCGGGGTCTCCAAGCCAGAGGATTTTGCCCGCGGAGGCGGATTCCGTCCTGCAGCTGAGCCTGCACAAGTCATGCAGCGCAATTGCTCCTAGTTCGGCGTCCTCTTGGAACCTTTCAGAACAGGTCTGATAAGTCCCACCCTGATCCAGCCAACAAGCCTGCGCCACACCCCAGTCATCGAAGCCCGCCAACTCCTGCAATGTCACCGCCACGGCATCGTCCATGGTCTGTGCAGTGTTCAAGCCGGAGCTCAGGCGCAGCAGCAATTCGGTCTCGCCTTGGGCCCGCTTCTTTTCTGTAATGTCCTCATAAACAGAGATGATGAACACAGGTTCTCCATCTTCCCTGTAAGCGGAAACATTGAGCAGCGCGTACACCGGGGAGCCATCCTTGTGGCGGTACCGCTTCTCCTTAGAATAGCTGTTGCGCTTGCCATCGAGGACATCGATCAGCTCCTCCCTGCCCAGGTCCACGTCATCTGGGTGCGTGAAGTCCGCGGGCACCATGCTTGCGAGCTCCTCCGCATTGTACCCGAAGATTTCCTCCATCTTCTGGTTCACCTGGATGAATTTGCCCTCGGGCGTCAATTGGGCGATGCCGACTGCCGCCTGATTGTAGATGCTTCGGAATCGTTCCTCGCTCTGCCTCAAGGCTTCATCCGCCTGCAGTTTAGCCACAAATTGAGCTACCTGCGTTGCGATGAAGTTCACGATGGCCAAGTCATCCTCGCTGTATGCGCTGGACTGCTCGTAGTCCTGAATGGTGATCAAACCCACGACTTGGTCGTCGTGGACCATTGGGACACCGAGCCATACCTCTGGAACGGAGCCCATGACCTTGACCACGCCCTCCTCCTGCATCAGGTGAATGTCCTGCTTGAGCAGGAGCACAGGGCGCTTCCGCTTGATGCCATATTCGGTGAGGCCGCTGCCTGCCTTGCGTTTACGGGACACACGTGCTGCGACGACGGAGTCCTGCTTGTCGCTGTAGTAGGGGAAGGAAACCTCGTCGTGCTCAGCATCATAGACCGCCACGTAGAAGTTGGGCGTATCGATGAGGCGGCGAATTTCTTGGTGGATGAACCGGTAGAATTCACCGGGATTCTGGGCCTTGGACGAACCTTCCGCGATGTTGAAGACCACTTTGCGGATGGTTTCGTCGCGACGGTTGCGGGTGTTGAGCATGCCCACGCCCATCACATAACCGCTTGTGGTCACGGAGTCCTTCCAGAGGATGAATTGCTCCTTGCCTTGGTTGTCGATGTGGCGGCCTTCGTAGAGGTCTTGCTTGGGTGGCACCAAGCCCCTCGCCAGTCGGCGGACGTATTCCTGGTCCTCCAGAGGATTTTCACCCGATTTGCGCTTGAGCTCCCACCATCCTTGGCCGAGGATTTCCGCCGGTTCGTAGCCGAGCATGGCCTTGATGCTGGGGGTTGCATAGACCACGTTGGCCTCTGCATCGCAGACCAGCACGAGGTGGTCCACCTTTTGGAGGATGTCGTCCGAGAGTTGGAGGCGCCGGCTGATGGCCTGCTTGTCGGTGATGTCGCTGATCGAGACGAGCAACTCCTTGCCGCGCCCACTTGAGACTTCCGTGATCACGACCTCTCCCCAGATGGAGCGGTGGTCCAGGGTGGAGATCATCGTTTGGCTGCGGCCCATCTTGTCCTTGCGGTTTTCGCCGCTGAGGTATTCTTGGAGCCACTCTGTCAGCAACTCATGCAGCTGCGAAGTATTGTTCAGGCCAGTGAGGCCAAACATTTTTGCTGCAAGCTGATTGGATTCGCGCACTTCCAGGGTGGCAGCATCGGCCATCACGATCGCGTCCGGACCGCTTTCCAGGATGGAGCTGACGAGGTGCTGCTGGCGCGAAAGCTCGGATTTGATCGTGATTCTGAATGAAAGGACAATCCCGGAGACGCCCAAGCAGACCAGAACCAATGGGAAATAGGGCCATAGGTTCACCGAATCTGTGGACACGCCGATGCAAGCTCCCAGTGACAAGGCCAATACAACCAATGAAAAGACCGTCCAAGACCGGGTTCGAGTGAAATTGCTGGAACTCTGGACGAGGAAGCCAAAGAAATTGATCAGGTAGGGAACCGAGAATGAGTTGGCCCAAACAAGGTAGATGGCCCATAAGGCGACCACATAATTCGCAATATTGTTCACCAGTCGCAGGTGGGCCCGCTGGGGTTGGCCGATGAAAGTGAACAACAATCCGGCAAGCATCGCGGCGGAAATCGCCAGGCGGAGCCACATCGGATCATCGGCATTTGCGGGGAGAATGAACCTCAGGAAGGGGATGGCAAGAACCGACAGAATGGCGTAGGCTCTAAAAGAACCCAAATCAAACCGCATGTTCCTGATGAACTGAAGGTATCTTTCCTGCAGCGTCGTGGAGCTCATTTTTCTCAGTACGACTCGAAGATACCTAAATATTGATACGATTTTCAAATGTGCGCCTGCTGGAATGCGCCCTATTGCTTCAAATAGAGTCTTTGCCAGTACGCAAAGCCAGCGGAATTGCCCCAAGTCCTGATGAATTGATAGGCTTTGAATCGAGGGTCACGCACGATCGCCATGGCTTCATCTGTGTATTCGATGCCGTCTTCGATCCAGCTCGTGATGACCAATGCTTCGGGCGATTGGGAATAGAAATACTCCACGACCTCTTGCGTACTGGGCTTGCTTTGAGCAAGATATGTGTCGCTGAGTCGGCCGAAATCAATGACCGTGGCATCACTGTAAAATCCCAATGCCCCGGCATCCATATAAGAAGCAACCCGATGGATCGGCGGAGATGAATTCTTCAAGACCTTGCCGACAGGAATCAACTCCTCCTGGACGATGCGATCATAGTACCGAAGAAATACCCTCTCCTGAATTTGTCGAAAACCCATGATGCCGAGCTGTCCGATGCCCAAAACAATCAAAACGGCCTTCATCCATCCCGATATTTTGGGAGTCGAGTTCCACGAAATTGCCGAGGCGAGCAGCAGTAGGACAATGGGCAAGAAGGGGAAAAAGAACCGCGACCCATAATTCATCCAAAGGTTGCTGTCAAGGTAGGTAACCATCACAATCACAAGGAACAAGATGGAAACGAGTTTCGTTGGATCATTGGCAATGACCGATGAAAAAATCGGCCGCTTTTGCTTAAGGCTGATCAGGATGGCTCCAGCAGCGGGAATCGCCACGTAATACCCAGCAAATTTCGCCATTGCCCAGAACGAATCCGGATTCAGAATACCATCGTAGGCTTTGGCGTGGTAGCTGTTGGGCAGAGGATTGCCGTAATACCACCACCTCCACAGCCAGTAGCCGATCAATGCCGCGAAAGCCAATGCCGCTTCGATTGCTTTGGACTTGGACCTTGGTCTGGAATCTCCGCGCATTCGTTTCCAACCCAGTCCCATTAGCATCAATCCAGCGAATGCAATCCCCTCCGGCCGACAAAGGCCACCCATCAGCAGCAATAAGCCGAGCAGAAATGCCGCCAAACGCGAATTCGGTTTCGAATCAGCTGCCGCGAGCACCCAAGCACCCGATATGAAAAAGGCAAAGAGGCTCGTTTCCAGGCCGCTGAGTGCATGCATCGTAAGCAATGGGCTGAGTCCGAGCAGGAGGCATCCGATCCATTGGACAGCATTGGGTGCTCCGAGTCCCTGCAATCCGCGCCTCAGCCAAGCCACTGTCCCCAAGGCCGACAACAGTCCGATAACCTTGACAGTATGCGTTACAGGCAAGCCGATTTTCAAAATCAGGGCCGTCAGCAACGGAAGCAGAATCCCAGTATAGCCCTCCACCAGTTCGGGCTCCGCCGGGTTCCAAGTCAGTTTGCCGTGGTAGAGGAGGTTCTGCCCATACCGATAGCTGATGAAGGCGTCATCCACGGTCCACCAGGGCATGGTCAGCACCGACAACAGGATGAGCGCCATGCATGTTCCCAGCATCGCCCAAGTCGTCATTCGGCCGCGAAAAACCATGTGGATCGCCTCGCAAGAATTTGGTCTTGCAGCGGAAAGTTAAGGAATGCAGGGATTAATCAGGCTCAGGGACGGCTCTTGTAAACAACCTTGTCGCCCTTGCGGATCTCGAATTCCACGCGCCGATTGTTTTGGCGCCCCAGGTCGCTCTCGTTGGAGTCGATCGGATTCAGCTCGCTGTATCCCGAGAAGCTCAAGCGGTTCGTGGGGATGCCACGTGAGTTGAGGAAGTCGAACGCAGCGGAACAACGGCTTTCGCTCAGGGCTTGGTTGTAGTCCGTCGAGCCGATTTCGTCGGTATGACCTTTGATCACGAGGGCATAGTCTGGATGCGCCTTCAGGACTTGGACAACGTTTTCGAGCTGTTGCTCAGCAGTGGAGCGCAGCACAGCCTTGTCGAAATCAAAGTAAATGTTCTTCAACTCGAAGCCAGAAACGGAACTCGTGCTTGATTCTCCAGTTTCCGAAACGGCTTCGAATGCGGCTGCAAGGCCCATTGTCTTGGCATCATCGGAAATGCTGGCAGTCGAGGTGGGTTCGACAGCGGATGCATCAGAGGTGGGCGCGCCATCAAAGTCGAAGCCCGGTTGACCCTTTGGCTTGGTGTGGTCCACGTATGGACCTTCGCTGCCCTTCCTCATGGTCTTGGAAGCGAAGAGCGCCTCGCCCGACTTGCCTCTGAAATACAATTCGCAGCGGCGGTTGAATTGTCGGCCCTTGTCGTTTTCATTGGTCTCGATCGGCTTGGTCTCGCTGTACCACTTCTCCAAGATGCGGTCGGCTGCGATGCCCTTGCTGTGGAGGTACTTGGCGGCGGACTTGGTGCGGCGTTCGGAGAGCGCCACGTTGTAGTCGTAGAATCCGTACCAGTCGGTATGTCCCCAAATCTCGACCTTCATGTTGGCGTTCTGCTTCATGAGGTCGGCGACCATGTCGAGCTCGTTCTTGGATTCTTGACGCAGGTCGCTTTTGTCGAAGTCGAAGTAGATGTGCTCGACTTCAGGACCGACGCGCTCCTCAGCCACGAGCTTCACTCGCCGGACGAAGAGATTTCGCTCCAATGACACATCCTCTCCTTTCAATTCCGGAGTTGTAAACTCTTCTTTGACAAGGTCGTAGCCATTCGCATTTACTTCAACGCTGTAAGCACGATTGGGTTCCAAGCTGAAGGAGTACTGACCGACGGCAGCGTTGATTTCCATCGAGTCCACCGCGAATCCGAGCGCCTGATCGATGAGCCGGACCCTTGAAGGAATGGTGTCAAGCGTGTTCGCGTCCTGCACGATGCCCACAACTTCGATCGCATAGACGCGCTTGGGATACTTGGCGTAGGGGAACTTGATCTCGTAGATGTCCTTTTCGCCGCTGCCACCCTCCTTGCCGCTTGAGAAATAGCCATGGAGGCCATCTGCGCTCAGCACGAAATAGATTTCGTTGTCGGGAGTGTTGATGGGCGGACCCATGTTCAGCGGCGCGAGGAAGTCTCCTGCGATCGAATCGAACTCGGTGACGAAGATGTCATATCCGCCGAGGCTGTTGGGGCCGTCGGAGCTGTAGTAGAGGGTGCGGCCGTCCGGATGGAAATAGGGCGCATCCTCGTTGAAGGGCGTATTGATGCGGGGGCCGAGGTTTTTGGGCTCGGACCAGTCGTTTTTGCCCTCGCGACGGCTCATGTAGATGTCAAGTCCGCCTTGACCGCCGGGGCGGTCGCTCGTGAAGAAGAGGATGCTGCTGTCCGCGCTCTGGCAGATGGAAGCCTCGTAGAACTTCGAATTCAGAGGCTTGGAAACTGCGTTTGGCTCGCTCCAGCGCTTGGCCTTGGAATCGAAGCGGGTTTTGTACAGACCGCCATCACGCTTGTGGCGGTACATGTACAGCGTTTTGCCGTCAGCACTCAAGGAAATCGTCGCATCGTGGCCTTGGCTGTTCACCGGAAGGCCGATGTTCTCGCCGGGGGACCATTTGCCGCCATTGTTGTGGCTGACGTAGATGTCCTCGTCGTAAAATCCGGACTGAGGGTCAGCGCCGCGGCTGTCTGGGCGACGAGCAGTGTAAACCAGCGTGGAGTTGTCCGCAGAAATGACCGGGCTGTGCTCCGCAAATTCACTGTTGATGGACTCACCCATGTTGCTGATTTTCACCAGACTGTTCTCCGGAGTGAGCGCCACTTTCTTCGCATACAGGCATTGGCTGATGCGGTTGTTCACCTGACGGAATTCCGGGGAGTCGGAAGCATGGCGCTCCAGGTCCTTGCGGTACTCCTCAATCGCCTTGTCGAATTGAAGATTGTAGTGAAGTGTGAGGGCGTAATAGTAGTGAAATTCAGCATCTACGTCCGGATTCACCTTCTCCACCGTTTCGAGATAAGGCAACGCCTGATTCTTCTTGTAGGTGAGGTAAAGGCATTTGCCCATCCAGAAGTTGTAGTAGGCATTTTGACCGTCGGTTTGCAGGAGTTCCTCGATGTAGGAAATGGCGTTTTGGTACTCTTGGTACCGCATCAGTTCCTTGGTCGCTTTGAGCGCATTTTTGCGGCGTTTGCCTTCTGCATGAACCTGACCCAAACCGACCACAGTGGTGAGCAGCAGGAGGAGGAATATGACTTTGCGACGTACCATTTTTGGAATGCAATCCGAATCAAAATGACCAGCTGAAATCGCCAATCATACCAAATGTAATCAATTCGATTTCGATGTCAATAGGAAAACGGAAACCACATCTCGCTGCAGGGTTTCATCCACAATGTGGTTGCGGAGCATTTTAAAGGGGTTTGGGGTCGGCGTGGAAACTTATTGTTAATACATCGGTTTCCTTTGAATTCGCATTCTTGAAATTATTGACCCTCGATGTTGGCATTCCGGCAGCCTTCCGCCTCCAAATGGTGCGAAGCGGGGGATCATTATCGGCAGGAAGATGTGGATTAATCAGTAAAAATTCTGTTGCCCCGATTACCTTTGCGCACGAAAGAAAACACCTCAAAACAATGGATCTACCTCTCAAATGAAGTCCTGGAAACAATCACCGAAACCTTCCAATGAAGCCATCGAGGGACTGGTCAAAAGCCTGACGACACCAGCCGGGCCCTTCCCGGAACCACTCGCCATTATCCTCGCTCAGCGCAACATCACGACCTTGGCGGAGGCGCAGACATTCCTTTCGCCGAGCCTCACTGGATTGCATGATCCGTTTTTGATGAAGGGCATGGATGTCGCCTGCGAGCGCATCATTCGTGCCATGGAGGCTGGGGAGCGCATCATGATCTATGGGGACTACGACGTCGATGGTACGACCTCGGTTGCCCTGCTGCAGTCATGCTTGAAGGACTTGGGTTTTGAATTTCCTTGCTACATACCCAATCGATTTACAGAAGGTTATGGGCTTTCATTTGAAGGGATAGAGTATGCTCAATCCCAAGGCTGTACGCTGTTGATCGCTTTGGATTGTGGGACCAAATCGGTGGACAAGGTGCGTTTCGCGAAGGCAAAAGGCGTGGAAATGATCATCGTGGACCACCATACACCTGGAGCCGAATTGCCGGAGGCCGTCTCGATGCTCAATCCCCTGCAGCCTGGCTGCACCTATCCCGACAATACCCTTTCGGCCTGCGCCTTGACCATGAAGCTCTGCCAAGGACTGGTTGCAAGGCTGCGGGAAACTTCAGGGCCTGTTCAAGTTCCCGAAGGCTATGATCCGTTCCAGGAATACAGCGATTTGGCGGCATTGAGCATTGCCTGTGACATTGTGCCGCTGGTGGGAGAAAATCGGGTGATGCTGCATTTTGGTCTGGAGAAGATTCGGAAGCAGCCCTTGCCCGGAATCGATGCCCTCAAGCAGCTCGATGAATATCCCCGGGAGTGGTCGGTTTCCGATCTCGTGTTCTACATGGGTCCCCGGATCAACAGTGCAGGTCGGCTCGATACCGCGACCGAGGCAGTGGCTTTGTTAACGGGAAAGGGAGACGTGAAGGCCATCGCGGAGTCCTTGGATGCCTTCAATGAGGAGCGCAAGGCGCTCGACAAGGCGGTGACGCAACAGGCGCTGGTCATGATCGCGGAGCAGGAGATGGGCGTGCCCCGCGCGACGACTGTTCTGTTTGAGCCGGATTGGAACAAGGGGATCATCGGTATTGTGGCGTCGCGATTGATCGAGCGGCATCATCGGCCTACCGTCTTGCTCACCAAGTCGGGGGAGTACTTGGTAGGTTCCGGGCGGAGTGTTCCGGGCTTCGATCTGCACGCGGCATTGGAGCAATGCGCTTCGCATCTGGTCCAATTCGGGGGTCACAAGTATGCCGCAGGACTAACCATGAAGCCGCTGGAGTTTGAAGGCTTTCGTGCTGCTTTTGAGGCAATTGTGGCCGATACCTTGCCGGAATCATCGAAGTCACCTGAGCTCCGGATCGATGCCGAACTCAGGCTCAATCAGATCTCCGACCGGTTCATGCGGGTACTGAAACGGCTTGGCCCATTTGGCCCATCCAATGCGGAGCCGAATTTCATTGCCAGCCGGCTTACAGTGAAGGAGGCTTCGATATTGAAGCAGGAACATGTGCGTTTTCTCTTGGAGCAAGATGGTACCGTGATGGAGGCCATCGCCTTTTTCCAGGCAGAGCACTGGGCTGAGGTCAATCAGCTTGAATTGGATGTGGTGTTCCAGCCGGATACCAAGCATTACAAGGGGAAGACCTATTTGCAATTGAGGGTCAAGGATTTCAGGGCGTCCCCCTCAAAATGAACTAGAATGGTTGCGTCGTCGCAGGAGCGGTTGCAATGGCACCATACCATATTATTGCACTTTTTGCCTCGTGAAATAGGCGTATATTGTAGGGTTAGTTAGGTTTGGGAAAAACTGCTTTGTTTCCATCGCATGGGATACTTTGACGCTCGCCATTTGAACCGATTGCTATTGCTGGCTTGTTTTCCAGTGCTGCTGGGCCTCCTGGGTTCCTCGGCAAAAGCGCAGTTTCTGTACTGGGACTACCATGACATGGTGACCGACACGGTACAGTCGGGTGCCTATCAGGACATGGTGATCGATGTGAACGGGACGATCCATATCTCCTATTGGCATCGGGTGGAGGACAAGCTCATCTATGCCTACAAGACCGCGGGGAGCAATGTCTGGTTGCGGGAGTATGTCGATCCTGTGAATGAGAACGGTTTCCGCTCTGCGATTGCCTTGAATGCCTCCGGCCAAGTCCACATCGCCTATTACGAGGACGTCAACTCCAAGATCCAAGTCCGCTATGCCAAGCGCGTCTCCCCGAACAATTGGCTGATCGAGAATCTGCCCGATATCTATGGCATCGGCTACGGCGACTATGGCCCGCTGGGTACGGTGTCCGGCGGGGAACGGGTGCAGCAATCTCTCGGGATGGTATTTGACGAAAATGACAAGCCGCAGATTGCCTTTTTTGATGGCTGGATGAAGGATGGCGCATTTCCGGCCTGCACCCCGAACAGTGAGTACAATTTCAAAATGCACCAAGCCATCCGGGTGAACAACCAATGGCTTGTCCGTTCGATGGGCCATGTCCACGACATCCATCAGAGCTGCAATCCCTATGCGACCCGGGACACCCTGCCTTCCGGGGACCGGTATGGTGAATACCTCGACATGCTCATGCTCCCGGATGGGACCATGGACATTTACAGCATGTCCCGCTTCAACAACGAGCTCATCCGTCACCGGACCTTGTTCCCATTTGTGGACACGGTATGGGTGAAAACGCCGATTGATAGCCTGGAGCGGATTTGGCCGACAGCGACCAATGGCTTTGGGCAGTTCACGCGCTTCTTCACCTTTGAGGGCATCGCGGCCCACAGGGGGGTGGACGGCAACACCCACCTGTCCTATACCACCTCGATCTTCTACGGGGACAACTTCTGCTGTGTGGACTCACTGACCTTGGCCTATGCGCGTGTCACCCCTGCCGGAGCCACCACGTACAGCACCATCTCCCGGGGCACTTATACCAATTACACCGATGTCCGATCCCACAATGGCAGCGACAGCCTCTATGTCCTGTACGCCGACCTGAGCAACCTCGCCTTTGTCTTGGCGAGCTCCACCAATGGCGGGTCTTCCTGGAGCGGCGACACCATCATGACGGGCATCGCGATCAGCCGGATGTGTCTGGAGATCAAAAACGACACCCTCTATGGCCTCGTGTTTGACGGGCAGCGCGAGAGATTGGTCTTGTGCAAGCGGCATGTTCAGGGCGGTCCTTGGGTCTTTGACGAGGTCACGCATTCGCAGAGCCGGGGACAATCAATGGATGCCAGCATCTACATTGTTGGAAATGATACGGTTGCGCAGGTCGCTTTCAATGATGGCTACACGGGGAAGCTTTACCACTCGACCGGATGGCGCTCCACGGGCTGGAACTGGAACATCGAGGAGCTGGATCCCACCAATTACGATGCCATCGCTGTCTCGCAGGCGCATACGAATGCCAATGAATCCATGATCGCCTACAATGGCGGCGTGGGCCGTGATCTCCGGCTGGCAACACATACCCCGGGTGGTTGGCAATATGAAATCATCGAACCCGGAGGAAACCCTCAGTTCACAGACCTGGCCGTTTCGAGCTTGGATACAGTCCATCTTGTGTACTACGACGGCGTCTATAACTGCTTGCACCACAAGTGGAGGCATCTCAACCAAATCGGCTGGTACACAGAAGACATTGACTGTGACACGACAGCCATCGGCCTCTTCCCCTCGATGGTGCTGGATGCCGCCGGACTGCCCCACGTTGCCTATTACAGCGACCTCGATCGCAGCCTGTATTATGCAAGACTGAATGGCACTACCCGCCAATGGGAGATTGATTCCGTTGCTGGGGGAACATCTTCCGCGATTGGGAAATACGCCTCACTCGTCCTGGACGCGAATGGCCTGCCCAAGATTGCTTACCTCAACGAACAGGACGACGCAGTGCTCCTGTCCGAAAAGGCTCAAAATGGCACTTGGACGCAAATCAAGGTGGATTCGCTGCCCATCTCGAACATCGGTCGGCCCATCGACATGAAGCTCGACATGTTCGGCAACGTCTGGGTCGCCTACAACTTCTTCAGCAACTTCGAGCGGACCAAACTCATGCACCGCGACAGCTCTGGCTGGCATCAGGTGGGTGTCAGCTCCCAAGGCCGCATCGCCAATGAGTTCAATTTCGAGATCATTGGTGGCGACCTGTTCATCGTGGGCAAGAAAAACGAGATCCAAAACACTGGCGTGGCCATGATTCACGCCAGGAATGGCGTGTTCGTGGAGGCGGCAGCACCCAATCTGCTCAGCTATACGGTGAACATGACGAATATCCCAAACCCATTTTCCGACAACACGACCTTTCAATTGAAGATTGAAAAGCCCGATGTTTTGACGCTGGAAATCAGGGATATGGTCGGGCAACATGTATCCACGTTGTTCGAAGGACGCAGGCTGGAAACGGGTGTCCATGAATTCGAATGGGATGCTTCCGCCATGCCAGCGGGTGTTTATTTCTATGAGCTGCGCTCAGCCACAGGCCGCATGATCCAGAAAATGGTCCATGTTCGTTGAGGACATTTCCCCCGGAAAATCAGGCTCCTACATTTCCCTACCTTGCTCGAATAATCGGAAATCCCGTTATTTGGCTTCACAGTTATGCATTTAACAGAAATAGAATGAGAAAATTCGCTACGCTGATTGCTTTTGCCTTGTTAGGGGCAGCTGCCCACGGACAGCTTACCCGTGCCGATTTCGGCAATGTTGGGGACTCCCAAGTTTACCGTAAGGCCGACACCACCGGGGTGACAGCAGGACCTTCAGGATCTGGACAAAACTGGAACTTCGGCAGCCTGGCCAATACCAGTGTGGTGGCTACCAACCAATTCATCGCCCCCAGCGCACACGCTCAGGGCTCCAATTTCCCCACAGCCAACCTCTGCTACAAGCCTTTCAACGACGACTTCGACTTCTTCGAGGCTTCCGTTGACTCATTGTACCTCGTCGGCGAAAAATCCGTCGCCAATACCCGCTGTTCCTATTCCGATGGTGCTGCGCTCTACGTTTTCCCGCAAGCATTTGGCGTAGCCAACATGGACTCCGTGGAAGGTGTCTATCCGGACGGCTTCATCTCCTCCGTGACCCGTAAGGGCTGGTACCAGACCGTGTTTGACGGCGATGGCCAATTGACCACTCCCTACCAGACCTACGCCAACGTGAAGCGCGTGGAGATTTCCGCCTACTTCCAAGACTCAAGCTGGACCGGCGCTGCCGACGGCGAAGTCTTCCTGCTCCGCTATGAGTGGTATGCAGCTGGCGAAACCATGCCTGTCCTCATCGTCCACGATCAGCAGTTCATCCTGAACGGCGGCAACCCCACCATTACCCGCGAGGTATGGTATGCCGACCCGAACGCCGTTGCCACCGAGGACGCTGCCTTTGGCGACCTGCAACTCCTGCCCAACCCCAGCCATGGCCAAAGCCAGCTCCGCTACAGCCTCCCGTCCAATGACGATGTGCGCGTCGAAGTGCTGAATGTCCTGGGTGAGCGCGTTGCGATGCCTTTCGAAGGTGTCCAAACCGCTGGCCGTCACGAGCTGAACCTGGGAACCGATCGCTTGGCGGCCGGCATCTACATGGTGCGCCTGTCCAGCAGCCAAGGCTCAGTGTCCCGCAAGCTGGTCATCAACTGAGATTTTCACCGTTGAAATACCGTCGCCCCCGGAGCAATCCGGGGGCGATTTGTTTGGATGGGGTTGAATCTGGCACAGGATTCGGATTCTCCACCACTTGGCAGGGTTTTTGTATATTTGTCCCATTCTTGGATCTCCTATGTTGCTTCGCGCCGAAAACTTGGTCAAGACCTACAAGGAACGCACCGTGGTAAACGATGTGAGTCTCGAAGTGCGCCAAGGTGAGATCGTGGGTTTGCTGGGTCCTAATGGCGCGGGCAAGACCACTACATTTTATATGGTGGTCGGTCTGATCCGTCCCAACCTGGGCAGTGTCTGGCTGGATGACAAGGAGATCACCCGCATGCCGATGTACCGCCGCGGGCAGATGGGGCTGGGCTACCTCGCTCAAGAGGCATCGGTCTTCCGCAAGCTCAGCGTGGAGGACAATATCATGGCCATCCTGGAGATGACCAGCAAGCTCACCCGCAAGGAGCGCCGGATGAAGACGGACATGCTCCTCGCCGAGTTTTCCCTGATGCACGTTCGCAAGAACCAAGGCAACCTGCTCTCCGGTGGCGAGCGTCGTCGTACAGAGATTGCCCGCGCCTTGGCGACAGACCCCAAGTTCATCCTGTTGGATGAGCCATTTGCGGGTGTGGACCCCATCGCCGTGGAAGAGATTCAGGGCATCGTTCGCAACCTTCAGAACAAAAATATCGGTGTGCTCATCACCGACCACAACGTCCACGAGACCCTCGACATCGTGGACCGGGCCTACTTGCTTGTCGAAGGGAAGATCTTCAAATCCGGCACCGCCGAGGACCTCGCGGAGGACCCCATGGTGCGCAAGGTCTATCTCGGCGACAAGTTCCAACTCAACCGGGGATAAATGAGTCTGATCAATTCGATCGCGAGCTGGTACCTGAAGAAGCGTATCTTCCAGATCGACCTGTTCATGCGTCACCCCATCGAGACGCAGATGGAGGTCTTCCACAAATTGGTCAGGACAGCGGCGGGCACAGATTGGGGCAAGCGATACGGCTACGGCGACATCCAATCCATCGAGCAATTCCAGGAGCGTGTGCCGGTCGGGACCTATGAGGACCTGTACCCCGAGATCGAGCGGGTGCTGCGGGGCGAGGAGGATGTCCTGTGGCCGGGCAGCATCAAGTGGTTTTCCAAATCATCCGGCACTACCAATGACCGCTCCAAATTCATCCCGGTGAGCGAGGAATCCCTGCAGGATTGCCATTTCAAGGGTGGCAAGGACATGCTTGCCATCTATGTGGACCAGCGACCCGACAGCGAGATCTTCTCCGGCCGGGGCTTGCCCATCGGCGGGAGCCATCAGGTCAACAAGCTGAACGACAACAGTTACTACGGCGACCTGAGCGCGGTCCTCATCCAAAACACCCCCAATGTCTTCAACCTCTTCCGGGCCACGAGTAAGCGGGTCGCCCTCATGGACAATTGGGAGGAGAAGATCCAGGCGATGGCTGAAACGGTTTTGAACATGAACATCACAAGCATCGCCGGCATCCCGACTTGGACCATGCTGCTGATGAACCGGGTGATGGACCTGGCCGGAGTCGAGAGTCGCAACATCTTGGAGGTATGGCCAGGCTTGGAGGTCTATTTCCATGGCGGGGTGAGCATGAAACCCTACCGTCAGCAATTCGAGGCGATGGTGCCCGGCAAGCAGCTGTGGTTTTTTGAGACCTACAATGCCTCCGAGGGCTTCTTCGCCATGCAGAACGAGCAGGATCGCAGCGACTTGTTGCTGATGCTCGACTATGGGATATTTTATGAATTCATCCGATTGGACGAGGTCGGCAATCCGCATCCGAAGAGCCTGACGATCGGTGAGGTGGAGGTGGGCGTGACCTACGCCATGGTCATCAGCACCAATGCCGGACTGTGGCGCTACCTCATCGGGGACACGGTCCGGTTCACACAATTGTCGCCGCCGAAGATCGAGATTGTGGGCCGCACCAAGCACTTCATCAACTCTTGCGGTGAGGAACTGATGGTGGACAATGCCGACCGCGCATTGGAACGGGCATGCCACGAAACCTCCTCGCAAATCGACAACTATACGGTGGCCCCGGTATATGGGCAGTCAGGTCAGCCCGGCTACCATGAATGGTTCATCGAGTTCACGCAACGGCCGGAGGATGTGCAGCGCTTTATGGACATCTTGGACGTGGAACTGCAGGCGATCAATGGGGACTATGGCGCCAAGCGAAACCTCAACCTGGGACTGTTGGCACCGCACCTGTACGACATGCCGCGAGGTGCATTTTATGAATGGATGAAGCGGCGCGACAAGCTCGGTGGGCAAAACAAGGTGCCTCGCCTGAGCAATTCCAGGGAATATGCGGATTCGATCCTAGAAATGTTGCGGCAAGGAGACTGAGGCAATTCAGGAGCTAATCCACTGAGCTATCAGGGCTTCCTCCTTCCACAATGAGCTGATATAAATGTGGTTACGGTCCGGAAATTTGTAGAATGTGGAGGGGAATCGGGGAAAAATTTTTTTGTTTTTCTCAGTGCTTCCTATATTTGCAATCCAATTTTTTAAGACTCGAAGAAAATATAGATCGATATGGCTAATAACCCCGGTGCCAAGAAGAGAATCCGCCAGAATGCTGTTCGTCGCCTGCGCAACCGCTATCGGCTCCTGACCACCCGGACCGCGATCAAGAAGTTGCGCCACGCTAGCGACAAAGCTACTGCGGAAAAACTGCTGCCCGGCACGGTCTCCCTGATCGACAAGTGTGTGAAAGTGAACCTGTTCCACAAGAACAAGGCGAATCGCCTGAAGGGTCACCTTACCAAGCAGGTTTCGAAACTCTCCTGAGCCCAACTGGGCCGGGATGGCAAGATATTTTTTTCCCCGCCATTGGCGGGGTTTTTTTTCGACCGCCTGGGATTCCATCTCGCCATGTGCCGGATGGAACCTCGGGCGGTCAACTTTTGAGGGCATTCAGTTACCCTGAGTGCAATATTTCCATGGTTGCCCCTGCATTTGCGCCTATCCTTGCATCGGATTTGAACAAATGCGATCATGCAATACAACGGCAAACCCATTCGAGAGTGGAACGAGTCCGACCGTCCACGTGAAAAGATGATGGAGAAGGGCATGGGCGCCCTGACCGACGCGGAACTCCTGGCCATGTTGCTTGCTACAGGCTCACAGCAACACTCAGCCTTGGACCTAGGACGGATTCTGATGGATCATTTTGGGGATCTAGGCTCGCTCAGCCGCGCTACGCCACGCGAGCTCATGACCATCCATGGTGTCGGCAAGGCGAAGGCATCGACCATTGCGGCATCCTTCGAACTCGCTCGGCGCAGCATGGCCCTCGACGCCCGCAAGCGGGTGCTCTCCAGCTCCCATGCAGCTGCCAACTACCTTGTCAAGAAGATCGGAGATCAAGGCCGAGAGGTGTTTTACCTCATCTGCCTCGACGCCAGCAACGCCATCGTCAGTGAAATGGAATTGCACAGTGGGGGATATGACTTCGTGGCCGTGGATTCCCGCCTGCTCTTCAAGGAGGCGATCTTGCGCGTCGCCTCGAAAATCCTCGTCGCCCACAATCACCCCAGCGGCAATGTGAATCCCAGTGCGCAGGATGATGCGCTCACCCGGCATTTGCTGGAAATGTCCAAGGCGGTCGGCATTCCCATGCTGGACCATATCATCGTCACCAAGTCGAGTTGGTACAGCTACAGTGATCAGGCGCGATTGCAGGAGTTGGCGCCAGCAGGCTATGTGCTGGACCCAAAGGCGAGGTTCCGGCCGATCAAAACCAGATGATACTCAAGCGGGAACCAAGGTCTCGTAGGTGCTGAGAAAGCTGTCGCAGGCATCATAGTCCACTTGTCCAGCTTCATCCACCGCAAATGTCCCGAGGCAAAATCCGAAAGGCTGTTTGCCCTGATTCTCAAGGCGGTGGAAAATGCTGTCCGGGTCGTTCGAAATCACGATCATCCGGGCAATGAGGCTCGCTTCCATGTTCGACGCATGATCCAGGGCTCCGGCAGGCACAAGGAAAAGGGCTGAAGCCGCCTGCGCTTGGATTTCTTGGAGCCTCGCGACGGAGGACGCTGCCCACATTCCCTCAGATGCGTCATACACCACCGAGGTCTCGAGGTCGGCAACCCAGCTCTCGGGGTAATCCAGCGGCAGCACCACCCCAGCAATCCCAGACTGACTCACGAGGTCCGCGATCTCCTCAGGGCGCAGGTGCCCGATGCGGCCATAGCAGTCGATTCCGCTCAGCCATTCCACGATTTCTCGCACAGTCGGTGCCGCCATCCCTCCGGGGCGCATGTCAAAGCTCACCATGGCGATCCCGACAGCGGCGCAGTAGCGGGCGTCGTGCAGGGTCTTCAGGTCGTCGATCATCAAAATGGGACGCATGGCCTTCTTGGATTTTTTGCAAAACTACGGAGAAATCCACCCATAGCAGCCCCAAAACTGCCAGTTGAGGCGATTCGGGGCCAAATGCCGGCAGTCTATTTCCTATCTTTGCGCCATGAACAAGAATCAGCGCTATAAACGCTACACGGTGACGGCAGCCCTGCCTTATGCCAACGGCCCCTTGCACATCGGGCACTTGGCGGGCGCATACCTGCCGGCGGACATCTATGTCCGCTACCTCAGGGCCACCGGGGAGGATGTCGTTTACATTTGTGGGTCAGACGAGCACGGGACGGCCATCGCCATCAAGGCACTCGACGAGGGCACCACGCCCAAGGCCATCGTGGACAAGTACCACACCATCATCAAGGATGCCTTCAAGGAGTTCAAAATTTCCTTTGACATCTATTCTCGGACCTCGAACCCCATCCACCACGAGACGGCCCAGGAGTTTTTCCTGAAGTTCCACGAGAAGCCTGCTTCCGATCCGCACGCGCTCTTGCGCAGGAGCAGCGAGCAGCTCTTCGACACGGAAAAGCGCATGTTCTTGGCTGACCGCTTCGTTCAAGGCACATGCCCCAACTGTGGCAATGACCGCGCCTACGGCAACCAATGCGAAAAATGCGGCAAGGACCTGAGTCCTGAGGAGCTCATCAATCCCAAGTCGAGGGTGTCCGGAACGACTCCCGTCAAGAAGGAAACCGAACACTGGTTCCTGCCACTCGACGCGTACAAGCCCTGGCTCGACGAATACATCCTCGAAGGCCACAAAGACTGGAAAGCCAATGTCTATGGCCAATGCAAGGCTTGGTTGGAGGACTTGAAGCCCCGCGCCATCACCCGCGACTTGGATTGGGGCGTGAAGGTTCCGATTCCGAATGCCGAGGGCAAGGTGCTGTATGTCTGGTTCGACGCTCCGATCGGGTATGTGTCCGCGACCAAGGAATGGGCGCAGCAGGCTGGCAAGGATTGGGAGCCATATTGGAAGGATCAGGACACCGCGTTGATCCACTTCATCGGTAAGGACAACATCGTCTTCCACTGCATCATCTTCCCTTGCATTCTCAAGGGTCAGGGCGACTACATCGTCCCGGTGAACGTCCCGGCAAACGAGTTCCTGAACCTGGAGGGTGAGAAGATCAGCACCTCCCGGAACTGGGCTGTGTGGATGCATGAGTACCTGCAAGAATTTCCCGGTCAGGTCGATGTGCTCCGCTACGTGCTCGCTGCGATCATGCCCGAGACCAAGGACGCGGACTTCACTTGGGAGGACTATCAGACCCGCTGCAACTCCGAGTTGGTGGACACATTTGCGAACTTTGTGAACCGCATCAAAGTGTTGTCCATCAAAAATTTCGGTGCTGTTCCTTCGCGCAAAGAATTAAGTGAACGCGACCTTCAACTGATACAAGAGGTAAAAGAGGCTCATGCAAAGATAGGCAAGCTCATAGAGGAGTTTAAGTTCAAGGAAGCCTTGAACGAGATGATGGGAATCGCCAGGTCAGGCGACCGTTACCTCAGCGAGCTGGAGCCTTGGAAGTTGGTGAAAACCGACAAGGAGGCTGCTGGTCATGTCTTGAATTTGGGCCTGAAGACCGCTGCTGCATTGGCTACAGTGGCCGAACCCTTCATGCCTGACACCTCCGCGAAGATTTTCCAAATGCTGGGAATCGAGCCCGTGCGCTGGGAGGAGGCTTCGAGCTACGAGCATGTGAAGGAGGGTGGCAACCTTGTCGAGATCGCCCACCTGTTCACGCGGGTGCCTGATGAAGTGGTTCAAGCACAGAAGGACAAGCTCCTGAAAAGCAAGGCCAATCGCCCTGGCGCACCAGCGGAACCTGTAGCCCCTGCCGAGCCCGAGGCCCCCGCAGAAATGCCGCCATTCAAGGAGTACACCTCCTTCGATGAATTCCAGAAAATGGACATCCGAATCGGAACCATCCTGGAGGCTGAGCGTGTGCCCAAAAGCAAGAAGCTCCTGAAGCTCCTGATCGAATCCGGCCACGACCAACGGGTCATTCTCTCCGGCGTGGCGGAGCACTTCGCTCCGGAGGACCTCGTGGGCAAGCAGTGCACCTTCCTCGCGAATTTGCCGCCGCGCACGATGATGAACATGGAATCCAATGGCATGGTCTTGTTCGCGGAGGATTCCAAGGGCAAGCTGCACCTTCTCAGCCCAGTCGGCAAGATCGACAATGGATCTACTGTGAATTGATCCCCAGGGAGTTCATCGAGTGACGGGACATCGGAAACCATGCGCCTAGAGGACGAAATCAAGACGCGTCAGTTCAGGAATCAGCGGCAGAAATTGCTGCTGAACATCCTTTATACTCAAGGTTGGCTGATGTCCCGTCAGCTTGAGGTGTTGCAGCGCCACGAGATCACCTCGCAGCAATACAATATCCTTCGCATTTTGCGGGGACAACACCCTCAGCCCTGCAACGTGGCACTCCTAAAGGAGCGCATGCTGGACAAGCAGTCGGATGTCTCGCGGCTCGTGGACCGCTTGGTGAAAAAGGGATTGATCGAGCGCACAGTTTCGCCCCACGACCGCCGCAACCTCAATATTTTGATCTCGGAATCGGGATTGGAGCTGCTATCAGTGATGCAACCTGAGGTGGATGCGTCCACGGACAACCTGGGCATCTCGGAAGAGGATGCCAAGACGGTCAATGACCTGCTAGACGCAATGCGGGGTTGAGAATGCTCAGTTGAGAGCGGCCTCGATCACTTTGAGGACTTCGGGGTCGTCCACCTTTTCGCCGGGCTTGAACATGTGCAGCAGTTTGCCCTCGCGGCTGATCAGGTATTTTTGGAAATTCCATTTGACTTCGGAATCATCCACCCCATTCAAATCCTTGTGGGTAAGGAATTTGTACAGCTCGACTTGATCTTTTCCTTTGACATCGATCTTGGAAAACATGGGGAAGGTCACGTGGAACTTCGTCGAGCAGAAATTCATGATCTCAGCATCGGATCCGGGCTCCTGGCCAGCGAATTGGTTGCAGGGGAATCCCAAGATTGCCAAGCCTTTCTCGCCATGTGATTCATACAATGCTTGAAGGTCGGTGTACTGTGGGGTATAGCCACATTCACTGGCGACATTCACGATGAGGAGGGCCTTGCCACGGTAGTCGGCTAGCGAAACATCGTGACCCGAAATGTCCTTGACGGTGTATTGATAGACTGACTGATCCATGTGTTGAGCAGATAGCAACTGAGGGGACGTCATCAAGCTCGCGAGAAGCAGGAACATGCCCCAAATCCGTTTTGAAATCGATTGTTGAGTTTTCATCTCGTGTCTTCAACCAAGGTACTTGGAATTTGTTTCGATGCGTTCGTCACGCCGGGCAATTTCGAGGAAGTGCGCATGGATTTCGATGTATGAGTTTGAAATGAGCTTAGAAAATGTGAATTTCAGGAATCGGAGAAAAGTTCATCAAGATCAATGTGATATCTATCAATGCCATGGCACGGAATTATTTGTGGAAAGCAGGACTCGTGATCGCCGGTTGGTTGGCGACGGGAGCGTCAGTGCAGGGTCAGAATCTCGTGCCCAACAGCGACATGGAGTCTTATGTGTGCTGCCCGACGGCCACATTCCAGTACAATTGCATCGCAACGTGGACCAATCCGAACACCGCCTCACCCGAATACTTCAATGCCTGTGGTAGCGGGGGCGGCGACGTGCCATCCAACTCTGCTGGCAACCAAAATGCGCATTCTGGCAACGGATACGTGGGAATGATCATTGGATGGTCGGCGAGCGACTACCGTGAATACTGCCAGATTCAGCTGAGTTCTGTTTTGACGGCAGGACAGACGTATTCCGTTTCCTACTGGGTTTCCCTTGCGGACGGGTCTCAATATTCCACGAACCGCTTTGAGGCATACCTGTCACCCACCCTTGTGAATAACGGAAGCACCAATGTGCTGCCATTTGTGCCGCAAGTGGCCCCGTCCACCGGCTTTTTGGGCGACAAAACCAACTGGACCCAGGTGTGTGGGACATTCACAGCGGCAGGTGGCGAGCGCTACCTGATCGTCGGGAACTTCAAGAATTCTGGGAGCACCACATTGACCTTTGTGAGCGCAGGATTGCCTTTCTGTCAATCTGGTGGGTATTACTACGTGGATGATGTTGCCTTGAGCCCGGGATCGGTGGGGTGCATCATCTTGCCCGTGACACTGAACGACTTCACCGCAAAGGTGTAAGACGACAATTCGGTTCGATTGGACTGGAATGTGGGCCCTGAGAACGACGTGGACCGCTACCTTGTGGAACGCAGCAGCATGACCGAAGCCTACCATGCGATCGCCGAAATCCCTGCCCGCAACAACCAAGACGGCGGTCAATCCTACGAATTCGTGGACACCGACCAACTCACAGGCACTGTTTACTATAGGCTCACGACCGTGGACCGGAATGGCGAAATGGCCTCCTCACAGGCTGTGGGCGTGAATTTGGATGGTGATTTTGAGGATGCGGGCATCAAAAGCTTCTTCCCCTCACCCGCCCGGATGGGCGAGTCCGTGAACATCGATTACCTGCTCTACAATGCGGATGCCGTGCAGACGAAAGTGCATGACCAAGCCGGCCGATTGATTCAAGCGCAGGAAAATGATTTGGTCGAGGGCATGAACCGCTTCACCATCGAAACCAAGGACCTGAAGCCGGGCACCTACATCGTGACGGTGAAGTCCTCCAAGGGCACCTCCCACAAGCGCTTGATCGTGAAGCACTGACCCCTAGGCGTCCAATGATTTGGGATGCCAGAAGACCTTTTCCAGTTCCTTCACCTTGTCATCCACAACTTGGACGCCTTCAGCCTCCAAGAGCCGCTGCATGAGGTCTTGCTCGGGAAAATGATGCTTCCCCGTAAGCAAGCCAATGCGGTTGACGACCCTTTGGGCAGGTACGTCCGCTGGACAGGCATTCATGGCCCACCCCACCATGCGGGCGCTCATCTTGGTGCCCAGGTACTCCGCAATGGCCCCGTAGGTGGTCACCCGGCCGCGTGGCACAAGCCGCACCACATCCCATACGTCCTCAAAAAATGAATACCGCTCCTGATTCATGGCATTGAAGATAATCTCCATCGCGCTGCGGGGCAAGGCAGAAATTTGCCCTTGTGAGCAAGGGGGCGATTGGCTATGTTTGGAACAATAAGGATGGCTCCGATGCAATCTCCCCGTTGGCACCTGTACACTATCTCGTTCATCGAAGGCGGCGCGCTCATGGCGGTGGAATTGATTGGCGCCAAGCTCGTGACCCCATTCTTCGGCAACAGTATCTATGTCTGGGCGGCGGCCCTCGGTTTCACCTTGTCGGGGTTGATGGCGGGCTATTTCTTGGGTGGATGGCTGAGCGTGCGCTATCCACAGCGTCGCCTGCTGTATGGATTGGTGATCGCGTCCGGGATTTTGGTGGCTTTGATGCCGCTCACGGCGCCGGGTATCGTGTCGGTGACCTCTTCCATGGGATTGCGGCCCGCCATTCTCATCTCAGAATTCCTGCTGCTTTTTCCGCCAGTCCTGCTCTTCGGGGTCGTCTCGCCGATGGTCATCCGCCTCATCACCGAGCAAGTCGAGGAAGTGGGGAGGTCCGCCGGCAGGATCTATGCGCTTTCAACCAGCGGAGGCATCCTGTTGAATTTCATCGTGGGTTTGCTCACAATTCCGTTCCTCGGGGTGCGGTTTTCCGCATGGCTCACCGCAGCCGCATTGTGCATCTCCGCCGCCTATTTCTTGTTTCAGCCATCGCCCAATTCCTCGCAATCATGAGTAGAAGCACATCTATATTTTCATTGGCCCTCGCCTTGGCTTGCCTGATGCTGGTGGGCTGTGGTGAATCCGCCAAGCAAGCAGACGAATTCCGGATTCAGGGCCATGTCACCGGCTTGGAGGGCAAGAAAATGAGCCTCGAGAAATTGGTCGGGGTCAGTTCGCAGCCCATTTCAGAAGTCGAGGTCGGGTCCGATGGCAGCTTTTCCGTCACCGCAAAGGGAGAAGCGAATGCCATTTTCCAGCTTCGTGTGCCTGATGGCGGCCGCATGTTGCTCATGCCAGAATTTGATGACGTGACCGTGGAGGCGGATGCGGACGAGATGGAAGCCTACCGCCCACAAGGCAGTCCCAAGACCCAAGCGATCCGCGACTTCAACCTCGGTCAATACCGGCTCTACCTCGACTTCGTATCGGCGGAGACCCGTCTCGATGGCGTGGACCGCACCAAGGACACCGCGACATGGCGCGAGCTTGAGGCTGTGACCGACAAGGCGATGATGGCCTACCGGGACTATTTGAGGATATTTTGCGACACTGTCAAAAGCCCTGCCCTGCGCTCCCTCGCGGCATTGTCTCTGACGCCGAATGGAAATTACCATTACCTGAAAGGCATCACGGACCGCATTCGCGGGGAGTCTCCGGGCTCGCCATCCGTCGCGGCCTTGGATCAGGCATTGCAGGGGGAGGCAGACCGCCGGATTGGGGTCGTGGCACCTGTGATCACTGGAAATGATTTGGATGGGAAGCCGTTCGACCTGAGCAGCCTGCGCGGTAGCCATGTCTATCTGCAATTCTGGGCGAGCTACTGCGAATTCAGCCGTTCCGAAAATGCCAAGCTCGTCCAATTGGCGCCCGAGATGGCCAAGCGGAAAATTCGGGTGCTGATGTTCAGCCTGGACGACCATGAGGACGCCTGGCGCGAATACCTCAAGGCTGCCGGACTGGACTGGGCGATCCATGTCCGTGGACTGAATGGCACCGCAAGCGCCGAGGTCAGCCAATACCTTGTGAAGGCCATCCCCGCGAATTACCTCATCGATCGGGATGGTGTGATTCGCGACCTCGACATCCGCGCAGACGAACTGCCCGCTGTGCTATCCACCCTTCCCGAGGCAAGCCCACAACCCTGAAAGTGAATTCCGAGCGCAGATACTACGCATTGGCGATGTTGGAGGGGATCGGTGTGATCGCCGTGGAATTGCTGAGTGCGAAGATCTTGGCGCCGTATTTCGGGACCTCGCTCATCATCTGGACGACCGTGATTGGCATCACCTTGGTCGCATTGGCGGGGAGTTATGTGCTCGGTGCGAGGCTGTCCAAACGGCAGGATCGGGACCGGGTGTTGTTTGTGTTGTTTGGCATCGGGGCTGTGGCACTGGCGTTCATGCCGGAGATGGGGCCGCTGTTGTTCAGGCTTTTTTCGGGCTTGCCTTTGTTGCTTTCGGTGATCGTTTGTGCGACGTTCCTGCTCATCCCGCCCATCATGGGCCTGGGCTCGACCACGCCGCTGCTCATCCAAGGCATCACCCGCGAGGTCACGGAGTCTGGACGCGTCAGCGGCAATGTCTATGCGATCAGCACCTCAGGCGGGATCATGACCACGTTTTTGCTGGGCTTTTGGGTCATTCCGGATTGGGGCGTCACCAAGCCTTGCCTATTGGCCGCTGGGATTGTGCTGGTGTTTTCCGGCATTCTCCTTCCGAAAATCCAACTTTCATGGAGATTGGCCTCGGGAGGAGCGATGACGTTGGCACTGGTCTGGGCATTGTTGCCCAGCGGATCAGGAAGTGACAGCGTGCAAGTGGTGTTCGAGCAAGAGGGCGTCCTCGGACAGGTGAAGGTTGTGGACCTCGACGCGGTGGACAGCCTACCCAAGTCACGCAAGCTGCTCTTCAACGGCATTCCGCAGACCTATATGCTGAAGGGAGACTACAGCGCCACCTCCAATTTCAACTACGTCCACATGCTCGCGATGCTTTCCAGCATGAAGGATCCGGGGTCCGAGGTGCTGCTCTGTGGACTCGGCGGGGGCAGCCTGGTGATGGAATACAAGCGACTGGGCTTCAAGACGGACGTGGTGGACATCGATTGGCGGCTACCATTGCTGGGTGAGCGGTACTTTTACCTTGATCCGAAGGCGTTTGACTTTTATGTGGACGATGCCCGGCATTTCATCCACGAGTCGCCCAAGCGCTACGATGTGATCACCATGGACATCGCGCTGTCTGAATCGCAGCCATATCACCTTTATACGGTTGAGGCATTTGAGGAATTCAAGCGGAAGCTGAAGCCGGACGGGCTGCTGATCATGAACTTCCAAGGACATTTCTTGGGAGAGGAGGGCAGGGCAGAAAGGTCGATTTTTAGAACCTTGAAGGAGGCGGGCTTCGAAGTCCATGCGATCCCTTCGGTGGGCGAGGGCCTTCAGGACGTGATATTTGTGGCATCCCCGACCACGGTCCCCTTCGAACGCCTGAATGTCCGCCGTCAAAACACCTGCTGCATCAACATCGCCATGGCCGACATCTTCGTGCAGGCCCCCAGGACGCATATCATTTCGAATCCGGACCTGAACGACGCCGTGGTCCTGCGCGACGACCGCCCCATGCTCGACCTCATCCGCCTACCCGCCGTCCTGCAATTCCGCAGGAACAAGATCCAGAGCATCGCCAACAAGGAGCTGGAGAGTCAGGGGAAGTTGTTCAAGTGAGGGGGGCTTGCCCTCAAACCCAAAACAACTCCCGAATGATCGCATCCGAGACCATGAAGCCATGGCGTGTGAGCCGAAAGTGACTGTCCTCGATCCGCACCAATCCTTCCGCTGTCCATTCCTCGATCTCCTCCTCGTGCAGGGAGAGCAGATCATGGCCCCAGCGCTCACGCATCAGTCCCAGGTCGATGCCCTCCACAATCCGCAGGTGGGTCATGATGTATTCGTTGAGTTGGTCGCGGTCGGTCAGCGTCTCGGTCTGGGCGATGGCGGACTTGCCGTCGGCGATGGCGCGGAGGTATTGGGCATTGTTGGGGGCGTTCCAGCAACGGGATTCCCCATCGAATGAATGCGCGGACGGTCCCAAGCCGAGGTAGGGGATCCCCTGCCAATAGGCGCCATTGTGGCGGGAGCGGAAACCGGGTCGGGCGAAATTGCTCAGCTCGTATTGCAGGATGCCGGCTTCGCCGAGTCGGTCGATCAGGTGAAAATACTGCGATTCGTGCGCTGAATCGGGTTCCGGGCTGAGCAGCCCCTTGGAAACCTGGTGGTGCAGCAGCGTCTTCTCCTCCACGGTCAATGCATACGCCGACACATGCGGAACCTGCAATCCAATGGCTTGGGAGACATTCTCGTGCCATTGCTTCATGCCGCTGCCGGGGATGCCGTAGATGAGGTCGATGGTGATGTTCTCGATTCCAAGGTCTTGGGCGGCCTTGACGCAGCGGTCGGCTTGTTGGGCGTCGTGGTTGCGGTTGAGCAGCTTGAGGTCGGCATTTGAAAACGATTGGATGCCCACGCTCAGACGATTGATGCCCATGGCGTGGAGCTCCCGGAGCTTGGCCTGGCTCAGGTCCTCGGGGTTTGCCTCTAGGGAGACCTCAGCATTTTCGGCCACCAAAAACAATTCCCGCAACCGGTCCAAGATGCTCCCCAACCGTGCGGATGGCAAGATGCTGGGCGTTCCTCCCCCGAAATAGATCGTCTCAAAAAGGGGTTTTCCTTGCAAGTACCCGCTCCGCAGCACAGCCTCTTGCTCGATGGCAATGGCCATGTCCTCCACCCGTTTCAGGTTGGTGCTGAAGTGGAAATCGCAGTAACTGCAAGCCTGATGGCAAAACGGGATGTGCAGGTAAATGCCCGCCACGGATCAACCGTTGCTGTGGGATGCCGCCGTGGCAATCTTGCTGCCGGGATAGACCTTGAGGGCTTCGCCGAGGCATTCGATGGCTTGGACGAGCTCGTGGTTTTCCAGGACGTAGGCGATGCGCACCTCGTCGCGGCCCATGCCGGGGGTGGAGTAGAATCCGCTTCCGGGCGCGACCATGGTCGTGGCACCCTTGTAGGAGAAGGATTCGAGGATCCACTGGCAGAACTTCTCGGTATCGTCCACGGGGAGGCGGACCATCGCGTAAAACGCGCCATTGACCTCGGGCACGAGGACGCCGGGAATCTTGCGCAACTCACGCACCATGGTGTCGCGGCGGCTGACGTACTCGGCATTCACCTCGTCGAAGTAGCTCTGCGGCAGCTCAGTCAATCCTTCTGCGCCGATTTGCTCGAGCGTGGGCGGGGAAAGGCGGGCTTGCGCGAACTTCATCACGGCAGCCATCACATCCTTGTTGTAGGAGACGACCATCCCGATGCGGGCACCGCAGGCGGCGTAGCGCTTGGAAATGGAGTCCACCACGACCACATTTTGCTCGATGCCTTCGAGCTTCAATGCGCTGTAGTGCGGCTGGTCGCCATAGACGAACTCGCGGTAAACCTCATCCACGAACAGGTAGAGGTTGTGCTTCTTGACCACGTCGCGGAGCTTTTCCAATGAGGCTTGGCTGTAAAGCTTGCCGGTGGGGTTGCTGGGATTGCAAATGAGGATCGCCTTGGTGCGCGGCGTGATCAGTTGCTCAAACTCCCCGATCTCCGGCAGGTCGAAGTTCTCTTCGATCCGGGTATTGATGGGGACGACTTTGGTGCCGGAGGCAATGCCAAAGCCATTGTAGTTCGCATAAAACGGCTCGGGGATGATGACTTCGTCGCCCGGGTCCAAGCAGGACATGAAAGTGAAGAGCAATGCCTCCGATCCGCCTGTGGTCACGATGACGTTTTCCTTCTCAACCGGGATGCCGAGGCGCTGGTAGTATTGGGCGAACTTCTGCACAAGGCTGGGAAATCCGCCGCTGGGGCTGTATTCAATGGTTTCGGGAGCCTTGTTGCGCACGGTCTCCATGAATTGTGGAGGGGTGGGCAGGTCGGGCTGACCGATGTTGAGGTGGAAGACATGGATGCCCCGCGCCTTGGCGCCGTCGGCGAATGGAACCAACTTGCGGATGGGGCTGGGCGGCATCAACTGGCCACGCTGCGAGATACTCGGCATACTGGGTTGAATTTTCTCGGGGGTAAAGTTACAAAATCATGGCCGGATTCGCAGTAGGTATGTGTTGGAGTGACTAGGAGACCCGATAAACCACCGAAATCGATTCCCTACCCCCAAAAAACACAACACGCCAACCCAAAGGCCGGCGTGCCGCTTATGATTTCGTTCGGACAAGAACCAGGGTTGCCCCTTACCTCGTCTTGCACTTGAATTGCACCTCGTGGAACTTGCCGTCGGCGGAGTAGTACTCAATGAAGCAGTTCACGGTCAGCTTCTCCTCGGGGATGTGCATGATGCCCTTGACTTCGCCGCTTTTGTCCACCTTGTAGTCGTCCTGCATCCATGCGATGCCGAGCTTCTTGACCTTGATGTGGATGTCGCTGTGGGGCTTGATGCCGGTCGCTTCGAGATAGACAGTGTCGTCACGGTTGAAGGTGAGCTCACCGTCGGGGGTGATCAACTTTCCGTCGATTTTCACGATGGCCTCGGTGTCGGGCATGGCAGCGAATCCGCTGGCCAAAATGAGCAACACCATCAATGACAAACCTTGCAAGAACAGCTTTTTCATACGACCTCCTCTTTTCTAATAATGTGGGATTTAGCTATGACATAAAGTTCTGCAAAGATCAGGCCACATGAAAATGAAAATCCCAGACGATCTTACGACCTAGTAGGCCCGCTCGCCTTTGCCTTCCACATAGTTGATGAATGCCTGATTCACAACGCGGTTGCCGCCCGGAGTGGGGTAGTTTCCGCTGAAGTACCAGTCACCTCTGTGGTTCGGAATGGCCTTGGGGAGGTTCGCCAAGGGTTGGAACACGATCTCGACCTTACAACTGATGCCTTCGGGCTTGAGCAGGTCGGAGATCTTCCTTGAGATTTCTTCCTCAGAAAACATGTCGTAGATCGCCTTGACGGCATTGCGGCTCTCCAAAAGGTCCGCCTGTCGCATGGCCAAGCATTCCCGATAGACCTGATGCACGATGCCGTGCATGCCCCGGTCGTTCAGCAAGGCAATCGCCGCCTCGAAGGCCACGAACCGCCCGATTTGGCTCATGTCGATGCCGTAGCAGTCCGGATAGCGGATTTGCGGGGCGGAGGAAACGATCACGATTTTCTTGGGCTTGAGCCGAGCGAGGATGCTCAAGATGCTCTTTTTCAAGGTCGTGCCCCGTACAATCGAGTCGTCGATGCAGACAAAGGTGTCCACGTTGGGGCGGATCGTGCCTTGGGTGATGTCATAGACGTGGGCAACGAGGTCGTCGCGCGTGCTGTCGTCCGTGATGAAGGTGCGGAGCTTGATGTCCTTGAGCACGACCTTCTCCACCCTTGGGCGTTGGCTCAGGACCTCCACGAGTTGCTCGTCGGTTGCCTTGCCGTTCAGGTCGCGGATTTTGCGGATCTTCTCGTTGATCATGTGGGTTTCGACACCCTTGATCATGCCCCAAAATGCCATCTCGGCCGTGTTGGGGATGTAGCCAAAGACGGTGTTGTCCAAGTCGTGGTTCACCGCTTCCAAAATCTTAGGAACGAGCAAGTCGCCCAAGGCAAGGCGCTCGCGGTAGATGTCCGGGTCATTGCCACGGGAGAAATAGATCCGCTCGAAGGAGCAGCTTTTCTTCTCGCCCGGCTCCGTGAATGCCTTCACACTCACTTCGCCATCGGCCTTCACAGTGATAACGTGACCGGGGTCGAGCTCCTTGATCTTGTCGTAGTCGATGCCGAACACGGTCGAGATCGCAGGCCGCTCGGAGGCCACGACCACGAACTCGTCACAGGCATAGTAGTATCCAGGGCGAATGCCGTTGGGGTCGCGGGCCACGAAGCCGTCCCCGCAACCGATCATGCCGCCCATGGTATAGCCGCCGTCCCAGCGCTTGGCCGCGCGTTGCAGGATGCGGCGGATGTCCAGGTTCTCCGCGATCAGCGAAGAGATCTCCAGGTTGTTCTTGCCTTGGGCCTTGTACTTCTGGAACAGGGTCTCGTTTTCCTCGTCCAAGAAATGCCCGATCCTCTCCAAAACCGTCTCCGTGTCGGAGAGGTACCGTGGATGCTGCCCAAGATCGACGAGGTATTGGAACTGCTCGCCCACGTTGGTGAGGTTGAAGTTGCCCGCGACGGTCAGGGTGCGGCTCCGCCAATTGTTGCTGCGGACCACAGGATGGCAGGCATCGAGGGTGTTTTCGCCGTGGGTGCCGTAGCGCAAGTGACCCAGGAGCAGTTCGCCGGAGAACCCAAAGTGCTTTTGCAGCAAATCAGGATCCTGCTCAATGTTGGGGTACTTGAGCTTGAGTGTGGCGATCTCGGCTTGGATTTCCTTGAAGAGATTTTGCCAGGGGGAGCTCGCGTTGTTGCGCTTGCGCTGCAAGTAGGGCTGCCCAGCAGGGATGTTGATTTTCACTGAGGCCAGGCCTGCGCCGTCTTGGCCCCGGTTGTGCTGCTTTTCCATCAGGAGGTACATCTTGTTCAGGCCCCAGAGCGGTGAACCGTACTTTTCCTGGTAATACTTGAGCGGTTTGAGCAGGCGCAGCAGCCCCACTCCACACTCATGCTTTATCGCGTCAGACACGTTATTCCCTCGAAATCAGGTAATTCATCTAACTAAGCTGCAAAGCTACAGCATTGTTTCGAGAGGAGGGCCATGGGAATTGTCAACAATGGGGAAATGCCGCCCAGCCGATCCTTCAGTTCTTGCGGTAGAGCGGTCCTTGTTCAGGAAGCGACCGGAGCGTGAACTTGGACGGTAGGTGGAGGCTTTGCTCGTTTTTCGGCCACAATCGTCACCAATTCGATGCATCAAAATGGCTTTTTCAATAACTTTTCACCCTGTTCAACCAGAGCTGCATGAATATCCAAGCTGAAATCGACAAGATCAATGATGCCTTGCAACCGCACTTGCCGGAGGGCGCAGTCGTCGTTGCAGAAATTGCAAAGAGCAAGTGGGGCACCTCGGGTGGGTCATTCAAGCCGGTAGGGGAGGGTGAAAACGAAGCCCTTTGGGAGATTCTCTCGCAAGATGAGGTTGACAAGATTGGTGATCCGATTTCGGATATTTTCAGATTTGCAATCAAGGAAAAGGGCCTCAAGCGGGCTGTCGGCCTCTTCCGGTTTGCCAAGGGTGGCGCACCCTCCTTTTCGATTCCAGTGGATCAAGAACTTGTCGCAGAGACACGTCAAATGCTCAAGGAGGAACTGACGGCCTACAAAGCCACCGATACTGGGGTCCAGCTCGACATTCGATTTGTTCAGGATGAAGACGGGGTGGAAGCGGAAACCATCGTGCTCAAGCAGCAGGCTGGCACTTGGTCTGAAGGCTGGTCAAGCGTCCCGCAAGAGGCCTATATCTGCTTGCGTGAAACCAACGGTGGCGACATCGACCGTATGGTGGTGTTTCTCGAAGGCGACACTTTTTGGATTGCCAGCAATCCACCCAAGCCTGCCTTGGGCTTCAAGGACATCTCGGAGGTGACCTTGGCGCAAGACGTGGCACTTCAGCAGCGTTTGGAAGCCATCGAAACAGCCCGGTCCATGCGGGAAGCATTTTACAAGACCCTCGGCGAATACCATGCTGTGAACTACGAACCATATATCGAGTCTGCGTTGCGTGGGGGCCACGAATGGCCCACCAAACAAGCCCGGTTCCAGCTCATATACACACCTGTCTCCACTGTGGTGATCTCAAGTGGACTCAGCGACGTGTTCCGGGAAAAGCGGCCCGACCCCACCATGAAATACAATGGCTATGCCATCGAGTTCTACCTGGAGTTTCAGGGGCGCATCCCTTGGGCAGACCTGGAAAATCACCATTGCCTGGAGTGGTTGAATACCATCACCCAAGTAGCGATCGGTCATGGCGAGGTGAAGGGGCTTCTTGAGAAATATGGTTCCGTGAGTGTGCAACTCAGCTCCGAGGGTCTGCCAAAGACCCACCTTGCAAAAGGCAAAAAAGCAACGGCATTGTTGGGGGTGCCTTCCCCTAACCTGCCTGAAACGATGCCGATGAACATTGAGGAGACCCGCTTGGCGAGCATCACCATGCTCACAGTGGATGAGGGCAAGGCTGTCGAAGCAGGAGATGAGACCGACAAGGCTGCTGCAAGGAAGACCATTTTGGAGGCCCATGTCAAGAATGGCTCGCATTGCTACAACCCCTTCGACAGGAATCAACAGAAGCCCAGAAATGGGATGGTCGAGGTGCCGCTCTTGCCAATACGCTGATGGAAGAAAACCTTATTGAAATCAATGCTGCCGTTCTGAAGTGGCTTGATGAAGGAGAAAGCGCAGAGCGCCTGATCGCGGTGCGCAGTATAGATGGATTTAGTTTTTACACTCTTGGCAGTTTGAGGCGACTCCCATCTGGCAAGATTTTGCATGAGTTCTGTTTTCCCCCGATCGAATGTGACTTTTGCGACCTTCTGAATAGAATGGAAGCCAACGCAAGTTCTCTCGCCAAAAAGCAAGGGCTCAAGGTTGCGCATGTGATGTTTCGGTTTCAGCATAACAGACCACCGCAGATAGACCTTCTGCGGGATGCAGCATTGATAGAGTTGCTTCGGAGGGAAATGGCCGCTGAAATTCGTGCCCATGAAGCGTTGAATGTAACGGGATTGCAATTGGAAGTCACTTTTGCAATGGACGACGAAGACCTTGAGGCAGAGATTGCCGTGCTTGCAAAACGAAGCAATCGCTGGAAAGTATGGAACAGTTTCCTTGATGAAGCAGTTTTTCAATCCCTTTGGGAAACCAATGGTGCCGATATGCAGCGAATGCATGTCCATTTGGATGACAACGATTTTTGGATAGCCAGTGATCCTCCCAAACCTGCCCTCGGTTTTTTGCCATTGTCCGACGTGGTGCGCGCTACCATCTCCACGCCTGCTGCTTCATCTACGGGCCGCCACCCCGTTCCCTTTGACGCAACAGAATTCTTGAAGATCAATGACGTTTTTCAGCGCCGCTTGGGAAAAGGCGAATCCGTAAAAATCAGTTGCCGCACCTACGCACGAGGTTCAGGTGTCCTTCTGTCCGACCCGGAATTTTCCAACTTCAGCCGCCACGAGTACTGTGATCGGAATACAGAAGATTGTGAAGTCTGCGCTGCCTGCCAACTGCTCAAGCATATTTTCATGGATTGGTTGGAACATGCTGGCTTGAAGCATGGCGTCGGAGAGATCAAGTTTCGCAAGCATGCCGCCCCGAAGCTCGTTGTTTTTGAAAAGTCAAGATTGAAGGAGCGCCTGAAACAGTACCTCAAGAAAGAACTCCATTGGCAGGAGCTTCTGCGAAAGGCTGAGGCCATTCGAATCGAAATTTCATTCGGTTCGATGGAGGTCTCGGCCGACTTCAGCACTCGATACCTGGAGAAAATCGACGGAAAGTGGAACGAGCGCATGAATGCCCATTTGGAGATGGCATATTTCCACTCCTTGCGTGAATCTTATGGAAACGACATCACGCAGATGGTCGTCCATGTCGAGGGAAACGACTTCTGGATTGCTACCGATCCCGCCAAGCCACGGATTGGATTTTTGCCTTTGAGCCAAGCCCCTGTGGCAACGGAAGGATAGCATTTCCCTATATTCGCACAAGCAATTTCGTCCATGAAAGAAATCCGCATCCTCGACAAGACCTTCGAGGAATACCTCTCCGAAGAAAATGTCCAGGCGCGCATCGCCGACCTCGCCCGGCAGCTCAACCGCGACTACGCTGGCAAGGACCCCCTGATCGTCTCCGTGCTCAATGGCGCCTTCCTCTTCACGGCGGACCTGGTGCGGCACCTCAATTTCGATCCGGAGGTGCAGTTTGTGCGGCTGTCCAGCTACCACGGCGGTACCAAGAGCTCCGGCCAAATGCGCGTCCTCCTCGACCTCACCAACAGCCCCGAAGGCCGTGACGTGCTCATCGTGGAGGACATCGTGGACACCGGACGCACCCTGGATTGGCTTCGCCGCGACCTGATGCACAAGGGGGCCGCCTCCGTGCGCATCGCGAGCCTGCTCTTCAAGGAGGAGATGTACATGTTTGACGGTCCACCGGAGTACTACTGCTTCCGCATCCCCAATGCCTTTGTGGTGGGTTACGGCCTGGACTACGCCGAGCGCGGCCGCAACCTCCGGGCCATCTACAGCCTGAAAGCCTGATCCATGTCCGCCAAGAAGAGGAAGAAAAAGGGCGGTTCCTCCCAAGTCGTCAATGTCCTGCTGTGGCCGCTCAAGGTGATCGGCGGGCTGGTGTTGCCATTTTTCCTGCTGCTGCGCGGGTCGGTGACCATCTATGACCTGACGGATGGAATCCCTATATCTGCATCACCATCGCGGCATTGGCAACCATGGTCGCGCTGTATTTCTACCTCACTTGGATCGTGGGGCATTGGGTGCAGAAGAAAAAGGAGGTGGAAAAAGCCAAGCGCATCAACCTGCGCCTCGTGGCGGTGGCGGTGAGCGGGTTTTGCCTCTATGCCATCCTCTACCTCGCCGCCGGCAATGCCAAGACCAAGGATGTGCAGGGCGAATACCTCGACACGCACCCCTTGCTGCGGTTGGGGGTGAGCGCCTTTATCCTCTTTGACCATGACCTCGTCGTCACCGACATGACCCGAGAAAAGGCCGATTACCTCGACATGGGCCTCTTTTCCAAGAGCAAGAGCCTCCACTATGTCCAAAGCGACGGCTATGTCCACGCATTGGATCTCCGGGTCAACGACCGCGCCGCGTGGCGAAACAAGATCCTGGAGAACTATTTCTGGCTCATGGGCTACATGGTGCACCGCCACGGCGGCACTGGGGATCACCTCCACATCAGCATTCCCTCCAAGGACAGCCCGGGAGCGTGGTAACCTGCGAATCTGGCCGAGAAGATTGATCGGCCCGGGGATGCATTTGGTCGAATGATCCCTTCGCCATTCCCGATTCGCATCGTACCTTTGCACCGCCTTCGCCGCCACAACGCCCGGAGGTGTATGAGATGTTGAACATTGTTCTCTTTGGCGCGCCCGGTTCTGGAAAGGGCACTCAGGCCACCTTCTTGGTCGAGAAGTATGGATTGAAGCACCTGAGCACAGGTGATATGCTCCGCGCCGAAAAAGCCTCCGGCTCCGATTTGGGAAACAAAGTCGCCGAAATCATGGCCGCAGGTCTGCTCGTTTCCGACGAGATCGTGAATGAGATCGTCCGCAGCCAACTCCAGGCGCATGCAGCCAACTACCCGGGGTTCATCTTTGATGGCTATCCCCGCACCCTCGAGCAGGCCAAGACCCTGGACGGCTTCCTGAATGAGATTGGCAGCGGTGTCGGAGTCACTGTCTTTTTGGATGTGCCCAAGGATGAGCTGGTTCGCCGACTCCTGATCAGAGCCAAAGAGCTCGGCCGCGCTGATGATACCGAGGAGGTGATCGAAGCGAGGGTGGTCGAGTACAACGACAAGACCTTCCCGATCGCCGCGGTTTATGAAGGCCAAGGCAAACTCCGGACGATTGACGGCATGGGTCAGTTGGATCAAGTGACTACCCGCATTGTCACAGCCGTCGATCAAGCCCGCGCTCAGGCCGTTTGATTCTTGAATTGAAGCACCAATAGTTCCGAGAGCAATCCCGGACGCATCCCCACAACCCCGATGGCAGGACCGAGTCCATTTGTTGATCACGTACAGATCTACTTCACCTCTGGAAAAGGAGGCGACGGCATCGTGCATTGGCGGCGGGAGAAATACATCGACAAGGGTGGGCCCGACGGAGGCGACGGCGGTCGCGGAGGGCACATCATCCTGGAGGGCGATTCACAGCTGTGGACCCTGCTCGACCTCAAGTACCGCAAGTTCATCAAGGCCGAGGCCGGCCAAAACGGCGGCGGTGCCAACAAGACGGGCCGCAATGGCAAGGATGAAATCCTGAGGGTGCCCCTCGGCACCACCGCCCACAACGCCGAAACGGGCGAATTTCTGGGCGAGATCACGGAGCAAGGGCAACGCCTTGTCCTGCTCGAAGGAGGTCACGGTGGCCGTGGAAACTGGCATTTCCGCTCACCAAGCAATCAAGTGCCCACCCAATGCACCCCAGGCGGCTATGCCCAAGAACTCGTGGTGGTGCTGGAGCTGAAGGTCCTCGCGGACGTGGGCCTCGTGGGCTTTCCGAATGCAGGCAAGAGCACGCTCCTGTCCGTCCTCACGGCGGCCAAACCCAAGATCGCCGATTACCCCTTCACGACCCTGGTCCCGAACTTGGGCATCGTGCGCTACCGCGACTTTCAGTCCTACGTGATGGCCGATATCCCGGGGATCATCGAGGGGGCGAGCGAGGGGCGCGGATTGGGGATCACTTTCCTCAGGCATATCGAGCGCAACTCCATCCTCCTGCTCATGATCGCCGCCGATTGTGAGGACCATGTGGCCGAGTACAAAACGCTCCTCAACGAGCTCGAGGCGTACAATCCGGAGCTTTTGGACAAAAAAATGCTGACGGTTGTCACAAAATCTGACCTCGTGGATGCCAAAACCATGAAAGAAATTCAGGGCAGATTGAAGAAATCCGCCAAAGTTGCCGAGGTGATGTCCATTTCTTCGGTCGCACAGATTGGCTTGGAGGCACTCAATGACAGGATTTGGGCCTTGCTTCACGAATGAACGATTGTTGGAGACGAACATCGCTTGGCTGTCGATGACTCGACGAATGTGATCGATGGGGCCCCGGAGGGCATTTGAAGAATAAACCGCGATCATTCGACTGAAGCCATACTGTTCGTAGGGTTACGTCCTGCGGCAACACATGTAAGAAATGCCGTAGAATAGCAGTTTGTGGATTTTGGTAATGGATATCCACAATGGTAAATTGGAATTGCATTTTTGGTGGATAAAGGGAAATAGCAGCTAGCCGACCAGCCTAACGAAGAACATGACCTTAGGGTCATTAAAAGGAAAGGGTGTTGGTCAATGGAAAAGGTTTTACATGGAGTTGCCAGACGATTGTTGCTGGTGGGTTTCGTCACCCTCCTGCATCAACTGCTTCCGGCTCAGTGCACCGGCGGAACACTTGCCGGCAACATTACGCCTACCCTGGCATGGCAGACCATTCCCTGCGTCAAGGGCGGTGAATACTATACCTTCAATGCCGTCGCTGGCGTTTACTACACCTTTTCCTTCTGCAATGGCGGCGGACTCGCCAACTGGGACACCAAAATCACCATCCTCAACAGCGCAGGTGTGCCGCAGCCCTTTGGCTTCGCGGACAATGACTGCGGAACCCAATCCTTCCTCTGGTACTGGTCCGCCACCACCCCCGGCGTACACAGAGTATTGATCTCGGAGGGCCCCGGCTGCAATAGCAATGCCTCCTGCGCCACCCTCGCCTACAAGACCGAACTCGACCCCTATGGCAGCACAGGCCGCTCCTGCGGCACCCCATGGGTCATCCCCTCCATCCCCTACAGCCAATCCGGCCTCACCACTTGCTTCTACGGCAACGAGTACACGAGCGCCAATGCCTGCGGTTCACAGTACATGAACGGGGAGGACTTCGTGATGCGCTTCAACGGCACCGCCGGGCAGTGCATTTCCATCTACACGGATAACACATTCATTTACACGGGATTGTTCCTGCTGAATGGTTGCCCCAGCACGGTGGGCACATCCTGCATTGCCTATCAAGAGGCAGCGGCCGGCAACCCGAGGATATTCAACATCACCCTGCCCTCGACCACCACATATTATATAGTGATGGACATGGAGGGGAACACGCCACCCTATTGCTCGCCATTTGACATCACGGTCACGCCCTGCGTCGCGGTGGGGCAGGGGGCAAACTGTGCGACATCCTTCCTCATACCCTCATTGCCCTACTCGCAGATCGGCTTCACCACCTGCGGCCGAGGCAATACCTACAACAGCACCATGGCCTGCAACAGCACATACATGAACGGGGAGGACTTCCTCTTCAGGTATGTCTCGCCCGGAAATGAGTGCGTGTCCATCGAGCTGGATTACACACAGCCCTACACCGGATTTTTCGTGTACAATGGCTGCCCCAACCTTGTCGGCACTTCCTGCATCGCAAAGCAGACCTCCCCGGGCGGCAATCCCAAGCGCAGAAATATCCAGTTGACAGCCGCGGGAACCTATTACATCATGGTTTCGAACCAGCCCGCGCCGAGCTGCACGCCCTTCAACTTCACCATGAAGCGCTGTCCTCCGGCTTGTACGCACAATCCCAATGCGAGCGACTTCTGTACCTCATCGACCATGGTCAGCTTTGGACCATTGGATACCGTATGTGGTTCTACGCCAGACACATACACACCTGACTTTTCAGTGGACCTTGACAATGATTTCTGCGGCTCCATCGAAAACAATGCCTGGTTCAGCTTCGTCGCGGACTCCACTCGGATGACCTTCCGCATCGATGTGCCCGATTGCAACTATGGCTACGGCATCCAAGCCCAGGTATTTGAAACCACGGACTGCATCAACTTCACTCCCAAGTCCAATTGCTGGAACCCGATGCTGCAATCCAGCGGCCTCATGGTGGCAAACGGCCTCACTGTCGGTAACACCTACCGCATTATGCTGGATGGCTATGCCACGGACGACTGTTCCTTTAGGATTTACCGCATAGGCAGCTCATTGCCAGTCGTTTGGGAGAGCTTCAATGCCACCTTGCTACCCAACCAAAAGGTGAATGTCCAGTGGTCCACGGGCGAGGAAGTCAACAACAAGGGCTTCAATGTCCAGCGTGGATGGATGGAAGACGAGGGAAGCGGAGCGCATTTCATCTGGCAAAATGTCGGCTACGTCCCGGCCAAGGGAGGTCCCGGCCAAGGCGCAAGCTACCAATACACCGATTCCCCGGAATACTCCGGCAGGCCGTGGTTTTACCGTGTGCAGCAGATCGATTACGATGGGCTGTCGAGCTTCTCGGACATCCGGCAGATCAACCTCGCGGGTCCATCCATGCCTGAGCTGAAGGGGGTCTATCCCAACCCCGCGGACAATGTGGTGAAGCTTGAGTTCTACGCCGCCCGGGCGGGTGCGGGAGCATTCGTCCTGTACAGCGCCTCTGGTATGCTGGTGAAGCGCCACGACTTCAGCGCCGAGGAGCAGGGGATTTTCAACAAGGAAATCCATCTCAGCGAGCTTGCAAGCGGGATTTACTTCTATGCAGTTTCCATCAATGGCGAAGTCTTCAAAGGCAAATTGAGCATCGCCCATTGAGATCGAAATAGGTCAATCAGCAGAAAGTAGTAGAAGGCGGGAACTCTAAAGGCCCGCCTTCGCTCATTTTCAGGGCCCAAAATCTGAGAGTCCCTGCACCGAATTCCGGCCCGGCAGCAGGCGCAGTCTGTGGGTTTTTTGCTTAACTTTGCCACTCTTTTTTCAAATCAGGAGTTGCAGCCGCATTGCTGATCCAAGTGCCACGCGGGCAAGGAGTTGTGAGCGGCAGACTCCAAGTGAGTATCGATGGAAACGAAAAGTCCTACTATGACCAAGTACCCGGAGTACCAGAAGTTGAGCCTGCCAGAGTTGGACAAGGAGATCTTGGCTTACTGGAAGGAGAACGACATCTTCAAGAAGAGCGTCTCCACCCGTGAAGGCGGTCCCGCCTATGTGTTTTACGAAGGCCCACCCAGCGCAAACGGTCACCCCGGCATTCACCACGTGATGGCCCGGACCATCAAGGACATTTTCTGCCGTTACAAGACCCTAAAGGGCTTCCAAGTCCACCGCAAGGCTGGCTGGGACACCCATGGTCTTCCCATTGAACTCAACGTCGAGAAGTCCCTGGGCATCACCAAGGACGATATCGGCACCAAGATCTCCATCGAGGAGTACAACGAGCACTGCCGCAAGGCGGTGATGGCATACACCGACGAGTGGAACCAAGTCACCGAGCAAATGGGCTATTGGGTGGACTTGGACAATCCTTACGTCACATACGAGAGCGACTACATGGAGAGCTGTTGGTGGTTGCTCCGTCAGCTTTTCGACAAGGGTTTGCTCTACAAGGGCTACACCATCCAGCCCTATTCCCCTGCCGCGGGAACGGGTCTGTCCAGCCACGAGTTGAACCAGCCCGGCACCTACCAGCCCGTCAAGGACACCACCATCGTGGCCCAGTTCAAGGCCGTCCGCAACGCGCAGTCTGAGCCACTATTCGCCAAGGCGCAAGGTGACCTCTACTTCCTCGCATGGACGACCACCCCTTGGACCCTGCCCAGCAACACAGCGCTGGCGGTCGGCAAGGGCATTCATTACGTGCAAGTCAATACCACCAATCCCTATACCGACCTGCCCGTCTCTCTCATCCTTGCTGAAGCCCTCATGGGCAAGGTGTTGGGTTTGGACGGCGAACTCGTGGACAACAAGGGCAATGGCAAAGTTGGCGGCAAGAAGATCGAAGTCGAGATTGTGGGCACGCACCTAGGCTCGGACCTTGCAGGCATCCGCTATGAGCAACTCATGCCCTACGTGCAGCCCGAAGGGGGCGATCCCTTCCGTGTGGTTGTGGGCGACTTCGTAACCACGGAAGACGGCACGGGTATCGTCCATATCGCTCCGACCTTCGGTGCGGATGACTTCAGGGTCGCCGCCCAGAACAACATCCCGCCCATGCTCATCACCCGTCCCGATGGCACCAAGGAGGCCCTCGTAAACAAGAAGGGGCAGTTTGTGGCGGAAATGGGTCCGTATGCTGGGATGTTCGTGAAGAACTACAATGGTGCCGACGAAACCGTTCCCGACTACAAGAGCACGGACGTCCTCATCTCCATCCAGCTCAAGCAGGAGAACAAGGCCTTCAAAGTCGAGAAATATGAGCACGACTATCCCCACTGCTGGCGGACGGACAAGCCCATCCTCTATTATCCGCTCGATGCTTGGTTCATCAAAACCACGGCCCTCAAGGACCGCATGGTCGAGTTGAACAAGACCATCAATTGGAAACCTGAGAGCACAGGTACGGGCCGATTCGGCAACTGGCTGGAGAATCTTGTGGACTGGAACCTGAGCCGGAGCCGCTTCTGGGGCATCCCGCTCCCCATCTGGGCCACAGATGACTATACAGAAACCAAGTGCATCGGTTCCAAAGCCGAGCTCAAATCCGAACTGGAGAAATCCGTGGCTGCGGGTTTCATGACCCAATCCGACGCTGAAGACTTCTTGGAGCGCGGCGACTTGCACCGTCCCTATGTGGACCGCGTGGTGCTCGTGAGCGACACTGGCCGGCCCATGAAGCGCGAAGAAGACCTGATCGACGTATGGTTCGACTCGGGAGCCATGCCCGTCGCACAATTGCATTATCCGTTCGAGAACCAGGCCCTGTTCGAGCAGAACTTTCCCGCCGATTTCATCGCTGAGGGTGTGGACCAGACCCGTGGATGGTTCTTCACCCTGCACGCCATCGCCACCATGGTCTTCGACAAAGTGGCCTACAAGACGGTGATCTCCAACGGCCTCGTCCTCGACAAGGACGGCCGCAAGATGTCCAAGCGCCTCGGCAATGCCATCTACCCGCATGAGACCCTGCCCGTCTTCGGCACGGACCCGACCCGCTGGTACATGGTGGGCAATGCCGCTCCCTGGGAGAACCTCAAGTTCAACATGGACCACCTCCGGGACACGCTCACGAGCTTCTTCGGCACCCTGTTCAACACCTATTTCTTCTTCGCGCAGTATGCGAACGTGGATGGATTTGACCACAGCCAAGCCCGCATCCCAGTGTCGCAGCGTCGCGAAATGGATCGGTGGATCATGTCCAAGCTGAACAGCCTCGTCGCTGAAGTCGATGGCGCCCTCGACCAATATGAGCCGCACCGGGGCATCAAGGCCATCGAAGCCTTCTTGGACGAGCTGAGCAACTGGTACATCCGCCTCAGCCGCCGCGTGTTCTGGAAGGGCGAAATGTCTGACGAAAAAGTCGCCGCCTACCAGACCCTCTACGAATGCCTCGTCACCCTGTCCAAGTTGATGGCCCCCTACGCGCCATTCTACAGCGACAAGCTTTACCGCGACCTGAACGCCGTGACGGGACTGGAGCCGCACGAGTCCGTACACCTGAGCCGCTTCCCCGAAGCCAACGAAGCCGAGATCGACCGCGACCTCGAGCAAAGGATGGAGTTTGCCCGTGAGATCACCTCGTTGGTGCACAGCATCCGCAAGAACCCGCAGGTGAACGTGAAGGTGCGTCAGCCGCTCGCGCGGGTGATGGTGCCCGTGCTCGACGAAGCCATGGCCACACAAGTGCAGGCGGTCGCCGACATCATCTCCTCCGAGGTGAACGTCAAGGGCGTCGAGATTATCCGCGACGGCGATGGCAATACCGTGATCGTGAAGAAGGCCAAAGCCAATTTCAAGACCCTGGGTCCGCGTCTCGGCCAGAAGATGAAGCTCGCCGCCGAGGCCATCGAGAAGTTCGGTAACCCGGAATTCGCCGAACTGCAACGCAATGGCAGCATCACCATCATGGTGGACGGGCAGCCCTTCGAACTCAAGCGCGAGGACGTCGAGGTCCGGACACAAGATGTGGAAGGCTGGCGCGTCGCTTCCAACGACAAGGTGACCGTGGCACTTGACGTGACCTTGACAGAGGCGCTCAAGCGTGAAGGCATCGCCCGGGAGATCGTGAGCAAAATCCAGTCACTCCGCAAAGACAGCGGCTTGGAGGTCACCGACCGCATTTCACTCTGGGTTTCAGACGTTCCCGAGTGGCGGGAGGCGTTGACTGAGAATAAAGACTATATTTGTGGTGAAACGCTCGCACAATCTTTGGTAACTGCTCCCGATTTGACGGATGGCCTGGCCATCGAGGTTGATGGCGTTCAAGGAATGATCAAAATCTCCCGTTAATCATGGAAGAAAAAGAGAAGAACTTTTACTCCAGGGCCGAACTCGAAGAGTTCCGCGTATTGATTCAGGACAAGCTGAAACTGGCGGACGAAGAATACAAGGAGCTTGCGGAAAGCCTTCGAGAAAGCAACCTGACCACAGCTGACGGCTACAACATGACCGAATTTGGCGCCGACACGTTGGAAAAGGAGCAAATCGAGATGTTCATGGCCCGGCAGCTGAAGTTCATCGGTGCCTTGCATCGTGCGCTGGAGCGGATTGAAAACGGTACTTATGGTCGCTGCAAGGAGACAGGCAAGCTCATCTCCAAGGAGCGCCTCCGTGCCGTCCCCCATACCGAGCTCTCCATCGAGGCCAAGCGGATTCAGCAACCCCGTTCCTGATTTACGGCCCCATCTCCAGTAGCCGAATTGGGCGACGCGTCTCCATCCACGCCTGAAAACCTCACGGAACGGGGAGCCATTCAGCTCTTCCTGCAGCGTTACCGCTATTTCCTTTTTGCGGGATTGGTCGTGTTCATCGATCAGGCGGTGAAGATCGCCATCAAGTTCTCCATGATCCCCTACGAGAACATCGCCGTGGTGGGGGACACCGTCAACATCAATTTCATTGAAAACAAGGGGGCGGCATTTGGCCTGACAGTCGCCGACCTGCTGCAACGCATCGGTGTGAATGTGGAGGACGACACCGCCAAACTCGTCCTCACCCTGTTTTCCCTGCTTGCGGTCATGCTCATCGCGTATTTCCTGCAAGCCGTCCGGAATGCGAAATCAGGCCTGCCCTATTTCCTAGCGCTCATCCTGGGCGGGGCCATCGGCAACATCATCGACCGGGTGTTTTATGGCGTTTGGTTCAGCGGGATCAACGACTACGAGGGCGGCTTGCTGCACGGGCGGGTTGTGGACATGTTCTATGTGAATTTGGTCCATGGCAAGTTCCTGGGCATGGAAATGAACCTGCTGCCTGTCTTCAACATTGCCGATGCCGCGATCACCATTGGCATCGTCGCCATCATCTTGTTCCAGCGGAGGTTTTTCAAGAAAGCCGCAGATGAACAGGAGGAGCAATCCTCTGCCGCCTTGGCGGAGACTTCGGGCAATCCTGTGGTCAGCGAGCAGGGTCTGGGAGCAGGGGAATAGGAAACAGACAACAGCCTTGGGATCGGCCCCAAAAGCCCAAAAAATGCCCATTGCTGGCTACATGTGAAAAATGTTTCCTAACTTTAACCTCCAATCTGTAAAGACCTCTGTCCGCAATGGAAAATTGGCGCGAGTACAAGAAAGTTCTGCTTCCAGACATCCCCAACCTCAACCGCATCGATGTGTACACCCAGCATGGTGGGTACGAGATGCTGCGCAAAGTCCTCACCTCAGGTGAGTGGGATCCCAAGAAGGTGATCGAGGAAGTAAAGGCCGCCAACATCCGCGGTCGTGGGGGTGCAGGCTTCAATGCAGGGCTCAAGTGGTCCTTCATGCCTCCCAAGAAAGAAGGCGTTCCGCGCTACCTCGCCTGCAACGGCGACGAGTCCGAGCCCGGTACCATCAAGGACCGCCGCCTCTACGAATTCAACCCGCATCAGTTCATCGAAGGCGCATTGATCGCCTGCTTCGCGATGGAGATGGACGCAGCCTATGTCTATATCCGTGGCGAGTACATGGACTATATCGACATCATGCAGCGTGCGGTGGATGAGGCTTACATGAAAGGCTTCGCCGGTAAGAACATCATGGGCAGCAAGTTCTCCTGCGATGTCTTCGTCCATACCGGAGCAGGTGCATACATCTGTGGCGAGGAAACCTCCCTCATGGAATCCCTCGAAGGCAACCGTCCCTATCCGCGTTCGAAGCCGCCGTTCCCGGCGCAATTCGGCCTCTGGGGCAAGCCTACCACGATCAACAACATCGAGACCCTGGCGAATGTGCCCATCGTGCTGCGCCATGGCGCCAAGTGGTGGTCCTCCATCGGCGCGCCCACTCACCCCGGCCCGATCCTCTACGGCATCTCCGGTCACGTGAACCGTCCCGGTGTCTATGAGTACCCCACGGGCATGAAGCTCACCGACATGATCTACGAGGTCGCCGGCGGTGTGCGCAATGGCAAGAAGATCAAGTGCGTCGTCCCAGGCGGCTCCTCTTGTCCCTTCCTCACCTACGATGAGGTCCACAGCGGCCTCACCATGGACAGCGACTCCCTGCGCAGCGTCGGCTCCGTGCTCGGCACCGCGGGCATGTGTGTGCTGGATGAGGACACCGACATCGTGAAGTTCACCTACCGCGTGGCCAAGTTCTATGACCACGAGTCCTGCGGACAGTGCACCCCTTGCCGCGAAGGAACAGGATGGTTCGTGAAGACCCTGCGCAAGTTCGTGGACAAGACTGCAAGCACCCGCGACATGGAAGTGCTGCTCAACCTCTGCGATACCCTCGAAGGCCGCACCGTTTGCGCCCTTGCTGACGCCACCGCTTGGCCGGTGCGCTCCGCCCTGAAGAAATTCCGTCCCGACTTTGAGGCCCGTGTGACCGAAAAGGCTGTGTTTGCCGTGTCCTGATCTGGTGCCCATCAAAAGCGTAGGAAAAATGGCTTCCAATTATTCGTATCTGAGCAACGCCGACCCCGGCTACGTCGATCAACTCTATCAGCAATACCTCGCCGATCCAGAATCTGTCGAGTACGGCTGGCGCAAGTTCTTCGAGGGGTTTGATTTCGCCCGCACCCAATACGGCGACCATCCCCAAGCCCAAGGCGATGTCAAGGAAATCTATGTCTTGAATCTGATCAATGCCTACCGCTCGCGGGGGCATTTGTTCACTAAGAGCAACCCGGTCCGCGACCGCCGCAAGTACAATCCCACCCTTGCGTTGGAAAACTTCGGCTTGGCGATCGAGGACTTGGATACCGTCTTCCAAGCAGGTGTGGATGTGGGCCTCGGCGCCGCCAAGCTCCGCGACATCGTGGGACTGCTGGAGACGACTTATTGCCACCACATCGGTGCCGAGTACATGTACATCCGCGAGCCGCACATCGTGTCTTGGCTCCGCGAACGCATGGAAGGCCCGAGGAATACACCTTCCTTCTCGAAGGACCAGAAGCTGCGCATCCTCACCAAGCTGAACGAGGCCGTAGTCTTCGAAGACTTCCTCGCGAAGAAGTATGTGGGCGAGAAGCGCTTTTCCATCGAGGGGGCCGAAACCGTGATCCCGGCATTGGATGAGGTGATCGAGTCCGGTGCTGAGTTGGGTGTCCAGGAATATGTATTGGGAATGGCCCACCGCGGCCGCCTCAACGTCCTCGTGAACACACTGCAAAAGCCCCACGGCGATGTTTTCCGTGAATTTGAAGGCTATTACGAAGAGATCGACGACTACGCAGGTGATGTGAAATATCACCACGGCTATTCCTGCGACATCGTTTCCCGCTCTGGCAGCACTGTCCACTTGGGCCTCTGCGCCAACCCGAGCCACCTTGAGGCCGTCGGTCCTGTCGCCCAAGGCAAGGCCCGCGCCAAGCTCGACCAGAAATACGACGGCGACCGCAAGAAGATCGTCCCGATCCTGATCCACGGCGATGCCGCTGTGGCCGCTCAGGGAATCGTTTACGAGCAGATTCAGATGAGCGAATTGGAGGCCTACCAAGCCGGAGGCTCCATCCACCTCGTCATCAACAACCAGGTCGGCTTCACCACCAACTACACCGACGCCCGCACGAGCACCTACTGCACAGACGTGGCCAAGGTGACCAACTCCCCCGTCTTCCATGTGAATGGCGACGATGTGGAGGCGGTGGTGTTTGCCTGCAAACTCGCGATGGCATTCCGTCAGGAGTTCCACCGCGATGTCTTCATCGACCTGCTTTGCTACCGCCGCCACGGCCACAACGAAGGCGACGAGCCGCGTTTCACGCAGCCCACGCTCTACAAGGCCATCGCTGCCCACCCCAACCCGCGCGACATCTACTTCCAGTACCTGCTCGCACAGGGCGTGGCCCCCGCAGGCTACGACAAGGAACTCGACAAGACCTTCCGCGCCAAGCTCCAAAACGAGCTGAACGCCGTGAAGCAAAATTCGGGTGCCGTCAAATACTCCTTTGGCGAATCCGTGTGGAAAGGCATCCGCCGCGAGCAGGCAAGCGACTGGCTCAAAAGCCCCGACACAGGCTACAAGCTGGCCGAATTGCAAAAGCTCGCGAAGGACATGATCACGCTGCCGGAGGGCAAAGCCTTCTTCGACAAGGTGGTCAAGATTTTCGAACAGCGCGGCGATCAACTCAAGCAGGACAAGCTCGACTGGTCCATGGGCGAGTTGCTGGCTTATGCGACGTTGCTGGCCGAAGGCAAAAGCGTGCGCATGTCCGGTCAGGACGTGGAGCGCGGCACCTTTGCCCACCGCCATGCCGTCCTCAAGATTGATCAGACGGAGGAGGAGTATATGCCACTGAACGGCCTCGGATTGCCCGGCAAGGCCGTCATGTACAATTCCCTCCTGAGCGAATACGCTGTTCTCGGCTTCGAATACGGCTACTCCCTTTCCTCACCCAATACGCTCACCCTCTGGGAGGCGCAGTTCGGTGACTTCGGGAACGGCGCCCAGATCATGATCGACCAGTTCATCTCCAGCTCGGAGCAAAAGTGGATGCGCCTCAGCGGCCTCACCATGCTGCTGCCGCACGGTTACGAAGGCCAAGGCCCCGAGCACAGCAGCGCCCGCATTGAGCGTTACCTCGAGATGTGCGCCAGCAACAACTGGCAGATCGTCCAACCGACGACCCCGGCACAGATTTTCCATCTGCTTCGCCGTCAGTTGCATTGGCCGTTCCGGGTTCCGCTGATCGTGTTCACCCCGAAAGGCCTGCTCCGCCTCCCCGAGGCCACGAGCAGCATCAAGGAAATGGCCACGGGCCGGTTCCAAGAGATCATTGACGATGCAGCCGTCAAGGCCGCGAATGTCCAGCGTGTGCTCCTCGTTTCTGGTAAACTTTACTACGAATTGGTAAAGCGTCAGAAGGCTGAGGGTCGCGAGGATGTGGCTGTGTTGCGCTTGGAGCAGATCTATCCGCTGCCTGTGGAGCAACTGAGGGCCTTGGTCGCCAAATACAAGAACGCCAAGGAATGGATGTGGGTGCAGGACGAACCGGAGAACATGGGTCCCTGGGCGTTCATCCTTCGTCATTCCGTCAAGGAAGGGCTCTTTGATCGCCTTGTGGTCAATGCCCGCCCCGAAAACGCGAGCCCGGCTACGGGCTACAAGAAGCTGCACCTCAAGGAGCAGGACAAGATTCTGGACAAGGCATTCGCCCCGACAGGTGCCGCCAAGTCCCCCGCAAAACCGAAGAAAGAACTTTCGAAAGCATAAATCGCATGATTCTGGAAGTGAAAGTGCCTGTGCCAGGCGAATCGATCACCGAGGTCGAGCTGGGCGCATGGCTGGTCAAGAGTGGCGACGTCGTGGAGATGGATGCCGAACTCGTCGAGATCAACAGTGACAAGGCCACCCTCACCATCAATGCCGAGGGTGCTGGCAAGATCGAAATCCTGAAGAAGGAGGGCGAGGTCGTCCGGGTAGGTGAGGTTGTCGCCAAGATCGACACCGCTGCCGCAGGCGAATCCAAGGCTGCTACACCTGCAACCGAAGTCAAGACCGTCGAAGTCGCCGCCAAAGTCGAATCCGGCAAGGAGGCAACCTACGCCAAAGGCGTCGCATCCGTCTCTGCGGAGAAGATGATGAAGGACCAAGGCGTATCCAAGGAGTCCGTGGTGGGCACAGGCCGCGATGGCCGGATCACCAAGACCGATGTCGTCGAGGCAGCGAAGAACGGCGGCAATGGCAGCAGCCAAAAGCCGGCCGAGAAGCAAGAGACCAAGTCAGCGCCTGAGTCAGCGCCCGTCCTGAGCGGTGAGCGTGGCGAGGAGCGTAAGAAGATGACTGTCCTGCGCCGCAGGATCGCCGAGCGCCTGCTCCATGCCAAGAATCAGACGGCCATGCTCACCACCTTCAATGAGGTGGACATGCAGGCCATCAAGGACCTCCGTGCTGCTTACAAGGACAAGTTCAAGGAAGTGCATGGCGTGGGTCTGGGCTTCATGGGCTTCTTTGTCCGTGCATGCTGCGAGGCCATGAAGTTTGTCCCGAACATCAACAGTCAGATCGACGGCGATGACATGGTCAGCTTCAACTACATCGACATCGGTGTGGCGGTGAGCACAGATCGCGGTCTCGTGGTTCCCAACCTCCGCGATGCGCAGAAGATGAGCATCCTGGAGGTGGAGAAGGCGATCGCAGCCTACGCCGTGAAAGCGCGCGAAGGCAAGATCACCATCGAAGACATGAGCGGCGGCACCTTCACCATCACCAATGGCGGTGTTTTCGGCTCCATGCTTTCCACCCCGATCCTGAACCCGCCGCAAAGCGCCATCCTCGGTATGCACAACATCGTGGATCGTCCGGTCGTGGTCAATGGTCAGATTGTCATCCGCCCGATCATGTACGTGGCCCTCAGCTACGATCACCGCATCGTGGATGGCAAGGAGGCAGTGACCTTCCTCTACAAAGTCAAGGAATTCCTCGAGGATCCGCAGCGGTTGCTGTTGGGGATTTGAGTCCTTTCGGGTTGAGCTAGAAAAGGATAGCCGGAAGCCGTCTTCGAGAGAGGACGGCTTTTTCGTTTTGTAGGAAGCTTATACTTATGTATTTGCATGATTGGCTAGGTGGAGGGTAACTTTGAAAAAGACTCTGATGATCTACGCATTCTGGAACAACAAGGGTGGAACCGGGAAGACGAGCTTGATATTTCAGGCGATTTGTCGATACGCTCAGTTACATCGCGGACAAAAAATCCTTGCGATTGACCTTTGTCCACAAGCAAATCTATCTGAATTGATGCTCGGGGGCTTGGAAGGAAATGGAAGCTCCAATCTCGACACCTTGTATGAACGAAATGGACGAGTGTCGATCGGAGGATATTTCCAAACAAGATTGCCGACCGCACACAGTACTCCTCAGATTGAGTCAGAGCATTTTATTTGTAGGCCTTCAGATTTCAGTAAGTACATCCCTTCCAATATCAATCTTTTGGCGGGGGACAGAATCGTCTTCAATCCAATGTGATTTCTACCCTCGCAAACACGCAGATCCAGGAACCAATACATGGTTGAAGGTAATCGACTGGTTAAGAGACTTCATTGAAGCCACAATGGGTCAGTATCAGACAATATTCATTGATACAAATCCAAGCTTCTCCATGTACACGCAAATCGCACTATCCACTGCGGATCGGCTCGTACTGCCTGTGATGGCCGACGATTCGTCAAGAAGGGCTGTGAGAAATGCGCTCACATTGGTTCATGGATTTCAATTGCCATCAGCGATCTATGATGAATTTAGCTTTTCAAGGAAACTGATAGACGGTCGCAGAAAGCTGCCACAAGTCCACTTGATAGTGAAGAATAGGCTAACCCAGTACATGGGGCCTGCATCTGCTTACCAGAATGTATTGACCTCAATTGATGACGACATTCGTTTGGTTATGCAACTCAATCCGTTCATGTTCACCTTTACAAATCTTTCCCAAGGAATTTCAGATGTGCGCGATTTTCACACTACTGGCGCTGTGGCATTCGCTCTGGGAAAGCCCTTTAGTCAGATGACTTCAGGAGTCCACGTAATTCGCGATGGTGAGACGCAGATAAGAGCGGATTATCTCAGAAATTGCCAAGAGGCTATTGATGCTTTGGTCGCCGCTCTTTAGACTTAGCTTTCCCCAAAAATTCTTGAAGCAGTCAGTAATCGCCCGCTCTTTTCGTATAGATTCAAAAATCGAAGATGAAAAGGTCATGAAACAACTCAGCGCCAATTGGTTTGTGGAGGGATTGCAGGACTTTGAATACAAGAAGTACGTCCTGCTGGCCTATTTGCAGGGCGTCAAGCAATCCTTCGATCAATCCTTGCTCTATCCGGTATTCTCGGAATTGCTCACGCATTACCAAAACCTCCACGCCTTCCAGCAGGGTAAGACACAGCTTGAGGGCTCTGCTCCCAAGCAATTGCTGGCAGTGGACTGGGAAAAATTCCGGGCATTGTACGCTTCCTTGATGGCCGATGATGAGGCGTTGCGGGAGATCGAGGAGATCGTCGATTTCTCATTGCCCCGGATTCGCTCCTCGGTGGAGGAAGGCAAACAGCTCTACGACTTCATCGAAGACAACATCGAGATCGAATCGGTGGGGTTGTTGCCGCTGTACAAGGATGCGGGTTACCTGCTGCTGCGGGGCGGGTCTGGGACAGGGGTGAGGGCATTTACCTACCAAATCACCGTCTTCGAAAATGCCAACGAGCGCTACCGGGGCATCCACGTGCAGCACATTGCGGACTTCACGCTGGGCATCGTGAACACCTACGAAGCCATCAAGCTGGAGCTCATCCGCACGCAGCGCGAACTGCCCAATCCGGCGACATTCTCGGTCTATTCACGGCTGAGCTTCCCGGAGGAGGCGTCCCTGGTGCCAGTGGCCAAGCGGAAGTTTGTCAGGTACTTGGCGCAGCTCGGGGACTGAATCAACAGATACACATATATAATGATGTGCCGCCTGCAAGTTGAGCGGGCATTGCGTACCTTTGCGGCCAAATCCAAGGAATTGAATTCGTTATGGCCAACGCATTTTTCAACGTCCCGATCCCCAAGAATGAGCCCGTCCTGAGCTATGCACCCGGCAGCCCCGAGCGCAAGGCCCTGCAAGCCAAGTACGACGAGCTGATGTCCCACCAAGTGAGCATCCCCATGTACATCGGGGCTGAGCGTGTGTTCACCGAGGAAAAGCGGGCCATGCATCCCCCCCACGACCGCAGCCACGTGCTCGGCCATCATGCTTGGGGCAATGCCTCCCATGTCCACGCCGCGATCAATGCCGCCTTGGCCGCTCGCGCCAAATGGGCCGCATTCCCTTGGGAGCAACGCGCAGCCATCTTCTTGAAAGCCGCCGACCTGCTTGCTGGTCCGTACCGCGCCAAGATGAACGCCGCGACCATGCTGGCCCAGAGCAAGAACGCGTACCAGGCCGAGATCGACGCCGTCTGCGAACTCGCCGACTTCTGGCGCTACAACGTGGCCTACATGACACAGATCTACAAAGATCAGCCAGAAAGCCCCGCCGGAACCTGGAACCGCCTCGAGTACCGTCCATTGGAGGGATTCGTTTTCGCATTGACTCCGTTCAACTTCACTTCCATCGCGGCCAACCTGCCCGGCGCTCCTGCGATGATGGGCAATACCGTGGTCTGGAAACCTGCCGACTCGCAGATTTATTCCGCCGAGGTGATCATGGAAATCTACCGCGAGGCAGGCTTGCCGGACGGCGTGATCAACTTGATCTATGTGGACGGCCCACTTGCGGGCGATATCATTTTCCAACATCCGGATTTCGCGGGTCTGCATTTCACGGGAAGCACCGGCGTGTTCCAGCACATTTGGAAAGAGATCGGCAGCAACATCGGGAAGTACAAGGCTTATCCCCGTGTGGTCGGCGAGACTGGCGGCAAGGACTTCATCTTCGCGCACCCCAGCTCCGATGCCAAGGCATTGGCGACGGCGATCAGCCGGGGCGCATTTGAGTTCCAAGGCCAGAAATGCTCGGCCGCTTCCCGTGCCTACATCCCGCGTTCGCTCTATGTGGACACGATTCAGCAGGTGATGGCCGATCTCAAGAGCTTCACGATGGGCAGCCCTCGTGACTTCACGAACTTCGTGAACGCTGTGATCGACGAGCGGGCATTTGACAAGATCGCCAGCTACATCGACCGCGCCAAGGTGAGCCCCGAGGCCGAGGTGATCTGCGGTGGCAACTACGACAAGAGCAAGGGCTACTTCATCGAGCCCACTGTCATCAAGACCAGCAATCCGCTCTTCCTGACGATGTGCGAAGAGATCTTCGGCCCGGTGATCACGGTGTATGAATACGATGACGAGCGTTGGGAAGAGATGCTCACCATCGTGGACAAGACTGGGCCGTATGCCTTGACCGGGGCCATCTTCGGACGTGACCGCTATGCAGTGGAGAAGATGACCCGTGCGCTGGAAAATGCAGCCGGCAATTTCTACATCAACGACAAGCCGACCGGCGCCGTGGTGGGTCAGCAGCCCTTCGGTGGCGCCCGCGCTTCCGGCACCAATGACAAGGCGGGCAGCTACCTGAACCTCTTGCGCTGGGTTTCCCCCCGCACCATCAAGGAAAACTTCGTCCCGCCGACCAATTACAGGTACCCCTTCCTGCTCCCCGACTAGGGAGCAGAATTCACGGAATTATCAGAATTACAGAATTCTGGGCGCACCAGTAATGCGCCTTAAATTCTGTAATTCAGTAAATTCTGAGAATTCTGATCAGCTTTGCGCGATCTTGACTCCAATTTCTCGGAGCAGTACGCCATGATCAGCGTCGATCACGCCTTTGTCGCAGACGAGGTCGGTGATGCGGCCGCCGAGTTTGGTGCGGATGCGCTTGTAGAGCTTCCGGTTGGTCGTGCGGTACTTGAGGCGGTTCATCAGCGGATCTTTCTTGCCAGCCGAGTTGGCTTCGTCTCGCTTGCGGACGACTTCTAGAGCGAGGACGATCGCACGGCGACCCTTTTCGGGCTGATCAATCAGTGAGGGCAACAATTCGTAGAGGTTTCGCACACCGACCGGGTCCGTCAGGATCATTTCCGGCTTGATGTTGGCGAAGCCGCCTTCCTGGAGATCTTGCGATGGGCGAATCCACCAAGGAACCCGATTGGAGATGGCAGCAAATCCATAAGCCCTCCACAACAGGCGATCCGGCGTGAGGGTGGAGATGAGGTTCTTGACTTGGGCGGTCAGCAATGCCTTCTCGGCCTGGTCCACCGCGTTCATCCATTGTTCCATCCTGACGTTTTGGGTCTTGCCCTCTTCATCGAGCAGGATGGTGTAGATGTCTTGCGGGAGCACGCTGTTCTTGCGGGCCTTGAGCTCATTGGCTTCTTCGCGCCATGCTGACTTGCCGAGGGTGACCACGCGGTCGTAAGTGACGATCTTGTCCGGGTCGAGGGCATCCACCTCGTCCTCCCCGATGACCACGCAGAGCAGTTGCTCTTTCATGTCGGGGAATTCGCCGAGGGCCTGGAATTGCTCCGCACTATCCACGAAGAGGAGACGGAAGCGGTACCGACGACCAAGGCTGTCGATTTGCTCGGTGGTGAATCCCTGCGGAATCGTCACGTTCACTGCCCCGAGGTATTGCAGGGCGAGGTTCATGACATGGTAGCGCAGTCCCGGTTGCCCGATCATGCCCACGTGGTCGCCGTGCTGCAAGCCCCTGCGCATCAGGTAGCCTGCGACACACTGTGCCTGGGCGTGGACATCTTTGTAGGAGGTGGGGACGTACTTGCCATCCTGCCACTGCTGGAGGCAGGGCAATTCCGAATTTTGAGCGGGCAACATCCGCTCCCAAAACCGCTTGATCGTGGGTGACTGTGCTTCCAAGACCCTAACGTTGCTGACGGTGCTATTTACTACGTAATTCACGTACTTTTACTGATTCTGGCAAAAATATTGAAAGTGGCTACCCGCAATTCCCGGCTTGTTGTTGATAGTGTGAGGAACGCACTATTTCCTAAACAATGGCCGACAATGCGGAGTTAGGAAGGTCAAAATGAGGCAGAGGTATCCGCTCCACATCGTATTGTTTCTCCTGACTGTCTGCACCACCATGATGGCTGGCGCCGAGATGGCGACGGGCAGCTACTTTGCCTTCCTTGACTTCAGTGAGGGATGGCCGCAATTGATCAAGGGGGATCTGAATTGGAGCTTTATCTGGAAGGGTGTTCCGTTTTCCTTTGCCTTCCTGCTCTTCCTCTCAGTGCATGAGTTTGGCCACTACTTCACTTCGGTTTACCACAAGGTGCGTTGCTCGCTGCCTTACTACATCCCAATCTTTTTTCCGGGCATGCCCAATATCGGCAGCTTCGGGGCGGTGATCCGGATCCGGGAGATGCCATCGAGTCGGCGCAAGTATTTCGATATCGGGGTAGCCGGGCCCTTGGCGGGGTTTGTGGTGGCGATTGGGTTGCTGCTGTACGGATTCACCCACCTGCCTCCCGTGACGGAGACCATCATGGGGATCCATCCCGTCTATCAATCAATGTTTGGCGGGGTGCCCTCCGAGGCTGAGATGGCGGGAGCATCTGGGGTGTTGAGGTTTGGGGGCAGCCTGTTGTTCGAGGGATTCAAATGGCTGTTCAGTGGTGACCCCAATATGCCGCCGAGTTTCGAGATGCAGCATTATCCCTTCCTGCTGGTAGGCTTCCTCACCTTGTTTTTCACGGCCCTGAACTTGCTGCCGATCGGGCAGCTTGACGGGGGGCATGTGATGTATGGATTGTTCGGGGCGAAGCGGGCCGGGATCATCAGCCGGGTGGCTGTCTTCTGCCTGCTGTGGATGGGTGGCTTGGGCATGATCAGCCCCGGGGACTTTCTGGCATTTGGCCTACCGGTTCCGTTTTGGGACCACCTGTTTCATGCGGCCATACTCGTGCTCTACATTTTTTTGGTCTATTATGTGTTGGGAAAACTGGTGAATTGGACAGCGGTGTGGAAGCAGGGGTTGGCGGTGTTTGCGGTGGTGTCGTCGCAGTTCCTGGTGAGCTGGATGGGGGAGGTTGTGAGCCCGAATGTGGTGTGGCTGCTGTACTCGCTGCTCGTGGTGCGCATGGTGGGGCTGGACCATCCAGTGGCTGTGGATGACCGTCCACTGAGCACTGTGCAAAAGGTCATGGGCTGGGCTGCGGTCGTCATATTTGTGCTCTGTTTTTCCCCGCAGCCGATTGTTCTCACCTGAGTCGGCATTTCTCCACAATTCATTGATAAGTAGCATATTGAAGCAAGAAATTGCTGAAGAAAATCAGTGCGATTTTTGGCAATCGTCGAATGCCGGAACCTGCTTACGAGTGCATATATGCAAGCCTCCCACAAAGTGAATTTGTCGTTAACGAAAATTCGCTGTCGCAAGCGTCTGTTTTTTAGACGAATAAATTTTTTGAGTAACCTTCTGTTGAAAAGTCCGAAGGCATAGGAATCTGAGGCTGCTTAAACTTGTAGTCCAGTCGCAACAATTCTGTCTTGGATTAGACTGCTGTCGAGAAATTAGGCAACCGCTGCCGCCAAGCATGGCGGATGCCTCGGGGAATCGTCGGCTCTAGTCCAAAGGTTTGTAAGGCTGCTGCTGAAACTGAATTGAGAAGTACTATTTGATTTAATCGCCCAACGACCCATGGAGTTTTTGCTGAAAGAGAATAAGGATCGATTTGTGCTGTTCCCCATCAAGCACAACGAAATCTGGAAAATGTACAAGCAGGCAGAAGCTAGCTTCTGGACTGCTGAAGAAATTGACTTGGCGCCCGACCTCGCTGACTGGGCGAAGCTGGACGACAATGAGCGTCACTTTATCAAGCACGTCCTCGCGTTTTTCGCTGCTAGCGATGGCATCGTGAATGAAAACCTTGCCGAGCGTTTCCTGAGCGAGGTGCAAGTCCCGGAGGCACGCTGCTTCTATGGTTTCCAAATCGCAATTGAGAACATCCACAGCGAGACCTACAGTCTCCTGATCGATACCTACATCCGCGACGCCAAGGAGAAGGACATGCTGTTCCACGCCTTGGACACCGTGCCCTGCGTGACCAAGAAGGCTGAGTGGGCCATGAAGTGGATTGGCAGCGATGCCACCTTCGCCGAGCGCCTTGTCGCATTTGCCGCAGTAGAAGGCATCTTCTTCAGCGGTAGCTTCTGCTCCATCTTCTGGTTGAAGAAGCGCGGCCTCATGCCGGGCCTGACCTTCAGCAACGAGCTCATCAGCCGTGACGAGGGTCTGCACTGCGACTTCGCCTGCCTGCTCTACTCCATGCTGGAGACCAAGATGGAGGAGTGGCGCATCCGTGAGATCATCACCGAGGCTGTGGCGATCGAGAAGGAGTTCATCATGGATGCCCTTCCCGTGTCCCTGATCGGCATGAACGCTGGCCTCATGGGCCAATACATCGAGTTCGTTGCGGACCGCCTGTTGGTCGCCCTTGGCTACAACAAGGCTTATGGCACGCCGAACCCATTTGACTGGATGGACCTGATCTCGCTGCAGGGCAAGACCAACTTCTTCGAAAAGCGCGTGGCCGAGTACCAAAAGGCCGGCGTGATGAGCAAGAAAGAAGACCACGTCTTCAAGCTCGACGAAGACTTCTGAGCCAAGTATTCATTTTTCCCAGATTGTTTTTTTGATACATCCTCGTATTAAATCCCGACCACCATGTACGTATTGAAAAGAAGCGGCAAGAAAGAGGCGGTGAAGTTTGACAAGATCACTGCCCGAGTCAAGAAGCTAGTTTACGGCTTGGACTCTGCTTATGTGGATCCTGTGGAGGTGACCAAGAAGGTCATCGACGGTGTGTACGACAACGTGGAGACGACGGAGATCGACAACCTCGCTGCCGAGACCGCTGCATCGATGACCACGAAGCACCCGGACTACGCCATCCTCGCGGCGCGCATCGCCATCTCCAACTTGCACAAGGAAACGGACAAGTCTTTCTCGGCCACCATCGAGAAGCTGTTCCACTACCAAGATCCCAAAACCGGGGAGCCCGCAGGACTCATCGGAGAGGAGACGTATCAGATCGTGATGGACAATGCCGACTTGCTCGACAGCACCATCATCTATGATCGGGATTACAACTTCGACTACTTTGGTTTCAAGACCCTCGAGCGCAGCTACCTGCTCAAGATGAATGGGCAAGTGGTGGAGCGTCCGCAGCACATGCTCATGCGTGTGTCCGTGGGCATCCACGGCCGTGACATCGAGGCTGCCATCGAGACCTACAACTTGATGAGCGAGAAGTGGTTCATCCATGCCACCCCCACGCTCTTCAACGCAGGCACACCGAAGCCGCAACTGAGTTCCTGCTTCCTGCTTTCCGTGCAGGGGGACAGCATCTCCGGCATCTTCGGCACCCTGAAGCAATGCGCCGAGATTTCCCAAAGCGCGGGCGGCATCGGTCTGAGCATCCACAACATCCGTGCAACCGGCTCCTATATTAAAGGTACCAATGGCACGAGCAACGGTGTGGTGCCCATGCTCCGCGTCTTCAACGACACAGCTCGCTATGTGGACCAAGGCGGCGGCAAGCGCAAAGGCGCATTTGCCATCTACCTCGAGCCCTGGCATGCCGACGTGTTCGAATTCCTGGATCTGAAGAAGAACCACGGCAAGGAAGAGAACCGCGCCCGCGACCTCTTCTACGCCCTCTGGATTCCGGACCTGTTCATGAAGCGGGTGAAGGACGGTGGCGATTGGTCCCTCTTCTGCCCCAACGAAGCTCCCGGTCTGCACGATTGCTGGGGTGAGGCATTTGAGAACCTCTACCATCAGTACGAGAAGGAAGGCCGCGCTCGCAAAGTGGTCAAGGCCCAGGACCTCTGGTTCAAGATCATGGAGAGCCAAATCGAAACTGGCACTCCCTACATGCTCTACAAAGACGCCTGCAATGGCAAGAGCAATCAGCAGAACCTCGGCACGATCCGTAGCAGCAACCTCTGCACGGAAGTGATCGAGTACACCTCACCTGACGAGGTCGCTGTCTGCAACCTGGCCAGCATTGCCCTCAGCCAATTCGTGGTGAACGGCAAGTTTGACCACGACAGGCTGTACCATATCACCAAGGTGGTCACCCGCAACCTGAACAAGGTCATCGACGTGAACTACTACCCGGTGCCGGAGGCGAAAAACAGCAACATGCGTCACCGCCCGATCGGTATCGGTGTGCAGGGCTTGGCTGATGCCTTCATCTTGATGCGCTACCCCTTCGACAGCGAAGAGGCACGCACCCTGAACCGCGAGATCTTCGAGACCATTTACTACGCTGCCCTTGAGGCTTCCTCCGAACTCGCTGAGCGCGATGGCGCCTACGAGACCTTCGAGGGATCCCCGGCCAGCAAAGGTCAACTGCAATTCGACCTCTGGGGTGTCGAGCCCAGCATGCGCTGGAACTGGTACACGCTGAAGGCGAAAATCCAGAAGCACGGCCTGCGCAACAGCCTCTTGGTCGCGCCCATGCCTACCGCGAGCACTTCCCAAATCCTCGGAAACAACGAGTGCTTCGAGCCCTACACCTCCAACATCTACAGCCGTCGCGTCTTGAGCGGTGAGTTCATCGTGGTGAACAAGCACCTGCTGAAGGACCTGATCAACCTCGGCCTGTGGAATGAAGGCATGAAAAACAAGCTCATGGCCTCCAATGGCTCGATCATGGGCTTCGAGGAAGTGCCCGAGCAAATCCGTGAGCTGTACAAGACCGCATGGGAGATCAAGCAAAAGTCCATCGTGGACATGGCTGCTGATCGTGGCGCCTACATCTGCCAGAGCCAGAGCATGAACGTGTTCATGCAAGACCCGAACTTTGGCAAGCTCACCTCTATGCACTTCTATGCATGGGAAAAGGGCCTCAAGACCGGCATGTACTACCTCCGCACCAAGTCCGCCGCCGACGCGATCAAGTTCACGGTGGATGCTGAGCTGATCCGTCAGCAAAAGGAAAAAGACCGCGAGGTGGCATTGGAGCAAATCACTTGCTCGTTGGAGAATCCCGACGAATGCATGGCCTGCTCCGCCTGATCCGGCATTGATTGAACCAAAACTCAGGGCTCCCAGGCTTGTACATACAGGTCTGGGAGCTTCCTTTTGGGGTGGCAGGAATCCAGACACCCCATGATGTAAGGATTGAGGGGAAAATTGAGAGGAACAATGGTCAATCCCTCCTTGCCTAGTGCCGGATATGGGCGAAGACTCCAAGGCATGGCTTACAACGGCCTTAGAATGCTAGATTTCCGAAAAAACGCATGTGTTCCTGGGGACTTTTGGAGCGAAAGGGCACGAAAGCGACTATTTTCCGAGCCTTGAGACACCGCTTCACCCTCGTTCACGGGAAAAATTCTCGCCTAGATCGATTTAGAAATTGCTCCGAGGGCATTCTTGGGAAGCATTTTCTCCCTGTTGCGGGCAAATTAATCGTGTAAACCCTGCCATTTCTTACATGATTCCCCTCGGGTTTGTTGACCTTACATCTATTGATTCAAAATATTGGAATCAATTATTCACTTGAAGTGATTGGTGTTGATGTGAATTCGTTTATAGAGACCTTATTAATCAATAATATATGAAATTTTTGGTGATTGATTATCCTTGTAAAAAACATCCAAAAACATAATGAATATTACATTGATTAATGATGGAGTGTGAATGAATATGGGCTCTGATACCCTGTTTTTCATCCGAAAATGAAGGCGTGGCAGGGTAATAATGCCCTCAAAACCGGGCCCCGCGTTAAATTTTTTCTACAAAAGCGATAAAAATCTTGCATCTGTAAAACCCACATGCAATATTTGAATTACAAAGCGATCAGCTACGGTCGCAGGTGTTTTTTCAATCAACACTGTTTATTACTCAAGGAGTTGGACTATGAAATTCATTAAGAAATCAACACTGTTACTCGTCGGGCTCGCCCTGATGATGTTCGCGTGTAGCCCTGACAACGTCTCCCCCACCGACGGTAGCGGTGGTCCGAGCCTTTCAGGAGCTGCAGGCGACGCCCACCCTGCATTGGATTCCATCTGTCAGAAGCTGGACACCATCTACCTGGTGCGCGAAGACAACGGCAGCCCCTTGGTGGACAAGTGCTACGGCCCGGCAGGACCGCGCGCATGTACGCCTACTGATCAAGTTCCGTGGGGATACCTCGAAATGTATGAGGGTTACTTCATGGACAGCAACTTCATCGACTGCAACTTCACCCTGGCTCCAGGTTGGTACACCGATGCCAACTGGTGGAAGTTCGGCTTGACGAACAGCTTCCAGATGGATCAAAACGGTATTCCTCAGTTCAGCAATGACTGGCCTACCTTGGCTCCAAGCCAAGCCGTCAACAAGTGGCAAGTTCGCCTCAAGGGCGACAACATGCCTGCTCAGTGCATTGACATCTGCCTCCGTGTTGGTGTCTTGAAACTGAACCTCTTCGGTGCAGCCGTGGGCGGATCCAATACTGTCCTCTGGGGCAAGAACCGCCGCTGGCAAACGACTGGCGATCCGATGGCCTCCAACAGCCAATGGGTCACCCACTTGTGCCTCGAGCGTTGCATGAGTGCTCCTCCCGTGGACACCACCACCGTGTGCGAAGTGGTCTATACCGGCCTCACCTGCACCGGCAACAACCTGAACAGCACCACCCTGCACCCGACCGCAACGGAGTCCGGCGTGATCAGCTACGTGTGGAGCACTGGCGCCACCACCCAAGACATCACCGTGAACCCGACCTCCACCACCACCTACAGCGTGACCATCAAGGTTGATGGCGTGGCTCGCCACGTGGTCGTCTTCACCGTGAACGTGATCGACGTCTCCTGCACCATCAGCGGTGGCAACAATGGCGGCGGCGGCAACAACGGTGGCGGCGGCAGCGGCAGCCACCACCCCGGTTGCAACCACAACCACAACTCCAACAGCAACTGCAACGGCGGCAACCACAACCACGGTTGCAACACGCAGCACAGCGGCAACAACAGCAACTGCAACCACCGCGGTCACGGTCGCTCCTGCAGCACCACCCACGCCACCAACCGCGCTTGCGGCGGCGGTCACACCCGTGGCTGCGACGGCAACCACAGCACCAACCAGACTTGCCAGTCCCGTGGCGGCCACCGCTACAATTGCTCCGGCAACCACAACGGCAACTACTGCAACAGCCAACTGAGCCACAGCCAAGGCTGCAACGGCAACCACCACCAATACCGTGGCTGCAACACCAACAGCGGTAACGGCTCCGGCTCCGGCTCTGGCAACGGTGGCAACTGCGGCAACGGCGGCGGCAACAACAACGGTGGCGGCACCACCCAAGGCGTGAAAGTCTGCCACGTTCCTCCCGGCAACCCCAACGGCGCTACCACCATCTGCGTGAGCTACGCCCAACTGAGCCAGCACGTGACGGGTGTCTGCTCCAGCAACACCAACGGTGGCGGCGGCTACAGCGGTAACGGCGGCAGCGGCAGCGGCTCTGGCAGTGGTTCTGGCTCCGGCCACAACGGCGGCGGCAACAGCGGCTGGGGCCACGGCGGCAACGGCCACGGCTGCGGCGGCCACACCAACAGCTGCAACGGTCACCACCAAGGCGGCGGCTGCAACAACGGCCACAGCGGTAGCGGCGGCAGCGGCTCCGGCTCCAACAGCCACGGCCACGGCTCACACCACGGCGGTGGTTGCCAAGGCGGCCAAGGCGGCGGACACGTCGGCGACATGATCGGCGCTTGCAACAGCAACCCCTGCCTCTGATTTGTGTAAAGTTTCTTCGTAAGGATAATCAAGTGGGCTACATCATTCGGTGTAGCCCACGTTTTTTGAAGGAGATCGAATAAATTGCTGGTATGAAACGCAGGATGATGAATTGGCTGGGGGTGCTGTGCGGGGTGATGGTCGCGCAGACCGCATGGGGACAGCGGATTTTCAATGGCACTGGCGGGCCGATCAAGGACGACAAGTCCGCGAACGTGTACTCACTCAAAGTCACAGGTCTGGCCGCGAACATCAATGAGAGCTTCGGCTTGGAGAAGGTCTGCGTGAATATCCAGCACACCTGGGACTCCGATTTGGACATCTACCTTGTATCCCCTGACGGGACCGTCGCCGACCTCTGCCGCCGCAATGGGGAGGGGGACGACAACTTCCTCAATACCTGCTTCACCCATGAAGCCGAGATCCACATCAATGACGGTGCCGCCCCTTTCAGCGGAAACTACCGCCCAGAGGTGCCATTTGGTGGGATCAACAATGGACAGAACCCAAACGGAACGTGGAAGCTGGTCGTCGTGGACACGGAGCCTGCGGAGGAATCCGGCAAGGTGAACAGCTGGACACTCTACTTCAGCAACAAGCCCGCCAAGCCGTATGTGATGAAGCCTTCCATGCTTCCCATCCTCGTGATCAAGAGCCAGGGTGATCCCGTGCGGGACGAGCCCAAGGTGACCGTGCGCATGGGAATCATCGACAATGGCCCCGGCAAGACCAATCTGCCCACGGATGCATGGAATGGATTCGAGGGGCTGGCAAAGATGGAAGTACGGGGGAGGAGCTCACAACGGCATTCGAAGCTGTCATTTGGACTGCAGACCTTGGATTCACTGGGTCAAAAGCCGAAGGCAGCCAAGCTGCTGGACCTGCCCAAGGAAAATGACTTTGTGCTGTCCGCCAACCATTCCGACAAATCACTTCTCCGCAATTACCTCGCCTACTACCTCTATGGCCAAATGGGGAACTACAGTCCCCGCATGCGGTTCGTGAATGTGGTGATGGACGGCGAATACCGCGGCGTTTACCTGCTGGGCGAGAAGATCAAGCGGGGCGGCAACCGCGTGGACATCGCCAAGATGGATGACAACGACAATGCGGGCGATAGCCTGACGGGCGGCTACATCATCAAGACCGACTGGCGTCAGGGTTCCAACAACGACGGCTGGGAATCCCAATTTCCCCCAATGAATTCCGACGAGAAACAGAATTGGCTGTTTCATTATCCGGAGGCTGACGACATCACCGAGCAGCAGCGGGCCTATATTCATGCATTCGTGGACAGCTTCGAACTGGCTTGCAACAAAGGCTTGACCGATGCTCGAACCGGATACCCGCACTTCATTGACGTGGCGAGCTTTGTGGATGTGATGATCATGTCCGAGCTGGGCAAAAATGTGGACGCCTACTGGCTGAGCTCATTTTACCACAAGGACAAGGCAAGCAAGGGCGGCAAGCTCAAGGCCGGCCCTATCTGGGACTACGACCTCGCATTTGGCAACTTTGAATACCACTACGGCTACGCCCCCAATGGCTGGCATTGGGAGGAATACGGGGTTTCGTCGGACAAGACGCCGTTTTTCTGGGGATTTCTGGCCAGGGATCCTGCATTCCAAAACCAAGTGAAATGCCGCTGGCAATCCCTGAGGAAGAGTGTCCTGAGCCAAGAAAAGGTCTTGGGGCTGATCGACAGCCTCGCGACTGCATTGGATGGTTCGCAACAAATGAACTTTGAGGTCTGGCCAATCCTGGGCGACTACATTTGGCCGAATCCGAAGCCCTACGAAGCGGACTATGCAGGGGAGGTTCGCCGAGTGAAGGAGTGGATGATCATGCGGATGGCATGGATGGACTACGCGATGCCCGGGAAATGCAATTGACCCCTTCGGAGCAATCCTGATTCCGACAGGAAACTGCCGTCATTTGGAAAATTTTGTAATATCACGGGGCCAAAAACCACAAGGTGAGAAACACCATTTTCCTAGGGCTGCTGCTTACGCTGAGCCTGATCGTGTTCGGATGCCATACCGACCATGGATCTGGCGGAGGGATTACTGTGGACTCAACGCAGGCAGATGGCGACGTGAAATTCTGCGGAAAGCCGGAATTGGTGGATGTGCAGGGCGACAAAGGGTGGCCGGTCGGTACATTTGAAATCCAAAACGACTCCCAGTACCTCTGGATCACTTTTGCGCCCATTTCGGTCAAGCCTACGGCGAATATTTCAATCTATGTGGGAGATCCTGAGGCTTGCCCTAAGCTGGCGACAGGAAAGATGAATTACACCGCATTCCCGATTCAGGTGACGAATCATTCCTTGGTGATGCCGTGGGCGGTGCGTGTGCCCCTGACTCAACTCAAGGAGTGCGTAGTGGTCGCTGGGCGGTTTGAAGTCAAGTCCGAGGATGCGGTAGGCGTCGGTGAGTTGGGGATGGACAAGGCGACAGGCACTGCCCAAGGGCTCAGGTATTGCATCCAATCGTGCGCAGCCTCCTCGCAGGCATGCGACCTGGCCGACTCCACCAAGCGCCCCAAAACGATTCGCCAAGAAGCCTGGCTCTCGGAGGGTGATTCAGGCGCTCAGGAATGGCTCCAATCCAATTTTGGAAAGTTGTACCCCGACGGTTTGGTCCTCGGTTGCGAGCACACGCTGACCATTGGCAGTGCTGCGGAGGTCACCAATTCCCTTCCGATGGACGGACCCGCCACGAGTTTGGCAGCGACGGCCAAAGGGCTTCAAAGGCAAGGCAAGGGCAATCAATTGCTGGGAGAACTGATCTGCCTGGAACTGGCGGTTAAGATGAACGAATCGTCGAAAGGGGGCGAATCACCGCGATTGGCTCTGGGGCAGTTGGTGGTGGGGAGCGGCGCCTTTGAAGGGTGGACGTTGGATGAATTGCGGCACGAAGCCAACAGCGTCTTGGGGGCATGCACCAGCAACTTCACCGCAACGCAGATCGCGGAAGTCCTCCATGCCGTGAATGCCAGCCTTGCCCAAGGTCAGGATCCCGGCGACCTCATCCGTTGTCCTTCCCTCTGACAGATTGCCAATCACAGACCTCCCAACTTGGGATTTTTTAGGCATGACTTGGTGATTGGCAAAAGAATGGTAAATTTATTTGGACTAGTTTGTAGGTAATTGTATGGCCCTAGCTTGCGTAATCGTGGACGACGACCTCCTTTCCATCAAGGTTTTGGAAGGAATGATAGCTCAGACTCCGTCACTGAGCTTGTTGCGATCCTTTCAAAATTCGATCGAGGCCGTTCAATTTCTCCGAGAAAACAAGGTAGATCTCCTGTTCTTGGATGTGGAGATGCCGGGCATGACCGGATTGGAGGTGCTGGCGACCATGGAGGACCGCCCGGCCGTCATTTTGGTGTCTGGGCGGTCGGAGTATGCATTGGATGCATTTGAATTCGATGTCGCCGACTACCTGCTCAAGCCACCTACCTACGCACGCTTCCTCAAGGCGGTGAACAAGGTGGAGGAGGAAATAGGGCAGTCCGACGAGATCCAGTTCAAGGGTGATTACGTCTTTGTGAAATCCGACACTGCCTTGGTGAAGGTGGACATTCGCCAATTGCTCTGGGTGGAAGCGCTTGCGGACTATGTGGCATTGCAAACCCGCGAAAAGAAATATGTCTGCCACTCCACCATGAAGGCCATCGAGGCGAAGCTGCCTGCAGATCAATTTGTAAGGGTGCACAGGTCCTACATCGTCCGGATCGATCAGATTGACTCCATCGAGGACAAGACGGTTTCCGTGGGCAAGAAGGTGATTCCGGTCGGCGGCACCTATCGGGACAGCCTGATGAACAAAATCAATCTCATCTGAGACTTTCGAGGAATTGATTCGCACTGCTGCCGATCGCGGCGGGGAGCTTTTCCATGCCCATGCCGAAGGGGCATAAACGAATATCTTTCAAGAAATTCTTACATGGGGAAAATGTTCTTGGGGATTGATTTTGGGCGATTTTGGGTGAAATTTCAATGATTTTGAAGAATTTTTGTACAAAATCTTGCATCCTTTCATCAATATCGATACATTTGAAAATAAGCACTTTGCCCAATGGCGGTGTAAGGGATAAAAGGGACTTTGTAAATGTTTTTCTGCTAGTGAGGCAGAGGACCGACTTAATCTATTGTCGGGGTCAGGTACCCCAACCCACTTACTAAACTTTAGTCCCGCGGGGCCCCGGTTGGGCCCCGCCTATTTTTGGTGGTTCCATATCGTCTTGGATCATTAATTTTGCCGCTCCTCAGTGGATCTCTCTTCCACGATGGGCTTCTCGCAATTCTCTATCAATGTCTGCAATTCCTTTCCAAACGTTTTTCCTGGACAATGGCCTGAAGGTGATTGTGCACGAGGACCACTCCACGGCTACGGCAGTGGTGGACATCCTCTACCGGGTCGGTGCCCGCAATGAGGTGTCCGACAAAACGGGATTTGCCCATCTCTTCGAGCACTTGATGTTTGGCGGCAGCAAGAACATCCCCAACTACGACACGCCATTGCAAATGGTGGGCGGGGAAAACAATGCATTCACCACCAACGATATCACCAATTATTACCTCACCGTGCCCTCCAATCAGATTGAGACAGGATTCTGGCTGGAGAGTGACCGGATGCTGGAGTTGGACTTTTCCCAGAAAAATCTGGACGTCCAGAAAAGCGTGGTGATCGAGGAGTTCAAGCAGCGGTACCTCAACAAGCCCTACGGCGACGCCCACCTGATTTTGCGCGGGCTGCATTACACGACGCACCCCTACCGCTGGCCTACGATCGGCAAGGAGATTTCCCATATCGAGAGTGCGACTCTGGAGGACGTGAAGGCATTCTTCTATGGCTACTACGCCCCGAACAATGCCACGATGGTGGTCGCCGGAAACGTGACGCTGTCGCAAGTCAAGGAACTCGCCCAGAAATGGTTCGGCGACATACCCCGCCGGGAACTGTTGCATCAGCCGCTACCCGCTGAGCCCCGCCAAACCGAGCCCCGGAAGAAGGTCGTCCACAAGGATGTGCCCTTTCCGGCCGTGTACAAGATGTACCACATCCCGGCGAAGAACGATGACGCTTACTTCGCTGTGGATCTGGTAACGGATATCCTCAGCAACGGCAAGGCCGCACACCTGTACCAACACATGGTCAAGGACAAGCAAGTGGCGAGCTCGGTTCGCGCGTTCAGCTGGGGCAGCCATGACCCCGGAACGGTGAGCATCGATGGCACCGTCGCGAAGGGCAAGACCGTAGAGCAATACGAGGAGGCGCTCCAAGAGGTGCTGGACGAGTTGCTCAATGTCTCCGAGGAGGAGGTCCAACGCGTCAAAAACAGCGTGGAAAGCCAGTACGTCATGGACCGCGTGACACTGCTCAGCAAGGCCATGAACCTGGCTATCAGCGACGCTCTTGGGGATGTGAACCTGGTGAACACCTCCTTGGACCGCTACCTGGCCCTGACTCGCAACGATGTGGTCGAAGCCACTCGCCGCTATTTCCATCCCAACAATTGCTCCACCCTCTATTACCTGCCCCAGAATGGCAAATCTTAATCTCGATCGCAGTCTGCCGCCGCAGGCCGCCGCATTGGAAAAGGTCATTTTCCCCAATGTGCGCCGTGCTACCCTGTCCAATGGCGTAGAGGTACACCTCCTCCAATTCGGAGCGCAGGAGATCGTGGAGCTGAGCGCGGTGTTCCCGGCTGGCAAGAGCTTCGAAACGGCCCCCTCGGTCTCAACCTTCACCACCAAGATGCTCCACGAGGGGACGACCCGGCTCAGCAGCCTGGAATTTGCCCGGAAGATGGACTGGTACGGAGCGTTTGTGCACGTGGAGTCGGGCTATGAGTCGGCCTCCATCGGCCTGACGACCCTGGCGAAGCACTTGGAGTCCACCGTTCCGCTGTGGGTGGAGATGATGGTGGATCCTGCGATGCCGGGTGATGAATTGGAGAAGCTCCGTGAACGCACTTTGCAGCACCTCGATGTCGAGATGCAAAACACTGGCTTCATCGCCCGCAGGGAGTTCAACCGGCTCATGTACGGCACCCAACATCCCTACGGCGCCTTCAGCGACAAGCCGGACATCGAAGCCATCCGCCTGGAGCAGCTCAAGGCATTCCAACGCAGTCATTTCCACCCGGCAAACGCCATCGTGGTTGCTGTGGGTCGGTTCGATGAGGAGCGGCTGCTGCGGTTGCTGGATGCCCAATTGGGTCAGCACCAAGTGGCAAAGCCGGAGGATCGCATCAGTCTGATGGGTGCCGAGCACAATTGGCCGGAGATCGAGAATGAGCCTGGGTTGCATTACTTCGAGAAGGCGGACTCCATGCAGGCGACATTGCGGGTCGGACACCGGGGCTTTGCGCGTCGCCATCCCGATTACTATCCCATGCAGGTCGTCAATACTGTGCTGGGCGGCTACTTCGGGTCCAGACTCATGAAAAACATCCGTGAGGACAAGGGCTATACCTATGGCATCGCGTCCGCATGGCTTTGCATGAAGTTTGATGGGACCTTCGTGATCCAGACCGACGTAGGCAATGAATACATCGTTTCCACTCTGGAGGAGATCAAGAAGGAGATTCGCCTGCTCACAGACCGTGGGGTGAATGCCGCGGAATTGGACTTGGTTCGGAACTACATGCTGGGCAGGTCGGCGACAGGTCGGGAAACCCCCAATCAGATGCTAGGCCTGATCCAGAGCGCATTGGTCAACGAATATCCCTTCGAGGAAATGGACCGCAAGTTTGACATCGTGATGGCCATGCGCCCTGAGGACGTGCAACGGCTGGCACAGCAATACTTGCATCCCGAGAAGTTGATCGAAGTGGTCTGCGGAAAAATGGACTAGCCCCGAGGAGTTACTCCTTGGTCCACTCTTGGGTTTCTGTCGCCCAAGCATCCATGCGCATGGAGCTTTCGACCTGTTGCCGGAGGGTTTCTGTGGAGGTCACTGCATCCACGCCACCATCGAGGAGGCTCACGTCCTGAGTGACCAGTGTCCCCCCATCCATCCAATAGCAATAGTGGTAGTACTTTTCCTCGCCCTCGGGCTGGGCAAAGAAGAAATTCTTCTCAGCCACTGACGTCACCCAACCCGTGAGGTTGTCTGTTTCCAGAGCATACATTTCCCCACGTGCAAGTACCGTGACGATGTAGTTGTTGTCCCTGCCTTTTTCGAGGCGGACACGCTGGACTTCGCTTTCGGACGAGTTATTGACCCAGGTGCCTACCAATGCGGGGTTGATCGCCTCCTTGCCGGGTTTCCCAAGGGGATAGTCCAAGCCTACAGGGCAACCTGTCATCAACAAAGCCATCAGAGGCAATGCCAGGAGGATAATTGTGTTCCTTGTTTTCATGTTGAGTCGCTTTACAATGACCACGTAATCAGGTTCCCAGCAAAAGGTACACCAATTTTTGCTTGGAATCAGTAGATGTAGAAGCCTCTGCCCGATTTCCTCCCGAAATGTCCTGCATCCACCTTCTTTTGCTGGACCCTGCTGGGGCGGAATTTTTCATCTTGGAAGAAAGCCGCATAAAGAGACTTGGTCACTTCATGGTTGGTCTCCACCCCGATGAGGTCCATGAGCTTGAAGGGGCCCATCTTGAAGCCGATGTTCTCCATGAGGCGGTCGATGGTCTCGACATCTGCCACGCGCTCCTCAAGGGCCTTGAGGCTCTCAAGGTAGTAATGCCGCGCGACGCGGTTCACGATGAATCCCGGCTCATCTTGAACGAGGACGGCCGTTTTGCCCATCTTTTCAGCGAGTGCCTTGGTCGTTTCCGTGACCCATTCCTCAGTGGCAGCTCCGGCGATGACTTCGACCAGCTTCATGATCGGTGCCGGATTGAAGAAGTGCATGCCCACCACTTGCCCCGGGCGAGTCAACCCTGCACCGATGCGGGTGATCGGGATGGTGCTGGTATTGCTGGCGATGATGGTCTCTGGCTCGTTGATGGCTTCGACTTCGCGGAGGACTCTTTGCTTCAGCTCCAAATTCTCCAAGATCGCCTCGATCACCACGTCCGCCTTGAGGTCTGTGAGCGTGCTCGTGGAGTGCAGGCGGGCGAGTACCTGATCGCGGGTCTCCTCCGTCATCTTGCCCCGGCTCACTGAGTCCGAAAGATACTTTTTGAAGTAGGCATTGGCCTCGTCAAGCATCTGAGGATGAATGTCGTACACGGTGGACTTGTAACCGGACAGCGCCGCAACCAGTGCGATGCCCCGGCCCATGACGCCTGCGCCGATGGTGGCAACATGCTGGATATCCTTGACGGTTTTCATCTCAGTAGGGATTGATGGATTGGAACTGCTGCAGGAAACGGACGTCGTTCTGTGAGAAGATGCGGAGGTCGTTCACGCCATAGGCGAGCATGGCGATGCGCTCGATGCCCATGCCGAAGGCGTAGCCGCTATAGACATTGGAATCGATGCCGCAATTTTCAAGGACTTGGGGATCGACCATGCCGCAGCCGAAGATCTCGACCCAGCCGCTGTACTTGCAGACATTGCAGCCGCTGCCGCCGCAGATCATGCAGGAAACATCCATCTCCGCGCTGATCTCCGTGAAGGGGAAGAAGGACGGCCGGAGCTTGACCTTGGTGTCCGAGCCGAACATCTGCTTGGCGAAGTAGTCGAGGACTTGGATCATGTCCGTAAATGAGACGTCCTTGTCCACATATAGGCCCTCGACCTGATGGAAGAAGGCGTGGGCACGTGCGGAGACCGTCTCGTTGCGGAACACCTTGCCGGGGGCGAGGATTCGGATCGGCGGCTTCTGGGTGGTCATGACCCGGATCTGCACGTTGCTGGTGTGGGTCCGAAGCAACATGCCATCGTTGAAGAAGAAGGTGTCCTGCATATCGCGCGCAGGGTGGTCCTCCGGCATGTTCAGCGCGGTAAAGTTGTGCCAATCGTCCTCGATCTCAGGGCCGTCCGCGATGGAGAAGCCGATCTTCTCGAAGATGGAGACGATGCGGTTCTGGATGATGGAGAGCGGGTGCCGTGAACCGACGAAGTGCGGGTCTCCGGGGAGTGTCAGGTCGTCCGGGGCGTTGGAGCTGCGCTTGGCTGGGGCGGATGCTTGGAGGGCATCAAGACGCTCGGTGGCTGCTGCCTTCAATTCATTCAGCAACTTGCCAAACTTGCCCTTTTCGGGGCCTGGCAGGGATTTGAAGTCTTCGAAAAGCAGGCTCACCACGCCTTTTTTCCCAGTGAATAGCCGCTTGAATTCCTCAGCGTCGCTTCCAGAGAATGCGGCGAGTTCGGCATGCGCGGCTTTGATCTTGTCTTCCATCACTATCAAAATGAGCGGCAAAATTACGATGTGGGGCTGAAAAATGGGCCATTAGGAGGGCTTGGATTGAAAATTTGGGGGTGGTGCAATTTCGTCGGGATACTGGCCTTCGATGCCTTTGGGGGTTTGTCCGTCTGCTGTGGGACAGCAGGTGGGCGATCCTCGCCCGAGCCCTTGGAGTGCCTTGCAGGCAGATGCCGCTGCCAGGGCCGTTTTTTGGACAGGGGAGCGGCACCAAGATGGGGCGAAAATCAGGGGGATAGCAGGATTTTTTTCGGCGCAGCAAAGCTGATTTGCGCCGAAAAAAAGTCCTGCCACCCCCTGATTTTCACCCCATTCCCGCGCCGTCCCTGCCAAAAACAACCCTGGCAGCGGGCGGGAATATGCAAGAGAATCATCACAAAGGCTCGAACAAGGATGAAATCGCCCAGAGGCTGTTGCTGGCCCAAGCGGAGCTGTTGGTCGCCGATGCGGAATGTGAGGCCTTGGAGGAAAGTTTGGAGGCCGCGATCAAGCGGTACAATCGGCTGGAGCAGCTGATCGAGACGCTCGAAGACGAGCTGGACGAAGAGCCGCCCTAGGCGGCGCTGCCCGCCGAAGTTCCCGCGATCCAGCCCGTAGTCCAGGCCGACTGGAAATTGTAGCCACCGGTAACGGCGTCAATGTCCAGGATCTCGCCGGCGAAAAATAGGCCGGGCAGGAGCTTGCTTTCCATGGTCTTGAAATTGACCTCGCTGAGGCGGACGCCGCCACAGGTGACGAATTCGTCCTTGAAGGTGCTTTTGCCAGTGACCTTGTAGGTGCCTGCGGCGAGTTCGGTGGCGAGTGCCTGCAATTGCGGCTTGGTGAGGTCGGCCCAGTTTGCATGGTCCGAGATACGAGCAGCAAGGCAGAGTTGGTTCCAAAGGCGGTTGGGCAGGTCGAAAGCATTTCGTCCATGCACCTTGCGGCGACCAGCGGCCTCCCTTTCCTGCCGGAGTCGTTCCTGCACCTGTTCCAGAGAGCGGCCATCCACCCAGTTCACTGTGAGGTCAAATTGATAGCCCAACTCCGCCAGCGTCCGGGCGCCCCAGGCACTGAGCTTGAGAATCGCCGGGCCGCTCATGCCCCAATGGGTGATCAGCAACGGGCCAGCGGCGCTCAAGCCTTTGCCGACGGCCACCACCGCAGACGGAACCGACAAGCCTTGCAGGCCATCGATACGGGGATCGTTGATGTGGAAGGTGAACAATGAAGGCACTGGCGGTTCGATGCTGTGTCCCAGCTTCTGGAGCATGTTCCAAAGCGCTTTGTTGCTGCCTGGGGTGAAGATCACGCGGTCGGCCGTCATGGTCTGCGAGCCTGTGAGCACCAATCGCCAACGGTTGCCGTCTTGCTCCAAGCCGATCACCGTTCGTTTGGCATTCATGATCACGCCAGCTGCCCTTGCTGAATCGACGAGGCATTGGACCACGGTCTCGGAGTCATCGGTCACCGGGAACATGCGTCCATCGTCCTCGGTTTTGAGGGCCACGCCGCGCGACTCGAACCAACCCACCGTGTCGCCCGCGCAAAAGACATTGAACGGGCCGAGCAGTTCACGACCGCCACGGGGATAGTACTTGACCAATTCCCGCGGGACGAATTCCGACGGGCAGACATTGCAGCGGCCTCCGCCGGAGATGCGCACCTTTTCCAGGAAATCGCCGCCGCGCTCCAAGATGGTGACCCTGTGCTGCGGGTTGAGTTCGGCACAGCGGATGGCAGCGAAAAATCCCGCCGCGCCACCCCCTACGACCACGATGTTGAGGCCCTCTTTCATTTGTCGGCAAATTAGCCAAAATCAACCCTGCTGCCATCACTTCCAGATTGTCCTGAAAAACGATAGCTTTGGCTAGAAGCAATACTGAAAAGGTCATGTCCGAATATCAAAGGCTCAAGCGTGTCGTCAACAGTTGGATTGGGAATGTGCGGTTGCGTAAAAAGCGGCGTTCTGCGACCTATCAGGATGACAATGCCTTGATGATTTTGAGTGAATTGGGATGGAAAATGTCGCCTGCAGCGCTGGAGTATGTTTCTGGAAATAGCATCCGCAGGGAGGATTTCCTGATGCAGATTTATGCCGCCGAAGATGACTTGGGCGTGGACTTGATCCGGGACAATGTGATGCTCAACCCCGACCTCGATCCCCAAGTGTACGAGGTGGAAGACAAGATCGGAATCACCGTCAAGCACAAAGGCGAGGAATACTTGGTCGCGGAGTTTCCTTGGGAAAAGAAAAAATGACCCTCCAGGGCCTAGATTCCGCGATTCTGGCGGTCACAAAATCTTAACAACGCGGTTCAGGATTTCTTTACTAGCTTTGTCCGGCAAATATCAAGAAATATTTGCGCCATGCCCCTTTCCGATAAAATCCTGTTCGAAGGCCTTACCTACGACGATGTCCTGTTGTTGCCTGCCCACTCGATGGTGCTGCCCCGGGACGTGAACACCACCTCCATGCTCACCCGGGAGATCCGCCTGAACATCCCGCTCGTCACAGCGGCCATGGACACCGTGACCGAGTACCAAATGGCCATCGCAATCGCGGTGGAGGGTGGCCTGGGCTTCATTCACAAAAACATGCCCATCGAGGTGCAGGTCGAGCATGTGCGCCGGGTCAAGCGGCATGAGAGCGGCATGATCGTGGATCCGATCACGTTGCGGCCGGAAGACACACTTGCCAAGGCCTCCGCGATCATGGCAGAGCACAAAATCGGTGGCATCCCCATCGTGGATGGCAACGGCAGGCTCGTGGGCATTATCACCAACCGCGACCTGCGATTCCAAGCCGCAGACAGCCGGACCATCGGCAGCCTGATGACCTCGCAGAACCTGGTCACTGCCCCCGAGGGCACGACACTTGACGAAGCCGAGCAAATCTTGCAGCGATACAAGATCGAGAAGCTCCCCGTGGTGGACAAGGACGGCCGCCTGACCGGGCTCATCACCTACAAGGACATCCTGAAGAAGCGCAACTTCCCCAATGCCTGCAAGGACCACCTCGGTCGCCTGCGGGTGGGCGCGGCCGTGGGCGTGTCGGGCGATACGCTGGACCGCATCTCGGCGCTGGTGCATGCCGGCGTGGACGTGATCACTGTGGATACCGCGCATGGGCATAGCCAAGGCGTGCTCGACACAGTGCGCAAGATCAAACAGACTTACAAGGAGCTGCAAGTGGTCGCCGGCAATGTGGCAACCAAGGGCGGCGCGCAGGCGCTCGGCGAGACAGGCGTGGACGGAATCAAGGTGGGCGTCGGCCCGGGCAGTATCTGCACCACGCGGGTGGTAGCGGGCGTGGGCGTGCCGCAACTCTCGGCGGTCATGGAGGCAGCCAAGTACGCGCTTGGCGCGGGCATCCCCATCATCGCGGACGGCGGCATCAAGTACTCTGGCGACATCCCCAAGGCCATCGCCGCAGGCGGCAGCACCATCATGGCAGGCGGCTTGTTTGCGGGCACCGAGGAAAGTCCCGGCGAGACCATCCTGTTTGAAGGGCGGAAGTTCAAGAGCTACCGTGGCATGGGTTCGATCGAGGCGATGAAGGAAGGCAGCAAGGACCGCTACTTCCAGGACGTGGAGGACGATATCAAGAAGCTGGTGCCGGAGGGCATCGTGGGCCGGGTTCCGTTCAAGGGCAGTGTCTCCGAGGTCGTCTATCAACTCGTCGGCGGTCTGAGGGCAGCCATGGGCTATGTCGGCGCCAAGGACATCGCGGCCTTGCAGCAAGCGGATTTTGTCCGGATCACTTCGGCAGGTCTGCGCGAGAGCCATCCGCACGACGTCCACATCACCAAGGAGGCCCCCAACTATTCCCGTTCCTAATTCATCTAGGCACCAAAATCACCAAAGCCATGAGCGAAAAGCGCGTTCAAGAATACAGCAACGATCAGATCACGGTTCGCTTCGACCCAAATGTCTGCATCCATTCAGCGGTCTGCCTCCGCAACCTGCCCACCGTCTTTGACATCAACCGCAAGCGTTGGATCGATGTGAATGGCGACAGCGCGGACAAGATTGTGGAATTGGTCAAGAAGTGCCCCAGTGGCGCGTTGTCCTACACCCTTGCTGGAGCGACGCCCGAGCCGGAGGCTGAACCCAAGACCGAGGAACCCGCACCTGTGGTGATCACCATCGTCCCGAATGGCTCCGCAAGGATCGCCGGGAAGGTGAAGATCATTGATCTGGAAGGAAACCTGATCATGGAGACCGAGAAATGCTCCCTCTGCCGTTGCGGGTATTCGGAGAAGAAGCCCTTCTGTGACGGGACGCACAAGCGAATTCCGTGGGTCGGCGAGGCATTCTCTCAGCCGAAGGCGGAGTGACGGATGTGATGGCTCGTTCCATCTGGTCAATGGGTGGAAGGCGAGCCGTCTCCCAAACGACATCATGCTAAGCAGAGGATTCAAAATCTCCTGCGACACGTCATGCTGAGCGGAGGATTCAAAACCTCCTGCGACATGTCATGCTGAGCGGAGCGAAGCATCTAGCTCGTGATGGTGTCCATTGCCTTGGATTGGATAGAAGCTCCTGCGCCTGGATATTTCCAGAGCTACCCGTCCATCGTTCGTCCTAGATGTTTCTCCCAAGAATCGGGATCAACATCACGCTTGAAGCGAAAATTTTTTTCGCCAAGCATTTCGGCCCCTATTCGATTTAAACCTAGAAACCGACCCTGTCTCCACCCGAAATCGGCCTCTGGATGCAAGAGAAAAGGTTTTTGGGGGTTGTGCTCCGGAACGAGTGGACGTAATTTTGCACCCGATTTCAAAATTTGGGTCAAAGCGTATGTTCAGTTTCAGCAATGTTCTCACCATCTCGCTCACGCTTTTCGCGGTGATCGACATCCTCGGCAACATCCCCGCCATGATCGACCTGCGCGGCAAGATGGGTGAAATCCCGGCGCTCAAGGCAACCCTCATCTCAGGAGCCATCATGGTCGGATTCTTCTTCGTCGGAGACCAATTGCTCACCCTCATCGGGATCGATGTGCATTCCTTCGCACTTGCAGGGGCGGTGGTCATCTTCATCGTGGCCATGGAAATGGTCCTGGACCGCGAATTTTTCAGACAACACAGCAATCCCATGACCGGGACCGTGGTGCCGTTGGCATTTCCCCTGATCGCCGGAGCGGGAACCCTGACCACTCTGGTGTCCCTCAAGGCCAACTTCACCACGGCAGACATCCTGCTCAGCGTGTTCATCAACCTGGTGATCGTCTATCTCGTGATCCGCAGCACGACCCTGGTGGAGCGTCTGCTCGGGCCGAGTGGTATCGCCATCCTGCGCCGGGTCTTCGGGATCATCCTGCTCGCCATCGCCATCAAGATCGTGAGTAGCAACGTGGGTCGCGTGATGGACCCCGAGTCGGCCCCTGTGGCCAAAGCGCCTTTTGGACTGGAACTGCCGCTTCCCAAGGGGTGATAATCCCAATGATTCGGGTAATTTTGCCGCATGTCTCGAAAAATCGTCTGGCTCTGGTTCATGGTTTCCCTGCTGCTCCTTGCGGCTTGTAGCGGTGGGGAAGAACAAGGTCAGACGAGCGATGGCCGAGCCATGGAGCCGCTCCTCGGAGTAGATACTACGAAGCCATTGATCACGCCGGAAGACGAAGCGGTCATGGCGAAGCGGCTGCTCATCCCCTACAAGGAAAATGGCCTCTGGGGCTATACTGATAGCAGCGGCACGGTTGTGATCCCCGCAAAATACGAGCAAGCGGGGCCTTTCTTCGACGGCGGGCTCACGGTGGTGAAAACTGGGACCGGCTTTGGCTTGCTGAATAAGAACGGCGAGGAGGTGGTGAAGCCGATGATCGCTGATCGGATCCTCGACTGTGGCTGCGGGGTCTTCGGATTCAAGCAAACCAATGGCTTCGCGTTGGTGAACAAGCTGGGCAAGCGCATCGACAAGGGGCAGGTGGAGGAGGTCTTGTCGGATTGCCACGAGGATCGGCTGGCGGTAAAGGTCGATGGCAAATGGGGTTTCCTCGACAGCAAAGGACAGCCACAGATCGAGGCAGACATGGAGCAGGTGTTTCCGTTTTACCATGGGGTGGCGCCTGTCCGCAAGGTCGGGCAGAAGATGTGGATGCTCATCGGTCGCGATGGAAGGCCGATCGGGACGGGCAGGTTCGAAACGATGTACCCACTCACAGATGGATTCGGCGTGGGCATCCAAACCGACAACTATGGGCGCAGCAAGTACGGCGTCGTCGATTCGCTCGGCAATACCTTGATCCCATTCCAATTTGCGCGGATTGCGGGAACGTTCACGAGCGACTATGTGGCCTGCGCGGCGTACAGCCCCTACGAGCTGGAGTCCAAGGGCATCGGCGAAGACGCCAACACCTGGTTCATCTACAACCGCCAAGGCAAGAAGGTCGGGGAGTCGCATTACACGCTTTGGGACGAATTCGCGGAGGGGCTGATCGTGGCGGAGAGCAAGCAGCGGTTTGGCTTCATCGATACAGCAGGTACGGTCGTGATCCCCTTCAAGTATGACTGGGCTTGCGCCTTCCATGACGGATTGGCTTGGGTGGGTAAGGACAGTCTGTATGGATTCATCGACCGAACTGGCAAGGAGGTGATCCCCATGAAATACGCCTCGGACTACGATTATGTCTTCATGGAGGCGCATGGCGCACCCGTGGTGGACCCGGAGACCGGGGAGCATTTTTACATCGACCGAAACGGAAAAGAATACCGCAAGCAACCATGATCGAGATCGGCATCTCCCCCGAAATTCGTGCGCTCTGCCCCAAAATGGTGCTGGGCTGCATCGAATGCGATGTCCAGGTGGCGGACAGCCCTGCTACATTGTTGGCGGAAATCGATGCGGCTTGCGCGGCGCTTGCGGGGTCGCTGACTGTGGAGGACATCCATCGGAACTTGCCGATCCACGACACCCGTGAAGCTTACAAGGCATTGGGGAAGGAGCCGAGCCGCTACCGTCCGAGCGCGGAGGCGCTTACCAGGCGGGTGCTGCAAGGCAAGGGACTGTACCGTGTGAACAATGTCGTGGACCTGCTGAACAAAGTTTCGTTCACGACCGGGTTCTCCATCGGAGGTTGGGATGCTGACCGCATCCAAGGCAAGGCCGTGCTAGGCATCGGGCGGGCGGACGAACCCTACCTTACGATCGGGCGCGGCGAGATGAACATCGAATTCTTTCCGGTCTTCCGTGATGATGCCGGGGCATTTGGTACCCCGACGAGCGACTCCGAGCGGACCATGGTGAGGCCTGAGACGTGCCGTTTCCTCATGGTCTTTTATGCATTTGGCGGTGAGAGCGCATTGCAGCCCGCCATTGAGGAGTCCGTCCGGCTGCTGCGTGAATTCGGAGGAGCCACCCAATTTGAAATCAAAATCATATCCTGATCGATGGCACTAGAAAACTGCCTCCTACTTACGAATTCCCTCGACCTCAAGGCGGCTTATGACCGGATGGCCTTCGCGTTTGGGGAGTCAGCATTGACAGTCAATGGCGCTCCTGATGCCTGGCAATCGATCGGGCTGACCAAGCGGAAGCTGTTTTCGAAGGCCACGGTGAATTTCGAGCCGTTGGATGCTGGGGAGCTGGACTTGGCCAAGCGGCGCATCAGTCACGTCTATCGTGGCATTCCGGCGGAGAATGCAGACATCTTGAACCGTCTGTTGGTCCGCATCGGCACGAGCCGTCTGGGGATCGATGTGCAGGCGCCGAATGGTTTCCGGGGATTGGAGGAAGGCGTTTTCGCGATGGCGGAGGCACTGGACGCGATCATTTTCTGGCAAGGATCGAAGATGCTCGACAAAAAGGGACATCTGATCATGGACTTCGAAGGGCGGTCTGGGGTTGCGGAATTGCCGGTGGTGGTGAGCTCGGAGGAGTGGGATGCGCAGACGCCGAAAACGGAAAATGGGGCCAAGCGGAAGGAGCGCACCGAGTCGATGATGAAGGACCGGAAGATTCCGTTTGCGAAGTCATTGCCGCCGATTGAGGGGGAGGAGATCGCGGAGTTTCGTAGCGTGGAGGAAGTGGCTGGTCGGGCATTGGCATTGCAGCTGGTCGCGGTGAAGGCGGAGGGGTTGGAGGACGAGATCGTGCAGCGGGTGATGGAGGATTTTCTGATCGAGCCGCACCTGAGTCCTGCTGAGCGGGCCTATATCAATGGGGCGGACACCGAGCAGCAGACCCGCATCAACATGATCTGGCGCTATGAGAGCCTCTGGGCCTTGCTTTGGGCGCTGGGGCATATCGAGGAGCTGCCATTTCCCGATCAAATCTGCGATGTGCCGCGTGCGGTGGAGATCATTCAAGATGCTGGTAGCTGGGAGGACTTCTTGAAGCAGAGCCAATTGCGCAGCCCCTCGGAGTTGCTTGATCAATGCGACTTGGCCTTGAGGCTGCATTGGGCGGTGGTGAATGCCCGGCTGCGGAACGAAGAACCTCCGGCAGGGATGGAGGCCGGTGTGGTGTATGAGCGGCACTATGCGTTCAACTGGCTGCGGTGCTTCATGGACCAGGATTGGGACGATGTTCAGACGCACACCTGAGTAGTTGATAGGGGATAGTTGACAGTTGATAGCGCCGCGCTGAGTGATCGCTGAGCAATGTCGAAGCGCTTGTCGAGGTGTTGATAGCGGAGCGCTGAGTGGTCACTGAGAATTGTCGTAGGGTTGATGCTTCCTGTTTTTGGGGATGGAAATTGCATGTAGATACAAACAATTATTTGAAATGGATCGTTTAAGGGGTATGGGAACAATTAGACGCGTACTCTTTCTGGGGATTTGCCTCTTGGGGGTGAATCGGGCATCGGCTGCGAATGGCGAATTGATCGTCTTCACTGGCGATGCGAACCATGCCGTGACGAAGGACTTCGTGGGCAAGTACCTGCCACAGGTGAAGGCCATGGCCAAGGCGATGGACCTGGACCTGGTGGAAAAGGCCGTGTCCAAGGGTGCGCCGGAAGGGGTGACTTATACGCCGAGCATTTATTTCCAGAATCACTTGGGGCGGTCGCTCTTCATCGGGCGGTATCAGTTGCTGGACAAGCTCCGGAACTTCATCCGCACGGTGAGCCGCATGCCGCAGGCGACTGCCACCAACGAAAAGCACGACGTGCTGGTCTGGAACAGTGATCGGGCGACGGTGTATTCCCCGGTGAAGCTCACTGCCCTGTCCGGCGAACTGCCCAAGGACCATGACGAGGCCGCTTGGCACAAAGCCGCATTGAAGGCATTTGCAAAAGGCGCCTCCAAGTTCGAGTTGAAGGAGCTGTTCCAAGCCAAGCGCACAGACCGGGCCATGTACCTCGCGATCTATCCCTACCTCGGCGGCGACGGCAAGCTCTGGCTCAGCGCGGAGATGTACTCGCAGTTCAATTGCGTGGATCCCATTTTCAAGCGGTTCGACAAGCCTTTCAATGGTATGTGGAAATCCTGGGAGTCTGTTTTCGAGGAGGCTGGCAAGGAATTGCAGGCCGAGATTTTCACGCAACTGAACAGCACAACCCGGGGCGATGGATTGGTACCCGTTCCGTCATCGACCCCGACGAAATCCTGGGAAGACCTGGGCCTCAAGCTCCCGGAAGCCCCCAAGGGTTCCGCCAATGTTCCTGCCTCCAATGTTCCGTTGGGCACGAAATGGGAATTCGGTGGCGCTGCCGAAGCAGGTGCGCCCGTCCTCAGTTTCAGCTTCATGGCGCCCGTTGACAACTATGCTGGCGAGGTGAAAACCTTCTTCGGCGACTTGGAATTCGGAGCTGGGCCGACCGTGGAAGGTGCCATGGGCCGCTTCGGGATCGAGGGCAAGAGCCTGACCATGGGCGACCCGAGTCTGGACGCGCACGTGCATGAGATGATCGAGGTGCTGGAGCATCCCAAGGCTTGGTTCACCTTCGAAAAAGTGGTGAGCCTGGAAAACCCCAAGCTCGCTTACGGCAGCCTGAGCCAATTCACCGTGCGCGGATTGCTGGAATTCATGGAAGGCAAGGTTCCGGTGGATGTCACCGCGCAGATCGAGCCCGTATTGGATGAAAATGGCGCCCCTGCATTGGTGGTGAATGCTGCGTTCAGCCTCCGCCTCAAGGACAACTTCGGCCTAGACGGCCCCGATGGCCCGCAGCCGAATGCAGATACCATGAACTTCCTGCTGAATTTCTTGCTGAAGCCGAAGGGGTAAATCTGGATCCGGTCAAATGCATTGATGGACACCTTGCCCTTCGCGGTTGCCATCCCATGCCGATGACTCGGATCGATGGATTGTGGCGCTAGCCAACATTTCGTAGGGACAGGTCGCGACCTGTCCCTACGAAATGCGTTGAACATCAATATTTTGTGAACGGAATCCAGCATCAATCCGATCCGAACCCCGAACCAAACCGATCAAGGAATCCTCGTGAACTTCGCCTTCACGCTGCTGCTGGCAAATGCGTTGAAGTGCCACCACTCCGTCTTGATGTTCGAGAATCCTGCCCGACGCATCACGTCCCGGAGCAGCAGCCTGTTGGCATGTTGCGCCTTGGTGAGTTGGCCATTGGCGAGGAACTTGGCTTCTAGCTGCGGCTGCGCGAGCTCCCCGAAAAAGTCGAAAGGCGTGCCCATGTCCAACTGACCGCCCAAGCTGTCCGCGATGCTCAGATCGACCGCGCAACCATAGTTGTGGATCGAGCCTTCGGCCGGCGGCGCGAGGTAATTGCGTTTGTTCGGGATGTGGAGGCTGTCCCACATGAACTGCTGCACCCGGAAGGGCCGCACACCGTCGAAGACGAGCAGGCTGTAGCCGGGATGTTTCTCCTTGAGCAGTTCCTGCGCCTTCTTGAGCTTCTCGGCTGCCTCGGGGCGCATGAAGCATTTCTCCAAATCGCCATAGACATCCGCCTTCACGAAGTTGTCGCGGGTAGTGTAGGTTTCAGGTCGATGTGGATGCCCGGATGTATTCCTGCAAATCGACCAACCCTGAGTCGCGGAACATCTTCTCGAACTCGGACATGGGCTTCGGTTTTGGAGGCTCGGGCTTGGGTTCTTCCTTCGGGGTGACCACAGGTTGCTCGCTGCTTGGGCTCCGGCGAATTGCAAGCAGCTACCACGAGCATGAGGCCCATCAACCCAGCCATGAAGAAAGCGGCGGTTTTGCCACATAGATAAAGCGCGAGTCCGGATCATTGCGCGGCAATGTTACGAAAATCCAGCCTGCCTATTTGCGGAGGTCGGCGGTTTCGAACTGCATGCGGCCGTCGCTTCGTGGGAAGACATCGTTGCTGCGGTCAGTATCAGGCAGCAGGTGATCCGGGTCCAGGACAAATGCGAGGATGGGCTTGTCAGAATAGATCTCCTTGACAAATCGGCTATTGCCGGTCATCCAGACCTCGGCGGGGAGGCGGTAGCGCTCGCGGCTGCCGTCGGCGAAGAGCGCTTGCACCTGACCGGGAGAATGCCATGGCCATTGCGCTCGACTTGGACTTGATAGACGTGGAATGCCGTCGCGGTGTCCAGCTTGTTGCGAGACAGGCCCATGATTTCCTGGAAAAATTCGGTCGTTGCTCTCGGCGCTGTTGCCTTCCATCCCCGTGTAGCGGTCGCTGAGTTCCGGCTTGTCGTCCGTGTAGCAGGCCCAGTTGGTGGGCGAGGGAGGCGGCATTTGCGCGGATCAATGTGGCCTTTTGGGGCGCGGTCCTTCGCAAGCAGGTAGCTGCACCTTCCCAATGCCCATTTCCATGCCATTGGCTTCGTAGAACCATGTCCGCCAGAACCAGCTCAATGCATTGCCCGACGCGTCCTCCAAGGTCCGGAAGAAATCGGCAGGCTCGGGATGCTTGAATGCCCATCGGCGGGCGTATTCTCGGAATGCGCATGTCGAAGACCTCCGGCCCCATCACTTCCTGGCGCAGCAGGTACAGCCCAATCGCCGCCTTCTCGTAGCTGATCAATCCATTGTCGCGGATGGACTCCGGATTGGCCATGATGGGCTGGTCGTCCGGGGTGCCCATGGCCGCCACGAGGTTCTCCACGCCGCCACGCCGCAACGGAAAGCCCCGCTCAAAGCTTTGCTCGGCCAGGATTTGGCAGAAGGAATTCAGTCCCTCGTCCATCCATGCCCAGCGCCGCTCATTGCTTCACGATCATCGGGAAGAAATTGTGCCTGACCTCGTGGATGACCACACCGGATCATGAGGTATTTCGCCTGCCGGGAATAATAGCTAGAAGATGTAGGCCGACCTCCGCAAAATGCCAGCATGGGATACCCATCCCCATACCGGGCTGACTGCTGTCGCGACCGGGTAGGGATAGTCCAGCGACAGCGCGGGAGTAGGTGCGCAGCGTGTGGATGATGGCATGGGTCGCGTACTTGTCCCAGAGGGGGACCGCCTCGCTGGGATACAGGGACTGAACCAAGATGCGTTTCCCGCCGATTTCAATGGCAGCCGCGTCCCAGGCAAATTTCTTTGAGCTGGCAAATGCCACGTCGCGGACATTATTTGCCTCGAATCGCCAGACCTTGCGGCCCTTGGCCTTGGATTTTTGATTGACGCGGGCTTCCTCTGGGCGGATGATGAACTGCGGTTGCCCCGGATGCTGCTGCAATGCCGACATTCTGCCGCGTTGCTCCTTGGTCAGCACTTGGTCGGCATTCGTGAGCATGCCTGTGGCCGTCACGACATGGTCTTCAGGTGCATCGATACTGAGCTTGAAGTCCCCGAACTCGAGCGCGAACTCCGCTGGGCCCAGGAAGGGTTGGTTTTCCCAGCCCTTGATGTCATCATAGACGCACATCCTCGGGTAGAACTGCGCCATCTCATAGAGGTAGTTGCCGTCCTCGGGGAAGTATTCGTAGCCGCTGCGTCCCTCGGCAGCCCGGGCATCGTTGATCGCGAAGGCCCATTTGATTTCGATCGTCACCGAGTCTCCCGGAGCCAGCGGCTTCAGCAGGTCGATGCGGACATTGGTTTGTACCTCAGTGAATTTGAGTGGTTGACCAGCACTGCTGATGGTCAGACCCTCGACCCCGCCCTTGAAGGTGGGCTCCGGCGCAAAATGCCGCTCGAATTGCAGGGCATTGGAGTAAATACTGCCTTGCTCGATCTGTCGGAGCATGGCGTCGGGGCGACGGAGGTTTTGGTCCACCTGCATCCAGAGGTAGGAGAGGCTGTGCGGACTGCGGTTGTGGTAGGTGACGGTCTCCGTCCCGCTCAGGCGTTGGCGGACGTCGTCGAGGACCACTTGGATGTCGTAATCTGCGGATTGCTGCCAATAGGCAGGGCCGGGAGCGCCAGATGCGAGGCGCGCCTCACTTGGAGTCGGCCATTCTGCGCCCATCGGTTGGAAGGGGTTGACGGACTGGGCGTGCAGGGCTTCATAGAGGAAGCACCATATCCCCAGCATGGCACTGAGGTACCGCATATCCGCACCCTTGGGGTATAATCGCCAGCTTTCCATCCGAGACTCAAATGTACTGCGAATGAGCGTCCACAATGAGGGTCCGGGGGGAGAAAATTTGGCGAATTCTTGCTTACTGCTCGACGATGACGATCTTCTCGATCTTGTCGCCTGCGCGGATTTGATCGATCACGTCCAGCCCCTCGAATACCTTGCCGAAGCAGGTGTGATGACGGTCGAGGTGGGCGGTGCTTGCGCGGCTCATCACGATGAAAAACTGCGAGCCACCCGTGTTGGGGCCAGCGTGGGCCATGGAGAGGACACCGCGGTCATGGAATTGCTTCTCGGCAAAGGTCTCGCAAGGAATGCGGTAGCCGGGGCCGCCACGGCCTGTGCCTTCGGGGCATCCACCTTGGATCACGAATCCGGGGATGACACGGTGAAAATTAAGGCCATTGTAAAACCCCTTGTTGGACAAATCGACGAAGTTTGCCACGGTCTTGGGGGTTTCCTTTTCGTATAGTTCGGCCTTCATCAGGCCCTTGGCGGTATGGATTTCAGCAACTTTCATAGTTGGCAAAATTATCAATTCTGGAAAGAACTTGGCGTATTTGGCTCGCCTCCACGGAAATTTTCGAGGGTTTGGGTTACAAAATGGGATCGCATCGAACCTTTAGCCTGAATTGTTTGTTGATACATATATTTTGAGATGGATATGCAAGACATCATTTGGGACGTACAACGCAGGTCATACAGCTACC
>JAXLVK010000030.1:0-61514 GCA_046329055.1 Bacteroidia bacterium
AAGGTGCTGGATGGCTCCGCTGATGCCGATGGCAATGTAAAGGTTGGGAGCGATCTGGATACCGGTTTGGCCCACGTGCTCGTGGTGAGGCCTCCAATCCATGTCCGCGACGGGCTTGGAGCAGGCCGTGCCGGCGCCGAGCATGTTCGCGAGGCTTTCGAGGAGGTGCCAATTCTTGGGATCTTGGAAGCCGCGGCCACCGGAAACCACGATATCAGCCTCGGTGATGGAAATCTTGCTGGCAGTCTTGACGACTTCCAGGGATTTGGCACCGAAGTCGCTGGCCTGGGATTGGAAAGCAAAGGGGGCAATGGCAGCCGCCTTGGCGTTTTCCTTGAGGCCGTAGCTGTTCATTTTCACCACGATCACGCTGGTTGCGCGGTGGGTGCGAACAGTTTCGAGGCCCTTGCCGGAGTTGCAACCGCGCATGATCACGAGGCTGTCACCTTCGACGGAAGGATTGGTGGCGGCGCCGGACACCATGGAGGCGTTCAGGCGGGCAGCCACGCGGGGAGCGACGGATTTGCCGTTGTAGGTTTGGGCGAAGACCACAGACTTGGCACCGATGGACTTGGCGACCTCGCCGATGGCGCGGGTATAGCCTTGGTCGCTGAAGGTGTTCATGGCTGCATCCGCGATGGTATGCACCTTGCTCACACCGTAGGTGCCGAGTTTGCCGAGTTCGTCATCGGCGACATTGCCGATGGAAACTGCATGCAGCTCCACACCCAGCTTGCCAGCGAGTTCGCTAGCGTATCCGGCAGCTTCGAAGACCGCCTTCTTGAACTTACCGTTCCCGTTTTCTGCAAACAGAAGTACTGCCATAGCCTTAGATCAATCCTTTATCGTTCAACAATTCCACGAGTTTCTCGGCGTTGTCGGCGTCGATGTACATGCAACCGCCCTTTGCAGGGGGCAGTTCAAACCTCACGGTGGAGACAGCAGCCTCAGCAGCGGCGGGAGCCACGACTTCGAGCTTCTTGGTCTTGGCCATCATGATGCCGCGCATGTTGGGGATGCGCCACTCGGAGATGCCTTTTTGGCAAGAGACGACTGCAGGGATGGAGGATTCCAAGGACTCATAGCCACCGTCGAGTTCGCGGTGCAGCTTGGCTTTGCCGCCGTCAACGGTCAGGTGGATGGCTTGGGAGATGAACGGCATGTCCAGGTACTCGGCAACCATGCCGGGCACTTCAGAACCGTTGCTGTCGATGCTCTCCTTGCCGAAGAAGATGAAATCGAAGCCCTTGCCTTTGGCATAGGCAGCGATTTGCTGGGCGACGTACATACCGTCGAGCGGCTCGGCGTCGATACGAACAGCGTCATCCGCTCCGATCGCAAGTGCTTTGCGAAGGGTGGGCTCCACATCGGCACTGCCTACGCAGAGCACGGTGATGTTGCCTTGTCCGGATTGCTCCTTGAACTCGATGGCCCGCACAAGGCCAAACTCGTCGTAGGGGTTGATGATGAACGTCACACCATTCTTGTCGAGCGACTTCCCATCAGCGGTGTATTGTATCTTCGTCGTGGTGTCAGGCACGTGACTGATACAGACCAAAGACTTCATTTATACCTCTTTTTCTAAATTTGAAGGGCAAAGTTATGCAAGGAAATTACTTTACCAAAGGAAAATGAATCCCCAAAGAATCGCTCAATTGAGGGTTTTGCAGGCCTCCGACCCCACCGATCCCTTCCTTCCCTATGCCGTCGCCCAGGAGTACGTCTCGGGCGAGGATTGGGAGCAGGCCGAGGCAGAATTTTCTGCTTTGATCGAACGGTTTCCAGATTATTTGCCGGCTTACTACCACCATGGATTGGTTTTGGTGCGGCTCGACCGGGTCGAGGAGGCGATCCAGGTGCTGGAAGCCGGATTTGGGCTAGCAAAAAGCACCAAGGACTTCAAAACTGCGGGCGAAATCGAGGCCTTGCTGGAGGATTTGGAGTAATTGATATCCACACCGCTGCGGTCGGCACTTTCCTTTCCGGGCGAGTTTCCTTTTATTTAGAGTCTGATTGAGGACCACTAAGTATTTGTTTTCGGAAATGAGGAAGTTGATTTTCTGGGCATTGCTGCTCTTGGGGCCATCGGCTGCGCTTGCGCAGGATCCTGAACTTGCGCGCCTGCTTGCGGAGCGAGACAAGTTGAAGAAGGACATGGCGGCCGTCGAGGAGAAGATCGAGGACCGGAAACTTGTGAACATCCAATCGGATTTGCGTGCCAAGGGATTGCCAACGCTCAAGGCAGGCGAGGAAGTGGTCATGCACAGTTGCATGGCATTGGTGTATGACGAGGCGCATGAGCAGGCGAAGTGGGTGGCGCATATCGTCTCGCCCGATATCGTCGAGGGGCGCATCACCCGCAGCAACGACTTCCGCATCGATCCGGCGATCAAGACAGGCTCTAGTGAGGAGGCGGACTACTTTCTCAAGACGGCCAAGCCCGACGGCACCTTTGATTATGATGGCTTTGGGTATGATCGGGGGCACCTCGCTCCTTCTGCGGACTTTCGTTGGTCACTGAAGGCCCTTTCGGAGTCCTACTATTATTCTAATATGTCCCCTCAGTTGCCGGAGTTCAATCGGGAGCTCTGGTCGGACCTAGAGGCCAAGGTTCGTGGATACATTTTCCAGCATCCCGGCGCACGCCTATTTGTCGTCACCGGCCCCGTATTGGACGCAAATCCCTCCCGCATCGATCGTGGGGTCCACAAAGTCGCCATCCCGAAGGCGTTTTTCAAGGTGATCGCCGATGTGGAAAATGGCCGGGCAATTGGATTCATCGTACCGCAGCCGAGCACGGAAACACTGCTGAAGACATTTGCCATGCCCATCGACGAGGTGGAGAGCCTGACGGGATTGGATTTCTTTTCCAGCCTCCCCGATGATCTTGAAGCAAAACTCGAGTCGCAGAAAGAGCTCAAGGATTGGCTTCCAGAGGCAGCCCTGTCCAATATCGAGCCGCTCTTCCCCCCTAGCCTGCCCAAGAACCATTTCAATACCGTGCAGGCGAAACTCTACATGGACAAAAATCAGGAGGTGACCATTTGCGGCACAGTCGTTGGTGCCCGGCGAAGCAAGAAGGGCAACATCCTCATGAACCTGGACAAGCAATACCCTGATCAGATTTTCACGGTCTTCATCAAGGAGGAAGACATTCCGAATTTCAGCCTTGATCCTGAGGAGGTTTGGACGGGCAAAAAAATCGCTGTCACTGGAAAAGTGATCAATCTGGGCGGCACTGCCGCGATGTACATCTCGAATGAGAAAGACATCGCCGCATTCACTGGGAAATAGGGTCATCCGTCCGTAGACATTCAGTCACAACATATAACGTAATCCGTTGATACTTGTCTCTTGTGACGGCTGAGGATTACTGCCGTCCAAAACCGTCCACTAGTAAATCCGGCCGTTGAGCGGTCCAGACGCAGGTAGCTTTGCTCAAGAAAGTGATTGTACCGCTTGGAAGACCATGCCCCCAAGGCAATGTTGACTGCGAACAAGGAACCACCAAGGTGGCAGATGCAGTTACGCCCTTGCGCCCATCCTCCCCGGCGCGAAAGCCAAGGCTGCCGAAGCAGGACCCGCCCACCACAAACATGCTCGCCACGCCTGCGCCGAATCGGCGATTGTAGATCAGCCCGCCTTCGGGAACCAATGAGAGCAAGGCTCCGGCCCAAACCGGATGCGGTAAGTACTCGTCAAGGCCGCATTGCAGGTGTGTAGGCGTCCTTGATGCGGTAAATGTGCTGAATTTCAAATCGTTCAGAAGTTTGTGCGCCATCTCCTCGTCCCGGTCATAGAGCGCGAGTGGAGTTCCACTTGGTGCGTTCAGGCTCCTTGGGGCCCATCCCGATGCGCAATCCGTTGCGGACCGCTGATGTCGCGACGCGGAAGCACCATCCAAAGGTATTTCTGCAGTCCTTAGGCATGGTAGAAATCGAGTAGTTCAATCTTCAAGTTTTGATGCCCTGATCGTACTGCCCCAGCTTGTTTTGGAACCTCAAAATTTCAAGCGAATATCGGACCTACCGGGCATTTCCTTGTCGATCCGTTTGAATTCCGAAGGCGTGATGGGTCGGAGTTCGTCAGTGGTGACGATTTGGCGAAATTGCTGCCGCTGAACGGACTGGTGTCCTGATGGTCAGATTGCCGCTCACCTTCCGATGCCGCCTCAGGCTGTTGTGCCCAAAGTACAAAGGTGCTCATCCATAAAATGGCTACGAAACAAACGGCAATCCGCATGGGGATAAGTTCTGAAAATATCGTCGGATTACAAAACAGGCGTCAATAACGAGCCAATGTCGGGTCAATCTGATCGATCCAAGCGAGGATTCCACCGTCGAGGTTGAGCAAGTTGGGCCATTCGCCTTGAGCGCGCAGGGTCTCGATGGCCTGAGCGCTCCGCTTCCCACTCCGGCAATGGATCACCACGGGAATGTCCCTCCGGATTTCAGCCTGCCGATCAGCGATTTCGGCAAGTGGAATCAATTCCCCGCCTATTTCCGCGATCGCAAACTCGTAGGGCTCGCGCACATCAATGAGTTGGAAGGCTTCCCCGCGGTCGCGCATGCTCTTGAGTTCCACGACGGAGATGGATCCGGCTCGACTCTCCTCCGACGGCGGCACAATGCCACAAAACTGTTCGTAGTCAATCAGTTGAGTGATCGTGGGATTGTCACCAGAAATGGGATTGCGAGGATCCTTCCGGAATTTCAAGGTCCGGGATTCGAAGGTCAGCGCATCAAACAGGAACAATCGACCCGATAGTGGCTCTCCGATTCCTGCGGCGATTTTGATGACTTCCGTGGCCTGCATCGACCCGATGATGCCCGGCAGCACCCCCAGCACCCCTCCCTCCGCACAGCTCGGGACCATGCCCGGAGGAGGCGGCGTCGGGTAAAGATCGCGGTAATTGGGACCACGACTGCCGTCCAGAAGCGCGAGATTGAATACGGAAACCTGCCCGTCAAATCGGAAAATCGAGGCATAGACATTGACCTTGCCGAGCAGGACGCAGGCGTCGTTCACGAGGTAGCGGGTCGCGAAATTGTCCGTGCCGTCCGCGACAATGTCGTAGTCCCGGATGATATCAAGGGCATTGTCAGAGCGCAAAGCCTCTTCGTGGACGCGAACCTCGACGTGCGGATTCAGGTCCAGGACACGCTCCTTGGCTGAAAATGCTTTGGATTCCCCAAGGTCGGAGGTGCCATAAAGCACTTGTCGCTGCAGATTGTGTTCCTCCACCCGATCAAACTCCACGATCCCGATGGTGCCAATCCCCGCCGCCGCCAGATACAGCAAGACCGGGCTGCCCAATCCACCTGCACCTACCACCAGCACCTTCGAGGCCTTGAGGCGCTCCTGCCCCGCCAGGTTGAATTCGGGCAAAATGATGTGCCGGGAATAACGATGGAGTTCTGAGGGGGTGAGGGACATGGGGGTCAGAGCTCAACAACTGGAAAATATGAGTAATCGCCGATGTGGCTGGAAATGTCTGTGCCAGAACATGCGGCCTCTTTCATATCTGTTGAAAATGAAAAGTATAGGCTCAATCGGTCATTCGAGATGGATCCCATTTGAAAATTCTGTACGTAGTCCAAAAGCACTTCCTGCGCAAACAGCAATGGCCTGCTCCAACCATTTTCCAATCGCACAACGAAAACGAAATGCACCCGCGGATCCCCAAAAACATCTCGCAATTGCCTCATTGACACGACAAACCGTGCACTAAACCCTGTTGATCGCTTGATGGCGATGGAGGACTTCACCTGAACCCTTGCAAGTAGTCCATTGATTTGGTGTACTACAAAGATGTCGTCACCTAGATCTACCTCCGGTATGCCAACGTTCCATCCTCGGACGAGAAATTCGGACATGACAAACAGCTGTCCAGATTTTCCCAAGAAATGATTGTAGCGAGGGCTCACAACTGAATGGAATGCAGGAGGCTTTGAGTCTGAGTATCAATAAAATTGATCGTTCCGATGGATTTCAAGTCCTCCCGATTTTCAACACCCAGCAATGCTGGATATATATATGCCTCCACCTTTGAGAGATTCTGATCAAAGGGCGTCTTCAAGTCGTAGCCGACAAAAATATTGTTGGCTGGCTGAGCATTTGGAACCAACCGCTTGATCAATTCCCGAATCGATGGCAGCAACACAAAGTTGTAGCCATTGACCTGCCGATTCACCAAAACCTCAACCGTATGCATACACATTCAGCCTTTGTCCAAATATACGCAGTTTTCGTTCAGGTGCTTTTGCCTAATATTGGCGTCGAAATGCAGCAACCTACTCAGGTATTGGTTACGGGCGGGGCCGGGTTCATCGGCAGCCATACGGTGGTGGAGCTCCACGAGGCGGGCTATGCCCCGGTGATCGTGGACAACCTGGCCAATAGCCATCGGGGCATTTTGAAGCGGGTGAACTCCCTCTGTGGCAAGGAGATACCGGCCCATGAGCTGGATTGCAGGGATGCCGATGCAATGCGTTGGGTATTCCGGAAGCATGGTCAGTTCCTTGCGGTGATCCATTTCGCGGCATTCAAGGCTGTCGGGGAATCCGTGGAGCATCCGGCGATGTACTTCGACAACAACATCGGCTCGCTGTCGCGGTTGCTGGAAGCGATGCCTGTGGAGGGGCGTCCGGGACTGGTGTTTTCTTCGTCCTGCACGGTCTATGGACAGCCCAAGGTGCTGCCTGTGACGGAGTCATCCCCGATTCAGCCTGCGAGTTCACCCTACGGCTACACCAAGCAGGTCTGCGAGCAACTCATCCACGATGCCGTGGTCTCTCCTGCTGGCCTCAAGTCCGTGATCCTCCGCTACTTCAATCCCATCGGGGCACATCCGAGTGGATTGATTGGCGAATTGCCCATCGGCGCACCGAACAATCTGGTGCCCTACATCACCCAGTCAGCCGCGGGTTTGCGACCGCCGCTCCGGGTCTTTGGCAGCGATTACAATACGCCTGACGGCACAGCGATCCGGGATTTCATCCATGTCGTGGACCTCGCAAAGGCCCATGTCAAGGCATTGGACATTCTGAAAAGGCGGCCTGAGAAATCCTTCGCGCACATCGCCAATGTCGGCACGGGCACGGGCAGCTCTGTCTTGGAGGCCATCCATGCATTCCAAAAGGCCACTGGAATGCCCCTCAGCTACGAACTTACCGACCGCAGGGCCGGTGACGTGGAGGCCGTCTGGGCGGCAGTTGATGAATCGAAGCTGGCAGGATGGCGGGCAGAACGCGGCTTGGAGGAGTGCATGCGCGATGCTTGGAATTGGCAGATGAGCCTGGCTAACAATCCACTCTGAGGAACATTGGAAAGAGCGAAACGCATCATGATGGTGGTTTGGGGATTGCTGATAGTGGCGACCTTGGCTGCACTGATATTTTACCCCGAATACTTCACCAAGGAGGCCATTTCCAAATTCCTGCTGCAGTACGAGGACCAAGTCCTGCTCGTCTATCTGCTCATTTCGATGCTCCGCGGGGCCCTTCTCATCCCTAGCACCGCCTTTGTTTTGGCTGGGGCGATCATTTTCCCGGAATCGCCTTGGCTCGTTTTGGGGATTTCCATGATTGGCGTGATCAGCGGGGCGGCCATTATTTACTACTTCACTGAATTCCTGGGCTTTGAGAAGTTTTTCCAGAAAAAATTCTCGGGGAAAATGGACCGCGTCCACAGGGGCATGGAGAAGTACGGCATCTGGATCGTGGCAGGTTGGGCATTCTTCCCTGTGGTGCCGACTGACCTCGTTGCATACGTCGCTGGCGTGGTGCGGATGAAGCCATGGAAGTTTTTCCTTGGGATTTTCATCGGGGAGCTGCCGCTCGTCTCGCTCTATGTATTTGGCGGAAATGCCATCGGCGAGTGGCTGCTATGATCAGTCGCGGTAGGGCCTTACCTGCTTGATGTACAGCACCCTATCCTCCCCATCGAACTTGAACTCCAGGTCTAGCGCGAATCGGTTGTAGCGCGCGATTTCGCGTTCATCGTAGTAGCCTGTCGCAGCCAATCGAGCGCCCATCAGTCCCCAATAATGCTTCTTGATCGCCGCCAATTGTTCGGTGAGCAGGATGACCTCCTCAGGGCTCAAGACAGGCTTGCCGCCATTTTGATTGCCATAGGTGATGTATTCCACAACCCGCTTCTTCTTGTAAAAATCGAGGTCGCTGTCACTGTAGCAAATGAGTTGGTCGCATTCCACCCCGGGCGGCGGACTTACGACACTGGTTTCCCCGGCCTGGACATTGATCACAAAGCCATAATAGTCAGGCCGATACAGGTTCTTGGTGATGGCAACGCCATTGGCACGTTCATCGGGGAAGCCTCTGTGCACGAGCAGGCCCATGGCGCAGCGCATGTGGTCGATGCGGAAATACTCGCGCTCCTGGTAGGCGCGGATGTTCCATAGGCTTGCCCAGACATCCCGGATTGCCTCCGCCACCGAGCGCGCGGTATCTCCCACAATGCCCGTTCGACTCTCGTAAAGCCCCGCCCCGTTGAAACCCTCGATGTCCTCGGCATTGGTGCTACTGCGGAATCTCATGCGCAGCGTGGGGCTCGACTTGCGGATTCGCTCCTCCACCATCTGCACGAGGTCGCCGTTCACGGGATGGCGCAAGAAGGCGTTTTGAATCTCCAGCAGCCGCTGCCGCAGGATTTTGGTATCGGTCTTCGCCGACGGATCGCTGACCAGTTTCTGAGCGAGCGCCATCGCCCCACTTGCCTCGAAATGCTCCCAATACCAGTAGAATGGGATCGCGAAGGCGCCTTCTGGCACTCGAAATTTGTTCTGAGAATCCGCCGCGAGGCGCGACAGGATGGAAAAATTGCTGGCCTTCCCTCCCACCAGGTTCACCGTGTGGAGGCCGAGCTTCTCCAGCGATTGCAGGCCCGAAGTCTTCAGGTTGGGCTTGAGTTTTTGGACCTTGCCAGGTCGCTGAGCCTCCCAAAACTTGGTGGCTTCATTCAAGTCCGCAGGCACAAGCCGGAAACTGTCTTGGTACACCTCGAACCGCACCAATTTGTTCTCCATTGCTAGGATCAGCGAATCGGTCCAGATCCCCTTTTGTGCCAGATAGGGAGTGCCCCGATTCTTACAGAGGACATTCAGGTGGCTCAGGGGCGTCTGGAAATCAGGGCTGATCAATCCCGCGACGGCAGGAATGTCCAGCGCCGGACCATCCAGTACCACGATGTCCGTCGCCCCGGGAGGCAGGGAATCCAAGGTCGCGACGGGTACCCGCCTCAGGTAGCCAAATGACCGCTTGCAGTTCAGCGGCTGGTACACCAATCCAGCGTAAATGGCATCTGGAAGGATGTACGGCAACTTGCCGCCCATCAAGATGCTCTGCAGGCGTGGGGTATTGAGGAAAATCTGGATCTTGTCTCCGATGAAAGTCGATTTCACCACACGCCCGTACAGATCCGTCACCAATTCAAGCGGGATCAAGTCTGCGCTCGAGAATTCGAGGGTCCATCTTTCGTCCGCTGGGAAGTAGTTCAGATTGGCCAGGGTGTACCTGCGATGGGTGCCGGTCCCGTAGTTGGCCTCATTGAACAGGTAATTGCTTTGGAGAAAACCCAGCTTGTCGCGACAAAACTCATAGTGCCACTCCCACCGCTTGCCCGAGATGTAGTACATTTTTTCTGCCCGCAGATCCCACACCAACTTCACCGACTCGACCATTCCGTACTTGGCAGTCAGGGGCTTGCCCTTGAGCAAGTCGAAGTCATCCTTCGAAGCCAATTGATGCAAAAAATCGGGCTGTCCTTGCTGTGCCTTCGCAGCCACGCCTAGCAACGCCATCAGAAGAAGCAATCCAAGCCGTCTCAAGAAGGGAAATGTGGAAAAGGGGCGCATCACGGGGAAAAATAATGAATCCCTTCCAGACCCGAAAAGCGCAATCACGGTTCATTCCGTCGATCGCAACAATTATATTCGCCTAACGCCGGATTTGCCCTGGCAGGTAGAAAGCAGCCCGGCTGAGGTAGAATATGAGGAATCCGCAAGGCACCGTGAATACAGGATTGCCACGTTTGGTAGTGGCGTTGCTGGGAGGGCTATGGTTGATGATGGCCGGATGGACAGCCCATGCCCAATCCTTGAGTGAGGCATTGCATTATCTGGAGGCGGAGAAGTACCAAAATGAGGTTTTCCTTCCCTATCAAGCGGATCAAGCCCGGATTGACGGCATTCACAAGGGGTGGAACAAACTTGAGCCAGGCCAAACCATCGACGAGGTCCGGGCATTGATTGGGGCGCCGGACGAGATCGAGGCGGTTTTCACCAAGGGCGAGCGCACGGAGGAGATCCGCTGCATCCAATACGCCTATATCTTCAGCCGCTCTCGCTCAGAGGAATGGGGCAAAGCCTACGATCAGAGCCTGATCCGCCTCAGCTTCAACTTGCATGGGCAGCTCGTTTCCGCGCAGGGATACGCCACGCCGGGCTTCAACGAATTGGTGCGCGAGCTTGGGCTGGGTTTTCAGTTCGAGATCGGATTGCATGAGACTGTGGAGGTGAACGACTTGCTCCTCCGCCTCGATTTCCTCTTGATGGAAAATGCAGCCAAATCCCCCGAATCTTCGGACAATGGCTTGGACATGAGTACGGGAAGCGAGGCCTCGATTTCGGTCATTTTGCCGGATCGACGGGAGGCGTTCAAATTGGTGCTGGGGGACGATCCGGAGAAGCGCTTCAAGATCTATGGCGCATACAAGATCAGCCTGCTGGCCGTGCCAGACAAGGATGTCGCGATCTTGATGGTTGAATAGGAATCAGGCAGCAACCTGCAGAGCTGCAGCAGAAGCAAACCGCTTCCTGAAAGTGGCAAAATCAGCCCAAACAAAATAGAGGCCGACAGGTACCACGAAAAATGAGGGGGATTCGCATCCCAAGCCGCAACGAAGTTCAATTGGAACATTTGATCATCGCCGTGGTGAGCCCGCAACCGGGACAATGCACGCCGAAGATGGACGACCAAATGCAAGGGATACAAATGTCGATGTCCGTGGTCGCATAGAGCACCACGGAAAACGGAAATAAGCTCCGACGATCAAATCAACTTGCTCCAAGCGTACGCCCGGAGCAGTCTTCCGTCGATCGGTGCCTTAGTTGCTGCGGATGGGGTTGCCTTCTGCATCTTTGAAGTTCCCCGTTACCAAGATGATGAAATCAATCAGGACCCACACACCGCAGCCGCCTAGGGTCAGGACCTGGGCAACGCCGATGCCGATATGACCCGTGTAGAAGCGATGCACGCCAAAGGAACCGAGGAACCAGCAGAGCAACAGTGTGATCAGGAACCGGTTTCCGTCGTCTTTGGGTGGATTGGAGGCCGAGGCGCCTTGTTGGCCGCCGGGGTTGGAGAAGATGTCCCGCTGCTTTGCATCGCAGTTGGCGCAAAGTTGGCCGGGATTGGCGGTGGGAGCACCGCAGGAGGGGCAGCTATTCTTTTCTAGATTCATTGCAATACGAGAGAAAAAAGAGGGGGCCTAGGCCCCCTTTTTGAATTAAGCCAGGTCGCGACCGTCAGCCATTTTCATCTTGCCAGTGATGATCTGGATCAGATCGATCAGGGCCCAGATGCCACAGCCACCAGCAGTGATCAGCATGAGCCACCAGTTGCTGTAACCCATCATCAAGCGGTGGATACCCAGTGACCCGAGGAGCCAACACACGATGATCATGGTGGTTTTGGATTGGACTTCTTTTTGTTCTGCCATAAACTTTTGTGTCTTAAACTTCTTTGTGCCTACTCTATTTCGGTTTTCAGCATCCCCGATTTGTGAACCAATATAGGAACAAATTGAACAATGAAAAAAAGGTCGTGGAAAAACTTGTCGCCTGCAAGACGGTATTTCAATCCGACCGGAATGGGGAATTCAGCTGAAAACCAATGAAGCAGCGGGATTTTTTGGGGAAACTCGGTGCCTCCCTCCTGCCCCGCGACCCCGTGGGTATCAACGGGAATGGGGATAATTCAAAAATCGAAATTTCCCTTCCTAACTGAGTTCGCGCCGCGATGGGATCACTTGCAATGCTCCGCCATCAATTTCTCGGCGCCAGCTTGCTTCAGCTCCTTGGCCTTGGACAGTTCGAGGCATCCCTTGATCCCGTCGTGGGAAAGGCAATGCGCCCATCCGAGCAGCAGCCATGCATGACCATGATCCGGTCGGCGTCGCGTGATCCACTCCAGGTCCGGAACGGCTCGCTCCGGTTGCCGATCATTTATATATAGGAGTCCCCGGTTCAGCCGGGCATCGATGTAGGTACTGTCCAGTCGGATGGCATTGCCGAAATCCTCAATCGCCTTCATGTTCAGCCCACGCCCAGCCTCCAAGAAAGCAATGTTGAACCAAGCCCCGGCCAGGTTCGGGTCCAATGCCAAGGCCTGCCGGTAGTTCTGCTCTGCAAGGGTTTCATCACTGTCCACGAACTGCGTGATGAGCCCGATGCCATTCAGCGCCTCAGCGGATTGAGGATTCATCGCGAGGATCTCCTGGTAGGCCAGTCTCGCACCCTCAAAATTGCCGAGTTGGTACTCTGCAGCGGCAGCATTCAACAGCAGGTCCTCCCTGCCCGGAGCGATTTGGATGGCGTACTTGAATTGTTCCAATGCCTCGCGGGTGCGGCCCATCCGCAGGAAGACATTGCCCAACCCGGACCGCACCATCGGATCGAGCGGTTGAATCAGTAGCAAATCCTCCCAATCATAGAGTGCTTCCCGATCCTGCCCCATTTCGGTCAACAACCTGGCCCGGTCATTCAACGCAGCGATGTTGGAAGGGTCGATCTCCAAAATCACGGTGAAGTCACGTCGGGCTTCCTGCAACCTGCCCAGCGACCATAGCAACCGCCCCCGCTTCCCCAAGGCTGGAATGTTGTTGGGATCGCTGCGGAGTATTTGAGCGTACCGCTGCAAGGCATCCGGAACGGTGTCCAAGGAGGAAGTGGTTGGCGGCAACGACGAACCTTGAGCATCGGCATGGGATTTGGAATCGGCCTTTCCCCCGCAGCCTACCCACAGCAGGCAGCATGTAATCGCCAATCCTGTCAAGCAATGCCCTATTTTCCTTTCAAACATCTTGGGGATGATTTACTGCAAAAAACCTATCTGAGGCGCGACATTGGACAACAAAATATTTCCACGGCTTCGGTGATTCCCTTTGAACGATCAACATTTTGGGTATCTTTATCGAGGATAAGTTTTCCAATTTTTTATCAACTAAAACACAAAATCAATGGAAGGAATGATCGGCGAAGTACGGATGTTCGCTGGGAATTTTGCTCCCAAAAACTGGGCATACTGCCAGGGGCAAATTTTACAGATTTCCCAGAACACCGCACTGTTTTCCATCCTGGGAACCACCTACGGAGGAAATGGAACCACTAATTATGCCTTGCCTGACATGCAGGGCCGTGTTTGCGTCGGTACAGGCAATGGGCCTGGCCTGAGCCCCTATGCCCTGGGCCAAAAGTCCGGTACGGAAAATGTTACACTCACCATGACCCAGATGCCTGCGCACAGCCACGTTGCCACAGGCAGCTTTACACCTTGGGTCAATGCTGCTGCACCGGATGAAACCAACCCCAGCGGCGGCTTCCTAGCTGTTTCCACGGGAGGCGACATCTACTCAGGCAATAGCAACGCGACCATGGCTCCGAGCCCCATCACCGCAACGATCGGGAACTCAGGCTCCAATCAACCGCATGAAAACATGCAACCTTTCTTGGGGATGAACTATGTGATCTGCATGTACGGCATCTTCCCGTCTCGCAACTGATCTCAACCCACCACATTTTACCAAATCAAGACCTTACTATCATGGAAGGATATATTGCAGAAATTAGAATGTTCGCCGCTCCGTTTGCTCCGCGCAACTGGGCGTACTGCCAAGGGCAGATTTTGGCCATCTCTTCAAATACCGCATTGTTTTCTTTGCTAGGGACAACCTATGGAGGCAATGGCATTCAGACATTTGCCCTGCCGAACTTTGCCAGCCGAACAGGCCTAGGCACAGGACAAGGCGCAGGACTCAGCCTGTCCATCCTTGGAGAGGTGGGCGGCATTGAAACGGTCACTTTGACCAGCGCTCAGATTCCGTCGCACAACCACACGGGTTCCGGAAACGTCAGCCTTGGTTGCGACAATGTTTCTGTGGATGAAAGCAATCCTGCGGGTGAGTACCCCGGGATTTCCAATTCCACGACTGGAAATCTTTACAGCACCGTTCAGACTGGCAACATGGGCACATCCAATGTGAACATCACGGTGCAACCCTCTGGCGGTAGTGTTCCTCACTCGAACCTGCAGCCCTACTTAGGAATGAACTACATCATTTGCATGTACGGTATCTTCCCCAGCCGCAATTGAGGTATTTTTCAAATGATCCTATTCAAGGGATCGACAGTTTTTCACTTCTAACACCAATTCTTGACGATATACTATGGATCCTACATTAGCAGAAATCCGCATCTTCGCAGGGAACTTTGCTCCCCTGAGCTGGGCCTTTTGCAACGGCGCTCTGATGAGCATTGCCGAAAATACAGCACTTTTTTCCCTCCTTGGAACCATCTATGGCGGTGATGGCCAGACAACATTTGCATTGCCTGACTTCCGCGGACGCATTGCCGTGGGTACCGGACAAGGTCCAGGACTGAGCAGCTATGACTTGGGCCAAGTTTCTGGCTCTGAGACTGTGACGCTTCTCACCACCAACCTCCCATTTCACACCCACTCGGCCACGGGTACAGTTACCCCGAAGGCTCAGATCTCCGCTGCTGGAACGCAAAACACCCCCGGCGGGGCCTATTACTCTGTGTCCAACACCGACATGTACGCCTCCGGGCACAACAACGTCGGAGCCGGCACTCCGTTCAACTTCTCGCTCGGTGTCACTGGTGGTTCACAGCCCCATGAAAACCTCATGCCCTACCTGTCAATGTATTACATCATTGCAGTGGAAGGCATCTATCCGAGCCGGAACTGATCATTCATCATTTGGCTAGACTCAAAAGGGGGCTTTCGGGCCCCCTTTACTTTTTCATGTGCTTCGGATTCGATGCATCAACCCAGCTGCGGATCCCTCAATCCTTACAGCATCAGCCACAGCATTGGACCATCAATGCGGATTGAGCAGGACCACCGTCCATCCCGCTCCGCCTTGATCCACAGGGGCATCCTGCATTCCGCGTACCTCGGGCATGGTTGCGAGATAGTCGCGGATCGCCATCCTAAGTGCTCCAGTCCCCTTGCCGTGCAGAATCCTTACCTCGGTCAATCCCCCAAGGATCGCGTCGTAGATGAATTTCTCCACGGAAGGCAGGGCTTGCTCGACCCGGAAGCCCTTCACACTGAGTTCCAATGAAATGCTTGCCTTCTTTGCGACCATCGCTCCAGCACGGCGCATGATGGGCGCGTTGCCATCCTTCGGGGGCTTGATTTTGGTGAGGTGCTTGATTTTGACTGTGATCCGCATGTCGCCCAGTGCGATTTCAGCCCGCTTGTCCTTCAATTCCAGCACCTTGCCGTAGCTATTGGATTCGGTGAGCAGGACCCAGTCGCCCACCGCGATGGACGCACCTGGCATCGTTTCCGGAGCGGATTCCTCCTCCGCTGCGGCTTCTTCGGCTGCCTCCTGAGCCTCCTCGGCTGGCAATGCGGGCAACATTTCCGCCAATTCTCGCCTCAGCGTCTTGGTGCGCTCTTTGTCGGCTTGGGTTTCGCGGATTTCGCGGATTGTGTTTTCGATCTTGGCATTCGCGCGGTTGATGAGATCTTGTGCACGCTGATGCGCCTCCTTCAGGATGCGCGCCTCCTCGTCCTTGTTCCGCTGCACGAGCTCTTGGTTGCGCTTGAGCAAGGCTGCGAGCTCCTCATTCTTCTTGCGATTTTCCAGCAGCAACCCCTCCAATTCCGACTTCTGCGTCTCTAGCCGCAGCAGCAGATCCTCGGTTTGCAGTTGATTGCCTTCGATGCGACCGCGGGCATCCTCCAAGAGCGCCTTGTCCACGCCGACATTTTGAGCGATTTCAAAGGCATAAGACCTGCCCGGCACGCCAACCTCGATCCTGAAAGTGGGAGACAGATGCTCGGGGTCAAACTGCATGGCCGCGTTCACGATGCCTTCCTTGCGATCCGCGAAAGTTTTCAGGTTGCCATAGTGCGTGGTCACCAATCCGTAGGCTCCGGAGTTCAGGAACCGCTCCAAGAATGCCTCCGCAATCGCGCCGCCAAGACGGGGGTCCGTCCCGCTGCCAAACTCATCCATGAGGAAAAGCTTCCCGGGCTTGAGTTGGGTGAGCATCTCCCGCATGTTTTTCAAGTGGGAGGTGTAGGTGCTGAGGTCGCTCTGGATGGATTGCTCATCCCCGATGTCCACAAAAATGTCCGTGAACCAGGGGAATTCGGAGCTTTCATCGACCGGGATGAGCAGGCCGGATTGAAGCATCATCACGAGCAGGCCCACCGTCTTGAGCGATACAGACTTGCCGCCTGCGTTGGGACCGGAGATGAGGATGATGCGCTGTTGCTGTGAAAGCTGAACGGAAAGCGGGACGACTTGGTCCTTGCCCATGCCCGGCTTGAGGAGGAGGAGTGGATGCCGCGCCTTGTTCAGCATGAGGACCCGGTTCTGAGGCTCGAAGAGGGGCTTGACGCCATTCACATCGATGGCAAGGCGGGCCTTGGCACGGGTGAAATCGAGTTGGGCGACGACCTCGGCATAGCGCTGCAGGGCTGGTAGATCTCCACGAAGTCGGGTCGTGAGGTCCGTGAGCAGGCGCACGATCTCGTTGTGCTCCTGCATGATGAGCTGCCGGATGCGGTTGTTCGCTTCGAGGGCAGAGGAAGGCTCCAAGTAAATGGTAAGGCCTGACTGTGAGACGTCATGGATGAATCCCTTGATGCGTCCTTTGAAGTCGGCCTTCATCGGGATCACGAGCCTGTCGTTGCGAATCGTGAGTTCATTGGCTTCGGTCCAGCCCTTTTCGACGGCATTGCGCAGGATCGCTTGCATGGACTTGCGCAACTCGGCGGACTGAGCGGCCTGCTCCTTGCGCAGTTCCTGCAGCTTGGGGCTTGCATTGTCCTTGATATTGCCGCGCTCGTCCACCACGGCTTCGATGCCGCGCAGGAGGTCCTTGTTCCAGGCCAGGTTGGCAACGAGGGCCGAGAGGTTGGGAAATCGTTCGCGGCGGCTCGTGAAAAACGTGATGAGTTCACGCACCATGCGAAGCCACCGCAAGATTTGGAAGAAGTCGCGGACCTGCAGCCAGTTTCCGGGGACAGAGGCGTATCCCAGCAGCGCGGCCACACTTCCGGTATAGTCCAGGCTGAAATTTTCGTCGTAGAGCAGCAGGTCACGGCATTCCTCGACGCGATTGAGTTCACCGGGGACTTGGTTGCTGTGATGGAAGGGCCGGAGTGCTAGACAGAGCTCCTTTCCTTGCTCCGTGGCGGCGCGGCCTTCGAGGTACTGCCGGATGAGGTCAAATCCTAGTTTGCTTTCGGTTTGTGGGTTCAGGTTTTTCATCGGTTTGTGCGAATCATTTCTTCGGCATCTGCATGGGCTCCTGCTGAAGGTTGATCATGTCTTCGTTCAGGGACATGATGACTTGTTTCAGCACAGAGTCCAGCCTCGCCGGGTGGGCCTCGTACCAGGTATAACTGTTAAAGAATCGATTTTTGTCCATTTGGTGCTTTCGGAGAACGAGGCTGTTCATCTCCTCATATTTTTTCACGAGATCCTTGGGTTCCTTGATGGTCTGATCCACCCCTGCGTAGGCAATTTGGAGCTCTTTCAGGACCGGAACCATCTCCTCCTCCGACATGATGTCCGACGGTCTGCCTTCAGAGTGGCAACCCCAACCGAAGACGATCCAGAAGACCGATGCCAGAGTGATGAGGATTCGTTTTGTGGTACGTGATTCCATAACAGGGCGCAAATTTACTTCAAATTCCCCTTCAAGACACTTTTTCCGTCTGAATCGTCAAAACCCATGCCATGGCTGCGCGGTATCCGGGGCTGGACGGGAGATGAGGGCAAGCAAACAATCTGACAAAAGTCACCCCAAGTGGTCAAAAAAGTAACGGAATGTGAAATCATCAATTAGAGGGGGCCAAAATGAACAATTCAACGAAAATCGGCCTGGTGCCGGGCACCTGTAACGATTTAGTTCGTCGTCCACTCGATACCGTTCCCATCACATTTCCCTATGTTGATCGAAGGATTTGGCACATTCACCCGTTTCTGACAACCCTCGACCAGAATTAACGTATTATCAGAAAGAGAAATGAAATCCTTCGCAAATGTTAAGGCTCTCGCTCGAAACTCTGAGAAATTTCAAAAAAAGTTGCGGGCTGATGTTTGCTTTTGACATTCCAATCTGTAAATTAGTCTTAGAATTTGCTCTTACGGAAAATTGGGAAATATGAACAGGTTGTTGGTTCTGGTACTGATTGGTGGTACATTTTCCTTGACGACTCAACTTGCAGCTCAGGGCGCGGTGCGTGGCACAGCAACTGATGACAGCGGTTTCGAGGCAGCTCAGCGCTCCATCGCCAACCAATTGGTGGTGGAAGAAATGGAAAATGCCGGTTTTGAACTGGACGTAGAGGAAGGCTTTGACGAAGAGTGGGAAGAAGACCTCTGGGTTGGTTCTGAGCCTGAAGACGTTGATCCCGACTACGTGGACCCCTCCGAGGCTGAGCGCTTCGATGTGTCCGACGTACCCCATGCAGAGGAGATCGCCGCGGACTGGTCCGACGAGGCTTGGGAAGATCCCGAGGCTGTGTTGGAAAACGTGGACGAAGTGGTCGCTCCTGCTCATGAGGAAGAAATCGAATCCGAAGGTGCGCTTCGCGGCGAAGAAAGCGGCGTCGCTTCCGAGGATATGATCGAATCCGAACTGGAATCCGACCTTTCCGATGACCTCGGCTGGGAAGAAGACACAGAAACAGCTGAGCTGAACTGGTGGGAAGAAGGCAATGAGTGGGAGGATGTGATCGATGACATGGACGATTTCGAGGAAGATTTCGATGCTGAAGAGGATCTGGATCTGCTCGAAGAAATGTACGAGCGCGGCTAAGCCGATCTCGGACTGATACGAAATGAAAATGGCCCCAAACGGGGCCATTTTTTATTGTTCTAGTTGGGCTCTCCCCTACTCCTCTTCCTCCCGGCTCCGCTTGCGTTTCAGCGCATTGGTGGCGTCGCTTTCGAGGTTCGAGTAGATGCGCCCCTTCAATTCCCAGTCGCCGTACTTCTTGGTGTCCCAGCGGTGCGTGAACGGGAGCTCTCCTCCTGCCTCCTGAATGGCGACCGTGGAGAAGTCCCAGATTTTGTAGCCGATCACGACGTCCTTCTTCACCAGAGAAAGGAAGTTCTGGAGGATGTTCTGCGAACTGGAGACCGCCTGGCTCACCATATCGCTGATGTTTTCGGTGTATTTCCGGACTTGCTCGTCGAAGTAGGCCTTCACGGAATTTTCGGCGTCGTAGAGGTCGATCATTTTCGGATCAAAGCCCCTGATCACCGAATCCAGGGCCTCCATGACATAGCGGTTGAACGCCTCGTGGCCAGCTTCAGCGCCCGTCTTGGACACCAAGTTTTGCTCAAGCAAGACCGAGACAAGCCCCAGAACACCAGGGATTTTCGCATCGAAATACGGAACCGTGATCGGCACCAATTGCGTCTTCCATTCGCCGACATCATCTGGGATGCCGACCATGCCGCCGCTTTCTATCTGTCCAGCATTCAGGTTCCCTTGGCTGCCCCGGCTCACGTGGTAAACCGGCCTCCCCTCCAATTGGAAGCGCTCGCTCAAGATGATACAAGACCCATCGATTTTGAAGAAAAGGTTCCAGAGGTAGGGCTCACCGTTGGTCCAGCCGTCCGGCTTGTCGTGGCAGCGCAGCTGCTGCAACTTGATTCGCAGATAAAGTGTCCGAATATCCCGCATTCAGCAATTTCTCATTTAGGCACGGGAAGATACTAAGCGGGCGGCAAAGTGGACAAATCCACAATGTGGATAACCTCAAATTCTATCGAAAGTCAGCTTTATGGGGCTGGGTTCAGTAATAATTGCCCATGTAATAGAACTGCGGCTGCCCCTTGCCGACATTTGAAACGGCAACATCGATCCACAGGTCATAACCGTACTGGATGCGGTTGCTGGTTTTCACAATCTCGCCGTAGTAAAGTCCTTTCAATTGCCCCATGTAGTCTGGCCACACAAGCACCTCATTGTCAATCTTCCAAGTATCGGGGATGTAGCTTTCGAGCTCCATAGTTTCACCCTTGTAGTATGCCTTGAACTGCCTGCTCGGCAGCGTATAGGCGATCACGCCATCGGTCAACTCAAACTTGCTCGGCGGCTGGCTCTCGATTTCGGTGATCACGCCGTCGTCGAAGACCATGAATTTCCCGTTCCGGTTGACGTAGGCGACCATGTTGTCCCCGACCTGATAGCTTTGTGGGGAAAATGGGTCCGCTTCGATGATCTCCCCTTTCCAGAAAATCTTGAACCGGCCGTAGAAATCCACATACGCCATGACATTCCGCCCGAGGGAATACTCCTTGGGGCGGTTGGCATCGATCAGGTATTTCTGCCCATACATATAGACCTGGAACTGCTCCAAGTTGTCGAGGTAAGCCACGAGATTCTTGCCTGCCTTGATCCCTTCGACATGGAACACCTCCACGGAGCGGGAGCGCCCACGATAGTACACCGTGAAAATGTTGTTCATGTTGTTGAAGGCGATGATGCTGTCCCCCGCTGCGAATTCGCGCACGAAATTGGCGATCACGGTAGCACGCTTGTCCTCATAGACGTACAAGTTGCCCCCGACTCCGAATATGAGCAAATGGTCGGTCGTCTTGTAGAACTCGGGAACATTTTCCGAGAGGAGCTTGGAATAGCCTTTTTCGAAAAGCTTGAATTGGCCTTGGTTGTTGACAAAAGCGACGTGGTTCCGCGCAACCTGGTAGGACCGCACCTTCAACGCCTCCAATTGCCGAAGCTGCCCGCCTTCAAAGACATGGAAATACTGCTGGATGTCCTCGTAGGCTGCATAGGCGCCATTTTGGGAGTAGCCTGCGGTCATGGTGACGATGCCCAGAAGCCCTACGAGGAAGAATGTTCTGATATTCATATTCGGCAATTTGCGGAATCCAACTCTATGGCAAAATAGCAAAATTTCGCCCTCTGCCCGTAGTGCAAAATTCATTCCGAAATCCTCGCTCAGTAGCGAATTTCCCATTCGGAATGTTTCGATTCTTCAAGGACAATGAATGGGAGGTCCTTGACCGATGGGGCGAATCCGACAGGAGGCAAAAAGGGATCAAATCGCGAAACAGGCTCCACAGCCCGGAATTCACCAATCGAGGTGCCAATATCCATGCCGTTGACATTCACGGATTTCAGGTCGCCAGCCCCGTGGAAATGGATTCTGAGGCGCTTGAAGGGGTCTTGGTAATGTCCAATTTGCTGGAAGGCGAGGTTACGCTCAGCAGCCTTGTGAACCCCTTGGCGCAAGGAATACGCGCCAGCGAGATGGTCATAGCTGATGCCATCGTCGTCATAGACCATCATCGACCTTTCGGAAACGGTGCCCGCGTACACATGCAAATCCAGAATCCCATCATGTGGCTGATCCATGTGCTGTACAGCCGACTGCATCGGGATCACCGCTCCTGCCCTCACAAACAGCGGCAACCGCTCGATGCTCAGCTCGATGATATGCTCCTGCCCGCCGACGTACTTTCGGTCGTCGTAGAAATCGTACCATTCACCTTCAGGCAAGTAGATCTTGGTCAGCGACTTATGGGACTCCACCGGAATCACCAAGATATCTGGCCCAAACAGGTACTGCGCGTCGTAGGGTTGCTGATAGATCTTGGGGTCATGCGGCCATTCCATCGCAAGGCTCTGCACCACAGGCAAATTGGGCCCCAGTCCAGGCATCGCGAATGCGGTGTAGATGTAGGGCATGAGCCTGTAGCGCAACCGGATGAAGTTCCGCGCGATGTCCTCCACCTCTTCCCCGAATGCCCAAGGCTCCGCGTCGCGGGAATTGATCATGGTATGTGCCCGGAAGAAGGGCGAAAATGCCCCCAATTGCATCCAACGGGCGTACAAGCCGGGATTGGGCTCACCTACAAAGCCACCCACGTCATAGCCAGCGAAGAACACTCCTGACAGGCTCAGGCTGTTCACCAATCGTACCCCTGCGAGCATGTGCTCCTCAGAGGCGGTATTGTCGCCCGTCCATACCGCTGCGTAGCGCTGTATGCCAGCGAAGCCAGCCCGGGTCAGATTGAAGGGACGTTCACCGGGACGCAGCTCACGTGCCCCGTCGAAGGTCGCCCGCGCCATCTGCATCCCATAGACATTTCGAGCCTCCTTGAAGCTGCCGAGCTCACCTTCCATGTCAAACTCGATCAGCCCCGGCAGGTGTTGCCCCCATGCTGCGGGCTCATTCATATCGTTCCAGAAGCCCGCAATGCCAGCCTCTGAGTAGATGCTCATTTGCTCACCCCACCACTTCCGCGTCTCGGGTTGGGTAAAGTCCGGAAAATGACTCCATCCCGGCCAAACCTGCCCCGAATAGGGCTCGCCATCCGGCAATTTGGCGAAATGACCGTCCCGGATGCCAGTATCGTAGGGTTCATAACCCGGCTCGACCTTGATGCCCGGGTCCATGATCACTACCAGGCGGATGCCCAGTTCCTTGAGCTGCTCTGCAAGCTTTTTGGGATCTGGGAAATACTCGGGATGCCATGTAAACACCTTGAAGGCATCCATGTAGTGAATGTCCAGGTAGAGTACATCGCAAGGAATCTGCTTTTCCCGGAATGTCTGCGCAATCCGCAAAACCTCGGCGGCGGGATAGTAGCTGTAACGGCATTGCTGAAAGCCGAGGGCCCATTTGGGAATGATCGCCCCCTTGCCTGTGAGCCAACCGTAGTAATGCAACACCCCGGCAATCCCATTCTTCAGGCCACCATGGATGTAGAAATAGTCCATTTGGCCGTCGTCCACAGAAAACCAAGCAAAGCGGTCGCTCGATGCCCCGAAGTTGAACGTTGACTTATAGCTATTGTTGAGGAATATTCCGTAAATCCCCTGATCATGAACACCTATGTAAAACGGAATGGAGGCGTACAGTGGATCCGAATCGGGGCCGTAGCCAAAATTGTCCGTGTTCAGGTTCACGTAGGCGCGCCCGCGCTTGTCCAAGGGGCCTGTCTTCTCACCAAGGCCCAGGAAACGCTCTCCCGGCTGCAATGTCTTGTAGGCTGTGACCTCCTGTCCCATCCATCTCGTGCCCACCCCGATGTCATCCTGATTCACCAACCGTCCCTCCTGGTCCAGCATGACCAGACGAATCGGATCGGTGAATACCATCACTTCCACTTCATCGGCACTCAGCAGGAAATGATCGGATTCCAGCTTGATCTCCACCTCAGCGTCATACCAATCGCCGTTGGGATCCAAGGCATAGGAGAAATTGTCCACCTCCTCGTCGGGCCTGCCCATGCGCACCCGTACCACATTGGGGCACCAGAATTCTACCCTGATCCAGCCGTTTTCCGCGACGATGTGGACGCCTTGCGGCAACTGTTCATGATAGATCATCCTGCCGAGGCCTTCGCTCGTCCGACGGCGGGAAATCAGATTTTGACCCATGCCCGAAGATCAGTGTTTGGGAGGAATAATGGAAATGATGGCGTGGCTGCGATCAGCCAACCTTGGAGAATGTGAACCGCAGGTGGTAATCCACGAGGCCATGGATCGGCTTCTTGACGATGGTCCCCACGTGGATGCCCATCTCAGAGGCGACGGCACGCAGGCTGTCCTCGAAGTAGTAGGCGATCGACCCAACGAAATCCACCGGCACCTGCTTGTGATTTGCGAAGCAAGCGACATGGGTTTGCAGAAACGCCCGCATCCCGTCGCGTACCATGGCTTGGATATAGGGCTCCGTCTTGTGCTCTGAGCAGAATTTGCTCAAGGACGCGAGATAGACATTCGCATGAGGCTCAGTATAAACCTTTTGCACCATGGTGTTCATGCTCATGTTGTACTTCTGCTGGAATTCCACTGCAAGGTGGGCGGGCATCCGCTTGTAGAAGAAGTCCGCGAGGAGCCGCTTGCCATAGTAGCTGCCACCGCCCTCATCCCCAAGGATATAGGCCAGCGCCGGGACTTCTTCATAGATCTCCTTGCCATCGAAGAAGCAGGAATTGGAGCCGGTTCCCAAAATGCAAGCGATGTGTGGCACGCCATTGTAGCTCGCCACCGCAGCTGCATCGAGGTCATGACCTACATGGATTTCGGCGCGTGAAAAGACGGCTTGAAGGCCAGACCGGACTATCTCCTTGAGGTCCGCGCTCGATGCGCCAGCTCCATAGAAGAATATACGTTCGACCAACGAGGCGCACTCCAGCAACTCTGGCCTGGCCCGCACTTCACGCTCGATCAGCGCCGCGTCATGGAAATAGGGATTGAAGCCCATCGTATTGCACTCCATCGCCACGTGATCGCCGTCCAGCAAAAGCCAGTCGCATTTGGTGGAGCCGCTATCTGCAATCAGAATCATAGTCTCTCTAGTTGTAGGAATCAGATTGAAAGAATCCTGGAGATCCGGATGAGGTCCTCATCCAGCTCTTGTCCCTTTTCGATTGCCTCCGCCAATGAGGTGTAGGCAATCTTGTTGTTGAGGAGTCCGGCCATCACATCGGAGCGGCCTTCCAGCAGCCCCTCGACCGCAGCGACCCCTAGCCTGCTGCTCAGCACCCGGTCCAAGCAACTTGGGCTGCCGCCCCGCTGGATATGGCCGAGCACGGTGACCTTGGTATCGTAGTAGTTCAGCCTCTCATTCACCTGCTTGGCGATCTGAAAAGTGCGGCCGCTCTCCCCTGCCTCGGCCACGATGACCAGGCTGAAAGACTTGCTGCTCTTCCAGTTGCGATCCAGCACCCGAACCAAGTCTTCAATTGAGGTCTGGCGCTCCGGAATGATCATGGATTCCGCTCCCACCGCAAGGCCGCTCCGCAAGGCAATGAAGCCGCTGTCGCGCCCCATCACCTCGATGAAAAACAACCTCCCGTGGGAAGCAGCAGTGTCACGGATTTGGTCGATGGCCTGCACCACCGTATTGGTCGCGGTATCGTGGCCAATTGTGTAGTCGGTGCCATAAAGGTCATTGTCGATGGTGGCTGGGATGCCGATCACCTTCACGCCGAACTCCTCGTGCAGCAGATGCGCACCCGCAAAGCTGCCGTTCCCTCCGATCACCACCAAGGCGTCGATGCCTTGCTCCTGCAGGTTTTGCCATGCAAGCTGCCGGCCCTCACGGGTACGGAACTCTTCGCAGCGCGCACTCTTGAGGATCGTACCACCCCGGTGGATGATATTGCCAACAGAGCGCGCCTTCATGTCCGTGAACAGGCCATTGATGAGGCCGTAGTAGCCACGCATGACACCCACCACATCCTTGTGATAGTAGGCACATGCCCGCACCACAGCCCGGATACAGGCGTTCATCCCCGGAGCGTCGCCGCCCGATGTCAGTACCCCGATTTTTTCAATCTCCAGTGCCATTCCTGCTTCGTTTCCCGAATGGGCCGGGAAGTTAGTGTCACAATGACACTAATGCAAAAGTATTCGATTTTGACGGAATATTTTTGTTTTTTTGCCCATTCTTTTTCTTCTGACTCCCACAAAGTTGCAATTGATGACTTCGAGTCCCTCCCAAGGAGCGAACCTCAACCCCCACGTGTCGGTGGACTGTGTGATCTTCGGATTCGGATTCGAGGAGTTAAAGGTATTGCTCATCGAACGGGGATTGCCGGACGGCGAGGCTCCCAATGGCCAACCGACACTCATGCTTCCCGGCGACCTCGTAATGGACACGGAGACGCTGGATTCGAGCGCTTTGCGGGTTTTGAAGGCATTGACCAGCCTAGAAAACATCTACTTGGAGCAGTTCAATGCTTTCGGCGACCCCGGTCGGGTGCGCAAGGAAAAGGACTTGGCATGGTTGCGCGCCATGCGCGAGGATCCGGGAGCACGCGTCATAACGATCGGCTACTACTCGCTGGTTCGCATTGACAAGTTCAAGCCCGCACCCGCCTACTATGCCCGCAGCGCCGATTGGTACCCGGTGAGTCAGGTGCCGGAGCTGGCATTTGACCACAATGATATCCTCGACTCAGCCCTCAGCCGATTGAAGGCAAAGGCCCGCGTCGAACCCATCGGCTTCGAGCTTCTGCCCCAAAAATTCACCCTCGGCCAACTGCAGAAGCTCTACGAAGCGATCCTCGGCGCCCAACTCGACAAGCGCAATTTCCGGAGGAAGATCCTGAGCCGTGGCTTCCTCAATGAACTGGAGGAAAAGCAGCAAGGCGTTCCCCACAAGCCTGCGAAGCTCTACGAATTCGACCATCAGCAATACGAGAGACTGAAGGGGAATTCGTTTGATTTCTTTTTGTGATTGGTCAAAAATTCACAAATTCAATGAATTCACAATCAATTCATTGAACCAAATTTCACAATCTATAAAAATTTAATTCCTCCAACCCTCGTCGGGACAAATTCGCACGACCTGTCCCGACGAGGAACCGAACAGCCTGCATTTCCACGCCATCATTCCATCAATCCGCTGAATCACCCGTCACGCCCCGCTCAATCCTGCACCACCACCTTGCCACTTGCCATCCGGCTCCCGGCTTGAATGCGGTAGAGATAAGCCCCGGCTGCAACCTTGCGTCTTGGGCATCGCGTCGAATTCCAGGTGATGTTTTGCTCACCGGCAAGGCGGTAGCCTTTCGGACCTCAGTGAACACCACCCGCCCGCTTGCATATCCCGCAATTCCAAGGTCGCAGCCCCCGGTCGGTCCATGCCAAATTCGAAATAGATCTCGCCCGCGCTTGGGTTCGGGAATGCGGAAACCTCCAGGCTCAATTGCCCCGGCTCGGGAGTGCCTACCGGATGCACTGTCACTGAAAGATCTGGCTTGGGCAGCCGGACATCGGTGTAAATGCGGAAATCGCCCAGACAGGAGCATGTTCATGTTCACATCCGTCACTTCCAGGCTGTCGCCGCTCATGTAATTGTACCAACGACCGGTATGTTGGAAGCCTGTGAAGGTGTTTTGGGAGACCACATCGAAGTTTCCGAAGACGGTCACGTTCATCGCATTGGAATTCACGTGGATTTGCTTCTGCTTTCCCCAAGCTGAGATGTCGTAACTGCTTGATCGAAGGCATCGGGATACTTCGTCTTCAAGTTCACGACAGCTGCAAACTTTTTGTAAAGCAATTCCCGACGGTTGTCCAACAAGTAATTCCAACGGATCGGCTTGGGGCAGGTGCGGCATTGGTACTCAATCGAATAGTCGTAGCCCAGCTCCTGGAACTGCCACATCATTTTGGGACCAGGGACCGTCGCCCAGAATGCAGCGATCAAGGCCATCCTTTGCAAGGCAACCGTGGTGTCGCTGCAATCGGCAACGTTCTTGTTGCCTCTTCGTCGGCATCGTCGTCAGGCGGAGTCGACACTGTTGCCATACATGATGTTCTTGAACATGGCGCGCTCCTCGTCGTGGCTCTCGATGAACCCAACAAGGTTGTGGTAGGCCCAGCCCCGGTGCTGATGCGAGATGTACCAGCTGAAATCGGAACTCTGTTCGTAGCCATTGCAGCCTGATAATAGGGTTCGGATGCCCTCCCCCACAGCATCATGCCATTGTTCGCGAGGACTGTCTCCTCGTCATTGTTCGCGAAATGTTCCAGGATCACATACTTCCCGAAGTTGTGGGTCCAGAAGTGGTTCGCCAGCCGGGTCAGGTTGTTGATGCGCTGCTGATCGTATTGGCTCCATGCACCGATGTCCTGACCGGAGTAGTTGTTGGTGAAGCCCTTACTAAGGTCCAGCCGGAAACCATCGATGCGGTATTCCTGCGCCCAGTAGCTCATGGCGCTGTCCACCAATGCCTGCGTATATCCGCTGCTGTGGTTCAGGTCATATCCTACGCCGAGGGGATGCGGTGCCGTCTGATTGAACCAGAGGTTGTTCGCAAGCGGCTCTCCTGTTGCGCGGTCTTGGTAGAGGCGCAGGAAGGGGCTTTGGCCGAACATGTGGTTGAAAACGCCGTCCAGGATCACAGCGATGCCGCGAGCGTGGCAGGAATCGATGAAGGTCTTGAGCTTTGTCTCCGTGCCGTAGTATTTGTCCGGGGCAAAGTAGAATGCAGGCCCATAACCCCAGCTTTGGTTTCCATCGAATTCATTGATGGGCATGAGTTCAATGGCATTGATGCCCAAGCGGGACAGGTAACCCAAGGAATCGATCAATGTCTGGTAATCGTGGCGAATGCCAAAGTCGCGGATCAACAACTCATAAATCACCAAGTCACGGTTGTCCGGCCGCTGGAAATTGTTGACTTGCCAGTTGTATTCGGGTTTCGCGGTTTGCAGGATCGTGACGATTTCCGTGGTCTTGCCATCGGGGTAATCGATCAAGTTGGGATAGACCAGGTTGTTGACGCCATTGTCATTGTAGGGATCGAGGACCTTCTCGGCGTAGGGGTCGCCGATCTTGATTTGGTGATCAACGAAGTACTGGAAGCGATATTCCTGCCCCGGATTGAGCCCTGTGAGGGTGTACCAATACCGCATCCCGTCCGGCGTCCGGTTCATGAGGAAGGCCGGATCCATCTGCCAATCGTTGAAATCACCGATGAGATAGACGTAGTTTTTGTAGGGCGCGAGCAGGACCAGCGTCACCGTGGAGTCGTCCACGTAGTTGATGCCGTCCCGGCTCCCTGTTGGTTGCGCAGCGATGGAAACGGGCGGCTGGACGACATAGTGAATGGTGTCGCGCCAGACTGTGGTACCGTCGTCGGCGGTGAAGGTGAGTTCGAAGTTGCCAAATGCGCTTGTCGGTGCGAGGACGGTGTACTGCTGCACGAGGCCAAGGCTCTGTCCCAGCGGGACGCCGTCCTTGAAAACGGTGATCAACCCGGGCGCATTCGACTCGACGGTGACAGGCAATGGCGCCCCCTGGGCAACAACCTCGGGCCGCTCCATCGGGCTGCGAAACACCGCGCAGAAATTGCTGTCGGGAAAAATCGGGACGTGGATGTCGCTGCCATCGGTGTTTTTTCCTGCCAATGTTCCTGCCTGATCCCGAAACACCATCGCCAATGCCCGAACCCGCTCATTGTTCCCGATGCCATAGAAGGTCTTGGGCACAAAGCCGATGCGGTGTCGATTGCCTCCGAGCGGCGTCATCACGATTGTGGAATCATACCCCGAATCCCATTGGCTCACCTGATGCTCCCAGTCGCCGATGTCCGTGCTGTACCGATTGAGCACGCCCGTGTGTGCGAAGACCGGGCTCACCCCCATCAGGGCGCCATTGCCTTGGGCAGCATCGAACTCGATCTCCACGCTGTCGTGGATGGTCGGGTACGCGGGCGTGTAAGTGATGACTTGCGCGGGCAGCGTTCCGGCAAGCAGCAATGCAAAGGCGGCGAGGATTCTGGATTTCATGTCCCTTGTCAAAAAAGAGAGGCCCCTCCGACTCCGATAGGATTCATGAGGGGCCAATTTTATCAGTAGTGAATCATTGCATCATGACCAGTTTCTCGGTGCCGAGGAGCTTGTCGCCGTCGGTCATCACCAAGTGATAGAGGCCATCTGCAACACGCTGTCCAGCGACATTGTGCCCATCCCAAGTCAGCTGATGCGCTCCGGGAGCCTGCATGCCTTGGAACAGGGTCGCGACCTCCATCCCTACGCTGGAATAAACCTTCACGGACAGATTTTTTGCACCGCGGGTAAGCTGGTAGCTCACGGTGGAACGCTGCGTGGTGGGGTTGGGGATCACACTGAACCCGGTCAGGTACTGACCGTCGGCGACACCTGCGAGGACCGTGCGCTCCACTGTCACAGCGGTGAATGCGGTATTGGCGCAGTTGACAACCTGGGGATTCGAGGTATTGATGCCCTTGATGAAGATGTCGCTGCAAGTCTCGTCCTTGCCAGTCACAGTGCCATCGTCGCTGCGGAACACCAAACCAATGGTGTAGGGCGTGGCTCCGGGTTGGTTGTAAAAAACTGTAGGCACCATGGTGATGCTCCAGCGGGCATTGCCTTCGAATGTCATCAGGCCCACACCATCGTCCAAGCCCCAGTTGCCGATGACGTGCTCCCAGGGGCTTGAAGAGCCGCCTGCGCAGATGGAGTCGAAGCACTTCGCGCTGTCGCTGGTGCACAAGCCGGAGTGGAGGTACACCTTGTTGTTGTTCACTGTGCCTTGGTTCAGCCAACAGTCCGGATTGGAGAGTTGGGCGGCATTCAGTGTGATCTTGAGTTGGATGGACTGGGCAGCGGCCGTGAAACCGAGACCTGCAGCCAAGATTCCGAGAAGTAGTATTCTTTTCATAGGTTTTCCTTATCTACTGTGAATATCAATCCTGTACAAAAATTCAATTCTTGATGAAGGAACGCGCCGATTGCGTACCACCGCTCTGTAGCCGCATCACATAGTACCCCGCCGGCAAGAGATGAATATCCAATTCTTTTCGGAAAATTCCAGCTTTCCTTCCCTCCTGCCCTTGAACGCAAATCCTGCCTTGCGCATCGACAATAGCCCATTCCAAGGCACTGGGCTTTGGGAACTCAGCCGAAAGGATGATTCGATCAGTCGCGGGATTGGGGAACAGGGAAATCGAGGCCGATGCTACTGCTGACTCAGCCGCACCAACACCTCCCACAGCGACTGCTTGCGTGAAGGTATCCGTTCCGCAAGGATTGGTCACGATCAGGGTGACGTTGTAAGTGCCGGGAGATTGATAGGTCCAGGAGGTCGTGCCAGCATTCGTAGAGTGCACAAAGCCGTTTCCGAGGAATTGCCATTGATAGGTTCCGCCCCCGGTTGAGCCATCCACGAACTGAACCGTGAGCCCGGTCGCGCTTGGGAAAAACTGGGCGGAGGGTGCGTTTGCCGAGGGCACATTCACGATGTCGATCCCGGTACAACCTGCGGAATTGGTCACGGTGACCGTGATGAGGCTGGCCGTGGCGACCGTGATTGTCTGTGTGCTCGCGCCAGTGCTCCAGGCATACTGTGCGTAACCAGGTCCTGCGTCGAGGATGACTGGCGCGCCATTGCAAATCGCAGGCTGTCCTAGGTCCACGACCGGGATTTGTCCCAGGTTGACCTGCACGGTGTCGGAGGCGGTGCAGCCGGATGTGTCGTACATCGTGACCCAATAGGTGCCCGGCCCTGATACCGTAAGCGTCGCGCCATTGGACCCATCCGACCAATGGAGGCTGTCCAAGGCATCGCGTTTCCAGGCGCATTGGACGCCCGTGAAGGCCGAGGTCGGCGGATCCTGTGACATGTCCACCCAGATGTCGTTGCCGGAGGCATCCTTGCCTGTGGCGGTGCCATCCGCGTTGCGGAAGACCATGAAGAGGCCGTTGGGTGTGGCGGAAGCCGAGTAGCCGTAGTAGCTGTGTGGGAGGATGCGGATGCGCCAGCGGTCGTTGCCCAGGCTCGTCATTCGCCCGATCCCATCGTCCTGTCCCCAATTGCCGACCGGGTATTGCCAACCGCCAAAGGGCACCATTTCCGCTCCGCTGTGCATATAGACCTTGGTCGCGCCGGCGAGGCCGGACTGTCCCTGCGTCGCATCATAGACGATCTCCAAGCTGTCCTCGAATGTAGCTATCGACAAGGCCGGATCCAATGTGAATCCCGCCGCGCAGAGCGAGGTGTCCGCCCCCAGGCTTACGCTGCATTGTGCAACGACCTGCAAGGCAGATACCGCCACAAGGGCAAGGGCCAAAATCCAAATCCTCAAGCGCATGAAAAATTCCGTAGTGTCGATGTGACACTAAGGCAAGTTAGGGGTTTTCCTGCAAATCCCCAAAAAAGCACTTGCCAACCGCCGCCACAGGGACCACGGTTGGCAAGTGATAGAGCGCTCAGACCATGACAAGGAGGAAATTGCAGCTCCCGTCATTTACACATCAAGCCTTCTTGTTGAGCTTGCTGTGGGTCTTGCCGTAAACGAAGTAGATGATCAAGCCAAGTGCCAACCAGCCGATGAGTCGAAGCCAGGTGTCAAAGGGCAACGAGACCATCATGGCGAGGCAACAGAGTATGCCCAAAATCGGAACGACAGGCACCAATGGAGTCCTAAAGGCACGAGGAGCATCAGGTTGCTTGTACCGAAGCACCAGTACGCCCGCACAGACCAGAACGAAGGCAAGCAAGGTTCCGATGGAAGTCATCTGACCCACCACATTTGCAGGTACAAATGCAGCGAAGAGACTGACCACTAGCATAAAAAGAAGATTGGACTTGAAGGGGGTTCTGAACTTGGGATGGACATCGGAGAACAATTTCGGCAACAAGCCATCCTTGGACATGGTGTAGAAGACCCGACTTTGCCCCATCAGCATCACCATGATCACCGAAGAGTAGCCCGCAAGGATCGCGATGATGATGGCCTTGTTGAGCCATGGGAAATCTGGAATCCAAGAGCCATCAGCGCCCTGAGTACCCATGTGATCGATCGCTACAGCAACAGGAGCGATGCCATCCTGACCTTGAAAATCGGTGTAATTGGCGACTCCGGTCATGACGTGGGCAAACAGGATATAAAGTATGGTGCAAATCACGAGTGAACCAATGATGCCCCATGGCATGTCTTTTTCAGGACGTTTTGCCTCTTGGGCAGCAGTACTGACTGCATCAAATCCGATGTAGGCAAAAAATATAATGCCCGCAGCCCTCATGATACCACTCCAGCCAAAGGAACCAAACTCACCCGTGTTGTCGGGGATGTATGGCTCATAGTTGGCACTGTTGATGTATCCCCAACCCAAAGCGATGAATATTGCCACCACGGCCACCTTCAGTGCTACGATGATGGTGTTGACCGCAGCCGACTCCTTGGTGCCCTTGATCAGCAACAAGGAAACAAGTACCACGATGATCACTGCAGGGAGGTTGATCAACCCATGCACCACTGTGCCATCAGCGAGCGTGGCTTCACTGAAGGGGGACATCGTCATCTGTGGGGATAGGTGTATGTCGTAGTATCCCAGAAACTTCACCAAGTACCTTGACCAAGAAATGGATACCGTTGCGGCACCGACCGCATACTCAAGCACCAAATCCCAACCAATGATCCATGCGATGAATTCCCCCATAGTGGCATACGAGTAGGTGTACGCACTTCCAGCAACGGGAATCATCGAAGAAAACTCTGCGTAGCAAAAGCCAGCAAAGGCGCAGGCCAAGGCCGCAACGACAAACGAAATGGTAACTGCTGGGCCTGCATTGTTGGCAGCGGCTCCTCCGGTGATCGAAAACAGACCTGCTCCGATGATCGCCCCAATTCCCAGCAATACCAGACTGGTGCGTCCGAGGGTACGTTTGAGCGCATGCCCATCCTCGCCCCCCTCCGCCATTATCTGCTGAATTGATTTCCTTCGAAATATATCCATTTAGATTGGTTGGGTCTTGTTTTTGAAGACCGAGGCACAAGTTAGCAGAATTTTCAATTTCGAAGCCATCCCCGTCGATTTTGCACTTGGTTCACAGGAAATCCAGCGCCCAGATGCCTACCGGATCATGGGGACGGCTCTGTGAAATCGATCCTGCCCAGTGATGAGATCATGAACAGCAATCCGCTCAATCCAGCACCTCGATGGTCATCTTGATTTCCTTCGCGGGGGCGTCCATGGAGGCCGTCTGCACCTTGGAGATCTCGTCCACCACTTCCATGCCGCCGACGACCTCACCGAAGACGGTGTACATGTTGTCGAGGAAGGGGGTGCCGCCCTTGGTCTTGTACAGTTCGCGCTGCTCGGGGGTGAGCTTGAACATCGGCCATTGGCTGCGGAAGGCGCCGTATTCCTGCTTGATGCGGGCGTCCACGATGGCAAAGCTGTCGGGATTGCTGGCCTGGAGGTTCTCCAGGTTGATGAGTTGCAGCCACCCGTTCTTTGGATCGGCTTGCCACTGACCGAATACATGCTGATCGATCATCTGCGGAATCTGCGCCTCCATGGCGTTCAGTTCCTCGTCGGTCCACTTCTTGCCCACGACCACATAAAACTGGCTTCCGCTGGACTTCCAAGTCGGGTTGGCTTGGTCGGGGGTGCGTGCAGCTGCTACCGCGCCATATTTGTGGAAGTGTTGCGGCAGGATCTCGCGGTCCAGTTCATAGCCGGGTCCGCCCTCCCCTGCCGGGCCGCTGCCATCCTTGGTATTGGGGTCGCCACCCTGGATCATGAATTCCTTGATGACCCGGTGAAATGTCGTGCCATTGAAAAACTCCTCCTTCGCCAGCTTCAGGAAGTTCTCCTTGTGCTTGGGGGTGTCATCGTAAAGGTCGATGTAAAAGCTGCCATAGTCGGTGGAAACCTTGACATCAGCACCTTCAGGGGCGGATTCGCAACCGGACATCCCAAAGGCCAGGGCGAGGCCAAACAGCGGGGCGAGGAATTTCTTGGACTTCATTTTCAGTTGATAGTTGACAGTGGAAAGTGGATAGCTGGAATGCGATGCTTCGATCCTTATTTCTTGGTCTTCTTGGTTTTGGGGAGCTTGGCTTTGACCTCCATGGTCATCCAGACGTCCTTCTTGGGACGATCCCCAGGCAGTTTTTCAACGTCGCAGATCTGGTCCACCACATCGAGGCCGTAGAGCACCTGCCCGAAGATGGTGTACTGCTGATCGAGCCATGGTGATCCACCGATGCTGGTGTAAGCCGCACGGGCTTCTGGCGAAAATTTAAAATCTTGGCCCAGGACACCTTTCATCTGTGCCTCAGCCATGTCCACTTCCTTGGCAGTCATGGCCTTGCCCTGAACGATGTAGAACTGCGAGCCGGAGCTCTCCCGCTTGGGGTTCACCTGGTCACCGAGTCGTGCAGCCGCGATCATCCCTTTGGCGTGGTAGTACTTGGGCAATATCTCAGCAGGCAGGGTGTAACCGGGGCCGCCTTGTCCAGCCATCGCCTTCTTGGCGGGGTCCTTGCTGTAGGGGTCTCCGCCCTGGATCATGAAATCCTTGATGACACGGTGGAAAAGTGTGCTGTCGTAGGTACCAGCCTTCGCGAGCTTGAGGAAGTTGGCCCGGTGATTGGGAGTGTCTTCGAACAGTTTGACACCGATATCGCCCATGCTCGTGTGGATGATCACGTCGGGCTTGACCTTGGCGGGCTTCTTGGCTTTTTGGGCGAATGCAAATCCGCCGAGGGAGATCAGGGCCACCAATCCCATCACAGACCAGCGCAACCAATGCTTGAATTCAGATTTCATAGATGCCTGCAAAATAATCAACGATGTAGGACTTGAGGAAAACCTCTTGTGAAAAAATGTCAATGTATGGCAGCGGCTGCAATTGGTCCCAATGTGGCCAACCATCCTGGTCCTGATGGCTCAGTTGGAAATAGCCGCCCTGCGCCAAGACTGCGCAGAGGCCCACGTGCATGAGGTCCACCTTCTGCTCCTTGGTGAAGTCATCCGGCATGGCGCCGAGCTCCCGTACGCCAATCAGGAATAGCATGGCCTCCAGGTCAGGCTTCTTGCCAAACCGTTGCTCAATGAGCTTTGCCAGTATGGACCAGCGCTCTTGCAGCCGGTTGATGTCATCGGGATCCTTCTCGTCAACCATGATGTGTAGTCAATTCTTTTACAAAGGTTTCCATTTCGCGGAGCAGTGCGATCAAGCCTTTCATGCCATCGACCTTCTGCACCTCCATGCTCAGGTACTTGGGGCTTTCCTTGAGGCGAGCACGTTTGGCATTCGACTGCACCCACGAGAGCAAGACCGGGAAAATGCCGGCTGAGTAATAAGGACTTGTCTTTTCCTGCGGGAAATACAGGCGGGTGAGGTCGTCCTTGAGGACAATCTTCTCGAAGCCCAACCGCTTTCCAATCCTCCGCAGGCGCACCGTGTCGAACAACCCCAAAACCTCTGGCGGGATCGGGCCGAAGCGATCGATGAGTTGACGGCTGATCTCGCGCATCTCTTCCTCGTTGATGCTGGCAGCGATCTTGTTGTAGAAATTGAGGCGCTCGGAGACGACGGGTAGGTAGCTTTCGGGAATCAGGATGTTCAAATCGGTCTCCACGACGGTGTCCTCGACGTATGACTTGTCCTCCTGCTTGCGCTTGATCTCCTCCTGGAAGAGTTCAGGGAATTGATCCTCCTTGAGTTCCTCGATCGCTTCAATGAGGATCTTCTGGTACATGTCGTAGCCAATCTCATTGATGAAGCCGCTCTGCTCACCGCCGAGCATGTCGCCCGCGCCGCGGATGTCCAGGTCCCGCAATGCGATATGGAAGCCGCTACCCAAGTCGCTGAACTCCTCGATGGCGCGGAGACGCTTCTTGGCATCGCGCGACAGTACGCTTTCATGAGGGGCGAAAAGATAGCAGAATGCCTTCCGGTTGCTCCGCCCGACGCGGCCACGCATCTGATGCAGATCGCTCAAGCCGTAATTGTGGGCATCGTTGATGATGATCGTGTTCGCATTGGGGATGTCGAGGCCGGATTCGACAATGGTGGTGCAGCACAGCACATCGAACGCACCCTCGATGAAGTCGGACATGATCTTTTCCATCTTGTCCGCGCTCAACTGACCGTGGGCGATGGCGATGCGGCAGTCCGGCACGAGTTTCTTGATCAATGAGGCCATCTCGTCCAATTCCGCCACGCGGTTGTGCACGAAAAAGACCTGCCCGCCACGCTTCATTTCGTATGAAACTGAGTCCCGAATGCGCGCCTGATCGAACGTCGTCACGACTGTCTCCACTGGTTGACGGTTCGGCGGCGGCGTTTGCAAGACACTCATGTCGCGCACACCCATCAGCGAGAACTGTAAGGTCCTAGGGATCGGCGTCGCCGTGAGTGTAAGCGTGTCCACATTCACCCGCATCAGTTTCAGCTTCTCCTTCACTCCCACCCCAAACTTCTGCTCCTCATCGATGATGAGCAGGCCGAGATCCTTGAATTTCACGTCATTGCTCACGACGCGGTGCGTGCCGATCAGGATATCAATCTTGCCGGCTTTCAGCTTTTCGAGGGTTTCCTTCTGCTGTTGAGGGCTTTTGAAGCGGTTGATGTAGTCAACAGTGACTGGGAACTCCTTCAATCGGTCGCTGAAGGTATGGAAGTGCTGCAATGCCAAGATCGTCGTAGGGACGAGGATGGCAGTCTGCTTGCCGTTTTCCGCCGCCTTGAACGCCGCCCTGACTGCAATCTCCGTCTTGCCGAAGCCCACATCCCCGCAAATCAAGCGGTCCATCGGGACGGTGGTTTCCATGTCGCGCTTCACATCCTCCGTGGCCTTCACTTGGTCGGGCGTGTCTTCGAACATGAAGTTGGCTTCGAGTTCCGCCTGCATATAAGAGTCTGGGTGGCAGGCGAATCCGTTCTGCGCCATCCGGCGGGCGTACAGGGCGATCAGGTCAAATGCGAGTTCCTTGACCCGGCTCTTGACCTTGGCCTTTTTCTTGGCCCATTCACCGCTGCCGAGTTTGCTCAGCTTGGGTGGCTCGCCCTCCTTCCCGGTGTATTTCGAGATTTTGTAGAGCGAATTGACGTTGACGTAGATCTCGTCGCCGCCGTCGTAGAAGATTTTGATCGCCTCCTGCTCGTTGGGGCCGACCTTGATGCGGTGCAGCCCTCCGAACTTGCCGATGCCGTGGTTGATATGGGTGACATAGTCGCCCGGCGCGAGGTCCTTGAGTTCCTTCAAGGTAATCGCCTGGCTGCGAGAAGTCTGCGACTTGCTCTTGAAGCGGTGGTAGCGCTCGAAGATCTCGTGGTCTGTGTAGAGGGCGACCTTGAGCCGCTTGTCGAGGAAGCCCCGGTGGATCACCGCATGAATGCCCTCGAAATGCGCCTCCTTGTCGATGGCCTCGAAGATTTCATGGAGCCGCTTGAACTGATTCTCGCTGTCCGCGAGGATATAGTTCTGGATACCAGCTTCGTAGTTCTGGTGCAGGTGCTCGGCGAGGAGGTTGAACTCCTTCTTGAACGCCGGCTGAGGACTTCCGTTCCAGTCGAGCAAGGTCACTGGATTGCGGTAGGTGAATCGGCCACCAAATTCCACCTTGGTGAAATCTTCGAGGCTCTTGCGGAATGCCTTGCCATCCGTGTAGAGCTGCTCCGGCCCCTTGCTCAGGGCCGCTCCCCCACTCTGCGCCTGCAAGTCCTGCCAATGCTTTGCCGCCCGCTCAAACTGCCGATCCAAATCCGCCAGGACGAACTCCAAGCTTTGGATATAGATGACCGTCCGGTCGCTGAGGTATTCCAGAAAGTGGATTTTCTCCTCGTTGATGAGGTTTTTCTGGATGTTGGGGATCAGGGAGACTTGGGCATGTTCGTCGCGCGAAAATTGATCCACCGGGTCGAATGTCCGGATCGACTCCACCTCATCGCCGAAAAATTCGATCCGATAAGGCAGGTCATTGGCGAAGGAGAACACATCCAAGATGCCCCCGCGCTTGCTGTATGTCCCTGGTTCCCAGACGAAATCGCTATGATCAAAGCCATAGTCATCGAGCACGTCCACGATGAAATCCATCCCGCACTTCTCGCCCTTGCGGACATCCAGGGTGTTTTTCACCAAGGAGCGCTTGTTCACCACCTGCTCGCTCAGCGCCTCTGCAAATGTGATGATGAGCTGACGGCCAGTCTGTTGGTGATTGAGCTGGTTGAGGACCTCGGCGCGTTGGAGGACGTTGGCATTGTCCACCTCCTCAATTTGATAGGGACGCTTGTAGCTCGCGGGGTAGTACAGGATGTCCTTTTGAGGCATCAGGGCTTGGAGCTCGTTCATGAAGTAGAGCGCCTCCTCCTTGTCGTTGAGCACGACCAAGCCGCTGCGGTGCACATTCTGGAACAATGCCGCCAACATGAAGGCCGATTGGCTCCCGGCCAGGCCCTTGATGTGGAAGACGCCCTTGTCGTTTTCCTTGACCGTATGCGAGAAATCCGCGAGTTCTTGGTGCTCGCGGTACAATTTCAGGATGTCTTGAATTTTCACCTTGCGCTTTGCCCTGTGTTGGGTTGAGGCATTTTCTCAAAAACCGCCCAAAAATAAGGTGGTTTGGGATGATCGCCAGAAAAAACGCACTTGCGCCGCCCGGACATGTTCGGGGCGGCGCAAGCACTGAATTGGGGCTGTTTTACAAGCCAGAAATTATTCCTTCTGCCCGTTGTTGCTGGGAGGAGGAGAGACGAGCACTGGGAGAATCTTGTTGCTCTTGTGCTCGGCGGGATGTGCCTCGGTGTTGTTGGCGGGGGCTTGGGCAGGCGCTGTTGCAGGAGCGGGAGCGGCCGCTGGTGCAGGTGCCGCCTTGGTTGCGGGGGCATCAGCAGGGGTTCCAGTGGCATTGGTTGCGCCGCTGCCTCCGGCAGTACGCTGGATCATGGGGCTGCCCTTGCCCACGTTTTTGCCTTCACGTGCTGAGCTGGTGGATGTCGCACCGGTTTCGGTGGGTTGCTCGGCGTTGCCTTTCTGAGCCCAAGCGCCTGTCGTGGCTGTGATGCAGAGCAGGAGCAGCGCGGAAAAGATGACTTTTTCATGGTGGTGTCCCGATTGAATTAATGAGTTCTGTGATTGGTCTTTCTTACAAAAGCCATGCCAAGGCTCAGCGAGTTGAGGCGGGCTTCTTGTTTTCTACTGGCGCTTGCGGCATGCGGCCCCGCTTGCGGCCGAAGGAGCAAATGCGGGCCTGCCCGGTGCGATCACCCTTGGACGGGCGGTTGCATCCGTATTGGAGGTGGCTGGCTGCGAGGAAACCGTTGCGGATGGCGCCGTGGTGATTGGTCGGTCGAGCGGGCGGGTTCTGCGGCGATTGAGCCAACACCGTGGAAACGGGTAGCAGGGCAAACAAGAAAATTGGCACGAACAACTTCTTCATGGGCCAAATGGACTTAATCAATTCGAAAGTAGAGAATTCCCTTCTAGGATGCAAATGAAACGCCGCCGAGTGCAGTGCATCTTCGGCGGCGCGATCCAATACCTACTAAATTCTTAGGCGAGACAGATCAGTCAGGCTTGGTGAAGCGCTGAGCGCCCACGCTGCCATCCTTGAAGTCGAAGACGACGAAGTACATGCCTGCGGGCAGGCTGGAGACATCGAGTGATTCGACGGCGGACTCCATTTCCATCTGGATGCGACCATCGAGACCCACGATTCTTACGTACTCAACTTTATGCTGCGGTTGCAGATAGCGAATATTCAGATGATCCTGGACGGGATTCGGGTACACCTCCACGCGCTGCTTGAGTTCCGAAGGATCCAAGGCAGAATTGAGATTGAAGATGAAAATGTCCACGGAGCTGGTATCCGGAGCTTGGACGGAGGGATTGTCCGCCTGTGGCCAAATGATGATGATGTTGCCACCTCCCTTGTAACGACCCGTCGAAAGCGTGCCGATGGGGTCGGTGAAGGTGATGGTATCCGTCTGCCCAACTTCGAAGTTTTGCAGGGACCACGTCCATTTGGTGGAGTCGGAGGCGCTGCCATCGTACCGCATCATCACCCTGCAAGGGCTCGTGAGCTGGTCATTCCCAACGTTTTCCACCTCCATCTGATAGGTCAGCTGGAATGTATTGGGATAGTAGAGCGTGTCCGGTGGAAATGTCTTGACCCAATTAAACTTGAGCTTTGGCTGAGCGAAAGCTAGCGCTGGAAGCCACATCACAAGGAGCAAGAGCAGTCTGAAAAATAGTTTCCGATTCATCGGGTTTACATTTCAGAGGGAAAGATAGCCCCATTTTTCAAACAATATTCCTACATTTCGAAGAATTCTTACGCACTCACTGAATTTCTGCCGGCCACTATGGATATCCTGAATCGAATCGTAGGATTGATGAACAAGGAGGAAGTCAGGCACTTCAAGCTGTTCGCAAGCCGCACCCAGGTGGAGGGCAACCGCAAGGACTTGCAACTCTTCGACTACATCCGCAAGACGGCCGATGAATACAACGAGGAGGAGATTTTCGGCAAGCTGTATGAGGGCGACGAGAAGAATTCCTTCTATAGGCTCAAAAATCGGCTGATGCAGGAGGTGAACAAGAGCCTGAACCTGCAACACATGGAGGATGACGAGGTGGTTTACCTCTTTCACCTCCTCTCCCTTGCACGGTTCTTCCACAGCCGGCAGAAATACAAGGTCGCACAGCATTACCTGCGCAAGGCTGAGAAGAAGGCGATTCAGCTCAACCATTACGAGATCCTCGACCTGCTTTACAGTGAGATGATCAAACTCTCGCAGGAGATCATCTTCATCAATCCAGAGGAATACATCCTCCGCCGCAAGGAAAACCGGGAAAAGTTGCAGGCGCTCCGAGAAATCGACGACATCCTCGCTGCGGTGATTTACAGGGTGCGGGTCTCGCAGAACCTCTCCCCGGACAAGAACCCATTGTTTGCCCTGCTGGAAAAGACGGTCAACGAGTACACAGAAAACTCCAAGCTGAAGGATGACCCCAAGCTGCGGTTCACGATTTACTACGCCGTCAGCCGAATCCTGCTTTCAAAGAAGGATTACCAGACCCTGGAGGACTTCCTGATGAAGTCCTATGAGGAATTTTCGACGGAAAACCTCTTCAACCGCGGCAACCACGACACCAAGCTCGAAATGCTGGTATATATCGTGAACACCCTCTGCGCGAACCGGAAGTGGGCCAAGTCGCTCGAGTACGCGGAGCACCTGCGCCACGGGTTGGAGGAGCATCACAGGCTGCTGTACCAAAAGTACCTGACGTATTATTACAATGCGCTCATCATCAACTATTACAGCCTGGACCTCAACCGCTCGATCCAGATTTTGGAGGAGGTACTGAACAACCGCACCTTCAAGGACAATCCGTTCAATGAGTTCATCATGACGGTGAACCTCGCGATCTGTTACTTCTCCACGAAGAAGATCGTCAAGGCATTGAAGGCGCTGGTGCAGGCATTCATCCACGATGGTTATCAGGCCGCGAGCCCCGAATTCAAGCTCAAAATCGCCATTTTCGAGCTCTCGCTCAGGCAGGAGACGGGCGACTTCGAGGTGCTAGAACGGCGGATCGATGAGGTCAAGAAGGATTACCAGGAATTGCTCGAAAATCCTTCCATGGCCACCGAAAAGAACCTGCTCAACATCATCGCGGCGATGAACAAATCCGTGGAGATCCGGGCGGACAAGCCGCTGCGGGAGAAGATCAAACAGTTCATCGCCAGCACGCCCAAGCAGGAGTTGGAGGGCTTCTTCTTCATCGATTACAACGAATGGCTGAGCAACAAAATCGGGATTCCACTATCCGGAGATGGCTTGAGGACGTAAGATTCATCCATACCTGCCACCATTCTTCCAATCGAATTTCCCGGAATCAGCCATCTGACTGACAATCGCGAATTCCACCCGAGTAAGAAATTCAAAAAAGGGGTTTGAGCTTTTCTAAGGCATGGTTCATCTTTGAATCATTGAATGCTGAAACTCTTAATGGTTGAATACAAGAATTAATCCAAGTGGTCGGGGTTATTGAAAGCAGGGACTCATCGCAGTCCCTGTTCTTTTTTGTGAGATTGGGATTCGAGTATTCCACTCATTTCATCCGCTTCCAAATCTGAGCCTGAATCATCCCCCCATAGAAGTGCCGTTGCGCATTCAAATGCAGGCCAACCCCATCAAAGACCTGCTTGAAATTGGGTAGCCGCCGAGCCGGGATCGCGCACCACCACCTGAAAAAGCGGTACATGCTCCAGATCAACATCCGGGAAATCCAAGTCATGGGCCAAGCGGTTGCGTACCGGAAATCCGAAAAATAGACAAATCCACCCGGCCTCAGGCTCCGCCGCATCCGACTCACAATGGTCTGCAACTGCAATCCATCGAACATGTCCAGCAGGCAATGCGCCATCACAGCATCATAAGCCAGCTCATCCTCCACCCGGTCCGCGCTACCCAGAACAAAATCCACCCTGCTGAGCATCTGAGGGCAGTTTTTCTTGATGCGCGCCCTTGTCCGCTCCAGCATCTTGGCGGACAGCTCCACGTACATCACGTAGCGGGGTTGCGCGGTGACCAGCAGCTTTTCCAGGAACCAACCCGAACCGCCCCCCAACACCAAGACCTCGGCGCCTGAGGGCAGATGATTCAAAAAGCAGGTTTGTGATCGCCGCAGGGCATTTCCATAGACCATCCTCGCCATCAAGTCATAGACAGCCGAGAGCGAATCGTAGCCGATGGACATGCGCTGCCTGTTCATAGCTGCGCGATCAGGACATAGATGAAGGGAAGCAAAAATGCCGCGTCGGCCCAGGCACGGTACCGCTCATGCTTGCTGAACCAAGCCGGACGCAGGATAATCGCCGCCAACAAGCCCGACATGATCGCGAAGACCAATTCCAGCCGCAGCAGCTCCGTCGCATCGGTCACCAACAATGGCAACACCCCCAATCCGGCGGCCATTGCCAGAAGGAGGCGCACCAGGCGCAAGCCTCCCTCCCGCCCGATCGCCTGTACCAGCGAGGTCTGCCTATCCCGGGCATCGGTTTCGGCCTCATACAGGCTCAGCTCCAACAAATTCACCAATGCCAGCAACAGAAACTGCCCCACCGGAATCCCGATCAAGCTCGGATCCCAATGCCCTGCCATCATCAGCGGCAGCCCCCAAGTGCCTGCAGTATAGATCACCGCAACCCCCAATTCCTTGATCAGAAAGGGCGACGTCCGATTTCCCACCAGCCGAACCAGCAGGAAATGCAAGCCCGCAACCGCCCCCAAAACCAGTCCAAAGATGACGGCTCGCGGCTCCAGCCAGATGATCGCCACCGCCAATCCTCCCGCGCTAGCCAGCAAGACCAAGGTGAGCAGCACCCCAAACCAACGATGGTGAAACCGATGACGTGGCGTGGAAGCTTCGCTGCCAATCCTGCGGGCATCCATCAAGTGATCCAGCGTGTAGGCCACCCATACCGCCAACGGAAGCAGCAAATACCAAAGCGACGGCATGGACAGCCCCAGATAACATGCAGCCATCCAACCGGAGCCCAATGCGCCAAGTGCCACGTCCAGACTGAGAATACGAGCCCAATCATAGATGCGCCATGGCAGAGCACGCGGGGTATGTGTCCCGGAAATCAACGCTTTGAAATGAATGGGCGACGCAAGGCCACCCTTGTGATCACAACCGAATGCCGGCCCGCTTGTTTCCCCGTCGGATCAGAGAAAATCGTTGATGTGCGTCACCGTCTGCTCACCGAATTTGGGCGAGGCAAGCAAGTCCAGGATATGTTTCGCGACAACGTCAGCGTCCAGGAGGCGACCGCTGTCCTTCATGTCCACGAAACGCCCCAACTCCGGGAAAGTCTCGGCGGGCGCATTGCGGATCTCCTGCTGCATCTCCGTGTTCACCACCCCAGGGGCAAATGACACCACTTTGACCGGATTGCGTTGGTGCTTCTGTTCGGCGACGAGGCAGCGCGTGAACATCTCAAGACCCGCCTTGGCGGCACAGTAGGCGCTCCAGCCTTCCACAGGATGCTGCGCTGCTCCAGTGCTCAGGTTCAGGATCTTGCGCGGTACAGGCCATGACTCCGTCTCGCGGACGAAGCGGTCGGTGATCAAAATTGCCGATGTCAGGTTCACATTGATGCTCCGCACCACTTTTTCGGATGCCTCCGCGTCGCCCACGAGGCGAATCGGGTGGATGATCCCAGCATTGTTGATGAGCACGATCTCCTCGACATCATCCGGATCGATTTCCCGGAAGATGTCCCGCATCATCTCATTGATCTTGTGGGTATCGTTCAGGTCCACCGCGATGTCCCGCATCGGCCAACGCTTCACGTGTGCCTCCACCGACAGGCGGGGGTTTTGGTTGCGAGAAATGCAGTAAAGTACCGAGTGGTCCCCGAGGACTTGCTTGGCGATCGCCTCACCGATGCCTCTGGAGGTTCCTGTGATGATGAAGTATTTTCTTTTCATGGAGATTTCCGCAACGCTGAAAGGGCGAAAATAATCAAAGCACCCTATCTGTCAAAAGCCAATCGCATTCCCATGCGGGACTCGTCAAATTGGCCGTGAGAAAATGCGAGGTGTCCGCTGACCCAAGTATGCGTGACTGCCACCGGCATCACCTCCCCTTCCAACGGGGACCAGCCACACTTATATAATGTGTTTTCGCGGGTCACCGTCCAGGGTTGGTCGGCATTCACCAGCACCAAATCCGCCCAATAGCCCTCACGGACATAGCCGCGCTCGGCCAATTGGAAGCATTCGGCGGGGGCATGGCTCATTTTCCGAACCACGTCCTCAATCGAAATTTTGCCTTCTTTCCAGAACCTCAGCATCACCGGAAGCGCATGCTGCACCAAGGGCGCACCGGACGGAGCCTTGGTATAAAGGTTGGCCTTTTCCTCCAACGTATGCGGCGCATGGTCTGTGGCGATGATGTCCAAGCGATCGTCCAACAGCGCCTTCCAAATCGCCTCCCGGTCAGCCGCTGATTTCACAGCGGGGTTCCATTTGATCAAGTTGCCCTTTTTGGCGTACCAACTTTCATCGAAGAAAAGGTGGTGGATGCAAACCTCGGCGGTGATGCGCTTTTCGCGGAGCGGGCGATCATTTTGGAATAGGCTCAGTTCATCCGCTGTGGAGATGTGCAGGACATGCAAGCGGGTGTCATATTTCTTCGCGAGGGCGACCGCTTCTGAGGAGCTTGCAAAGCAGGCGCGGTGCGAACGGATGTGCGGGTGTTCGCTCACGGGGATGTCGTCGCCGTATTGGGCAATGGCCGCCGCGAGATTGGCACGGACGATCTCCTCCTTTTCGCAGTGCGTGGCGATCAGCATCGGGACATTCTTGAAAATGCCCTCCAATACCTGATGGTCGTCCACGAGCATGTCTCCCGTGCTGCTGCCCATGAACACCTTGACGCCGCAGACCGTCTTGGGATCCGTTTTCAGGACTTCTTCCAAGTTGTGGTTGCTCGCCCCCATGAAAAACGAGTAGTTGGCAAGGGAGCGGGCCGCCCCGATCGCGTACTTCTCCTCCAACAGTGCCTGCGTGAGCGTCTGAGGCGACGTATTGGGCATTTCCATGAAGGAGGTGATGCCACCGGCGACCGCTGCTCGGCTTTCAGTAAAGATGTCCGCCTTGTGGGTGAGCCCCGGTTCCCGGAAATGCACCTGGTCATCGATCACGCCCGGCAGCAGGTATTGCCCCTTCGCGTCCACCTCCGGAATCAAGACATCCATCGCGATCTCGGGAGCGATCTTGGCAATGCGGCCATTTTCAATGAGCAGGTCCGCCTCGACAATGCGGCCTTCGTTGACGATTCTAGCGTTGCGGATGAGGGAGCGGGATGCCATCAGATTCTGGGTTGGAGACTTGTCGCGAAATTACCGAGTACAATTCAGATGAAAGCGGAATTGTGGTTCGAATCATGGATGGTGTGGAATTGTTCTGATCAAAATCGCATTTCGGCTTGGAATCCCCCTCCGCCCGGTAGGTACAGCGGCCCCATGCTGATGCGCTTGGCGGCCTTGGTGCGGTGCAGGGTCGGGACCAGGATGCCGACGGCTGCGCCGACTGCGTAGCCAATGAGGACATCCGAAAGGAAGTGCTTCCCGGCCAAAATGCGCATGGTCGCGACTCCGGCGGGGATGGCGGCGGCGGAGGCCCAGACCCAGGAGCGGGCCTTGCTGTCGGGGTGCATGTCGGCGAAGACCCGCGCGGCGAAGAAACTGGCTGTTGCGGCGAAGCAGGTATGCCCGGAAAAGAAGCTCAGTCGCGCATGCGGTGAGGTCAGTTCGTCGATCGGCGCGGCGGTACCGTAGGCAAATGGGCGGGTGCGCTGTGCAAGGCCCTTGGCGGTATTCACCAATCCCATGGAGAACAATCCGGCTTCCGCTCCCATCAAGACAATCCTGCCTGCTTCTGTGCGTGGACGTTGCGATGCAAACAAGGCGAATGGTGACAAGCAAGTCACTCCAACTACTACATCGGAGGCGCGCGACACCTTGGGGCGCCAGGTTCCGGCATTCCAGCGGTCAAATGAAGGAATCTTGCCTCGGTCCAAAGCAGCCAATTCAGGCAAGGTGAACGGCTCGACCTTGGATTGCAGATACCACGACGCTCCCGCAAAAACGCCGACGAGCGGTGCCGCCCAAGCCTCGCCAGGGGCGATTCTGTAAATATGCTCGTCCCCCTGCGCCTGCATCCGGAAGCCCGCCAGGAGGACCAGCAACCCAACCATCCAAATTCTCATCCCACAAATCTCGCCTTCATTTTCCGCCCGTTCAATCAGGAAATTTGCCCATTTGTGTCATTGCGAATGTTTGTCCTTGAATTTCTACACCGAACGCCGGATATTGGAGGTATGAAGCGTATTGTATTCCTGCTGACCCTCTGCCTTGTTGTCATCTCCGCATCCCAGGCCCTTGCCCAGCGTCCGACGCTGAAGATCCTGGCAAATTCTAATGAGATCAACGGCACCTTGGTCCTGAAGGGCACCCAGCGCCTCACTTTCCTCGTCTCCGATGGCATGCCCGCCAACTCAGGCTACGCCTACGAATTCGGTGCGCTCCAGCTTGTTCCTGCAAATGGCGCCCCCATCGAGTTGCAGGCTCGCTCCGTTGAAAATAGCGGAATGCGCATTTACTCCCTGAGGACCAGCCATCTTCAGACTTATCCGGCCGGCTTTACTTTGAGATTGGACGGCGTGCGTCGCCACAATCCCGGGCAAGTGAGCGAACTCCTCCCCTTCTCCAATCAGCAATTGGAGATCTTGGTGCTCCCGAATTGATTGCTAGTTTTTCCGGATCATTTGCAAGCCGCCCTTCTTGAAGCGGCTCAACACGCCACGTGTCTCCAAATCCATTTTCACGCTGACGAAGTACCACGACACCTTTCCGTCGAACTTTCCGTCCAGCAGCTTGGCCACAAGCCGATTGCACTCCGAGAATCCGATTTCGGGATGGTCCGCAAGCACAGCCATGATGGCATCGCGCATTTGATCGTACTTCGATTTCTCAATGTTCACACCCGACTTGCCCTCCGGATGCAAGGTCAGGATACGCTCCGTGAATGCCGGCGGCGGCTTCATTTCTTGACCCGTTTCTTCGCTGGAAAAGTCACCCCCAACCGAAATGCAAGTCCGCCATATTTATATGTGAAGGTATTGGACTTCAATGCCTGATTCAGCTGCACCTGCAATGTCGGCAGGAAGAAGGCTCGGGTTCCGCCATGAAATTCGTAGTTCAACCCCGCACCAAGCCCAAGTCCAGCATAGCCCGAGTAACAGCCGACCTTGCCCTGGGAACGCCTTACCAAACGTCCGTCCTCAATTTCCAAGGTATTGACCCCCGTCAAGGGGCCAAATGCAAATGCGACATCGCCAGTGACCGCGAGACCACCTTTGACCTGTGCAAATGCCTGCAATCCGAACCGCACCTCCAGGAACTGTGATCTCACGTGGACCCAATACTCATCATAAGGATGGTCCAGAGTCGGGTGGGTTTGCAGCTTGGCGCCACGCTCCAGCACACACATGGCCTCGTAAATCGAAAAGTTCGGGCTGATATCGTACCCCAATAGCAATCCCGCCTCGCCCATCACCATCGGCTGATACCCATCGGTCACGGTGCCTTTCACCACGCGCAACATTTGTATTGCAGGTCCTGCCTGAAATCCCCATCGCCACTGTGCCAGAGACTCCAGTGAGAAGCCAGTTGCGATGGCAAGCAGTAACAAAATGCGAAGAATACTCCCCATATCCCGAAAGTTACACAATTTCAAAACGAAGAAAAGGAAGGCGGCCCCGGGGAGGAGCCGCCTTCTCAAAAATCGCCATGCTATTGAATCGTGAAAAATGTAGGGTGTCAACCTGCGGTCCGCATCGTCGCATTCGCGGCCGCATTCGATGTATTGTATGCAACCACCGTGCCAATTGACTTGGACAAAAGCACAAATATTTAAAGCATTTATTTTCAATTATTTATGCAAATAATTGACCACTTTAATGATCGCAACAAACGACTACAAATAAATACAATTTGATTTCAAAAATTGGACAGAAACTCCAGTCCAGTCCTTCAATCAAGACACAGGGAAGCGGCTCCGACCAATTATTTGAAAAAAAATCTGCTCAGGGCTTGCGGGAAACATTCAAATCACTAACTTTGCCATTCCTTTTGAATTTAGACGATTAGAGTTCAGAATGTACGCGATTGTAAATATCCAAGGGCAGCAGTTCAAGGTCTCCAAAGACCAGGAACTCTTTGTCCACCGCCTTCCCAATGCCGAAGGCGAATCTGTTTCCACCTCTGATGTGCTCCTGATTGACAATGGCGGCGCAGTGAAGGTGGGCACCCCCAACGTGAGCGGCGCCAGCGTTAGCTACAAAGTGCTGTCCCACCTGAAGGGTGACAAGGTCATCGTGTTCAAGAAGAAGCGCCGCAAGGGCTACCAGAAATGGAACGGCCACAGGCAGCAATTCTCCAAGATCCAGATCGAATCCATCAATAACTAATTGAGAGGGACTGTAAGTCATGGCACATAAAAAAGGCGTAGGTAGTTCCAAGAACGGTCGCGAGTCACACAGCAAGCGCCTCGGCGTCAAGAAGTTTGGTGGCGAAGTCGTGATCCCCGGCAACGTGATCATCCGTCAGCGTGGCACCAAGTACCATGCAGGTGTAGGTGTTGGCATCGGCAAGGATCACACCTTGTTTGCTGAACTCCCCGGCGTGGTGAAATTTGTCACCGGCAAAAACGACAGGAAGTTCGTTCACATCGTGCCCCAAGAGGCTTGATTGAACGAATCTGAAATAGCATGATCCCCTCCACGGAGGGGATTTTTGCGTTTAGGCTCTCGGCAGACAGTCCATTTGTTTGTATCTACAAACATTCGTCATTATTTTTATTCGTTGTTTAACTCGGTATGGTATGAGGAAATTCGCCTACGTTGCACTGCTATTGCTGTTTTGGTTGCCCATTGGTCTGAACGCTCAGCGAACGAATTCGCAGGTGTTCCAGCTGGCTGACGGGATTACCGATGCGGATTACGTGCCGGGCCGGGTCATCTTCAAGGTCAAGGAACAGTACCGCCCCTACTGCACTGGACAGCAGATTTCTTTGCCGCTGTTCCAGCAGTGGATGGATGCCATGCGCGCAGGGACCGTCAGGCAAACATTTCCCCACGCCGACCGCCCTGCGGAATCCCGAAACGCCCTTGGCGAGCGCTTGGCTGACCTCAGCCTCATCTATCATGTGGACTATACCAATCCGGTGGACATCGAGGAGGCAGTGAACCTGCTCCTGAGAACTGGATTGGTCGAGTATGCCGAGCCGTCCTACATTTACAAGACGCTTTACAACCCCAACGACCCCGACACCACCGGGCAATACTACCTCGCATTGATCATGGCGCGGCAGGCCTGGGACATCAGCAAGGGCGATTCCACCGTCAAAATCGGGATCATCGACACCGGGGCATCCTTCACCCACGGTGATTATGCCCCCAAAATTGCCAAGAACTGGGCCGACCCGATCGATGGGTTGGACAATGACAACAATGGCTACATCGACGACTTCCAAGGATGGGATTTCGGTGGTGACATCTGGGATTCTCCGGGCGACAACCTCCCACAATGGCAGGGCGTTGCCTCAGGCTCGGACCACGGGGTTTTGACAGGCGGAGCGGCGGCAGCATTTACCGACAACGGTTTCAATGTTGCTGCGATCGGCTTCAATTCCATGCTCATTCCGATCAAGGTCTCCATCGACGAGAGTCCGCTCATTTACTATGGCTACCAAGGCATCGTCTATGGTGCCGACATCGGCGCGGACATCCTCAACATGAGCTGGGGTGGTGGCGACTCGGAGTGCCGCATGTGCAACGATGCCATCCGCTATGCAGCCATCAACAAGGGCGTACTCCTCGTGGCGGCGGCTGGAAACACACCCTCGCAACTCAACTTTTATCCGGCGAGCTTCCCTGAAGTAATCTCCGTTCCCGGTACCCAGCAAAACAACGCCTGGTGGTCCAGTTCGGCGAATTTCGGAACAAGCTGGAGCTACTTCGCCGACGTCTGCGCGCCTTCCCGTGACATCCTCACCACGACTGCCGACTCCGGTCTGTACTCCGCAACGGGAACTTCGCTCGGCTCCCCCATCGTCTGCGGCATCGGCGCATTGGTGCATGAGCACTTTCCCACGCTGAACATGCGGCAAGTCGGGCAAATGGTGCGCATGGGTTCCGACCCCAACGTTTATTCCATCAATGGCAATTCCCGGCAAGAGCTGATGGGGCGAGGGAGTGCCGATGCCCTGGGCGCATTGACCTATTCGGGGCCGGCAGTTCGCGCCGTCGAAGTCATGTACGATACCCCCGATGGCATCGTGCAAGCTGGCGACACCGTCGAGGTGCGCATCCGCTTCGCCAACTTCCTCGACCAGGTCACCAATCTGCAGATCGACCTCACGACCCCGAACTTCGGTCAATTTCAAATCCTGCATGGAACCGCCCTCGCAGGCACGGTCGGGACCATGGACACCGTCAGCACTTGGGTCTGCCCCTTCAAGGTGCGCGTTTTGCCCACTGCAAATGCTGGCTTCCTTGGCTACCTCCGCATCGGCTACCAGGGCGGCGACAATTACACCGACTACGAATACTATGCTCTCCGGGTGCAACCCAACTACATCAACCTGGATGCCAACCGGTTGGAGACATCATTTGACGGTCGAGGCCGCTGGGGCTTCACCAATTTCCCCAACCTGAGCAATGGCCAAGGCTTGGTCGTGGATGGCGTGGGCAGCTTGATGAACGATGCCGGATTCTTGGTGGGCATCAGCAGCACCCGTGTTTCCGACAACATCGAAAACCAAACCGGAGCGGCCAACCAGCACTTTGTGAACTCCACTCCCATCGTCCGGACGCCCGGCGCGGCAAAGGCTGACCTTGAGGCAACCACCGAGTTCACCGACGCAGGCGCAAGCGGCAATGCCCTCGGAATCACCGTGAGCCAGCACAGCTATCAATGGAGCATGGACACGGACGATGACTATTTCATCCAGGAATACACGATCCACAATACCACTGGCAATGCTCTGAGCAACGTCTATGCGGGCATGTATTTTGACCTCGATGGATTCTGGCGCAGCCAAAACCGCAGCCATTACGATGCCGCAAGCCGCACCATTTACAACATGGACACCACTTGGGTCACGCTTTGGGACATCGGAGTCAGCCTGCTCACGCCTGACGGCCTCCGCGGCTATGCCGTGAACACCACCTCCTGGACCTACAACACCGCCAACAAGTTCACCGCCATTTCCAGCCCTCCCACCGGAGCGGAACTCGGCCCAGCCAATGTGGCTCAGTTCACAGGCGCGGGTCCGTTCAACATTGCCCCGGGCGACAGCCATGTGGTGGCATTCGCAGTCGTGATGGGTGACAGCCTCCAAGCCATGCGCATGCAGCCCGGCAGGCCGCGTATGACAAGTATTGGTGCGTGGTGCGGGGCGGCATGAGCCCGCAAACCAGCCTCGGATCCGACATTTTCAATTGTGGAAGCACCTCAGCCGTCACTTTGGACGCTGGCGCAGGCTATTCGAGCTACCTTTGGAGTACAGGTGCCACGACGCAGACCATCTCCGCTACCACGGGCGATTATTGGGTCAGCGTTTCGAACAACAATGGCTGCACCGATTACGACCGCATCTCCGTGACCCTCGACCCGGGATTGAACTCGGTATTCACCAACAATCCGGCACAATTCTATGTTGGCGACACCGTGGTGTTCACGAGTACGACGGTGGATGCGATCGAATGGTGCTGGAATTGGGGGGATGGCAGCAATGATTGCCCGATCCAAAGCACCGCTTCCCATGTCTTCACCGCTCCCGGCACCTACAATGTCTGCCTGACAACCGGAAATGGCGTTTGCGTTGACACCACCTGCATCCAATTTGTGGTGGACACCTTGGTGGCGATCGATCCACGGACGGCATTCAGCCAATTCACGGTTGCTCCTGTTCCCGCCACTGACCGGATTCAAGTGTCGCTGACCAATGACTTCGTTGGACAGGTGAGCCTGAGCTTGATCGACATTGCAGGTCGGTCATTGATGAAGGTGAACCTGGATAAGAATGCTGCGACCGTTTCCCAATCACTGGATCTGAGCGGCATTCCAGCGGGACTCTACCTCCTGGAGGCGAAAGGCACGTTTGGATCGGAGACCAGGAAGCTGCTGAAGCATTAGATTCAACTTCACTTGGTGAAAAATCGCTCCTTCTGCCGAAGGAACCATGATTCATAGTACCTGTGGCTGAGGTAGGCGAGCGCCATCACCAATGCCACGAAGACCTTCCATTGCAGGATGCGGAGCAGCAAGATGTCCGACAAGGGGCTCACCTGCTCGAAAATGAGGAGCATGGGCCAGTGGAAGACATACATTCCAAATGAAATGCGCCCGACAAGCCTGGCGGGGCCCCATTCCAAAGCCCGCCTGAGCCATATCCTTTCGGAACTTGCCAAGGCGATCAGCATCAAACCTGCAAAAAACAGGTAGCCGGCACTGTAACCCCAGACATGGAAGCCATCCCGGACAGTGCTCACTGGAAAACCCAGATGGATCGGAAACGGCGGACCACCCGGTGACATCGAGATGATCGCTTGCCGGATGATGACCACGATCGCAGGAATCATTGCCAGCAATCCCATTTGGAAAGCCCTACGCCCATGAATGTACCGCTGGAAAATGGCCATGCAAGCTCCCAAAGCGAAGGCATCGACCTGCCCAAATGGAAAGTAATAGATGAGGCTTTCCCTCCGAACCAAACCTCGACTCCGAGCCCTCTCACCATGTCCGCCTCAAAATACCGGATCACAGGAGCAGCCAACACCAAACCAACCGCGACCCACCCAAGGGCACGCCTTGGCAGCAGCCAAACCACCATTGGCCAGACGAAGTAGTATTGCTCCTCTGTGGAAATGCTCCAAAGCACATGGAAAATCTGCTGCAGTCCCACCTGCTGCTCGAGTCCCATGTAGATATTGTAGGTGAATGTTGCGAGCCACGGAAATTGCACCCCCGCTCCGGAGGGTTTACCAGTCATCCAGAATACCGCCATCACCGCCAGGACAAACCCGAAATACAGCGGCAGGATCCTCAACACGCGCCTCCAATAAAATTGCCCGAGGTATTTGCCGAGGGACAAGTCCTTGGTTTCGAGCAACAATCGCGTAATCAGGAAACCCGAAAGGGTAAAAAACAACCCGACTCCCAGCCATCCGAAGCGAAGCAATCCAAAGTGATAGGCCAGAACCAACAAGACAGCCAAACCCCTCAATCCGTCCAAGGATGGGATCACACTCGCCTTTCCGACGATTTCAGGTTGTTGGGACATGCGGATGGCTCAAATGCAAATGCCCAAATGGGGCAGGCCGCCGCAAGATAGGGATGAATGTAGATCAGAGGGCGACCCGCTCCCCAATCGCCGACACTTTTCCCTCAGCGGTGAGTCTCACGGAGCGACGGAAACTGCGTTCCACATCGTCCTTGCTGTCCAGGCCGGCCACGTCGAGGAGGCGCACTTTGTATTCGAAATTGAATTTGTAGTAGTCACCGGAACGGCCTGTGAACAGGATGGGCCGCTCAGTTTTGGTGATCTCGAAATCGAAATGCACGAGCTCTGCACCCGTTTCTTCCAAATGGCTTTGCTCCTCTTCTTGGCTTACCACGGACTCCGCGATGCGCACCAACGCTTCCTTATCAAACATGGGCTTTGAGCTTTTTTCCTTAATTACCGTATTCATAACAATTGGGTTTAGGGTACCGGGCAGCTTGATTGTTTATCGGAGCCAATCGTGCTCCAACTCGTCTGCTGAAGCTTGCCGGGTAATTGCAACGAGCCAAAACTAAGCCAGAATCATGAAAGCGGCGGAAAAATTTTCCGAGCCTGCCATCACACGCCTCTGATAGCCAATTCTGTCCGTTTGTGGGCGATGATGTCGTCCAGGATGCCGTCCAGGTCGTATGCAATTTCGAAATTCAGGGTCTCCTTCAGCCGGGTAATGTCGGCTGTGCGACGCATCATGTCTTCGAAGCCCCCGCCATAAGCCTGCTCATAGCTGATGTGCTTCAAAGTGCTACCCCCACCCGTCTTGGCAATGATCCGTTGCGCGAGTTCATTCATGGTCACCTCGAATGGGTTCCCCACGTTGAACACGCGACCGATTCCCTTGCCTGTTTCCATGAGGCCTCTCACCGCGCGGATTGCGTCATTCACGTGCAGGAAGCTGCGCTTCTGCTCTCCGGTCCCGAATACAATCACTTCTTCCCCGCGCAATGCCCGCTCCACGAAGTTCGGAATCACCATACCAAAGTTCGAGACTTGACCCGGCCCAACAGTGTTGAAAAAGCGGGCAATCACAACCTCGGTACCAAACTGCTTGTGGTATGCCAAGGCAAGAAACTCGTCCATGCTCTTGGTGTTCGCATACGCCCAGCGGTGATTCACCGTGCTGCCTTCGACGCGGTAGTCGTCTTCCTGCAGCTTGCGCGCATGCGTCGGGTCCAGCAAATCCAAGCTCCGGCCATAGACTTCGGAGGTCGATGCAACCAAAACCCGCTTGCCGTGGGCATGGACAGCAGCCATCACATGGTCAATCCCCCGGACATTGTCCAAGATCGTGAGAACGGGGTTGTCCATGATGTACTTCACTCCCACCGGAGCGGCGAGGTGATAGACCTGATCCGCCCAAGCAACGAGCGATTGCAGAGGTTCCCGCTCCGCGACCGTTGCTTGGATGAATTCAAATCGAGGATGCAAACGAAACGGATCGATGTTCTCGATCCGTCCCGTGCATAGATTATCCAATACTTTTACTTCATGGCCATCGTTCAATAGGCCATTGACAAGGTTGGACCCAATGAAGCCCGCGCCACCTGTGACGAAAACACGCATGGGTCAGGGCGATTAATGATCGTGACGATCACCACCTCCACCGCGACGGTCACCACCGCCACGACGGTCGCCACCACCACCGCCGCCTCTGCGGTCACCGCCACCACGGCGATCACCACCGCCACGACGGTCACCACCACGGTCGCCGCGCTCTCCGCGCTCACCGCGTTCGCCACGCTCAGGGCGCTCCACGTAGCCTTCCGGCTTGGGAAGCAGCACCTTGTGGCTCAGGCGTACCTTGCCAGATTTTTCGTCGATGCCCACGAGCTTGACTTGCAGCTCCTGACCGACTTCGAGCACACCGTCCATGCTGGCGAGGCGCTCATAAGCGATTTCAGAAATGTGCAACAAGCCTTCTTTGCCGGGCATGTATTCCACGAATGCACCAAATTCCTTGATGGACTTGACTTTCGCGGTATAGACCTCGCCGATTTCCGGCTCAGCCACGATGTTCTTGATCATCTTGCGGGCGGCCTCAAGGTTCTTGAGTTCGCTGGAGTAGATGGTCACGACACCCTTGTTGCCGACGTCTTCGATGTTGATCGTGGTGCCGGTAACGCGCTGCATCTCTTGGATGATCTTGCCGCCTGGGCCGATCACCGCGCCGATCATGTCGTTCGGGATTTCGATCACCTCGATGCGCGGTGCATAAGGAGACAGTTCCGTGCGAGTCGTCGGGATCACTTTCAGCATCTCCTCCAGGATGTGAGCGCGACCTGCCTTGCTCTGCTCGAGGGCAGTGCGGACGATGTCATAGCTCAGGCCACGGATTTTGATGTCCATTTGGCATGCAGTGAGGCCCTTGGTGGTGCCAGCGACTTTGAAGTCCATGTCACCAATGAAGTCCTCGTCACCCAAGATGTCGCTCAGGACGGCGAATTCGCCGGTAGCCTTGTCGGTGATGAGGCCCATCGCGATACCGGAAACCGGGCGGATGAGCGGAACACCAGCGTCCATGAGGCACATGCAACCACCACAAACTGAGGCCATGGAGCTAGAGCCATTGGACTCGAGGATGTCGGAGACCACGCGCACAGTGTACTCGTAGTCGGAGGGCATCATCATCTTGAGGGCGCGCTCAGCGAGGTTGCCATGGCCCACCTCACGACGGCCGGGGCCGCGCAGGGGCTTGGCCTCACCCGTGCTGAAGGGCGGGAAGTTGTAATGCAGAATGAAGCGCTTCTTGCCTTCCTCGGTGACACGGTCGATGGTTTGTTCATCGAGCTTGGTGCCGAGGGTGGCAGTACAGAGGCTTTGGGTTTCTCCGCGGGTGAAGATGGCCGAGCCGTGGCTGCGTGGCAGGTAGCCCACCTCGCCCCAGATAGGACGGATGTCGGCGAGGCCACGGCCATCGAGGCGGACACGCTCTTTCAGGGCCTTGGTGCGAACCACTTCCTTTTGGACTTCCTTGAACACCAAACCTGCATGAGCCTTGATCTTCGTGATTTCGTCCTTGTCGGAAACACCTTCGGTGAGGGCCTCGATCAGGCTTTTCTTAATCTCATCGATCTGTGCGGAACGCTCCTGCTTGGGGGCCATGGAGTCGGTCACCACACGGATTTTATCCTTTGCGAAGCTGCGAACGAGTTCGGCAAACTCCGGAGAGGGATCGTACGTGTCGTACTTGCGGGTTGTCAAGCCGAGTTCAGCACGGAGCTGCTCTTGGACGGCATTGAGTTGACGGCAGCTTTCGTGACCAGCGATCATACCGTTGAGCAGTTGCTCTTCGGTGACCTCGCGCATCTCGCCTTCCACCATCATGATCGAGTCATTGGTGCAAGCAACGATGATGTCCATCTCCAAACCTTCCATCTCAGCGACGGTCGGGTTGATAATGTATTGGCCATTCTTCAAGCCCACGCGGACCTCAGATACGGCATCCGGGAATGGGATGTCGCTGCAGAGGATGGCAGCGCTCGCGGCAAAGCAAGCAAGGCCGTCAGGCTGTTCTTCGCGGTCGCTCGAGATGAGCTGCACCATCACCTGAACCTCTGCATGGTAATCATCAGGGAACAGGGGACGCAGCGCACGGTCAATGAGGCGGGAAATCAAGATTTCAGCCTCGCCGAGACGGCCTTCACGCTTAAAGAAACCACCAGGAATCTTGCCGGCAGCAGCGAAGTTTTCCTTGTATTCAACCGTAAGGGGAAGAAAATCAACGTCTTTGGTCTCCTTGGAGGAGACAACCGTTGCAAGCAACATGGTGTCGCCGCAGCGCACCACGACAGCACCGTCCGCCTGTCTGGCAAGACGACCTGTCTCAATAGTGATCTCCTTGCCGTTGGGCAAGGTGATCGTCTTCACAATATGTGCCATAGATTCCTAATCGTCAGATTCGGTGAAAGGATGTAGAATAGGAATTGGGAATTACTTCCTGATTCCCAGTTCCTTGATCACCGCGCGGTAACGCTCGATATCCGTGTGCATGAGGTAGTTGAGCAACCTCCGCCTTTTTCCGACGAGTCGAAGAAGACCTGCACGGGTGCTCTCATCCTTCTTGTGGGTCTTGAGGTGATCCGTGAGGTGGTTGATGCGAAACGTGAACAGTGCGATTTGGGATTCAGGTGAACCCGTATCGGCGGCTGTGTGGCCATGTCCGTATTTGCCGAAAATTTCTTTCTTGATCTCAGTATTGAGGTACATACGTCTTAGCGTCTAATGCTTACTTTTCTACTTTTCTTTTTCGAACGGCAAATATAGGCGGACTCCCTCAGATTCCAAAAAAGATTTTGGGATTTGCCCACGGTGCCTTCTTCCCGCCCAATCTTCAGTACACCCATTTCTCCAAAGCATACTTGAGGGTGGACTTGGTGGAGGACCAGAAATAGGGCCCGGTCTCGACAGCCATCGTCGGTTCCATGTAGCAATTCACGACACAGCCTTCGCAGCCGGGTAGGCGCCCTTCCTCCTGGATCAGACCCTGAACTTGGGCGGAATTCCAGACGTCGAACAACTGACCCCCGATGCCTATTTCATTGATTCCAAGGTGGTAGCATGGTAGGACGAGTTTGTTCTCCGGGCTGATCACGATGGTGCTGCTGCCTGCGCGGCACATCGGATGATCGGTATGGTTGCCGCCATTTTGCCGTAGGTCAAGGAATGCACTGTTCAAATAAATGCCCGGTTTGGAGACCCACTTTCGCAGGATTTGCATCGTGTTTTCGCCGAGGCTCTCCCCCACTCCATTGTATTCGAACATCGGATTCAGGATGACCATCAGCCCCCGATTCTGCACATATTCTCGATGGAGTGCTTCGATTTCGTGGACATTTTCATTCGTCACTGTGAAGAGAATGTCCGGCTTTTCACCGAGCGCCTTCGCGATTTCGATGCTGCGCTGCACGTGACCAAAGCAATCGACCCTGCGGGAGGCATGGTGCCGCGCCTCATCCACGGAATCCAATGAGAAATGCAGCATGTCCACTTTCCCACGGAGGCGTTCCGCGAGTTTCGGATAGAGCAAACCATTGGTAGTGAGCGTGGTGATGAACCCCAATTCCTTCGCAAGGGCGCAGAGTTCGGCAATTTCCCGGTGCAGGAGCGGCTCACCTCCGGTGAAATCAATCACCCGCACACCGAGCCGGCGCAGGTCGAGGAGATTTTCCCGGACGTTTTCGAGGGTCACATAGGGCGAAGGGCGCTCCCAAATATCGCAGAAGCTGCAGCTCGCATTGCAGCGGTACGTGACGTAGTAATTGCAGAGGACGGGCCTACGGAATAGACGCATGGCGACCTCCCTGCAATCGCAGGATTACTTGAGCAATTTGATGAGGGTATGCAGGCGGTGCTTCAGGTCCTTGCGATGGCAGATGAAGTCCAGAAAGCCGTGCTTGAGCAGGAATTCTGACTTCTGAAAGCCTTCGGGCAGGTCCTTGCCGATGGTTTCGCGGATCACACGAGGACCAGCAAAGCCGATGAGTGCCTTGGGCTCAGCGATGTTGAAGTCTCCCAACATGGCAAAGCTCGCGGTCACACCACCTGTTGTGGGGTCGGTGAGGATCGAGAAATACGGCACCTTGGCCTCGGCAAGCAAGGCGAGCTTGGCGCTGACCTTGGCCATTTGCATGAGGCTGAATGCACCTTCCATCATCCGGGCGCCGCCGCTTTTGGAGATGATGATGAACGGGATGCGCTTCTCCAAGGAAATGTCGATGCCGCGGGAAATCGCCTCGCCCATGACAGCGCCCATGGAGCCGCCGATGAAGCGAAAATCCATGCAGGCAACCACGACCGGCTCATCATCAATGGTGCTTTCCGCAACACGGACTGCCTCCGGGAGATGCGTCTTGTCGATGGTTTCCTTGATGCGATCGGGGTATTTCTTGCTGTCCACGAACTCGAGCGGGTCGCCCGGAGCAAGCTTGTCGAAATGCACCTTGAAGGGATGGTCCCCGAGGAGGATTCCGAAGTATTCCGCACTGCCAATTCGGAAGTGGTAGTCACATTCCGGACAGACGTAGTGGTGCTCTTCCAATGCGCGATGGTGCGTGGCCTTTTTGCACTCTGGGCACTTGGACCACATTCCGTCCGGTGCCTCGGTCTTGTCTTCGGTGCGGGTAAGAATCCCGTCCTTCACACGCTTGAACCAACTCATACGCGAATTATGATCTTCCAACTAGTCCAAACTCGAATTTACACAACCCCAATGGCTTTCTCAAGGAATGGGGCATTTTTTAAGATGCTGCAAAAGCAGCTTAGGATTTGCGTCCGCCGCGCGGGGCCTTGCCTTTCGGCTTATCCTTCTGTGCCTCAAACAGTTTCTCGCATTCCTCCAGTGTCAATGCTGCGGGCTCAGTTCCTTTCGGAATTTTCAGGTTGGCGCCGCGCATTTTCACATAGGGGCCAAACCGACCGTTGAGCACCTGCACATCAGGGGCGATTTCCTTGATCACCTTGTTCTTCTCGGCGTTCCGCTTCTCATCGATGAGCTCGGCAGCGCGTTGCAGGGTGATCTCATAGGGGTCCTCCCCTTTCGGAATCGAGTAAAACTCCTTTCCCAACTGGATATAGGGACCAAAGCGTCCAATGTTCGCCTTGACCTTCTGGCCCTCCAATTCACCAAGATCGCGGGGCAGCTTGAACAGCTCGACCGCTTCTTCTAGGGTGATGGTATCAAGCAACTGATCCTTGCGGAGGCTGGCAAATGTCGGCTTGGGGCCGCCCTCGACCTGCTCGCCCATCTGCACGAAGGGGCCGTAGCGACCAAACTTCGCAATCAGGACATGGCCCGACTTGGGGTGATTGCCCAGCACACGCTCCTTGCCGACGCGTTGCGCATTGTCCTTGGTATCCTTGACGGTCTCGGAGAAGTCCTCGTAGAAATTCCCGATCATGTTGTTCCAGGTCTTGGAACCCAAGCTGATCTTGTCGAACTCCTCCTCCACTGTCGCGGTGAACTTGTAGTCGAGAATTTTGGGGAAGTTCATCGTGAGGAAGTCCGTGACAAGCATGCCCAAGTCTGTCGGGAAAAGCTTGCCTTTC
>JAXLVK010000031.1:0-60011 GCA_046329055.1 Bacteroidia bacterium
CTTCTCTGTGACGGTCACCGATGCCAATGGCTGCACAGGAACCTCCTCTGTCACCATCACGCATTTGCCAGCCCCCACCTTCAGCCTGGGCGCGGACACCTTCATCTGTGCGGACACCTTCGTGACGCTGAACGGTCCCGCGGGCATGAGTAGCTACGCATGGTCCACCTCCGCGACAAGTGCCAGCATCACCGTGAACACAGGCAGCAACTACGCCCTCACAGTCACCGACGCCAATGGCTGCACAGCCAGCGACGATAAGCTCATCACCGGCCTGACCGACTGCGTCTTCCCCGGCGACGCGAACTACGACGGCATCGCCGACAATGCTGACATCCTTTCCATCGGCGCGTACTACGGCTTCACAGGCGCGAGCCGACCCGGCGCGACACTCCAATGGTACGGCCAAAGCCTCTCGAACTGGGGCGGAGCCCTGCCCGGAAATGCCGACCCCAAGCACAGCGACTGCGATGGCAATGGCTCCGTGGCCGCAGTTGACACGCAGGCGGTGACCTTGAATTATGGCCTGACGCATTCCAAGGGCGCTGGCGTGAACGGCGGCCCCGTGCAGCTCACCGTGCGGGCATTGGCGGACTCGATCCATCCGGGCGATCCGGCATGGTTCGTGGTGGAGATGGGCGACGCTCAGAATGTCGCCGACAGCGTCTATGGCATTGCATTGCGGCTGACTCCGAGTGGAAATGCCATGTCCGTTCCCGGCATCTTCACCGTGGATTATACCAATTGCTGGTTCGCTCAGGCATTGGATCGGCTGGACTTCACGCAGCCGCTGGGCAGCAACTCGCCCGTGGATGTCGCCGTGGTCCGCAATGACCAAAACGAGCAGTCCGGCTTCGGGGAGGTCTTCCGCTTCGCCGTCGCCACGGATCCCAACATGATCCCGATTCGGGATGTGTTGCAAGTCGCCGTGACGAATGTCACCTTCGTGGACGCCAACCTCAGCGCGATGCCGCTCACAGTGACGAATTCCTCGATTGTGGTGTCGTATTTGGTCACTGGTGTCAATCAACTCGCCATCAACCCGCCCGTCGTGTTTCCGAATCCTACCAACGGCTCGGTTCGCATTTCCCAAATCGGTACCAATGCGATGGAAGTCACGGCAACGGATATCCTAGGGCATTCCGTCAAAACCCTGCGCAATGCGTCTGGGAATTCGGTCCTGATGGACACCGACGATCTGGCATCCGGCATCTACATCCTGCGTATTCAAACGGATTTGGGCAGCTACTTGAGGCGTTTGGTGGTGGAATAGATGGCATTTGAAGATTGCCACGAAGGCACTGTGCTGTTTGTTTGCAGCATGGTGCCTTGGTGGCAGAACCACCAATTCTACCTCCGCACCTGCACAGCTTCATCCACCTTTTGGCGCAGCCACTTGAGGTCGCTGGCATCCCGCGCTGCCTCGATCTCTCCGATCAATGCCCCCAACGGGGTCCGGCTGCGACCCTCGCGGTGATCGACCAATCGCTTGAGGAAACGCACGAAGTTGCCGTGGAAGTCGCGCTGCCGTTGTGTGAGGCCGCTTGCCTGCTGCAAGAACCTGATTTGGCGGTCACATAGGCTGCTCAGGGCCTCCCAAGCGGACAGCTCGTAGAGCGATTTCATGAGCAGGATTTTGCCTTCCAATTCGTACACCGCATCGCCGAACTGCATGGATTCCAACAGCTTGCGGCATTGGGCGTATTCGGAGAGGACATAGTGCAGGGCGGCTTGGGAGTAGGTGACAACCTGCAACCTTAAGGCCTCGGGAAGGTGTTTCGAATAACTCTCAATGAATCCGCGGGTCCAGTCGTATTCCTTCAGGCGCAAGCCCACCGTGACGATGTTCTTGAAATGCTGGGCAGAGAACACGCCATCCTCCAGCAGGATTTTTCCCTCCAATTGCTCCTGGTAAATGATGAGGATGTCCTGCAAGGCCCCTTCCACGCCGCGGTTCAGCAATTGCACGGAGTAATTCAAGGCAAAGCCATACAGTTCCGCCATCTCCTCCCGATGGAACTGCCCGGTCACTGCACGCAGTTGCATCCGGAACTTGCTGTAGAAAACAGCCGGCTCGGGATGTGAAAGCATGTGCAACAACGTCTCGTAAACGGCTATGGCTGAGGGCTGTACCACACCCGGCCGGCCGATGCGCTTCCGCAATTCTTCGATGAGGGACTTTTCGTCCTCGCCGATTTGGCCACTGCTGCGGGAAACGATGTCACAGACCAGCCGCAGGCGCGTTCCCAGATGAAAATGCTGCAAGTCGTCGAGCATTTGCTGCGCCCAATTCGGCCCTTCTGGATCAGGCAGCGGCGATTCAAATCCCCGCGCCAATTGGTGGAGGCGGAAGCGCTCGTAGTGGTAGTCGGCGTCGCGGAACCCGTCCTTTTCCAGTTGGTCGAGGGTCTTTTCCAGGCCCTGGGCGAAGTATTTGTCCAGCTTGCGTTCGCCGAGTCCTTCCAGCAGCAGCCTACCCTGAAGGCCGTCACGGCGGGCCATTTGCTTCTGGATCAGCCATTGCTCCACGAGCCGGGTCAGGTCGGTCATCACGTAGCGCAGCCGCTGATGATCGTATTTCAAGGTCGGCCAAATCCGCTCATGCATTCCTTCCAGGCTCGGGCATTGCTCGCCGCGCTTCAGGATCAACAGCAACTCGTCCAGCAGCTTCAGCACGATCTCCTGCTTGTTGAAAAAGGGCGACTCGACCAAGTCCCTCAAGTTCCGCAACTCCCAAGCGTCCAATGTGCGCAGCAGGATCACCAGCTTGGATTTTTCCATCTCTCCCGATATTTCCTAGTGAATGTGAGGCCAAAACTAGCGCATCCACAGAAAACAAAAGGAATTATTTACAATCCGGCAGGAAATTTGGTCGATGAATGCGGAATGAAATAAATCCCCGCCTCCGACGTAACTTGGGTGTGATGTCCCTCCCTTGGTTCAAAAGGCTGATTCTGGCCATGGCTTTCTGCCTGCCATCGCTGATCATGGCCCAGTACCAATTGGTGCTCGAGAATCCCAATGCACTGAAACGCAAGCGCATCTATGTCGGGGATGAATTCGGTGTCCGGGTCAAGGGCATGGATCAGATCTATGTGGGTGAGCTCCGTGCGGTGAAGGACAGCCTTATTTTCATGTTTGGCGACAGCCTCGACCCAGCGACATTTGACCGCATCCACATCCCGCGCGGCAAGACAGGCATCAATATGCTGCGGGGTTCATTGATCATGACCAGCGTCCTGTATCCCGTCATGATGCTCATCAATCTGCCCAAGAGCCAATGGACGGTGAACAAAGCCATGACCGTCGCAGGGGTGAGCGCGGGTGCACTCGTGCTGTCGCGCGTGCTCAAGGTTTTCTATTGGCGGCGGTACCGTGTGGGCGGGGACAAATGGCGCATCCGCATCATGCCCACGGTGGAAGGTTGGTGACAATTCCACGGATTTCTTCCTACCTTGCCCGCAGACTACGACCCTCTTAAGACAGCATGAATGCGGTGAAAAATTGGTACCTGGCGATGGCCATGCTTCTATGCATAGGTTCCGTTCATGCCGCGACCAATCCCATCGATAGCCTGAAAGCGGTCGCCTCCTCCTCCTCCCACGACACGGCGCGCGCCCAAGTCTTCATCGCGATCGGCAAGGAGTTTTTCAATACGAGCCTGGACTCGGCATTGCATTACTGGCAGGCGGCCCTTGCGCTCGGGGACTCGATGAAGTCTGACAAGGATCCGGCGGTCTCCAATGCCGCCAAGCGCATCGTGATGCGCAGCTCCAGCAACACGGCCATCGTCTTCCAATACAAGGGGATTGTACCCCGCTCGCCTTGCGGCAATACCAGGTGACCTTGCGCATTGCCCAAGAGTTGCAGGACGACCGCGGGACCATGATCGCCCTGAACAACATCGGTCTGATCAAGCTGAGCCTAGAGAAGCCTGAAGAGGCGATGAAGGAGGTCCTGCAATGCAAAGCCCTCGCGGAGAAATTGCGGGATTCCATGCGAACGAGCACGATCCTGAACAACATCGGGACGGCACTGAAGCGGCTCAATCGGGATGAAGAGGCATTGGCGAAGTTCAGAGAGAGCATCGTATGGGCAGAGGCGACGGGGAATGAGGAACAAATCGTGGATGACCTCATCAACATCGGCTCGATCCAGGTGGTGCGGCATGAGTACGACTCCGCATTGGTGAATTTTCAGCGGGCAGGGACATTGGCGGAGGAATTGGAGTATTCGATCGCCAAGCCTGAGGTTTTGGAGGGGATCTCCTCGGCCTATTCGGGGCTTGGGAAGATGGATTTGGCGTTGCAGTACGCCCAAGCCTGCCTAGACTCGGCCCGCGCCCTGGACATGACAGAGCAGATCATCGGCGGCTTGGACCAATTGGCGGAGATTCAGGAAAAAATGGGACTCTACCGCGAGGCTGACCTGAGTTTGAAAGAGTTCATCCACCTGAAAGACAGCTTTTTCAATGCCTCCAAGACGATCGAGTTCGGGCAGTTGGAGCAGAGCTTTGACTATGAGCGCAAGGAACTGCAACAGCAGATCGCGGATCAGGAGAAGAAGGCTGAGCTCCGTGAGGCGAACATCCGGCAGTACATCATCAGCTTCGGGGTGGTGAGTGTGATCGCGCTTCTGATGATTGTTGGGTTGCGGTATTCGAGGAAGCGGCGATTGCGGTATTTCGTGGTGTTTGCAGCGCTGCTGGTGTTTTTTGAGTTCGCCTTGGTGCTGCTCGACAACTTCGTGGATGGATTCACAGGCGGGCTCCCGATTCCGAAACTGCTGGCAAATGTGCTGTTGGCGGCGCTGATCGCGCCCTTGAATACGGTGCTGGAGCGGAAGTTGGTGGAGGCGCGAGGTGAGCAAAATTCTCGGAATGCCCCCAATTCACCGAGTTCTTGACGCGCGCAGGCAATTCTTGGCCGCTTTGGCTTTGAAGGTTTTTGGATGGCGGGGTTTCGCGATAAGGGCTTAGCTTTGGAAATGACCTTGGACAATCGGATGCTGGAGGATTTGATTTTGGGGCTGTCGGTGGGCGATGCCTTCGGGGCCGGGGTGGAGTTTCAGGATCGCGATTGGATCCGGGCGAATGTTAACTTCTCTTCGTTCGTGAATGCCCGACATTTGATCCAGGTGCCTGACAAACAATTGCTTGCATTCACGCAGGATTATCAAGATTGGGACTACACGGATGATACGGAGATGACCTTGGGTGTGCTGCGGGCGCTGCGGTCAGGTGAGGAATTTACCGAGGACAGTGTGGTTCTTCACGTCCAGGCGGAATACCTCGATGGCGTTCATCGCAAGGGCTTCGGCCGCAATGGGCATGGCTCGCTCAGGTGGTTTTTTGATGGGAAAATGTCCATCGACCAAATCCGTGACTTCCAGTGCACCCGCCCCAATCCGGGGAATGCCCCCGCGGTACGGGCCACGCCGATTGGCTTATTGGTGGCTGAGCATCAGATCAATGCATTCGCTGCCATCAACGCACGCGCGACGCATCCGCATCCTCACGCCATCATGGCGAGTCAGTGTGTGGCTTGGGCGACGCATCTGCTGCTCATTCAAGAGATGCCGCTTTCGGAGGTGATAGAAGCCTGCATGGAAAGGGCCGAATTGGATGCGCCGTTCAGGGATTACCTCGCTGAAGTAGATGCGCTCCCAGATTTTGAATCGCTGACCGAATCCGATTTCGAGACGCTTTGCGGTCCGCAGCCGATTCAGGAGCCGTATTTCCTGCCGGGAATCAAGGGCATGCCTTCGGATTCACTGTATTCAGCGGGAGCGATCCTGTATGTGCTGAAACACAGCGCGGATGCGTTTGATGCCCTGCGGAAATCGGTGCTTCTTGGCGGAGACGTGGACTCGATTGCTGCCGTGACAACTGGGATTCTCGCTGCGAGATGCGGGGTTGGGTCGCTTCCGAGATGGATGTTTGACCGTGTGGAAAAGGTGATTTGTTGGGGATGAGGCATAGGCAGACTTATATCCTATGATCCATGCGCATGTCCAAGACCCTCAGGATGAGAATTTCTTCATCGGAAATTTGATAGATGAGGCGACAATGCTTCTTGTTCACTGCCCGCGTGTTCCCATCCTCATAACCTGGCACCACGTAGCCCGAATAGGGCAAGCTCGTCAACTGAATCGCCCTCCGAATCAAGCTAGAATAGACAGTTTCAGCAACCTCATTCGAGAAGGTTGACGCGACCAAATCATAGATATTCTCCAAATCAGACTCAGCCTTGGTGGTCCATTTCAGAACTCTAGGCGGATTTTCCCCTTCTGTTTGCATGTCGCGTCAGGAGTTGCTCGGTTGTCAATATCGGTTCGTTTTGGGCAGATTGGACGCCATCATCCACCCACTGCTTCCATTGTTCTTCACTGACTTCCGCCGAATTACCCTCCGCAGACTCCTGCAAATCATCCAAAATGGAGTTCAGCAGGGTATCGTCCTGTGATTCCTCGACATACTTGATGATTTGCGCCTTGACCTTTGAGAGTTTCAAATCCATAACGGAGCCTTGTTTGATCAAAGATAATCAGATTTCTCTCGAATCTGTTCGGACTTGGTTGAGTTAAAGTACATGCTTTTGGTGCGATTCCATTCATCTTATCATATTCTCCCCTCCAAATGCCGCATCACCAAATCCTGAAACCGCTTTTCCAGAATATGCCGCTGAATGACAGAGGGATTGACGTCCTCTAGGACATCAGGATCCATCTCGATGGCTTTTTCAAGGTATTCATAGAACAAACTCCGGTGCCCGAAGGCCGACTGCACCTCCCCGAACAATAGAACTGCATGTGGATCATTCGGAAATAATCGAAGGCTTTCGATGGCATCGGCCTCCGCCTCCTCAAGCCGGTTCAGGTCCAAGTAGAGGTCGCCCCTGGAAGCCCAAGCTTCGCTTTCCGGGTTGAGTTCAATGGCTTGGTTGAAAATTTCAATGGCTTCCTCGTACCGCTTCATGAATCGATAGTAGAGGTTTCCAAGGCTCACCCGGGCATGGTCGTATTCTGGATCGAATACAATCGCATTCAAGAATTGAACCTCTGCACCTTCATAATCATGGAGCTTATACTTGCAAACGCCAAGATTCGTCGCAACCGAGGCATTACCAGGATGGAATTGGGCAACGAAGGCGAAATCGTCATGTGCTTCTTGATAGAGTCGCATTCGGAACCTAGCAATCCCACGGTTGAAGCAAGCCCACCAATCCTCCAATCCATTCTCAATCAACTCCGTAGTCCATTCCTCCACCTCAAGGAGACACCCGTCGTCCAGCAATCGATCTATTCTGTTTCGATGGTTCATGTAGCAAAATGAAAGGTTGCAGATCTACTCCCCCTCCCACCCAATCAACCCATTGTTAATTATTCATTATTCATTATCAATCAACTAGGGTCCACATCCACCAAAATCCGCAACGTCTTCAGCGGCGCATTCCGGTAGTAAAAATCGATCCGCTCAGCCAACACCTTCCTCACCTTGTCCACCGATGCATTCCTCGGAATCTTGAACAATGCGACCTGCCGGTACTCATTCCGCAACCGGGTGATGTACGGATACTCCGGCCCCAGCAGGGATTCCCCGAAGCTGACCAAGAAGATGTTGCGGATGATCTCCGCCTGCGATTCGAGGAAAATCTGATTCTTGTGCCGCAATTCCATCCGGATCAGCCGCGTGTAAGGCGGATAGTTCAGCAATTGCCGGTTTTGGAGCTCAAGGTCGTAGAAGATGCCAAACGGCTTCTGCAGGAGCTTGAGGACCGGATTGTCCGGCAAATAGGTTTGGATCATGACCCGTCCCTTCTTCGTGCTGCGACCTGCGCGGCCGCTCACCTGCGTCAGGAGCTGATACGCCTGCTCATGCGCCCGGAATTCGCCCATGTTCAACATGAGGTCGGCCTCGATCACCCCCACCAAGGTAACATTCTCGAAATCAAGCCCCTTGCTCACCATTTGTGTCCCTACGAGGATGTCGATTTCATGGTGCTCCAGGCTGCGGATGATCTTGAGGAAGCCTGTACGTGTCCGTGTCGTGTCCAGGTCCATGCGCGCGACCCGCGCCTCCGGGAAATGCGCCTTGATCTCCTCCTCGATCTTCTCCGTCCCGATGCCGACCTGCTTGATCTCGTAGCTCGCGCACTTGTCGCATTTGTTGTACTGATGATCGATGTAGCCGCAGTAATGGCAACGCAACTCCTTCCGTGACTTGTGGAAGGTAAGGCTGATGTCGCAATTGATGCAATGCGGCACATGTCCACAGTTCTGACAATGCACGTAGGGGCTGAATCCGCGGCGGTTTTGGAAGAGGATCACCTGCTCCCTCTTTTCAAGGGCCTGATGCACAGCCAAAAGCAAAGGTTTCGAAAAATGTCCCTCCATCATCCGCTCCTTGCGCATCTGCCTGAGATCGACCACTTGGATCTGTGGCAATTCGCTCTGCGTCGCCCGGTTCTTGATCTCCACGAGGGTGAACCGGCCTTGACGGGCATTGTAATACGTTTCAAATGAAGGCGTTGCAGACCCCAAGACCACCCGCAGCTTGAGCAACCGCGCCGCGAATACTGCCACGTCCCGGGCATGGTAGCGCGGATTGGGCTCGGCCTGCTTGAAGCTATGGTCATGCTCCTCGTCCACAATGATGAGTCCTAGCTTCTCAAACGGCAGGAAGATCGCGCTACGGACCCCGATCACGATCTTGTATTCCTTCGAGAGGACCTTTTGCCAGATTTCCACCCGTTCATTGTCGCTGAACTTGCTGTGGTACACCCCGACATCCTCCCCGAATTCGCTCTTGACCTTGTCGATGATCTGCTGCGTGAGGGCAATCTCCGGCAACAAATAAAGCACCTCCTCCCCTCTCGCAAGCGCCTCCTTGATCAGTTCGATGTAGATATGCGTCTTGCCAGAGCCTGTCACCCCATGGAGCAGCACCGGCTTGTGGGGATCCGCCTCGAATGAGTCCCGAATCGCCGACATCGCCTGATTTTGCTCGTCCGTGAAGGCGATGTCCTTCTTATTTTCCCGGTAAGCCACAGAAGCCATCCGCCCCTCCGGCTCTTCGAATTCCCGCAAAATGCCCTTTTCCACCAAACTCGCGCAGGGGCCGTCGCTGCCTTTGAGTCGCTTGCGCAACTCGGATTTCAGCATGGGCTTGCCCCTGAAAAACTGCTCGACGACCAGCATCAGCACCTCCTCCTGCTTAGGCGCGTTTTTGAGGCTGTCAAATGCGGCATTCATCGCGGCATCGTCCCGGTAGAGCGGCGCGACCTCGACAAAACTCACCATCTTGGGCACGTAGCCCTGCTTCATCCGGTGCGCCAATCGCAGGAAGCCCCGCATTTCGAGGTTCCTGACCCGGTTGATCGGCCCCTGCAAATCCATGATGAGCGCCGCCTCCGCCAAGTTCATCCGCCGCCGCGACTCCAAAGCCCGCAGCAAGTCATAGTCCTTGGGCGCGAGATCCGCATCCTCCCAATTGTCCACGCCGCCCCATTCCAGGGTCAGCTCACTCTCCAGTTTCAGTCCCGCGGGCAATGCCGCTTTGTGCACCTCGCCCTCCGTGCAGAAGTAGTAGTGCGCGATCCAAGCATACAGCTCCAACTGTCCGTGGTTCAGGACCGGCTGATCGTCGGGAAACTTGTCCACGACCTTCAGGGTGCGGACGAGTTCCTCGGGCAGGTTTTCCGCAGGGTCGTTGCTGTCCCGGACGCGGCGGATAACCCCGGTGTACATCTTGTTTTTGCCAAAGGAGACCACCACCCGCATTCCCACAACAGCACGCTCCTCGTGCTCCGGCAGGACGCGGTAGTCAAAATTGCTTTTGACAGGCACAGGCAATATGACCTCGACGACCTTGCTCATGGAGCCTTGCGCACGCGCTTGAGGTGGAGCATGTTGATGGCATTGGTCGTGAGGCCGCTGACCTTGGGGGAAATGAGCCGGACGATGCGGTCATAGTAAAGGAGTACCACAGGCGCCTCGGACAGCATCAGTCGGTCCATTTCCTGGTACATGCCAAAGCGAATGGAGTCCCTCGGCTCGGCTTGGGCAGCGATGAACAGGGAGTCGAATCTGGCATTGGAGAAGCGCATCCGGTTCGGGCCGTTCGGCGGAATCTGCGCGGTCGTGAACAGGCCGAGGTAATTTTCGCCGTCCGGGTAATCCGCGATCCATCCCGCCCGCCAGAGGTTGAGTTCACCCTTTCCAGCCCGTTCGCGGAGCGCCGCCCCTTCCATGTTGTCGATGGCGACGGTGAGGCCGAGGCGTTCCCAACTCTTTTGGACAAACTCCATGGCCGCTTGGAAGCTGGGATTGGACTTGAGGGATAGGACCGGAATGCCTCGTCCGCCTGGATAACCCGCCTCGCGGAGCAATTGCGCGGCGCGGTCGGGGTCATAGCCATAACCGGGGACGGCCTGAGCGTCAAATCCGGGCATGCCCGCCGGAACCATGCCCGAGTTCGCGGGACTTCCATTGCCATTCAACACATAGTCCACCAAGGATTGACGGTCAATGCCATAGCTGAGCGCCTGCCGGACACGGCGGTCGAGGAGCGGGTGCCCCTTGGCGGCGGGTTGGGTGGAATCCACCAGGATGGCGATGAACTCCGTATTGAGCTGGGGATGGATGTCGAAATGGAATTGCTGCTGGTACTTTTCGCGGATTTGGCCCCGGCTGTCGAAGACCTCGTCCTTGGTGCTTTTGTCGATGCCATTGATGAAGTCCAGCCGACCCTGGCAAAGCTCCACGAACTCGCTCAGGCGCTCCCTGATGAATCGGACATGGATGGCATCCAGATAAGGCAGCGATTTCCCGGCGGCATCTTTCTCGAAATAGCGCGGGTTCCGGTGCAGGATCAGGCTCACATTCTCATTCCAACGCTTGAAAACGAAGGGGCCAGTGCCGATGGGGTGACTCCTGAAATCCTTGCCGTATTCCTCGACCACTTCCTTGGGCACGACCGAGGCGTAGGCCATCGCAAGCAGGTTCGGAAAGGGGGCAAATGCCTTTTCCAACCGAATAACGAAGGTCGAGTCATCGGGGACCTGAAAGCCGGAAACGGATGCTGCCTTGCCCTCGCGGAATGCTGACACGCCCTCGACCTTGCCATTGAAGATCCAAAAGCCCTTGGCGGCGATGGCGGGGTCGCAGATGCGGGTGAAGCTGTACTGCAGGTCCCGTGCGGTCATGCGGCGGGTGCTGTCCGGGCCGAAAAGCGGGCTTGAATGGAACCAGACATCGTCCCGGAGGTGAAAGGTGTACTGCAAGCCGCTGTCAGTCACCTCCCACCGGCGGCAAAGGCCGGGTTGGAGGGTCAGGTTGCTGTCCAGTTCCAGGAGACGGTCGAAAAGCTGCTGACACATCCATGTCGCGCTTTGGTCGCTGGCGTATGCCGGGTCGAGGGTGCTCAGTCCAGCGTACAGGTTCATGCGGAAAACGCTCCGATTGCCAACACCTTCCGTCTGTTTTCCACAGGATACCAACATGAGCAGTGTGCAAAAGAACCCCAACAAATGTTGCATTGGTGGGGAGCATCTTTTGTACTTTTGCATCTCGAATTTGTACATCCGATAAGGTCTGCAGGGGGAACTGAGTCGGCAAAACTACGCGAAAAATCATGGTTCCCTGCACCATAGTCGGAAAGGAAAACTGCGGATGACGAAGGTAATCTCGATCGCGAATCAAAAAGGCGGCGTGGGCAAGACAACCACGGCGATCAACTTGGCTGCCAGCCTTGCAGCGCTGGAGTTCAAGACCCTCATGATCGACACTGACCCCCAGGCCAATGCCACGAGCGGGCTGGGTTTTGACCCGAGGAACACCAAGAAGGGCATCTATGAGGCGATGATCAGCGATGAGATTCAGGCCCGGGACACCATCCTCACCACGGAGTTCCCCAACCTCGACCTGATCCCGAGCAACATCGACCTCGTGGGTGCGGAGATCGAAATGATCAACCTGCCCAACCGTGAGCGGAAAATGCGCCGCATCCTCGAGCCCCTGCGCGGACAGTACGACTTCATCGTCATCGACTGCTCCCCTTCGCTCGGCCTCATCACGGTGAATGCCCTCACGGCCTCCGACTCCGTGATCGTGCCTGTGCAATGCGAGTACTTCGCCCTCGAAGGCCTCGGCAAGCTCCTGAATACCATCAAGATCGTGCAGCAACGGCTGAACCCCGACCTCGAGATCGAGGGCATCCTGCTCACCATGTACGATGCGCGCCTACGCCTCAGCAACCAAGTGGTCGAGGAGGTCAAGGCGCATTTCCACGAGATCGTATTTGACACCATCATCACCCGCAACATCCGGCTTTCCGAGGCACCGAGCTTTGGTTTGCCCGCATTGATGTTTGACGGAGAAAGCAAGGGCGCTGTAAACTACATGAACCTGGCCCGGGAGATCCTGCAAAAGAACGGAATGACCCTGACCACCCTCAAAGACGGGCAGCACTCCAACAACTGAGGCCCACACAACAGGAATCGAATTCATGACCGATCTTAAAAACAAGCGGCGCAACGCACTTGGACGCGGATTGAGCGCTCTGCTGAGCGACAATGACGCCCCCGAGCAGGACAATTCCTCCGTCCACACTGCGGTTGCGACCAGCCAAGAATCCGCCGTCTCCGAGATCCCGATCGCCCGCATCGAGACCAACCCCTACCAGCCCAGGACGCATTTCGACCTCGTGGCATTGGAGGAGCTGTCCCAATCCATCAAGGTGCAGGGCATCATCCAGCCCATCACCGTTCGCAAGATGGGCGGCGGGGATTTCCAGCTCATCAGCGGTGAGCGCCGTCTGCAGGCCAGCAAAATGGCCGGTTTGGAGACCATCCCCGCCTACGTCCGCACGGCAGATGACGAGCAGATGCTCGAAATGGCCCTGATCGAGAACATTCAGAGGCAGGACCTGAACCCGATGGAGATCGCTCTTGCTTACCAGCGCTTGGTGGAAGAGCTGAGCCTCCGCCTGGAGGACCTCGGAGACAAGGTGGGTAAGAAGCGCGCGACCGTCAACAATTACCTTCGCCTTCTCAAGCTTCCCCCAGAGATCCAAATCGGCCTCAAGGAAGGCAAGCTCAGCATGGGTCATGCCCGCGCCCTCATCAACATCGAGGCGATCGAGGACCAACTCGCTGTCTATCGTGCCATCCTTGAAAGTGACCTGAGCGTGCGCAAAGTCGAGGAAATGGTGCGTGCCATCGCCGAACGCGGCAACAAGAAGTCGAGCAGCAAGCCCAGCCAAGGCAAGGACATCCATGTCCAGAAGCTTGAGCGCCGCTTGGAGGACAAGTTTGGCAGCAGGGTCGTGATCGCCCAAGGGCCGCAGGGTCGTGGTGAGCTCAAGATCGGATTTGACTCCACGGAGGATTTGAACCGCATCCTTGAAATCCTGGAAGGGTGAGTCGGAGCATTCACATTTGTATTTTGAGGTGCGTGGCCGTTTTGGCCCTGTTCGGAGCTGGTCTGTTCGCCAATGCACAGGTCATTCCGGCAGATAGCTTGGGCGGCGATAGCCTCAAGGTTGTCCAGGACACCGTCAAGAAGGGAAAAGGCAGCCTCAAAGGCGGCCCTGTCGTGGCGCAGGACAGTGTCAAAAAGGGCAAGGGACTCTTCAAAGGTGACAAGTCGGCCCCTGACAGCTTGAAATCCGTCGTTGTGCGGCGTGACGATGGCGACAGCACCGTGGTGGACAGCAACAAGCGCAAGAGCATCCTCGCAAGGATTTACCCTCATCGGGAGCATTATGACCCCAAGGTCGCGGTTCGCAGAAGCGCGATCCTACCTGGATGGGGACAGATGTACAACCGCCGCTGGTGGAAGGTTCCGATCATCTATGCGGGATTCGCTGGCTTCGCCTATTTCATTGCAGTGAACCATGCGGGATACAGGGAATACGACCGATCCGTCAAGTGCAAGGGGGACTCCACCTGCATCGACGACCCTCACCCCGAATACACAAGCATCAAAAGCGTCATCAACATCCGCGAGGGCTTCCGCCGCTACCGCGATCTGAACATCATCTTCACGGGCCTCTGGTACGTCCTCAACGTCGTGGATGCCTACGTGGACTCCCACCTGCGGGAATTCAACGTCTCCGATGACCTGAGCTTGGACGTGCATCCGAGCTTGATGATAGATCCGTTTCGGCAGCGAAGTTTGCAAGCTGGTATGACCCTCACCTTACGATTGCGACAATGAAGCTCAGGATCGCATTGGTCGGCTACGGGAAAATGGGCAAGGCTGTAGAGGCCGAGGCCGTTGCACGGGGGCACGAGATCGTGTTGAGGGCGGGTCGCGAGGACTTGTCAGCCGCCAAGGCATTGAATCCCAGCACCTGCGATGCCATCATCGAATTCACCCATCCCGAGGTCGCACTGCCCAATTTCCGCGCATTGTTGCCCACTGGGGTACCGATCGTGACGGGAACCACGGGCTGGAACGCCGCCATTCCGGAGCTCAGGGAAGAGGTTGACAGTGCCGGAGCCACCTTCCTACACAGCAGCAATTTCTCCATCGGGGTCAATGTCCTCTTTCAGCTGAACAAAGTCCTCGCGCGGCTCATGAATGGGCATCCGGGCTACGATGTTTATGTCGAAGAGGCGCATCATCGCCACAAGAAAGACGCCCCCTCGGGCACAGCGCTTTCATTGGCGGGGCAAATCCTGAATGGCCTTGACCGCAAGGAGGCAATTGCCGCTGGCATCCTGCAAAGCCGCCCTCCGCAGCCGGAGGAGTTGTCCGTGGCCTATACTCGTGCGGGCGAGATCATCGGCGACCATACAGTGACCTATATCTCCGACATCGACAAGGTGAGCATCAGCCACAGCGCCTTTAACCGCCGGGGATTTGCCCTGGGGGCTGTGATCGCTGCTGAGTGGGTCCAAGGCAAGCGCGGATTCTTCGACTTTGCGGAGGTTTTCGACCTCTGATCGCGGCAATCCCCAATTCCTCTTAGATTGCAACATGGAGCACCTGTACCTGACCAAGGCAGAGGTCAAGGCATTGAATGCCCGCCGACAAGGCCGGGAATGCCGGCGCGTCTGCCATATTCCGGAAAAAGGGCTCTACTTCGGGCTGCGGGGGCAGGTCTATAGCTGCTGCTTCAACAAAGCCTACGTACTCGGCACATACCCCGAGCAAAGCATCCGCGAAATCTGGAAGGGACAGGCGCTGAAGGCGCAACGCAAGGCCATCAAGCGCTGGGACATGTCCCTCGGCTGCCAAGGCTGCCACTCCCTCATCCAATCCGGCAATTTCAATGCCTTGCCCCTGCGGAACTACGACCGCTTCGCCGCCCGCAGCTGGGGATGGCCCGCCAAGATGGACTTCGAGCTCTTCAACACCTGCAACCTCGAATGCATCATGTGCCGGGGCGAGTTCTCGTCCACCATCCGCAAGAACCGCGAGGGCCTTCCACCCATCGAGTCGCCTTATGACGCTGCATTTTTCGATCAGGTGGAGGAGTTCATCCCACACTTGAAGAGCAGCCATTTCCTCGGGGGCGAACCCTTCCTGATTCCGCAATACATCGACCTCTGGGAGCGGATGGCGGCCATCAACCCGGCCCTCGCCGTCTCTGTCCAAACCAATTGCACGGTCCTGAACCAACGCACCAAGGACCTGCTGGAGCGGATGAATTTCCACATCAGCGTTTCGATCGACTCCGTGAGCGCCGAGAATTACCCCAAGATTCGCGTGAACGGAAACTGGGACCGCGTTCTGGAAAACCTTCGGCATTTCCGGGATTACACCCGGCGGCGCGGGACATTGCTGACCATGGCATTTTGCCCGATGCCTCAAAACTGGCGCGAGCTACCCGACGCGGTTCATTTCTGCAACGAATGGGAAATGCCGCTCATGTTCACCACCGTCGAGGCGCCTCCGCATTGCAGTCTGTCGGCTTTGAGCTACCATGAACTGCAGGAGATCGAGGCAGGTTTGTTCCAGCATTCCTTGCCGTCCTCTACCCCACTCCAGCTTCAAAATCGCCAATCCTACCTCGACTTGGCAGCTCAAATATCGGCATGGAAAGAGGCTGCAAAGCTGAGAGAATTGGCAGGAATCCAGTCCCAGCCTAGAGATTTCGCCGAATTTATCGAGCAAGTTTCCAGAATGGCCTACCTCAACGGGAACGGAGACCGGATCGCCACCGAAGGATTGGTACGGGACATCCAGTCCAAACTGCAATTTGTCCTGGACCAGTCCGAGCAGCGCGGACTCCGGGCCGAAGCTGAGGCCAAAATGATCCAAACCCAGCCCGAATTGGTGATCCGATCTGTGCCCGGATTGTCGCCGCAGGAGCTTCTCCGACTCTTTGGCAACTATGTGATGCCGCTGGAATAAGGCCGCCTTCAGTTTTTTTCACAAGTTCCCCGCCTGAAATCCCGGCCTTGTGACCGAATCCCTCGTATTACCCATCTGTTTTTCTAAATTAGCGCGGCGTCCCGGCTGCCCATAAGCCCCGGGGTGGCAAATGCGCCTGATCGGCCATGTAATTAAGACATCTTCGAATGGAATACCATCTTCTCGTAACACTCCCCGTTTTCCTGCTGCTGCATACGGGCCTTGCGTTGACATTCCGCAAGGCCGGCAAGCCATGGTGGGCGGGCCTCATTCCATTGTACAACATCCACGTGTGGCTGCAACTCGTCAAGCGGCCGAAGTGGTGGCTGATCTTTTATGTGATCCCAGTCCTCAACTTCATCATGGGCATCGGGATCATCCTAGACCTGATCAAATCATTCGGCAAGCAGCGCTTCATTGACCACTGTTTGGCCGTCATTTTCCCTTACTTCTACTTCATCTACCTGGGCCTGAACAAGGATAAATACCTGGGCAAGATGGAAAATGAGGCGAAAAAGGGTACAGTCCGCGAGTGGCTCGATGCCATCCTCTTCGCAGGTGTGGCTGCGCTGGCGATCCGGACCTTCCTGCTGGAAGCCTTCATGATCCCGACCACCTCCATGGAGGGTTCATTGCTTGCGGGTGACTTCCTTTTCGTGAGCAAGGTGCACTACGGTGTACGCATGCCCATGGCCCCCTTGAGCGTGCCCTTCGTGCACAACACCATGCCATTGACCAAGAGCACCAAGTCCTACCTGGATTGGATCACACTGCCGTATTCTCGCCTCCCTGCGCTGAAGGATGTCGAGCGCAACGAGATCGTGGTGTTCAACTACCCGGATGACGATGTCAACCCCGACGTGGAGGCATTGGGGCAGATCGGCATCATCAGCATGAAGCAGAACTACATCAAGCGCTGCGTGGCTGTCCCCGGAGACCTGCTGGAAATCAAGGCTGGCACCCTCCACATCAATGGTCAACCCGCTTGGAAGGCCGAAAATCTGCAGACTTCCTACTTCGTGTCAGGTGTGGGGCCGCGTGTCCTGGAAAAGAAGGGCTTCCGCATCGCTCCGAACAACAACTACAATGCTGAACCAGCTGGGAACGGGGTGTACCTCCTGAACATGAACGAGAAGATGATGAACGAGATCGCGGCGATGCCCGGTGTGAAGGTGCTCCCCGAGATCGACAATCTGGATGACATGGCCCCGCAGGATCGCGAGACGCACAAGCTGCAGGAAATGGCTTGCGTGAGCGGCAATCCATTGAGCCTCGATCCCCGGATGCCGAAGCCCAAGAACGCGATCTTCCCCAAGCACCCCGACCGCGTGCTGTGGACCCGCGACGACTTCGGCCCGCTCTGGATCCCCAAGGAGGGTGCCCAAATTCCATTGAACGACAGCACGCTCACGTTCTATGAGAAGTGCATCACCATCTACGAAGGCCACAAGCTCGAACGCCGCGACGGGAAATATTTCATCGATGGCGCTGAGAGCAAGACCTATACCTTCGGGATGGACTACTACTGGATGATGGGCGACAACCGTCATCAGAGCTTGGACAGCCGTTACTGGGGCTTCGTGCCGGAGGACCACATCGTGGGCCGTCCCTGGTTCGTCCTCTTCAGTTGGGAAGGTGGGCCGCGGTGGAACCGCTTCTTCCGTCCCGCCACGAAGTGGGAGCCGTGAGCCGGCAGGCCATTTGAAATGGGCGATTGAGTGGGGCTGCGACTTCGGTTGCGGCCCCACTCGCTTTTTGGAGGTGTGGGATGGCCGTCGCGAGGGTTGCGTTCGCATCGGTTGTTCCGTATTCAAATGGCTGTTGGTGGATCGGCGAACGGGTGATTGAGGCCGAAGCGTTTGCAAATGGATTGATGGCTGATCGGCGAACGGGTGATTGCGGGAAGCGTTCGCAAATGGCTGGATGGCTGATCAGCCGACGGGTGGTTGGTGGCGATCCGAATTCGAGGTTCGACAGTGGATGCACAACCGGGAATCACCTGCTGTAGATCATGGTTGGTGAGGTGCGGCCCGAGCCTGTGGTGCAGCGATTTGGGATTCTGCCCTCCAACACCACCGGCTCCAATCACACCCAAACTGGCTCATCCGCCTGTCAACACTCCGCCGAACCCCAACAAAAAAGGGCCTCACGGGCCCTTTCTGTATGCTTTTGTCGCGATCTCACTCCAGGCGGAGGCGAGTGCCTTCGGGCAGCTCCGTGGTGGCGGGATCGAGGACATTGAGTTGCAGGATGCTGGCTGCGTCCATTTCGTACATGGCGGCGATTTGCTCGATGGTCTCGCCCGGTGCCACGATGTGGAACGGGGTCTCAGAGTTTTCAAGCAGATAGCTGAACCAAGAACGATCGATCTTGATCGTGGACGCGTGAGGGAGGAGCGTATTGGAGTCGAGGACCCATGAGGGATCGACTTGCTCTCCGAAGACGCGGATTTCAAAGTGCAGGTGGCTGCCTGTGCTCTGACCGGTGCTGCCACCGAGACCGATGGGCTGGCCTGAGGCAATCATCTCGCCTTCCTTCACGTGCAGCTCGCTCATGTGGCCATAGACTGTCTCAAGGCCGCCTTCATGGCTGATGACCACGAAGTTGCCGTAGCCTTTGCCGTAACGGGCGATCCGGATCTTGCCATCCATGGCAGCGACGATGGTGTCGCCGGTTTCGAGGTCGATGTCGAGGCCCTTGTGGAACTTGCGTCCAAAGAGGCGACGAAAGCCAAAGCCGGAAGTGATGCGGCCCTGACGAGGAACAGTAAACTTGATCCCGCCTTCGGTATTGAAGTGATACACAAGGGTATCGGGGAAGAGGGTCATGTCCACATGGTACATGTTGATGTCCGAGGTATCCCACCTGGCCACCTTGCCGAAATCAGGATTGATCTCAGCCACGGAAATGTTCAGTCTTCTGATCACCACGCCTTCATTGGCGGGAGCCGCGGGCATACCTGCCACCACGGAGTCGTTACCACCCTGGTTGTCTCCACCACCACCGAACGTCGGGGTTGCCTGGAGGCCTGTAACGGAATAAACAAAGATCAGAATCCCAATTAAAAGTTGGATTCGCATTCGCAGTTCTTTAATTCAGTAATCTTACAACAGCAGGCACAAGTTAAAACGCTTTCCTTTGACTTCCAAGTTATCCACACAAAATCCTCTCAAATTTTTGCAGAAACCGGATTTCAATGGCTCTGTGTTGATAACCTTGGCCGTAACTACCTGAATACTAGCCGTAACGAGCGGCTGCAAGTTTAGGCATGGATGGCGGAATGGCCAAACATTTTTAACATTTCTTACCAAAAAACTTGCTGCTAACACACTGATTGGCACGGTTTTTTCGTCGCTGAAAGTAGCAACCTACCGAATCTTTTCCACGTAAAAACTGCGCGTCAGGTATGCCTGTAACGATTTAGGTTGGCGTCCGCAGACATGTGCAAAACTGTCGGGGCTGGTTTCAGGCTGCGACCTTGCAATTTTTTAGTGCGCGGGCTTATTTTTGGCTGAAATGCAATCAATACGATGAAGATGCTGCGGAAATTGATGGTCTTGGTGATGATGGTGGGCTTCGGATGGGGTGCCAAGGCTGCGGATCATATCCTGATCCCCATGGATTACACGCAGAGCAATCACCTGAAGGCCTACGGGATCGCCTACTGGGTGCTGGAACACAACGTGGACGTCCAATGGCTGCTCAATTACCGAGGTGGCGCGTTCACCTTCGTCTGGCACCCGGATTTCGAGACCGAGCTCCTCATCCGCAACGTCAAGTTTGACCGTATCAGCGCAGGCGCCCTCGCCAATATCCTCGCAGAGGTGACCTCCGAGGACGTGAACATGGATGCAGTGAAGCTGGAAAAGCCGCCGAAGGTTGCAGTTTATTCACCGAAGAACAAGCAGCCTTGGGACGATGCGGTGACGCTGGTCCTCACGTATGCGGAGATACCTTATGATGTGCTGTACGATGGCGAGGTCCTGGATGACTCCCTAACCAAGTACGATTGGCTGCACCTGCACCACGAGGACTTCACGGGGCAGTACGGCAAGTTTTACGCCTCCTTCCACAATCAGCAATGGTATCAGGATCAGGTGGCGGAGAATGAAGCCATCGCCAAGCGTTACGGCTACACCAAAGTGAGCAAGCTGAAACTGGCAGTTGCCGAGCGGATCAAGACCTTCTGCGCTGCAGGTGGCTTCCTCTTCGCAATGTGCTCCGCCACTGATAGCTACGACATCGCCCTCGCCGCCGCGAACACCGACATCTGCGACTACATGTTCGATGGTGACCCGCAGTCCCCCAACAATCAGCAGGAGTTGGATTTCAATCCCACCTTGGCATTCGAGGACTTCACGCTTGTGCGCGACCCGATGACCTACGAGTTCAGCAACATCGATGCGAACCCTGCATTCGGGCGGGCAGTGCCATAGGAGCTGGATTACTTCACCCTGTTCGATTTCTCCGCCAAGTACGACCCTGTCCCGACCATGCTTTGCCAAAACCACACGAGCACGGTGAAGGGCTTCATGGGGCAAACGACGGCCTTCAACAAGGGCACCCTCAAGAAAGAAGTCACCGTCATGGGGGAATTGAAGGCCTTCAGCGAGGCGCGGTACATCCACGGCAACCTCGGCGAAGGCATGTGGACCTATTATGGCGGCCACGACCCCGAAGACTATCAGCACATGGTCGGCGAAGAACCCACGGAGCTCAAGCTGTTCCCGAACTCGCCCGGCTACCGCCTCATCCTCAACAACATCCTCTTCCCAGCCGCGAAGAAGAAAAAACTCAAGACTTGATCTCCATGTCCATTTGGAAAACGATACGCACGATCCCTCTTGCAGGGATCGTCCTGCTTTCAGCCTGCACAGGTGGCAGCTCCCCTACCCCTCCGCCGACCGAAAACGCCAAATCAACCGCCTCCATGCAGGTTCACATGCCCAGTGGAGAAGTTGAATCCTACCCGGAAGTCCCCTTCGCCAAGGCCGCCAAAGTCCGCGATTTGATGGTCTCCGCCGCCAAAACCTACCCCGAATTCGTCTTCACCGACACCAACTATATCGGAATGGGACACCTCGTGACTGGGATCAATCAGCTGCGAAATCCCAAAGGAGGCGGCGCTTATTGGCAGTTTTGTATCGACAATGTCGCCTCGGAGCTGGGCATCGATGAGAAGGAGATCGCTCCCGGGCAGACCCTGGATTGGCACTATGCCGAATATGGAAAACTCCCGTGCAAAAAGATTGGAGAATAATTCTGGCACGCCTGATATATTTGCAACCATTCACGAAAGCACTCGCATAGAATGAATCAGCGACTCTTGAGCAACGTGGGCATCTTCTTGGCACTGATCGTTTTGATCGTGGCTGGACGTTACCTGCCCCATGCCGCAAACTTCACCCCTGCCGCCGCTGCCGGCCTTTTTGCAGCATTTTGGTTCCGCAACCGATTGGTCGCCGTGGCCGTCCCGCTCACCGGGATGCTGCTCAGCGACATCTTGATCCAACAATACTACCCTTGGGCGACCATGGCCGTGGTTTACACCGCCATGACCCTGCCTGCCCTGATGGGTTCTTGGCTATTCCGCAACCCCAGCCGCAACTTGGCCACCAAGTTTGTCAAGGTCGGCGCAGGCGCAGTCGGTTCCAGCCTCATCTTCTTCATCCTCACCAATCTGGCAGTGTGGCTCTTTGACGGGCTGTACGCCATGAACTGGACGGGCTTTGTGGCATGTTACAGTGCTGCGATCCCCTTCTTCCGGTTCTCCTTGGCTGGGGACCTGTTCTTCGCCTTTGCCATCTTCGGCAGCCATGCCCTGGTCACCCGCCTCATCGCTCGGCACCATGCCCGCGTTGCAGGTCTCTGAGGGGCGTGCTCCAAAATGATACAAGAAAAATCCTTCTGCATACTCATGCGAAGGGTTTTTCGTTTTGAGAATGGCCACGGTGGCACCGGAAAATCGACACGGTTCAAGGCATAATTTCATAGATTCGTCCACATGAAAGCGCATTACACGGAGGAGGAGGCAAAGCCCAAGCTGGTGTTCCTAGATGGCTGGCACTTCCGCGCCAATGGCATCGAGAAGACCTTCACATTCAGGGACTTCGTGGACGCCTTCAGCTTCATGACCCGCGTAGCCATGGAAGCCGAGCGCCTGAACCATCATCCGGACTGGTCCAATACTTGGAACAAAGTCCATGTGCGCCTGAGCACCCATGAGGCTGGCGGATTGACTGACCGGGACTTCAACCTTGCCGAGATCATCGAAAAACGCATCCTCACCAAGCTATCATGATCGAGGTCCCCATTGTGAACCGCTCGGGCAATGCCCTCCCGCACTATGCCACCGCACAGTCTGCCGGCATGGACCTGTGCGCGGCCATCGCGGAGCCACTGGTTTTGCAACCCGGCGAGTACCGCCTCGTCCCCACGGGGCTGTTCATGGCCTTGCCCGCAGGGTACGAGGCGCAGGTGCGCCCACGCAGCGGCCTCGCGTTCAAGCACGGCGTGACCGTCCTCAATTCCCCCGGCACCATCGACGCCGATTACCGGGGCGAGGTCGGCGTCTTGCTCATCAACCATGGCAAGGCCCCCTTCACCATCAACAATGGCGATCGCATCGCGCAGATGGTGATCGCCGCCCATGCAAGCGTGAATTGGCAACCCACCGAGTCCCTGGACGAGACCCAGCGTGGCTCGGGTGGATTTGGACATACAGGTGTAAAATGACCGGGCTGATGCTGGCCCGCACAACGAGAAGAGACAGCGCATGAAAATTATCATTCCCATGGCCGGACGCGGCTCGAGACTCAGGCCGCATACGCTCAGCACCCCCAAGCCATTGCTTCCCATCGCAGGGAAGCCGATCGTGCAGCGCTTGGTCGAGGACATCGTGCGTCTGTACGACGGCAAGGTCGAGGAGATTGGCTTCATCATTGGCGACTTTGGGAAAGAGGTCGAGGAGCAACTGCTGAAAGTGGCCGAAGGCCTGGGCGCCAAAGGAAAGATTTTCCATCAGGATGAGCCACTCGGCACTGCCCATGCCATCTGGATGGCTGAGACCATGCTGGACGATGAGGTGATCATTGCCTTTGCTGACACCCTGTTCCGGGCCCGCTTCAAGCTCGACCGCGACAAGGACGGCTCCATCTGGGTCAAGCGCGTGGAGGATCCCTCCGCATTCGGTGTGGTGACCCTGGACGGCAATGGCGTGATCAACGGCCTGGTGGAAAAACCCACGAACTACGTCTCCGACCTCGCGATCATCGGCATCTATTACATCCGCAGCGGCAAGGCATTGCGCGACGAGATCAAATACATCCTCGACAATGACCTCAAGGAGAAAGGCGAGTACCAACTCACCAACGCCCTCGAAAATATGCGCTCGAAAGGCGCACAATTTGTCCCGGGAACCGTAGAAGACTGGATGGACTGCGGCAACAAGGACGCGATGATCGACACCACCAAGAAGATCCTCGAATACGACACCCGGGATGGCAAATCCCTCGTGTCCACCGACCTTTACGTCCGCAACAGCCAAGTGATCCCGCCCTGCCATATCGGAAAAGGAGTGAGATTGGAAAACGCCGTCGTCGGGCCAAATGTGTCGATTGGAGACGGCAGCGTCATCGTGAACTCCATCGTGAGCACCTCGATTATCGGAGAAAAATCCAAAATCAGCAATACCGTGATGCAGCACAGCATGGTCGGCAATCACGCGGTCGTCGAGAGCCGTAGCCGCAACCTGGACATCGGGGACTATTGCAGAATCCGCGCCAATGACTAAGCTCCTCACATATCTCTTGGCGGGCCTGCTCCTCATCGGCGGCGGGCAACTGCATGCCCAGAAAAAGGAAAAGAAGGGGAAAAAGGGCAAGGGCACAACGACCACTGTCGATCCCAAGACCAAGGAGCGGGTGGACTACCTCTTCATCGAGGCCAATACCCTGTACGTTCAGGACAAGAAGGCCGAAGCCGTCGGTTTGCTGAAAGAATTGCTCACGCTTTCTCCTCAGAACCACGCTGCCCTCTACATGATCGGGAAGATCAACAACGAGCTCAAGAACTACAATGAGGCAGTCCGGTATTGCAAGCAGGCCTTGGACCTCGATGCTTACAACTACTGGTACTACACGGAACTCGTCGCAGCATGGCAAGGCGCCCGTGACATGGCCAAGGCGCTCGAAGTTCAGGCGGCACTCGCCAAGCATTTCCCGAATGACAAGAACGCCCTCTATGACCTCGCGCAGCTCTACATCCTGAACAAGGACTTCAAGAACGCCGTCGCGACCTACGATCAGCTCGAGAAAATCACCGGCCCCAACGACGAGATCAGCTTCCGCAAGCATCAACTCTACGTCTATACCAATCAGACCGACAAGGCGCTCGCGGAGATCGACAAGTTGATCGCAGCCAACCCCAAGGAGCCACGCTATCTGCAGTCGAAGTACGATCTGCTCATGCTCCTCCAAAAGAACAACGAGGCCATGGCCTTGCTGGAGCAAATCCTGCAATCGAATCCCAACGACGGTTTTGCCCTGCTTTCCCTCGCCGATTACTACAAGGCGCAAGGGAACATGCCCAAGTCCGACGAGTATCTGCAACGGGCATTTGACAACCCCGAGGTGGACTTGGAGGCCAAGGTGAACATCCTGAGCGGCATGTATCCCCACGCGGAAAACAATCCTGATGTGCTGAAGCGGATGGACCGGATGAGCAAGTCGTTGCTCGCCCTGCACCCGAAGTCTGCGATTGTATGGGGAATCCGTGGTGACGTGATGCAAGCTGCCGAGAAGCCCGACAGCGCCATGTCCAATTACCGGAAGTCGCTGCAAATCGACCCTTCCAACGAGCGCGTGTGGCAGGAATTGCTCCTCGTTTCTTCCGATGCAGGGAACTGGAAATCCATGCAAAAGGACGCTGAAAAGGCATTGGAGTACTTTCCCAACAAGAGCCTCTTCCTCTACTTCTTCGGCACTGCAAGCGTGCAAAACGGGGACACCGAGGAGGCGATTTACGCATTTGAGAAGATCAAGAAGGCCGAATCCGCGAACAAGGACCTGCTGGTGCAGGCTTACCTGGGCTTGGCTGAGGCCTACCACAAGGAGGATCAGTTTGCCAAATCCGACGAGAATTTCGAGGCCGCCAAGGCTGCTTCCCCCAACAATCCCCTGGTTCTGAACAACTACGCCTACTACCTCTCCCTGCGCGGAGAGCGCTTGGAGGATGCGAGCAAGATGGTCCAAGAGGCACTCAAGCAGGAACCCAACAATGGCGCCTACCAGGACACCTACGGCTGGATCCTCTACCTCCAAGGTAACTACTCCGGTGCCAAGGAGTGGATCGGCAAGGCGGTCGGCGATGGCGGTGCCGAGGTGCTCGAGCACTATGGCGATGCCTGCGCAAAGCTTGGTGAAAGCGACAAAGCCCGCGAATACTGGCAAAAAGCCATCGACAAGGGCGCGAAGTTCGACCTGAACACGAAACTCACCCGCGGCCCCAAATGAGGCATAGCCGACTCTGGATTGCCGGGTTGCTGCTGCCGTTGCTCATGCTGGGCTGCAAGAACCGCAAGGCCGTCACCGACGGTCCCGAACTGCGGGCAGGCAGCAAGGAGGAGTTGATCGCGCACCACCGGGCGAGCCACCTCAGGTTCAAGACCCTCACCCTCAAGGGCAAAGCACAATTCGATGACTTCGACAAAGGGCAGAGCATCGGTTTCACATACCGCATCGACATCGCCAAGGACAGCCTCATCCTGGTGAATGTGTCCAAGTTTGGCATTCCGGCCATGAACATGCTCATTACCCGGGACAGCGTGAGGATGCGGATTCCGATCAATCAAACCGCCTCCGAATGTGCGGCATCCGAGTTGAAGAAAATGGGTGGAATCGAGATGGACATGGCTTCCTTGCAGGATTTTTTGCTGGGGGAATCGGAGCTGAACGACCCCATCGAATTGACGAGCGGAAAGGCGCGCCCAGCGGTGCTGAGGGGCCTGCGTTCGGGCTATGAAGTGTCTTGGATTGTGAACAGCAAAAACGACCGATTGGATAAGGTCAATTTGAGGGACAGTAACTTGGGTCGTGAAACGACGCTGACCTACTCGGACTTCGAGAAGGTGGACGGGCAGGCGGTCGCTTCCACTGTGTTGCTGGAGGTAACCCAGCCGCAGAAGTCGCGTATTTTACTTCAACACTCATCAATTGCGATTGACAAGGAAAGTGTCGATTTCAGGTTCAGGATCCCGGCGAGCTACAAGATGGTTCCCTGCGATCAGATCACAACGCAGCAGAACTAGCTGGGTTTGGCTCGTGATTCTCGGCCTGATCAAACTTATCCACAGCCCTCCTCCTCTCAGACCTCCGCCTCGGGGGCTAGACTCACTTGGCGCCCTTGCAAAAGCGCCTGACCGCGAGATGAACCGTTCACCAAGGCACGCGACACTGCCCGCGGCAAGTGGGAGGCGAGCAAGGCGGAACTCAAGATCATCAATGACCAAGTCGGGCTCCGGGAGCAACTCCTGTCAGGCTCCAAGGACAAATGGGTGAGCTGGACAAGCAGATTTCCACCACCACCAATGTCATCGCGAGCCTGGAGGAGGACATCACCAAAATCAAGGCGCAGTACGCCAAGCTCACGATCGTCACCTACAAGGCCTTCCAAAACCGGAACACGAGCTTCTACCTGATGAGCTCCAGCTCCATCGCGCAGGGCTACCGCCGCATGCAGTATTTCCAGGCGATCCAGCGGATGCAGATCTCACAGGTCGAATTGCTCAAACGTACCAAGGCATTCTTGTCCCAAAAGCACATCCTCCTCGAACAGCAAAAGGTGGACAAGGAGCGTGTGATGATGACCGAGGAGATGGAAAAGGCGAAGTTGGAGGCCCTCAAGAAGGAGCAGAAGGCGGTGGTGGACAAGCTGAAGTCCCGCGAACGCGACCTCGCTTCGGCATTGGAACAAAACCAAAATGAACGCGCCAAGCTCAGCGCCGAGATCAAAAAGGAACTCGAGCGCATTCGACCGCCAAGAACAACAAGATCGTAAGACCGCCAAGAAGGAAGAGGTCGATGTGATCATGCAGCTCAACAAGGACTTTGCCAGCAACAAGGAAATTCCCCTGGCCGATTCCCATGCCGCAGGCGAGCATCAGCCGGCACTTCGGGAAGCAGACCCTGCCCGGCTCCAATACCGAGATTGATAAAGCGCATCGACATGACCACGGCTCCTGGACAAGCAGTGCGGGCGGTATTTGGCGGGACGGTGGAGTCCGTGATGAGCATCCCTGGCCAAGGCAAAATGGTCATCATCAGCCACGGCACCTACTACACCGTCTATGCGAACCTGGCGACAGTCGCTGTGAAAGTGCAGGAAAAACTCAGCAACATGGGCAACATCGGAACTGTGCGTACTGACCCATCATCCGGCGAATCCAAGCTGTATTTCCAGATGAATCAGGACAAGACCGCCCTGGATCCGGAAACTTGGCTGCTCAAAAAAGGCTGATCTTCCTCAAGTGGGAATTTCACATCTACCGCATTCCCAATTTTTCCCTAACTTTGTGCATCGTTAATTGAACTAGAAGTATGGTTTCTCAACTGATCATGTTCCTAGGAGGCTTGGGTGCAACTGAGCTGATCCTGATCCTCCTAGTGGTGCTACTGCTGTTTGGGGCCAAGAAAATCCCCGAACTGGCGCGTGGCATGGGCCGTGGTATCCGCGAGTTCAAGGACGCCTCCCGCGAAATCAAGCGTGAGATCGAATCGGAGCCCGCTGAAAGCGCTCCCGCCCGAAAACCGGAATAATCGCCTTGCGACCCTAGTGGGATTGTGAGGTCCGGGAATCCGTGCGGTTCCCACTCGCCTTTCAGTTGGTCGGCATCCGACACGCTGGAAGGCGATTTCATTGTTCAGTCAAGCGGACATTTTCCCACATCACGGGCATAAGTCCCTCTCGCCCCTCGATTGAGATCGGCTATTTTGCAACAGATTGAATTGTTTGTATTTGAAGGCTCTAGGAAGACACTACCACTGTATGAAAAATTTGGTCTTGCTGATCGTGCTGGCAATTGCGCCAATCGCCCTCCTCCATGCGCAGGGCGAGCCTACCAGCCCGGTTTACACCTCCAATGAAATCCTTTGGCAGCTTGACAGCCTCATTCCCTGTCACCACCATCAGATCGTCGATGTCGCCAAGTACAGCCGCGACAGTCTGAATGTCCACAAATTCGCAGCCGACTCCATCCCCGCCTACAGCAGCGACCTTGTGGCTCAGCGGCTGAGGGACATTGGCAGCCCCATCGCCCTTGATTACAACGAGGACGTCCAAGCCTTCATCAACCTCTACACCCTGAGCCGCCGCGACCAGGTGGAGCGCATGCTCGGCCTTTCCCATGTCTATTTCCCCATCTTTGACGAAGTCCTTGACCGTGAGGGCATCCCGATGGAACTGCGCTACCTCCCCATCGTGGAGAGTGCGCTGAATCCCCACGCCAAGTCTCGCGTAGGCGCAACCGGCCTCTGGCAGTTCATGCTGGGCACTGGCAAGCTCTACAATCTGGAAGTGAGCAGCTACGTGGACGAGCGCCGCGATCCGCTCAAGAGCACCGAGGCAGCCGTTCGCTACCTCAAAAACATGTACAACACCTACCACGATTGGCTCCTCGTGATCGCTGCCTACAACTGCGGTCCCGGCAACGTGAACAAGGCCATCGCCCGCTCAGGGGGCAAAACCACCTTCTGGCAAATCAAGGAGTTCCTGCCACGCGAAACACGCGGCTATGTCCCGGCATTCATCGCTGCGACCTATGTGTTCTCCTACCCCTCCGAGCACAATCTTTTCCCGCGCATGGTGGACTTCAGCTTTGTCCAGGACACAGTTCACCTGACGCGGGCACAGATGAGCCTCAAGTCCTTTGCGGAAGTCACCCAGACCGATTTTTGGACGCTCAAGGACCTGAACCCCGAACTCAAATCCGACTTCATCCCCTATACCGCAGAGCCTTATGTGCTTTCGGTGTCCCGATGAAGACAGGACACCCTGCAGCTTACCGTGACTCCATGGTCGCATTGGCCACCCGCGTGAATCCCGATTCCACAGGCATTGCCTACAGCGACGCCAAGCTGAGCCCGCTGACCAACAAGCCTTATGAAACCGAGGCTTCTGAGATGCCAACCTATGCCAGCAGCAACAACAGCGTCTCCGTGGACGGGCAAAGGTGGTCTATCACAAGGTCCGCCGCGGCGTAGTTGTCGGCACGATTGCAGCCCGCTACCAACATTCCCGAAGGATGGGCAGCGGAACGGCCTACATGGCTACTCCATCAAGGCTGGTCAAAACCTGAAAATCTACGTGAAGGGCGGTGGCAGCAGCTCCACTGTCAAGCCCGTCACCCCGCCCTCGCCGACTGTGGAGGCTGAGCCCACGGTGGCCCAAGCAAAGGCGCAACCAGTTATCGAACCCGCACCCAGCAAGATCATGCCCCCCGATGCCGGAGCCAAGTACCACGTGGTGAAATACGGCGACACCCTGTGGCAGATTGCCAATGCCTACGAGGGCTTGACCGTCGAAAAGCTGAAGTCGCTGAACTCCCTGCCCGACAATCGATTGGCGATTGGGCAAAAGCTGCGGGTTCAGTAAATCCATACATCTGATTTTTGTTAGAAACCGGGCAAATGTGGAAAAGCCGCATGCCCTCGACGGAGCATTTTTGACAAAAATTGCTTAGATTGGCAGTTAGTTTTTCCCTCCGACAGAGGAAGCGTCTTATTCTAATTGCCAATGTCCACTAAAGAACGGGTTCGTGCGCGCACAGTGCGCAACGAAGGTCCTGCTCGAAAGTGTACAGGTGGCAACAAATCCATGAACTGCCGATGATGGCACCGCCATTGTCCCGCTACGCCTCCCAGGCCAGCAAGCCCGACGAGGAAAGCACAGAGCAGGACAGCAATTCCAAGGCCAACAGTGGCAAGTCCGAATTGCCACCTCCCCCACCAAATGGCAATGCTCCCGGCGACAGTGGTCAAACTGATCCACAAGGCTTTGCCGACTTAGCATCTCTCGGATTTGGGCAACAATCTGTTTTCTCTGTCATCAATTCATTGCCATCCACGAAACCCGGGGACAACAAGGAGGTCGAAAACGACAAGAAGAAGCAAGGGACCAGCAGTCTATTGACATTTGCAGCGCCTCCCTTCCGCTTTTCCGACGGCATTGCCCAGTTCAAACTGATCCCCAAGGACCTGCCGCCCGGCGAATTCAACGAAACCGCCGCAACCGAGCAGCCCGTCCAAGCCCCTGTCCTGGAAAACAACGACTTCGAGGCGGCGCCAGCGCCACCAGCGCCCAGTCAGACCCTTGAGGATGCCAGCGCCGAAAACCATGAACGGATGGAGGCGGAGTCGGAAGCTGGACAGGCGGATGATTTGAGCAACGACAATTCGAATCAAGTCGGGCATTTGCCTGATCCCAATAAAGGGGCCGCTCCCGTCACGCCTGATGCGCCCAAGCCGGTTCAGAAGAAGAACTTCAACCATACCAATGGCATTCCGGACTCTGTGGCGGCTCAGATGCAGACGGTTTTCAGCATCGACGTGTCTTCCGTCAACATTGTCCAGAATAGCTCGGCAGCTACGTCCGCAGGTGCACTGGCATTCGCTGCGGGCAATACCATCCATTTTGCTCCCGGCCAATTCAGCCCCACGACTCCGCAAGGCCAGCAACTCCTCGGCCACGAACTCGCCCACATCGTCCAGCAACAACAGGGTCGGGTCACGGCGAGTGGCGAAATGAACGGCATGGCGATCAACGCCGATCTCCTCGATGCGGCCTCCAGCGGAAATGCTCCACGGGTGAGCGCGCCATCTGCGCCAGTCTCGCAGCTCCAAGATGACGGTAGCAATTTGTACGCGAGCTACCGCGACCTCTTGGCTTGGGCGGCAGAGCAGAAGACCAAAATCCAGACGGATACAACGACCCTCAAGGAGGCGGTGACCCACCGGGAGACGGGCAGAAAAAGGCCATCTCCGACATGATCGACACCCAAGTCCAAAAGATGAAGGACGCGATCAAGGCGGCTCAAGATCATATCCGGGCCACCATTGATACTGGCAAGACATCGATCACAACCCATCGGGACACCAAGATCAACGAGGTCAACACCATCAGTTGACACGGAAATCACCGCGATCGAGCAACTGGTCAGTGACAAGAAAAAGAGTCTGCAAGACACGGGCGAAGGGCACGCCACAAGCATCGAGCAGCACGGTGAAACCGAAGCCAATCGCGCCATCACCCAGTCAAACACGAATGCGAATCAGGCTCGCACAGTAGTTTCGAGCACCGCAGCCAATTACCAAGACCGCGACGGCATCGATGTGGCGACCACGGAGGCGAACAAAGGCGCTGACGAACTCTGCCAAGAATTCACCGAGTTGGGTGATACGATGGCCGAGTCCGCAAGGGCGGATGCTACCGCCATTTCTTGCGACATCAGAAATGAAGCGACCGAGGCCGCATCCAAATTTGACCAACCGCTCGCGGATGCCCGTGATGGCATCAATAGAAAGCGTGACGAAACTGTGAGGGCGCTCCAGGAATCTGGAGACAACCTCATCAATACCCTCGAAACCGAAACCTCGGAATCCATCACAGGCTCTGGATCAGCAGATTCCGACCCAAGAAGCCAATATCCGTGCCTATGCGGATGGGACCACTGAGACGGTGGACAAAGCAGTCAGTGATGTCCACAAGGTGATCGACGAGCAGATGCAACAAGCGGGCAGCGACATCGACTCCTTCGTCCAGCAGATCGAGGAGATCGGCTGGTACAGCACCGAAGTCGAGGCCGCCAAAACAGACCTCGAAGCTGCTCTCGCCGCGCATCACTCTGATGTCGAGGCGAAGCAAACCGAGATGCAGACCCAGCTTGATGCACACAAGACTGAGGTTCAAACCGGTTCGGATGAATTGACCACCGCCATCGATACCACCCTCACCACGCTCACCACCGACTTCGATGCGGAGGTGAATCCCAAGATCGAAGAGGTCAAGGGAGAGATGGACACGATGACAACGGATGCTTGCGACGAAATCAAGTCCGTCAAGCCCGCCCTCGAGCCCGAACTCGACAACGCCATCTCCGACAGCGAGGAAAAGTGGGAAGAGACGGTAGAAGGCGCGCGCTCCGAAATGAGCGAGAAGGTCGATACTGGCCTTGAGACCCAACAACAGTCCCTGAGCGATTTCAGCTCCCGGATCAATGATGAGTTCTCCAGCCTGCCCAGCAAGGATCGCGGATTCTGGGAGTCACTCTGGGAAGGCATCAAGGATGTGGGCGCCTTTATCGGTGGCGTCTTCATGGGCCTTGTCGATGGTGTCATTGAATTGATCAAAGGCATCGCTGGCATTTTCAAGTCACTCGCGAGCTTCGTCATCGCAGTGGTCGTCATCATCGTCGCAGTCTTGATCATTGCTGGTCTTGCGGCGCTGTGCGGCGTGAGTTTCGGCCTCATGGCCCTGATTATCGGGGTGATCGTGGGCGTCGGATTCATGGCTTACTACATCTACAAAGCCGCCACCACCGAGGGCTTGAGTCCTTACGAACGAGGAAGGCTGGTCGGTCGTGGCTTGTTCGAAGGCTTGATGGGCTTCGTTGGTACGGGCGTCCTTGGAAGATTGGCTGGCTGGGCTGGTCGGATTTCGAGGATTGCTGGCATCGTGAGCAAGGTCGGCGGCCTGTCGAAATTCCTCCGAATGGCTGTTTGGGTCGATGACATCGAGCGTCTCATCACACTCATCAACCGGACGGACGATATCGGTCGCCTGGCCTCCATCTTCGGAAAGCTGGACAATGCCAAGGATGCCGCCAAGCTCCTCGACTTGATCGACAACATTGATGATGTCGGCAGGATCGCCTCGCTGTTCTCCGAAGGAGCCAACATCTCCAAGGTCCTGAACTTCATCGACGATGCTGGCAAGCTATCCACCATCCTCGACCGTGTGGGAGACGCAGGCACATTGGTCAATCTGATCAATGGCGGCAAGATCAAGAACCTCTCGCAGCTCGACAGCCTGCTCACCAAGCTGGACAATGTTGCGCGGGTGGAGGCCGTGATCGGCAAGGTGGATGACGCCGCACAGCTCGAGCGCCTGCTCGCCGGAGTGGGCGATGATGCCGGAAGATTGGAGGCACTGCTGAACAAGACCGGAAACGGACGCGCCGCAGAAGCCCTGTTGCAGCAATTGAAGACCATGGAAGATCGTCTCATTGCGGCTGGCATCAGCCGGGTGGACGATGGCAGCGGAGTGATCCGCTACCTGGACAGCGCAGGCAATGAGGTCGCAAGAATGGATGACTTCACCCTGAGCTTCTCCTACGGCGGCCATGGTGGCCCGATCCCCATGGATCCCAATGCCACCACAACGATATTGGGCAAGTTCAACGACCCGGCTATTCCAGGAACAGGCACCGAATGGGTCCACAACCTCCCAGAGGGCTCCTTCTCAAGGCAATCCAGCAACCCTGGCGGCCTGAACATGCTCGACGTCGATCCTCATACCTGGGATCAGCTGCTGATTGAAGCAGGTGGCGACCCTGCCTTGCGGAACGAAATCTTCTGGCAGCGCTACAACCTGCCGTTCCTTGAGCAGTCGTTCAAGAACGGGGACATCATCCGGATGCTTTCGGATCCATCCAACCCCGCTGTCCGCAGTGGCACCTTCCTCCGCGAGTTGGAGGCGATCGAAGGGGCGACCGGCCTCGCGCAGAAGTATGGCTATATCTGGGATGCAGCCTCGCAGAGCTATCGCCCAGGCCCGAATTTTGCAGCTGTCCAAGAGGCCCTGAGGGTAATGGAGAGCTTCCCCGGCAAGGTGGGCGATATCTCAGAAATGACAGCCCTTATGGGTAGGGTCACGGATCCCACCATGCTGAACTCCCTGCTCGGCAAGGTGGACAATGCCACTCAGCTGGACAATCTGCTCAATGCCGTTGGTGGAAACGCCGCCGACCTCGATCGCATCTTGAAATCCTCCAGCGATGCGGGCCGCCTCGAAGGGCTTCTGCCCAAGTTCGCTGACCTCGCCACATTCGAGCGGGTGCTGGGCAAGGTCGATGACATCAAGCAGCTCGAGACCCTCATGAATGAGGTGGACGATGCGGCCAGGCTGGAAACCCTCCTCGGGCTCACTGACGATGCCTTCCAGCTGGAATATTACATCACGATGTCCGGCGGCAAGGCCAACTTGCACCTGCTGGAGGACATGCTGAACCTCGCTGGCGGTCCCGGTAATGCAGGCAAGGTCCAAGACCTCATCGACCTCACCAGCAGCAGCAGCGCTTGGTTCCAGCGCGTGGCCGAGGTTGCAAGGGACTTCAAGCGACTTCCGATTCCTAACCCCGGCTGGTCTCCGAAATGGGGCTTCCAGAATGTCAATTGGCCACACTTGTTCGAAAGGCATACCTGGGACTGGTACACGTTTGCGGACATCAAGGCCTCGCAGGGATTCTGGCCCAAGGGCACCACAGACGTAGGCTTGAGAGCTTTCCTGGAGGAGGCGCTCGACCTGATGAAGGCAGCGAACAAGCTGCCCACCCCCAACAACCCGCAGACGATCCAACTCAGCAACGGGATCACCGTGCAGGTTGGTATGCGGTTCGATGCCGGGGTGAAAATCATCGGGCAGTTCTTCCCCATTGCCGGGCCTGGTGTGAATACGCTTTACAAGGCAGAAATCGAAGCGATACTGAAGATCATTACGCCTTGATTGGCTAGATTTGAACATGGATTGCACGTACGCGCTGGTTTTGAACAACCAGTTCTACCCTGAATTGCAGGTAAATCAAGCCATCAAAGGCGGTGACTTGGTTTGGAAGCAAAAGTTCCCTTGGAGCGGAAAAGTCGTCCTTGCAGATGAGTATTCCTCGACTTGGATCGAGGATGAAATGACGCCCTTGTTCGTGAACCTCGCCGGGAGTGCGCTCGTGGAGGCCTTGGAATCCGGCAAGGGCAATTACCCCTACTTCGAGATGTACGGCAACGTCAGCGTGGAAATCGAGGACGGCTTGCTGACGATTAGTGGCGACTTCGTCCCGGGCAAGGCAACATTCTTCGCCTTCGAGGCAATCCAATCCATTTTGGTATGCGGAGTCCGTTATGTGCAGCTTTTGGAGGCGATTCCCTTTCCGGAGATCTTCCCGAAAGAGGACATCGAACAGTTGAAGGAGTGCCTAGAACTGCTCCATTCCAAGTTGCTGCAATCAGGACTACAAGCCAATTGATGCGGGCGGGCACCTCTGATCCAACGGAATAAAGCGATGGCGCACAATACAGAAGGCATGCGGGCATTGATGGAAATCAGCGCAGGGAATGCAGCTGAATTCCGTCGGCTTTCCTTGGCAGCCAAGCGATTCACATTCACTGAGATGCCATCTGTCGCCAATTCAGCCCTACCGGAGACGGTGGAAGTGGACTGGCAGCAGGTACTTGGGAATGCTTCCTGGGAGCATTTCAACTTCAAAGCCATCGAGGCGCAGCATACATTCTGGAAGGAAGGCATCACCGTTCCTCAGCTGTCCTCCATTTTGCTTGAAGTGCTTCCAAGCCCCATCGAGATTTCCGGAAATGAGCCCTTGGAGCTAGCCCTGAAAACAGGTTCTGGAGCCAGGGTCATGCTGAAGGCCCGGTTTGACGGAAAGGGCAAATGGCTTGTTCACCGCTTCCATCCTAGCCCTGGTCCCGGATCAGTTTCTTTGAACGGTGAAGAGTTGGTTGCAATTGCGAAATTGCTGGGGGTGCCATTTAAGCGTTTCGAAGGCTAAGGTTCGAAGGACCGACCGCGCCCCTCAATGCGCCCACTCCTATTCAATGATCGCATTCTTTCTAAATTAAACGCTATGCCCGAAGCCCAAAATGTCCAAGTGTCCTATTTCATCGACTTTCCCGACCATCACTGGACGGAGGCTGATCTGCAAGCCGATTGGGACGAGACGCTGCCGCAACTAGAGTCCCGCTATCCCTTCCCTGGCGGATTGGCCTTTGTGGATGAATGGGGGAAAAAGCTGGTGGTCGAGGACCAGGTGGACTACCTGCTGTTTCAATTCGTGAAACTCACTTTGGATGACCTGGAGCGGCAGGGGTGGTCAAGCATCCCCTACCTGACGGAGAACAGGAACTTCCAAGTACTGCTCATGGAGGAAATCGCTGTGATCCAACTGGAAACTGGGGAGGAACTCCGGATCCCTTACGCCGCCATGAAATCGGCGCTCATCGCTTGCGCACACCGATTCCGCGAGCTCCTGCAACGCCTGCCAGATAGACATCCAGAGCGGAGCCACGACATCCAGTGGCTTGGCGAGTTGCTTGAAAAGTTCAATGCTGAATGACCCATGTCCCACCACACCTATCCTGAATACCTGACCGATATCCGTGCCGCATTCGACGGACCGGCGGCGCAGCATGGCCTGTCATTCAAGCAAATCGGAACGATGCCGGGCTATGCCAATGCCCACCTCACCTTGTATTTCGGGATGGATGCCGGACAACCCGTTCCCTATCTCAAGATCGGGGACCGCCCCGTGATGACCGCCGAGGCTGCACTCAAGGCCGCAGGCCTTCCGCCTGTCCAATTGCCAGCGAAGGTGGCGTCCTCCCGCGAATTGGGGCAGGTGATGCTGGGAAAATGGCTTCAAGCCCTCTCCTCCCTCCTCCCCGACCTCGCCGCTGGGAAGACGGAGCGCCTGAACCTGCCCTCTGTGGCGGATGAAGCCTACGAGCAACGCCTGCGGACGTACGTGTACAACCACGCACCCATTGTGCATATTGCTCGGACGCACCTGTGGCAGGCGGATTGGCGGGAACACGCGGAAAGGTTCCTCAAGGAAACGGGGAAATCGCTCGATTAACGAGGAATTTCAACTATCGCTGGGCTGAAAATGCCCGTTTTCATGTGAGCTTAAGGTCTCAAGCGCTGGGAGCTTCCTTCTTCTTCTCCGGTGCAGCTGCGGGCGCCGTCTCGCCCATCAACTCCGCGACTTCCTTGTCGCTCAGGCTCGGGAATTTGGATGCCACGAGGAAACGCATCCGCTCCAGGTAGGCGCGCTCCACGGAATCGGTGTTCTGGAACTGCCCGGAAGGAATCATTTTGCGGCTGAACAGCGGGCCATCGTTGCTTCCCTTCATCACCTCCAGCACGCCTGCATTGTAAAGCTGGAAAATGTACTTGTTGACCACGATCGGGGCCAGGTTCGAGACTTTCTTCGCGATGTCGATGATTTCCGGCAGGGTCAGGCCATCGTTGATTTCCGGGGTAAGCATCACAGCATTGATCATTTCGCGGCGCTGCTTGCTTTGCTTCACGAACTTCATGCCACGGCTCAAGAACTCGACCGCAAGTGACTTGACCGGTTTCTTGCTCTGCTTTTTGTCCAGCGCCTTCAAGAAGACCACATCCACACCCCGGTCCTTGGCCCGGTCGATGCGCTCGATGTACTTGCCCACCAATGACTTCGCGAACTGCGAGAAGGAAGCAAAACCCAATTGCCGCTCGGAGAACGAAGGATCCAATTTGAGGAGGTCCTGCTTCAGGTTGGTCATGAAAATGGGCTCCTCGGGGCTGCGCATGGCCAACAGTCGCCGGAACAATTCCTCGACATCGTATTCCTCACCCTCAGTGTTCGGCTCGGCATCGCCCGTGAAGAGTTCATTGAGCGAGATGAACTCGGTGCAGTTCTTCTTGAGCAGGTTGCCCACAAATTGCCCGAATCCAGCGACGATGACTTCCCGCCCCTTGGACTTCACAGCCTGCACGATGGGGATGAAGTCTGTGTCCTGACTGCCGAGAACAAAGGTCTGCAAGTGCGGATGCAGGGCAAGGTCCTCCAGGATCGAGATCGTGATGCGCATATCAGCCCAGCTCTTGCCCTGGACGGTCGTTTCGGGGAGGTGGATCAGGTCAAATCCTTGCTCCAACAACATGCGCTGGTACTGCCGGAACATGGGATAGTTCCAGTTGGCGTAGGCTTTCTTGATGGCAATGGGCCCCTTGTTGCCTGCATAGTCCACGATGGGTTCGATTTGAAGGGGCATCTCTTCCTTGGGATACACTTGCTCCGACGAGATCGCGAGGTTCTCAAAGTCGAGGTAAATGGCGACGTACTCTTTGGCCATGAATCACATGTATTGTTGCATGCAAATGTGGCAAAAACTGCGGACAGTTCCCGACTAGATTACCCACCTTGCTCCGGCAGTTCCACGCCTTCCTCCTTGCGCATGGAGTGCTTGCGCTTTTCGATGAGGTCCTTGAGGCGGTCGAAATCCTTCTTGTAGAACATGCCCGTGCCACGGGTCACGTTATTCGCGTTGGTGATGCTTGCGTCCTCGCGGTTGAAGATTTCCATCACGAGCTGCCCGGCATTGGGGTCCATGTTGCCGATGGTGTCTGGCTTGGGGAGCACCTTGATGGTGACGATGAGGTCCCCGAGGCTGACAGCTCCCCGGGTATTGCCGACGATGGTGCCATTGCGCTCCACGGTCACGCGGTCATTGAACAGGCTGGCGCGGAGGGCGAGTTGTACATCCTTGAAGTCGCTGCTGCCCAACTCCACCCCGATCTTGGGGTCATTGAACGACTGCGAGAGCCAGTGGTTCACCTGATTGGAGACCAGTTCGGAGATGCTGCTCGTGACATTGGCAGCGGCTGCACCACCACCTGCGGCCTGTCCTGTGAACCGCCTGAACATGAGGAGGCTCACCACCTGCTTGTTCAACTCTTGCTGATCGTACTGAATGCCCTGGAAGAATGTCGCCAAGCCAAACACGTCCTGCTCAGTCATCTGCAAGCGCAGTTCCAATGTGATCTCAGGCGTCATCAAGGAGCCCTTCATGTGCATCACAATCTCGACCGGGACACGGTTGCCGCTGCTGCTCGTCCCCAAGATGGCGCTCAGGTCGGCGTTCACCTGATACACCGCATCGAGGTCCACCAGCGCATCGTAGGGGTCGCCATTCCAAGTGATGCGTCCGCCTCGGGTCACGGTGAATTTCTTGTTGAGGACGTTTTCCATTGTGAAATGGTAGTCCCCTTCATCGACGGCATAGGCCCCGAACATGTTGAAGTCTCCGGCCTCGTCCAGCTTGACGATGATGTTGCCATCGCCCCGCGCCTCGATGATGTCCCCGACGAATTCGTCGAAGATCAGCCGCACGCGGGCATTGCTCCGGGCATTCACATTCAGGGTCATGGTCATGCCGCCGTAGTCCACCTTGGTCGCCTTGCTCAGGGTATCGCCCCGCTGAATGAACTTCACGAACTCCAAACGGTTGGCACTCGTGTAGTTGGAGATGGGAATGTCCAGCCATGAACCGTCTCCCGTGTTCACCCAAGCCTCAATCGCTGGAGCCGAAGCCAAGCCCGTGACGCGGGCGCTGTCCCCGTCCAAAATCACGCGGCCATAAAAGACATCATTGTCCTTCTTGCGGGTGTCCATGAACCGCAGGTCCTTCACCTTCCCCATCCGCAGGTCCAGCCTCACCCCTCGTTCATCATTGTAGAACACATTCCCATTCATCTCCGCGCTGCCATCCACCGTGTCCTTGACCACAATCTGCCCGATCTGAATGCGTTCATGGTCAAATCGTAGCTGATTGTCACCGATGCGGAAGACATTGTTCAAGTAGTCCACCTTGAAGGAGGTGTTCGTGAACCGCGCGATCCCTTCAAGTTCCGGCTTGAAAAGTGTGCCCCTGACCTTGAAGTGGTCCAATGCGACCCGCCCATGGATATCACTCAATATCCCCTCCACAAACGGCCCCACCCAAGCCAACTGCAGGGAGGAGCTGTCCGCATCGAAGTGCAGGGAATCATTTTTGACATTGTACCAGCCCTTGGTGATGACCGAGTCTTGTCCCCAGTGGCCGACCTCCAGGCGCATCCCCGCAAAATCCGGCCCATAGATGTACGGCCAACCGCCATAGAACCGCAACCCGATGCTGTCCACTTGCTTGTAGCGGAAATTCACGATCTCGCCGCTGCCATAGACGCTGGGTTGGCCGCTGAGCAGGTTCCAAGTGCCAAATGTCGCCCGCTTCAATGTCCCATCGATGTCCTCGGGGCTCTGCAAGACCTCCAGCAGGTTGTGGATGCTCAGGTTCCGGATGTCGATGTTCATGAGGTCGGTCCGGTCCCGCGAGATGACCCCTCCCAAAGCGATTTCTTGCTGCCCACACCTGAGTTTCAGGCCACGGAGGTGGTAGCGCGATATCACCGAATCGGTGTTCACCCGTGCCAGGCTAGGCGGCTTTTCGTAGAGGTGCACGATCGAACTGCCGTCGGAGAATTTCCATTCTTTTTGCCGGATGATGAGGCTCGAAACCGTGTCGATGGTGCTCTTGATCTCCCCGCCATCCAAGAAAACGGAACGCGCGGCGATGTAGTACTTGTTCCCAATTTTATCCTGATTCGCCCAGAGGTGGTAGTTCACCCGGTTGTTGTCGGCGTCCGGTTGAAAGACCACGTCATTGAATCGGAGATCCTCGCTGACAATCAATCGCTGCACCTTGAGATCCGCATTCCCGATGAATTGGTTCTCGTTCCCGACCTTCGTGAGTTGGAAAAACACCTCATTTCCCGCCATCCCGATGCTGTCATAAGCCATGGAATCCGCCGTGATCTTCACCTCCAATTCATCCAAAAGGGAATGGGAGAACTTGGTGATCATCTGCGTTTTGGGCTTGATGTAGAGCGGGATTTGCAGGAAAGCCAATGCATGGTTGAGCTCCTCCTTGGTGCGGATGGTGTCCCGGAACTCCATCGCCAATGAATCCTCGGGCTTGGACTCGTAGTAGGACATGGTGAGGCTGTCCTTGTTCTTGAGAAAGAGTCGCGCCTCGTAAGCAAGGTCGCTCATGACCTCAATGGCTTGGAGGTACTTGAAGTCACCGACCAGGCTCATGTCCGCCATGGAGCTGCTGAGTTTGACGGTATGCTCGCCCCGATCATTCAGTTTGGAACTCAGCGTGGCATTGCGGAGCGTGAGGCTGTCCGCGCTGCCCCTGCGACTGAGTCCAGCTTGCAGGAATTTCGCCTTTCCGGTGTAGTCCTCCAGGTTCTTGCCGTCGAGGTTGATGTTCACGATCGCGCTCATGAAGACGGAGTCGCTCGGCATGATCCCATAATGCGCCATATCCACCTGCTTGACGTCACCCACCACGAAAAAGTGCTGCGAACTGTCCGGCACATCCAGGTCCACCGTCACGGACGCAGAACCCTGCTTGTCCTCGACATCCACCTCACCGGTGATCTTGTAGCCCCTGATCTTGAGCTCCTTGGTGTAGATCTCGTCGATGTGGTAGCCTTGGATGTCGGAGGCATGCACCTTCCCCTCAATGTCCGCATCGATCTTGCCCCAAGCATTGCCACTGCCATTGATGCGCCCCTCGAAGTTGAAGTAGCGGCTCTCGACGGGGAGCTCCGCCTGCAATGCGACAAAATTGATGGCCTGCGTTTGGATCCAACCGTCATAGGCGATCCGCTTGGACTTGGGAGGCAGCGTCAGGTGCAGGTTGGAGCTGACATTGCCGTAGGCGCTCGTCATGTCGGCATTCACCACGAAGTCGTTCACCCCGCCCAAAAATTTCCCGTCGATGCCGCAAGTCCCGAACCGGGTCAGCCACAGCGGCAGGTTCATGTCCGGAAGCAGCTTTTTGATCTCGTCAAATCGGAACTTGCTCTCCTTGAACTTGATGTCCATGAGCATCTCGTCCCCCTTGGTATAATCCATGAGGGTCGCATCCGCGAAGAGATGGGTATTGCCGAGGTACCTGACCTCCAATCGCTGGGACCGGAGCCGGTCGAGGGAGCCATTGATATTGCCTCGCACTGCGACCACGCCCTTGAGTGGTACATTCGTTCCAGGGAGGAAACGCTGCAATTCTTCGAAGGATACCGTGCCTTCCTCAATTCCCAACTTGAAGCGAAGGTTCTCCGGGTCTTTGTAACCCGTGAGCTCTGCGGAGGTGCGCAAGCGGGTCTTCTCCATCAATCCGATTTCGAGGGAGTCCGACTTGATGCCCTCCATGTCGCCCCATAGATAACCCGCGATCTGAATCGGCTCATCCATGGGCAATGGCTTGGGCAACAACTTGTTCAGGTTTTGGAAGTCGAACCGGGACGGCCTGAAATTGGCGGAAAACTCTGGATGGAACCCCGGCACCGTGTCCCTGCGCACGTCCTCAAGCTGAGCATCCATGTCCAGCACGGTCCTGCCCATCAGCACCTTGGCTCCCTCCATGCAGATGCGCAACTTGGCAGGTGGATCAGGCTTGATGTCGATCAAGTAATCCGAACTCAGATGCGCCAGCGTCTGCTTCGCCAGCGTTTCCGCGCAGGAAAAGTTCCTTACCTGCCCATACATGCTCATGTCCGGCTCCAAGTGGTAGCTCACATTCCCATCAATGGCACCGATTTGCAGGTTGGAAAAGTTGATGCGAGAGTGGTCAGCGAGGATGGAATCACTTTTCGTGCTATCGATCATCGAGAATTCCCCACCGCGAATGACCACTTCGGGATAGGCCATCCTGAGCTGTATCGGTTTTCCGCTGGAAGTATCCGTCGATTTGGAAATCAGGCAATTGTAATTCCAACTGCTGTCCCGGCGACTTCGGTAAAGGTGCGCCTCCGGTTCGATCACCTGCACATCGCTGACGCGGATATTTTGCACCTCATTGGGCCGGAAGATGAAGTGCAACAATGAAAAGCTCCCAAATCCAAGCTTGAGCCGCTTCACGCCGAACATCGGCTGATCCTGCGCATCCTTCATGCTCAGGTCCGTGAACACGGCATACGCAGGCAAGTCAATGTCCACCCGCCCGATGTCCACCTGCACCCCAAGCGCACTCGAGACGGCAGACTCCACCAACGGCACCAACTGGTTTTGAGCCCACTCCGAACGCAAAGCCCACAGCGCCAGCAGGATGAGCAGGCTCAAATTGACCACTGCAGAACGCAGGGACCGGAAGATGGTGCGGACGGTACGGGTCACCTTGGTTCCAAATTACGGTCTATTTTCCTAATTAGTTAGCGAATGGCAGCGCCGCCCAGATAGCAGTGTCCGCGATGTCGAGCGGAGCAGAACTGCTGCAATCTGCTAACTGCTCACTGAATTGCGTAGCTTTGCCGCCTATGCCTACGTTGCTCGCCATCGAGTCCAGTTGTGATGAGACAAGTGCTGCCGTGATCCGCGAGGGTCGGGTCCTGTCCAATGTGATCTCGTCGCAGCTCCAGCACAGTGTCTATGGCGGGGTGATCCCGGAGCTTGCCTCCCGCCTGCATCAGCAGCGCATCATCCGCGGTGCAGGAGGCCCTCACCTGGGCGAATGTCGCCAAGTCGGAACTCGATGGCATCGCCTTTACCCGTGGGCCTGGTGCAGGGCATTGCTTGTGGGTACCTGCTTCGCCAAGGCGTTTGCGCTCGCGCTTGGGGTGCCGCTCATCGAGGTGAACCACATGCAAGCCCATGTCCTGGCCAATTTCCTCAGCGACTCACCGCCGGCATTCCCTTTCCTCTGCCTCACGGTGAGCGGGGAGCATACGCAGATTGTATTGGTGCGGGATTACCTGGACATGGAGGTGATCGGGCAGAGCATCGGCGCGACGCGGCGGGAGAGGCATTTGACAAAGCGGCCAAGATCATGGAGCTGGGCTATCCCGGCGGCCCGCTGATCGACAAATTGGCGCGGGACGGCAACCCCAAGCGGTTCAGCTTCCCCAAGCCGCATATCGATGGACTGGATTTCAGTTTCAGTGGGCTCAAAACCAGCCTGCTCTATCTGCTTCGGGATGAGATGAAAACGAATCCCAACTTCATCGAGGAGAACAAGGCGGACATCTGCGCGAGCTTTCAACGTCGCATTGTGAGCTATCTGCTGGGCAAGTTCAAGGACGCTGCCCACGCGCATGGGATCACGCATCTGGCGATCGCAGGTGGTGTAAGCGCCAACAGCGCCCTGCGCCGTGAATTCCAGGAAATGTGCTCTCGCAAGCACTGGGTGGCGCATATTCCGAAGTTTGAATACTGTACCGACAATGCGGGGATGATCGCGATTGCCGGTCATTACAAGTACTTGGCGGGGATCTTCTCGGATCAGTGGGCGGTGCCGTTTACCCGGGATGCCTGAAGCAGAATTCACTGAATTCTCAGAATTCACAGAATTCGCTGAATTCTCAGAATTCGCTGAATTGCTGGCGCGATCTAAAGATTCACTGAATCTGACTGGTGACCTTTTCTTTCCATCTTTATCGGTAATCCTTGAGGCAGGCAGATGCGCGTCGCTTTGTGCCTTGGTGGCCAATCTATCGTGGGTAGTGCATTTGAAGAAGAAAATCCCTAATTCTGCTTCCACTGAGCAATTGCCGACTGATGAAGAAAATCCCTTGGCTGATCTGGAAAAACCTCCCTTGGGTGTTTGTGGTGGGCATTTTGCTGATCAATCTCAAGTTGAATACCGGGCCAAGCCTGAGCGATGGTGAGGCGACCCGGCGCGATGTTGCGCGGCAGTTGGCTTATCTGGAGCGGCAAATTCATGAAAAGGACCTCGGCCGTCGAATGCAGCGGCTTTTTCCAGAGGGGTTTCTGTTTGCACATGCATTGTATGGATTGGCTTGGTGTGAATTGGCAATCGCGGAACCGGATGTTTACGCAGATCGGGCTTTGCATGAGGCGCGGTATGCTTTCTCGCAGATCAACAGCGATTTGGGGCGGGCCACCTTTCCTGAAGATATGGTTCCTGCCTACGGTCTGTTTTACAATGCTTGGCGGAATTATCTGGCTGCCAAGGTGTAGAGCTTCGGGAGCAGTCCATTGGCCGAGGATCAGCGGCACTTTCTACAATGCTCGGAGGCCGTCGCGCAATGCTTCAGGCTGAGCGAGAGCCCATTTCCGGATTCCTATCCCAACCAAAGCTGGCCGCTGACGCTTGCGTGGGCATGGCTTCGCTTTCGCTCTACAATAGGTTGGTGGAGCCGAGGTATGCGGACATGCAGAAAACCTGGGTGCGCCGCGCCCGGCAACACCTGGACAAGGCCAAGCCTCCTCCCCCACCAAACTGCACCGATCACGGCTGCGCCCTTGGAAGGGCCAAGGGGCTGCTCTGGCGTGCTGAACCTCTTCCTGTCGGACATCGATCCGCAATTTGCCGTGGAGCAGTTTTCAAAGGTTTGATTCGCTTTTCCGGGCAATCCAGAGTGGGCCTTGCGACGGTTCGGGAGTATCCGCGTGGCACCTCCGGCATGGGGGATGTGGATTCCGGCCCGGTCATCTGGGGCGTGGGCTTCTCGGCGACCATCGTTGGAATCGGTGCATACCTCCGCATGGGGGAGGTCGCCAAGGCGCAGTCGCTTTCCAATGCGGTGGAGGCGCTGGGATTCAGCTACCGCTGGGGTGGCCGCAAGCGGTACATCTGGGGACAGTTGCCGATCGCGGATGCCTTCATTGCTTGGGCGAGGGCTCAGCGGGCGGATGAGCAGGTGCTGGCGCTGCGGAAGGCTGGTGAGGACGGGTTGGGGAGTGCGGTTTTGTTTCATTTGGTGAGTGTAGTGTTGGTTGGGTTGTTGTTGGGGTGGCGGTATAGGGGGCGGCTGAAGCGGGATTCACTGAATTCTCGGAATTCACGGAATCTGGATGTCTGAATCAGAATTCTCGTAATTCGCAGAATTGCAGAAACTGGAACCTGAATGTCTGAATCAGAATCTACCGAATTTGCTGAATTATGGAAGGAGCTGATTCATAATGCGCTATGGGTTTCCACGAGCTGGACAAGCGGATTGGTGATGCGGATGGAATTCTTCAATTCTGGAAATTCTGTAAATTCTGCTCGTGAACATCTACGCCTACATCACCCCCATCGTCCTGTTGCTGCTCATTGCGGAGATTCTGGTGAGTGTGATCGGGAAGAAGAAGCTGTATGGCTTCCAGGACACGGTGGCGAACATCGGGACGGGCATCGGGAACCAATGCGTGAACCTGGCCGTGGTGTTCCTGGTGATGAAGTGGTATGGCTGGCTTTGGCAATTTGCGCCTTGGCAGGTGCCGGTGACTTAGTATTGGGGGTTTGTGCTGCTGCTGTTGCAGGATTTTGTGTTCTATTGGTTCCACCGGATTGGGCATACGCTGAACATTTTCTGGGCTGCGCATATGCCGCATCATTCTTCGGAGGAGATGAACCTGTCGGTCGGGGTGCGGGCGAGCTTCACGCAGCGGCTGTTCCAATTCCTGTTTTTTGACTGGATTTTGGTGCTGCTGGGCTTTTCGCCGGACATGGTCTATGCGGTGGCGGGCATTCACCTGCTGTTGGCTTTTTGGCACCATACGCGGTTGATCAAAAGCACGGGATTCCTGGAAAAGATCTTTGTGAGTCCCTCCCATCACCGGGTGCACCATGGGGTGAATCCGCAGTACCTCGACAAGAATTTTTCGGAGTTCCTGATCATCTGGGACAAACTTTTCGGGACATATGAGCCTGAGGTGGAGGAGGTTTGTTATGGGCTCACGCATCCGCCGCGGACTTGGGACCCGATCTTCATCAATGTCCAATTCTGGCGGCAATTGGTGTTGGATGCTGTGGCGGCGCCGTATTGGTGGGACAAGGTCCGTATCTGGTTCATGCCATTGGGTTGGCGGCCGCGGGGATTGGAGGAGGAGCAGCCTGTGAAGAAGCGAATCGGCTATACGTTGGCAGAGCAGGTGAAGCACAAAAGTCCGCAATTCAAGGGCCTACGCCCCTACTTGATCGCGCAGATTGTATTGGGACTGGCGGTGATCATGATCACGACGAACCTGAAACTGCCGCTGATGGCGTCGGACCGGGTGCTGCTATCGGCCTGCATTTTCGGGATGATCATCGCTTGGGGCGGCTTGCTGAGTGCAAAGAAATGGGCCGGCATCCTCGAAATGGGACGCATCCTGGCGATGGCATTGGCATTGATCTGGGTGCTGGACCACCGCGAAATGGCCGTTTGGACGGGCTGGAGCAGCATCCTCATCTTCGCTGCGGCGGGGGGCAGCATCCTGGCGATGTCGCTGATTTTGATGCGTGGGGAGACGGAGGTCATTTAGTTGTCTCGCTCGGCACTATGCTAACCGAATAGCACTGAACCCAAAATTGATTCACAATGCTGCAACTTCCTCAAGGGTCAATCCTGTGGCTTGAACAATCGTCTCGATCTCAATTCCGGCTTCCTCTTTGGACAGACCTGTTGCTTCTATGATCGTCTCGATGGCCACAGAAGCCAATTTCAAATTGGTCGCAATTTCTACTCCTTTCCCGCTTGTAGATCGTCTCCACGGTAATGCGCCCATGCATCTCCTTGGCCAATGCACGCTCCTCCGGGGTCAGATTCTCGAAACTGATGAGCTCCGCTGCCCTGCGCACACCTGCATTGTCTTCATTGAGCAGAAGCCGTTCAGGGCTATGGATGCTCTGGTAAATCAAGTCCAACCAATCCCTAATGGGCTGTGGGGTATCCAGTGACGGATGATTCGGATTCAGGCAAATGAGCTGATGGCCATAAATGTCGCGCTCCGCACCTGCCAACGTCTGTGGGTTCAGTCGCATCAGCAAAACCTCATCACGCACCGCATCCCCTTGGCGAGTATCGAACTTGTAGGGCGCTGTCATGACCACGATGACATACACCGTCTGCTGGATATTGTAAAATGAGGCACGCTTCTGCTGTTCGGCGATGGCCATCAAGAAGTAATGCAGGAACCGATCGAAATTGTGATCGTACTGCAACCGCTGCAACTCCACGATGATCCGCTTGTCCACGCTCTCAGCGAAGATGTCGAGCTTGAAATCAACATAGCCGACCTTGGGCTCGAATTGCTTCTCTGTCTCAATGATCCCCACCTCAAAGTCGATTCCCAAGACATCCTTGACAAATGCCCGAAAGACCTCCTTGTCAGTGAAGGCCTTCTTGAAAATCACTTGGTTGTCGAGCTTGCCGAGCATGGTGCAAAGATAACAAATCACTTATCTTCGCACGTCAATCAATGGAAATCTATGTCCGGCAAGAAGAATACACCTGCCAACAAGGCTGAAAAGAAACCCACCCCGCCTGCTACCAAGCCCAAGACGGGGCGGCGCGAATCGGCGGCGGCTGGTGGCGGTTTCAAGCCGAGCTGGAACAATCTCATGCTGTTGGCGCTGGCGGGTGCTGGCGGTCACGGGTGTGATCTTCAGCGGGGTCACCAAACTGCACTGGAGCCAACTGGGACGATGACGAGTACGTCTATGAGAATCCCATGGTCATGAACGGCGACTCCAAGGCCATCTGGACGACCCCAGTCAACAACAACTACAACCCGTTGCCAGTCTTGATGCATGCCTGGGAATGGAAGGCGACGGCGGACCCCAAGGCTGAAGCGGCGGACAGCTGGAAATTCCTGGAGGACCGGGCTTGGCTCTTCCACTTCAACAACCTCTGGCTGCACTTGCTTTGCACCGGTTTGGTCTTCTGGTTCATGCTGAAGATGGGCCTCAATCCACTCTGGGCGGCATTCGCGGCATTGTTGTTCGGCATTCACCCGATGCGGGTCGAGTCCGTGGCATGGATCACCGAGCGCAAGGACGTGATGTTCGGGTCGTTCTATGTCGGGGCATTGATCGCCTACCTCTATTACTTGGACTCGAAGAATCTGGTCTACTATAGCCTCTGCCTCATATTGGCGGTGCTGTCACTGCTGAGCAAGATTCAGGCCGTGTCGCTGCCTCTCTCGATGCTGGCCATCGACTGGTACCGGGGCCGGAAGCTGCTCGACATCAAAGTCTGGCTGGAAAAAGCGGTCTTCTTCGCTGGTTCTGCCATCGTCGGTGTGATCGGTTTCCAATACCTGCAAGAGGGCGGTACAGTGGATACAGATCAGACATTCAGCCTCATTCAGCGTGTCGCGCTGGGCTTCACCTCCTTCGTGATCTACGTGGGCAAGGCGATCGTGCCTTGGGAGACCTGCACATTCTACCCCTATCCCAAAGAAGTCGGCATCGTTTACTGGCTGGGTTTGATTGGTGCCATGGGCGTGATCGCGGGTGCTGCATTGCTTTGGAAAAAGTCCCGTGAGGTCACTTTTGGGGTCGCATTTTTCAGCGTCAACATCATCTTCCTCCTCCAAATCGTGGGTGCAGGTAGCGCCTATTTGGCGGACCGCTTCACGTACATCGCTTACATCGGGCTCTGCTTCAGCTTGGCGATGCTTGCGCAGCGGATTGTCGCTGACCGCAAAAACCTCATGCCCGTCTTGGGCGGCGTTGGCGCGGTGATGCTGCTGGTCTGCGCTTTCATGACCTTCAAGTACATCCCGGCATGGACCGACTCGGATACGCTCTGGACGGATGTGCAGGAAAAATACCCCCGCAAGGTCGTCCTGAGCTATGTGAACCGGGGCCAATACCTCCGCCGCCATGGCCAATACCTGAACAACCATGGCGACCCGCAAGGCGCGCAAAAGGAATTCAACCGCGCATTCGAGGACTTCAACACGGGCATCAGCCTGCAACCCAATTACCACCTCGGCTACCTGAACCGGGGCAATATCTACTTTGACCGGGGCGAAAACGACAAGGCGCTTGCGGACTACAGCAAGGTGATCGAGATCCTGGGCCCAGTGGATTTCAACAAGCGCATCGATCCTGCACTTGCGGGTGCATTGAGCAACCGTGGCGCGATTTACAGCCGCAAGGGCATGTACAAGGAGGCGATCGATGACCTGAACATGGCGGTCAAGATCAAGCGCGACGACCAAAATACCTGGAACAACCTCGCAGCGACCTACATGAACATGAAGGACTTCCCCAAGGCAATTGAAAATTTCAATGAGTTCCTGAAGTATTCGCCCAATAGCCACAGCGCCATCGATGCACGCGGCCTTTGCTATGCCAACCTGGGCAAGTGGCAGGACGCCCTGAGCAATTACAATCAGGCGGTCGGCATGGCGCCGAATCAGGCGAGCTACCTCTACAACCGCGCCATCGCGCACTTCAACCTGGGCAACAAGCCGAGTGCCCTCGCCGATGCACAAAAGGCTCAGGCGCTGGGCTTCCAAGTCGATCCGGCGTTCTTGCAGGCACTGCAGCAATGAGATGGCTGGCGAAAGATTCAAGGCCGATTGGAGCCTAGGACCCTTCTGGGGTTCTCATAAGGCACGTTGGCTGATTGGATTGTTGGTGGTGATGTTGACGGTCATCGTCTTTCATCGCGTGCCGAGACTGGGCTGGACGAACTGGGATGATGGCGTCTATGTCTATGAAAATCAGGCCGTCCGTGAGGGTGACTATAAAAAATGCCTTACGGAGCCCGTCAATGGTGCCTACACTCCCCTGCCGCAGTTGACCTTTGCGCTTGAATGGCAGCTGGTGCGTCCTGCCAATCCAACTGCATTGCCCGACGCGCGGCTGTTCCATATCGACAATCTCATCCTGCACCTGATCACCGTCGGGCTGGTTTACCTGCTGGGTATCGGATTGGGGTTGCAGCCGGTTTGGGCGGGAATGATGGCATTGATTTGGGGGATCCATCCCCTGCGGGTGGAGTCGGTCGCTTGGGTGACGGAGCGCAAGGATGTGCTGATGGGCGTCTTCTATGCCGGGGCAATGGTGCTCTACCTGCGTTACCTGCGGTCGATGAAGCTCGTTTGGATGGCTGGAGTGCTCATCTGCTTCCTCCTCGCCTGCCTCAGCAAGGTCCAAGCCGTCACCCTGCCTGCCGCCTTGCTCCTGCTCGATTGGTTCAAGGGACGCGAATGGAATTGGCGATGGGTCTGGGAGAAAGCGCCGCAGTTCATTGGTAGCATCGCCTTTGGGTTGATTGGAATGGGAATCGCCGCCATTGATGAAGGAATGCCTGTGCCGGATGTCGATCCCGGCATCGGGCAACGCCTGCTGCTGGGTTTGGGGTCAATGGGGTTGTATCTGGTCAGTCAGTTTGTTGCTGTAGCGCACTGGAGGTTGCCGATCCATGCAGTGCCCGTTGGGCCCACGCTCAAACTGCTGCTCGGCTTGACGGTGTTGGTAAATGCGATCGCACTGGTGGTATGGAAACGGCCAAAATCGAAGCCCGAGGCATTTGCGTTGGCATTCCTGATCCTGCACCTGCTGCCCGTGGTATGGTCCGTGAAGTCCACCCATGCGTTTCAGGCAGACAGATTGGCCTACCTCGGCTCGATGGGGTTCTGGATCGGGTTTGGATTTGCGGTGCAGCGCCTCAGCGGCAACAAACTCCTCTTCTGGCGGATTTTCTCACTGACTTCTTTTGCTTTCGTGCTGGCAACACAGGCCATCATTGCCGTAATGCCATGGCAGGACAGCGAATCGCTTTGGAGCCATGCCATCCAAGCCGCACCCGATGAGCATTACATCCCCTACATCAACCGCGGGCATTTACTCCTGAGCAAAGGCGATCGGAATCATGCCATCATTGATTTCGAACACGTAATCAAGCATTGGCCGCAGAACCCCTTGGGCTACCTGCACCGTGGCAATGCGCACATGCAGGGTGGCAATGCCTTGCAGGCTCGTGCTGATTTCGACCAAGCCGTCCGCCTCTACGCCCCAGAGGCGACCCGCCCACAGGATCCGGAGCTGCTCTTGCGGGCGTACAAGGGACGCGCATCTGCCAACCTTGCACTAGGGAAGGTGAACGAAGCCCTGACCGACTTCGGCACAGTGCTGCGCATGTCCCCCTCGGACGCGCCCACATACCGTGCCCGGGCATCGGTGCGGATGCAATTGGGCGATCCCAATGCGGCCCTCCCCGACCTGAACGAGGGCCTGCGACTGCTCCCAGAGGACCCCGGCTTGCTCACCCTGCGCGGACAGTGCCATTTGCAATTGTCCCATTTCGATGCTGCCATTCAAGACCTGAGCACTGCCATCGCGCAACATCCCTCGGACGGCTATCTCTACCTCAACCGCGCCTACGCCCATCAGGCCCTCGGCCATGGCCCACAGGCCCTACAGGATTTCCAGCAGGCCCAGGCACTCGGAGTCCTCCCACAACAACGGGACAGCTTGCCCTGATTCAATCATTCCATGATCGATTGAATATCAAGGCTTTGTGGCGAGACAGTAGTTTTTGACCTTGTTTCCTCTTATTTTTCCCCAACTACCTACTTTGAATGTTTCTATGAGAAAGATTTTACTCGTTTCTACCATGCTGGCATTTGCTGGGGTCGCCCACGCCCAGGATGCCTATAGCTATGACTCTCAGGTCACCCAAGACTGGTTTGGCACTGAGCTGTGGCTGATCAAAAACGGAACCGGATGGACACCCCCTGTGGCTTCCCGTGGCTTGGGCTACACTGGCCTGGCCGCTTATGAGGCTGTGGTCGGAGGCATGCCCAACCGCCAGAGCCTGGAAGGCCATCTCACCGGCCTGACCGTGACCGATCCCACCCCCGGCACCTCCTACCACTGGCCCACCGTCGCCAACAATTGCATGGCGCTCATCGTGGACAGCCTCTGGGCCAATGCCAGTCAGATCCAAAAGGACAGCATCCACGCCCTGCGCGACCGCTACAATACCATGTACATGAGCCAAGGCAGCTATGCCGTCTCCAAGACCTTGGGCGAGGCTGTTGCCATGGACGTGTACAACTGGTCCATGACCGATGGCGGCCACCAAGGCTACGCCCACAACACGGACCCCAACTACGTCCCTCCGACAGGCCCGGGCCTCTGGCAACCCACGCCCCCTGCATTCGCAGCAGCGCTTCAACCCCACTGGGGCGACGTGCGTCCCATGGTCGCCGCCAATGCGCAAACCCCGATCATCCCAGTCGCGCCGCCCACATACTCCACCGACACCAACTCGGCCTTCTATGCCTACGCTTCACAGGTTTATAACACCGTGAACAGCCTCACCCCCGGCCAAGAGCTGATCGCCCTCTACTGGGCCGATGGCGGTGGCAGCATCACCCCTCCCGGACACAGCATTTCCATCCTGACGCAGATCCTGGACACGGAAAATGCCAACCTGGGCTGGAGCGCCTACGCCTACGCCAAGCTGGGCATGTCCCAAATGGACGCATTCATCTCCTGCTGGAAGACGAAGTACACCTACAACCTGCTCCGTCCGATCACCTACATCCGCCAAAACATCGACTCCACCTGGAGCTCCCGCATCGGCACGCCGCCCTTCCCCGAATACACCAGCGGGCACAGCACCCAAAGCGGCGCCATGACGGCGGTGATGAATGACCTCTACGGAGCCACTTACGGCTTCACCGATCAGACCCACGGCACCAATTACGGCGGCCCGCGCAGTTTCCTCTGCTTCGACGAAGCCGCCTACGAGGCCGCAACCTCCCGCCTGTATGGTGGCATCCACTACGAATTCAGCGACGTGATCGCCATCACCCTCGGCAAGCTCGTCGGCAACAACATCAACGACCTCTTCGAGCAGGTGACTGTCGGCAGCACCAAACCCGAGGACAAACTCGTCAAGTTCCAAGTCTATCCCAACCCCACCGCCAACTATGCCCTGATCAGCTACGAAGGCTTCAAAATGGGCAAGGTGGAAGTCGTGGACCTGATGGGCCGCGTCATGATGGTCAGTGAAAACGATGCCGTCCTCGACCTGAGCGCACTTCCCGTCGGGAAATACCTCATCAAGGTCACCGACTCCAAAGGCAAAGTGACCTCCACGCAGCGCGTGGTTAAGATCTAAGCGGCAGTTAGCAGATAGCAACTAGCAGATAGCAGCGACCGGATGCGAGTATCCGGAGCTGCTATCTGCTTTTTCAGGTAGCATGTAGCAGATGGCATTTTGCAGATGGCATCTCCTCGGATGCAGAACCACCCAGAACTGCTACATGCTCAATGCTATCTGAATGATCATTCCTCCCGGACAAGGGAGATGTTCCGGGGCTGCGTGATGATCATGGGTGCGGCCTCGATGGCAACATTGCTGTAATCCAATCCGAATTCCTTCTCGTCGCTGAGGCTGATCTTCTTCAAGATGAAATAGCTCCGCATCACGAAGTTGTCGATCCAGGGCAAGTCATTCTCAAATGACAAGAATCGTTGCAACACCACGAAGCGGAAATCGCCGATGATGTTGTTTCGCTCGAGGGAGCAATAGCGGCTGATGATGCTGACCTCCTGCTTCTTCACCATGTCCTCGACCACCTTCCGGAAGAAGTAGTTGATCCGGGGGGAAACCCGGAAGCCCAGGTTGAAGGTGATGCGCACCACGTCCTCGGGCATCAGCACATCTACCTTGTAGCTCATCTTGTAGGGTTCGTCCACCACATTCACGTGCACAAACCAATACACATCCGCCCGCTTGGGCTGCTTGTTCAGGATGGAGTAAATCGTCTGGTTCTCAATCTGATTCGAACTGTCGCTGCTCGACATGTAAACGAGGTTGGTCGCGTACTTGGGCACGGACTCATCGTTGCTCAGCTCCTTGAGCAGCGGCAGGTAGGGCTTGAGTTCGGTGAACTGTTGGAGGCCCGCCTTGATCTCGTTGGCGCGGTACCAGACGTACATGATCAGGCAGAGCAGGAGGCCCAGCGTAAGGGTCACCCATCCGCCATCCATGAATTTGACCAGGTTGGCGGTGAGGAATGCGCCCTCAACAGTGAGGAAGATGAGTAGCAATCCAAAGACCAAAATGCGGTTTACCCGCTTGACGTAGAGGTAGTAAGTCAACAATACGGTGGTCATGAGCATGGTGAGCGTGACCGACAGACCAAATGCCGCCTCCATCCGCTTGCTCTCCTGAAAGCCCAGCACCACCCCGATGCAGCCGAACATGAGCAGCCAGTTGATCGCGGGTAGGTAAAGCTGCCCCTTCACATCGGAAGGAAACACCACCCGCAATTTGGGCCAAAGGTCCAAGCGAATCGCCTCAGCAACCAGGGTGAACGAGCCGGAGATGAGTGCCTGCGAAGCGATGATGGTCGCCAGCGTCGCCACAATGACCACGGGAATGAGCAATGTCGGAGGCACCATACCATAGAATGCACTCAGTTCCAACTTCTCCCCTTCATGGTTCAGCAGGTAAGCCGCCTGTCCCAAGTAGCAGAGCACCAGGCAGATTTTCACATAGATCCAGCTGATTTGGATGTTTTTCCGACCGCAATGCCCCATATCCGAATACAGGGCCTCCGCTCCAGTGGTGCAGAGGAAGACCCCGCCCAGCAGCCAGAATCCTTCAGGCTGCGAGAGCATCTTGTATGCCCAATAGGGATTCAGCGCCTCGATCACACCCGGATTGTGGATGAAACTAGATACGCCGAGCACACCAATCATCGTGAACCAGACCATCATCACCGGACCGAAGATCTTTCCAATCACAGTCGTGCCCGCCCGCTGCACCATGAACAACATCACGATGATCGCCAACACGATGGGAATGATAGGCAGGTCCGGCACCTCGGTCTTGAGGCCCTCGATGGCAGAGGTCACCGAAATGGGTGGTGTGATGATGCTGTCCGCAAGCAAGAAACTGCCGCCCGCGATCGCAGGGATGAGCAACCACTTCTTGTACCGCCGGATCAGGGTATAGAGGGAGAAAATGCCACCCTCCCCCTTGTTGTCGGCGCGGAGGGTGATCAGCACATACTTCAAGGTGGTCTGGAAAAACAGCGTCCAGAAAATGGCCGAAACGCCACCCAGCGCGATCTCGTGGGTCACTGCACGCTCTCCCAAGATGGCAGTGTAGGTGTAAAGTGGTGAGGTCCCGATGTCCCCAAATACAATCCCGATGGAGACCAGGAACCCTGCGAAACTTAGCTTGGAGAGGTGTGAATGCGACATGGAAAATGCAACGATCTAATTTTGCGGGAAGATACGAGGGATTTCGATGCAGGGAAGGACGAATCTACACCTCTCCGACGCGATCCTGCCTCCTTCCGGCGTGTCCAGCCTCCCCTTCGCCTTAGGAGCCCATTGGTAAGACGTGCCTCGGTTTCGCGGCAGATTCAGCTAGGAATTCGAGATGCTCATCGTCTGAAACGAATCATTCGTCGATGAATTTGAAAAAGATTCTTCTTCCCATGCGGCAACTGACAGTGTATGTTCGGAACAAATTCCGAAATTGTAGGCCTTTCGGTATCTATTCGGAAAATTGGGATCGGATGAAGGTGTCACAGTACTTATGGGATGGCCATTCCCGGCTGGATTCATTGTTGGGTAGCAGCAATTCCGCGCAATTGGTCTTGGCATTTGGAGACCGGGCGGCCTTGGGTCGCGAGGGGCTTTACCAGGAATTGCAGGCGGGATTCTCCGGTGCGCATATCCTCACCTCCAGCAGTGCGGGCGAGATCAATGGCACTGAAGTCCATGATGGCAAGGTCGTCCTCACGGCAATCGAGTTTGACAAGGCACAAGTCCGTGCCACGAGCCATCACCTGAGCGCGGAACTCAGTCGCCGTGAGGCGGGACACCGCATTGGGCAGGACTTGGCTGGGGATGACCTGGCGCTCGTGCTCGTGGTCTCCGATGGCCAGAATGTCAATGGCAGCGAATTGGTGGCGGGGCTGAATGAGGCACTTTCCGGCAAGGTTCCCGTGGTCGGCGGACTCGCTGGCGACGGCGCAAATTTCCAAGCCACCCTCGTCGGACTCGACCAATTGCCGGGACATGGCAATGTGGTTGCGGTCGGACTCTATGGCAAGGGATTGGAAATCGGATTCGGTTCGGCGGGCGGATGGGAGGCTTTCGGCCCGGAGCGACTCGTCACCTCAGCCGCAGGCAATGTTCTCTACAAACTCGATGGGAAGTCCGCACTGGAGCTGTACAAGAGCTACCTGGGGGACAAGGCGGCAGATCTTCCGGCCTCAGGCCTGCTGTTCCCGCTGAGCATCAAGGTCGGCGAACGCTCCACGCGCATGGTGCGCACCCTGCTCGCCGTGGATGAGGCAACGCAGGCGCTCACATTCGCAGGGGATGTGCCCGAGGGTGCCAATGTCCGCCTCATGCGCGCCACCGTGGACAAGCTCATCGACGGAGCAGGTGATGCAGCAGAGCAATGCATGCAAGGATTGACCCGCAAGCCCCAATTGGCGATCCTGATCAGTTGCGTGGGGCGGCGGCTCGTCATGGGGCAGCGCGCCGAGGAAGAAGTCGAAGAAGTCGCTGCGGCCATGGAGGGTGCGACCCTCTGCGGCTTCTATTCTTATGGGGAACTCTCCCCTTCGCGGGACTCGCAGCTTTGCGACCTGCACAATCAGACCATGACCATCACCACCATCAGCGAGGGATGAGCCGCGAACTGCATACACTCCTGCGTCGGCAGATCCGCAAGCACTTCGGCTCACCAGAGCAAGTGCCACCGGAACTGTGGCCATTTTTGGAGGCCGTGCAGGACAGCTACGTGCATTATGAGGACAGCCAAAACCTCCTCAGCCGTGCCGTGGAACTCAGCTCGCAGGAATTGCTGGAAAGCAACCGGGACCTGCGTCGCAAGAACGAGATGCTCGATGCATTCGTCTATCGGGTGAGCCATGACCTCAAGAATCCGGTGACCAGCATCGTGGCATTGACGACGATGCTGCGGTCCTTGATGCCGACGGACATGGGCAGCCCACGGATCCAGCAGACGATCGACCACATCAGCGGCACGGCAGTGCGGATGGATCAGCGCATCAAGGACTTGCTGGACCTGAGCCGGATGGAGCAGGCACTGGATGCCGAATCAGAGGAACTGGACCTGCAGGCCATGCTCGATGCGGTCACCCAGGATTTGATGCCGGAGATCGAGCGTTCGCAGGCCGTGGTCGAGGCGGACTTTTCGGAGGTTGCACAGATACGGTTTGGACGGGAAAACCTCAATAGCCTCCTGGGCAACCTCGTGAGCAATGCCATCAAGTACCGCTCGGCGGACCGCAGCCCTGTGGTGCGACTCAAATCGGCACTGTCCAGTGAATTCATCCTGCTCACCATCTCCGACAATGGCATCGGGATGCAGGTCGAGGGCAACGAGCACAAGCTCTTCGGGATGTTCCAGCGTTTCCATTCGCATGTGGCTGGCACCGGGGTGGGTTTGTTCATCGTGAAAAAGATCATCGAGCGGTCGGGCGGTCGTATCGAGGTGGAGAGCACCGTGGGCGAGGGCACCACATTCAGGATTTACATCGCGGACGCATTGGTGGAGCCGAGATTTTCCAAGGTCGCCGAGGCAGCAAGCCATCCGATCGCACAATCCTGACGGATAATTCCTTACATTCGGGTAATGACAAAATACGCGCTGCTGACCTTGCTGCTTGTTGCGCCGTTGGTGTTCTGGGGACAGGGATTGGGCCCCCGGATTGAGTTTGAGCAGACGGAGATCGACATCTGTGACATCGTCCAGGGAAACCGAGCAGAATTTGATTTCAATTTTCGCAATGTTGGGGATGCTCCCCTGGTGATCGAATTTGCCAAGACGAGCACAGGAGCGGCAGTGGCGACATGGCCTCGGGAGCCGATTCTGCCGGGGGAGTCGGGTACCATTCACACCATTTTTGACACCAATGGCAAGGTCGGTCAGCAGAGCAAGACGGTCACAGTAGGGTGCAATGATTCGCTGAAACCCGTTTTTCCTTTGCATTACAAGTGCGAAGTCATTCCCCGTCCCCCGGTTCCGACTTTTGCAGCTACGGACTTGCAGCAGCCTCCACAACCGGAGTATGTCCCATCGAGCACCTGCCTGAGTTTTCAAAAACCTTGCAAGGAGGGGCTGCGCATACAGGTCGGCAGCCGGGAGCCGTTGGTGTTCTACTACGATGTGCTGGGAAGTGGCAAGCCTACAGAGCTGCGGCAACTGCATCAGAGCGGCGAAGTCGTGTCCGTGGACTGGACGCAAGGGCCGCAGGTCGGTGGCAGGAGGGACAGCGTCCTTGTTTGGTTCGACACGGAGACGGTTGGCCCATTTTCAAATTCCGTGATCCTTGAGACCAGTTCGAAGTCGCGCCCGCTGATCTACCTGCATTTTGAGGGACGCATCGTGCGGGAGGAGCCGTTTTCGATGGAGGAGGGGAAATGAGGTGGGCATTGAGTTTCTTGGTGATGTCGGTGGTTTCTGCGACTGTGTTCGGACAAGCCATGGGGCCACGTATCAAGTTTGATACGACGACGATTGATGTGGGGGAATTGGAGCAGGACTGCAATCCCGATTTCCACTTTCGATTTGTCAATATCGGGGATGCAGACCTTCGAATCTTGCATGTACGTGGAAATGATCCGATGGAGCCCAAATGGCCCCATGATTCAGTCCAACCCGGTCGATTTGATGCAGTTACCATCCGCTATTACACACACCGCATCGGGAACATCCATATTTATGCCACGGTTTATACCAATGACCCAAAGCAGCCGGAGGTTGGGATTCAGTTGACAGGAAGGATCATTCCTAAGTCTCAAAAGTCTGTCCCAGAGATTACAACCCCTGACATCGAAGTCCCAAAGAAAAGCCTACCGACGGCCCAATCAGCAAACCCAAACGCTCAATTCCTCGAGGGCTATGGAGGGATCGACTTGGGTTTCATACCGATGAGAGGTACCAAAGATTTTTACGTCAGGGTCAAGAATATCGGCCTAGCGGAGCTGATTTGGAGCATTCCACCTGACCCAAGTCTGGGGTTCGTGCCATTGGAAACGTGTCGAAAC
>JAXLVK010000032.1:0-58576 GCA_046329055.1 Bacteroidia bacterium
AGTGGTTTCGGGCCGCGAAACTTTGGACCACTTTGAAAGAATATCTTGAAAAGGCCCGGTCCCGATTGCATCGGGGCCGGGTTATCTTTTCTTGGGGCTTGGGGGCGGTCTTGGGTTGTTGTCTATTCCATCACCAATCCGCTTCCCTTGCCTGTTTCATGTCGTGTATGAACGTATCCTACACTGCGCCAGGACATGGGACAAACTTAGCGGACGAACCTTGCCACTGCAATGATATTCTCTTGCGATTTACGTCCCGACTTCCTAGCTTGCCTTCAAGATCATTGGTTTGAGAGCGGTGTTTTTCCTGCGGTGGAATGAAGTTCAGTTACCGGCTATACCCGTCCTTGGCAGAATTGCATGCACTCGCGCAGTCATTTGACCGCGACGAGACGCATCAGTTCAAGCTCGAGGCGAGGAGCAAGTCGGGCGTCGCAGAGGACCTTGCCTACGTGAAGTTTTTCGACATCCTTGTCCGGTTTCCCAATTGCGATGAGGCAGCGATCCGAAAGGCCTTGGCAGAGGAGGCCGAGACGATTCTAGGCCGCTTCACCGATTCCAGAAGTTACCTCTACCACCGGCTGCTGAATGCCCTGCGCAAAGTGCATGGCAACCTCACCACAGACGTCGCCGACATCGCCGCCCAGATTCAGGTGCTGATCCACAAGGGGCTGTACCAGCATATCGAGGAGCTCTACCACAAGGGGCTGGAGTTTGCCACAGCCACAGAGGATTTCTCCGGGCTGCTGGGGCTGATGGAGCTGTGGAAGGCGGCATTGATTCATAACCTTGGTAAGGATGGTCCTTCAGAGGAGCTACAGCAACTGTATTTGGAAGAACTACGCATTAGGGAAAAAGAAACAAATCTCCACGATTGGCAACGTCTTTTGGACCTCCGGGCAATAGCTGTGCGGTGTCCGAGTGAGAAGCGGTCCGAATTGCTTTCCCAGATTTATCAGCATCCTCTCTACCTCAACGATGGCCCCTGCCTTTCCGTCAAGGCAGAAATTCGACGGCTTTCATTGAAGGAGAAGCTGCTGGGGCTGGATCGCTTGGATCATGAAGGGAGGCTGTCCATCTGATTGAGATTACCGACTTGATAGAGAAGCATCCATCTCTGCTGGAAAATGTACTCGTGGTGGAGCGTTACCTCTATGCCATATACAACTATGGGAGATTGGCTGCGCTTTTCGATAATCAGCATGATTTAGATTCTTCGATTCGTAGGCTGACCGATGAACCTTCCGGCCATCAAACAGGGGACTGAATCGCTGGTTTTTGAGCGCGTGACAAGGCTTCGGTTTGAATACAACTTAGCCAAATGTGATTTCCTGAAAGCCGGAGATCTGCACAAAACGTCATACTGAGTATCAAGAAATTCGGTAAGCGGCTTTCCCCAAAGCACCATGTGGAGCTTGTTCTTGACTTGGCCCTCTACTATTTTCAGGTGGCAAGGTGGGAACGAGATTACCAAACTCCTTTCCGGAGGCATATAAACGAGCCCCCCATCTTCTTTGACCAAAAGGCTGTCGCCCTGCTTTGGATATTTTACATTATTGCACACAACGAGCAGAGATCTCGATACCATGAAGAGTTACACCGAGTATGCCCAGAAATATCTCAAGAAGCATGGATTGAGATCGAGTGCCACTGCAATCCTCACAGGCCTGCGCCGCATTTCTACCAAAAACGATCCAGGCAAGATCGGGAGTGAGTACTTACGATTCCGGCGTGACGTTCTCCCAATGGTGAGCCAAGGGGCGAATATCTACTATTCGCAACGGCTACAGCGATACTTGGATAAAATACAAACTTTCTGGCAGGCGGCTCTCCGCTGAGGCATTCAAGGACAGCACCAACTAAAGGTCCTCCAACCCTACGATGGTATCCCGCCCCCATAGCTCACCCACCCTGAAAATCAAGGACGGAGGCGCGGTGGGGATATACTCAATGGTCAGCGCACCTTGAAGGTACTTCCCGATCATCTGCCCCTGATTCAGTCCAAAGGTTTGTTGTCCCCATTCTCTCGCCTCCCGGATCACAGCCACAGCAAGCGGCATGGGCACCTGCCCACCATTTTGTAGCCAAGTGATGACTGGTTGCGGCCAATAGCCTGCCCAAGGATTGCCGTTTCCATTGTTGCCATTGCTGTTGCCGACTGCCTTGAGCGGAGACGAAGCTGACTGTAAGGAGAAAGAAGGCAAGGATGAGTAGAACCCGTTTCATAGGTGTTTCAAACTGATTGGTGAAGGAATAGACAATGTGCAAGATAAAGAGAAACCGCTCTGAAAGTGTGCAAATCTATCCCCAGCGAGGGTTAGGGAGCAGACAAGCAGAATTCTTACACGGGAATACAGCCTGTGATCGTGACCGACTTACAACTAGGAGGATTGTAATGGCTTCCATCCTTCCAGAGTCCTCAGACAACGTACACAAGCAATTTGGCCCTTGCAAGGAGCTCTTCGGACACTATTAACAATGTGGAATAGCTGAATGAATACTCGCAATCCTGCCTCAGTCCTGCAACCTTTCAGTCTTTGGAGGGTAATCAGCGGGATCAGTTTCTTTTTCTTGGCGGGGTAACACCTCCATTCGCAGCGCGGATGGAGTCATGCCTGCGCTGGCGCTCCCGGTTTTGGCTGTCCAATTTGGCATAGAGAGCGTCTTTCGGACGATATCCGGGAGCTTGGTCCTTCACACCTTCAGGGGCTGGGCCGATCAGGGGAGGCTTGTTGGAAACCGACCTTCTCCCTTGGGTTTTGGAACTTGGCTTTGTTTCGGGCTCGGAGCTTGAGGGCGACTGCGTTTGGGGTTCCATCTCAAATTGCATTGTCGGCGTCCCGCTTGGCGTATCCACGGCCTCCCCCTGAACCATAGGGATCGACGTTGCGGACGCCTCCTGATCTGGCTCGTGGGGAGTGCAGGCCAACAGCAGGAGGCTTGCGAATGGAACGAAAAACCATGACCATTTCATAGGCAACCCGATCTCAATTACTTCTGCTTCCTAGGCGGGGTAACACCTCCATTCGCAGCGCGGATGGAGTCATGCCTTCGCTGGCGCTCTCGGTTGATTTGTTCTATTTCCCTCAACAAATCGGGATCAGCCTCAAGATCAGGTCTTGAACCCTTCCCTGGAGACATAACTGAACCCTCAATTGCTGGCTTCTTCCGAACCTGATGACTGCTGTCTTCTCTTCCAGGATCGGGCTGTCTCCGGATATTCTGGTCTCCTCCACGGATGGTGTCATCGTAAACAGAGGGTGTACCATTTGAGGTATCAGCTAGCGATAGGGAGTCTTCCATTCCCACTCGTAGCTTCTCTTGATCTCGGGCCTGGGGTTCACAACCAAACAGTAGCAAGCTACCCACCATGATTGACAATAACTTTTGCATAACGAACTGCTCGTGCATTGACATGTAACCTAGCAAAATATATACCAGAAGGTAAGTGCGACAAACCAAAGTGAACAGTCTTCCGGTCTAGCGAAGTCGAAACAGCAACTGTGCGACCACCCAAATCCAGCAGGTCCACTTTTCTCAGGAAACCCAAATCATTGCTGACTCCGATGGAGAACTCTCCAGAATTGGGATTGGGCAAAACCTCAACACCGAATCCCTGATTGGAATTCGACAGCTCTGGTACGCCAAGCAGCAACGAATCACCAACTTCGGCGATGAATGCATTCAGAAAGTTGGTTATCCCGAACCTATTGGGATTTGGGCCATTGGTGTGCCCTCCCACAGGCAGACTCGGGGTGGGAATGCGTCATACCTTCGTTGGGCAGTGGTATAGTCGCCCCATCGCTCTTGCTGATTGCCCGGATAGAAATCAATGAAGCCATCTCCTTGCCGAATTACGGTCGAGTTGCCAAAGAATGCACCATCATCAAAATGGACAGCATTGAGCTGTGGATATATGTTTGAACTTGTCCGACCAAAGCACAGGATCATATTGTCAACATCCGAACTGCTCTGCCTGCAAATGCAAGTGATGGATAAACATAGTCTCCAACCCTACAGTATTTCCCCAAGGAGTATCTCTGCAATGAGTTCGACCTTACATCAAGCCGATTCAGCACCACGACTGAATAATTGTTGAACCCTCGGCAATAGACGAAATTCAAAATGCTATCCATCACAAACCCACCATGTACTTTGCAATCACCGGCTTGATGGCACCGCCTCCAAGTTGAAAGTAGGGACTTGCTGGTTCATAGGAAATGATCGATGAGGTGGCATGTGTATCGATTGCGATATTGGCCGCCCCTGGGCTATCTGTGATGCGGTACCATAGCAACCTATCTGCGCTTTGCCCTGCGCTAAGAGGTTGGTACTCGCGAGATAAACGCCACGGGAGTAAGAATCCCGCATAAAGCCATCCTGTAGCGGAACTATTGTATATCCCAGATCGCCGTCACTGTCGCGCACATCCGCCCAAACCCGATGCCGGAGTGGCAAGCCCGCAAAGCCCTCAGCCTTCGCGATCTGGAATATCTTGTTGCCCGCGAAGGCGTGTGCCCCATCCGTGTACATATTGCCAGAGATGAAAAGCTCCTCCTTGTTCACGGTGATGGTCGCAAAGTCGAACCACTGATTGTCATCTAGCGTATCCGACCTCAAACGGTATTGATACCAGCCATTTTGAGGATCCTCGTCTTTGGAGAAGCTGACAACACATAGTTTGTAGCCGAGTCCACGTAGGCACACATCACCACGATGAACCTGTTCGCATAGCGATCGTAGATCACCCTAGGATCAAAGGGATGCCCTTAAGGGCACTATCCCCCATAAAAGACATGGTGGAGCTGAAACTGTAGAAGTGTATCCGGGCCATCCCCGAAAAAATCGATTGTGTAATTGTGCCTGCGCTCACTATATAGCCACCATTCCGAGATGCCCATGGCATTATCGCCCGGAGTGAACTGGTTTAGATTGTTCGCTGTAAAATTCCTGTGAAGGGTTAGGGAATGTGCTACCATCGACCTGCCAGCTAGAATCGGTTCGGCATCTCCGACCCCACTTGCATCCTTTGTGTACCTGCTTTCAATCCCATCGGTCACCTCAATCGTAGATCGATGTTCCAAGCAACCATTGACTTTCCGGCGTGCGGGGGGTCTATCGGCTTGCCGTCCACGGCGGTGTGGTCATGATCGCGGAAGGTTGATTGATCCCTGACCCTGCACCGTACTTCCAGGCTGCCCCATCAAATCACCGGCAAAGCCGTCCCGCAACACCAACGTCACCAAAATCGCGTTTCTCCATATCGATAATTGAGTGTATCCCAGTATCTATCTATCGTGACAGACATGCAAGGCGCTCGGGCAATGATTGTCGTTATGATACGATTCGGAAGTGATGGAGTCGTCAGCACTGTACCAGGAATCCGCCGGGAAGTTTCGGAGGGTTACTTTATGCTGATCAAACGCGATCAATCTAGCGTGCGGTGGCAAGTCTAGGGCATTACATTTCCAACAAATCCTCGATCTTCTCCCGTAGGCTCTCCTTGAAGAAAACCGTGTCGGTAGGCATGAATCCAGCCTTTTTCCAGCGAACCATTCCCTCCCTGTCCACAAGAAGGCCGACGGGGACCCCTTGTGGGGCGTAGGCCGCTCCCAAATGGGGTTCCTGCTCATAGGCAGTCGTCACACCGTCAAACTGAAAGATGTTGGTGGATTTGATGCGCTCCAATGGCTCATACTGTGCACTGCCCACCGCAAGGAACCGAACACCGGCATCCTCGCCCAATTCCGACGACAGCTTGGATACATGCCGGAGCTCCTCTACACATGGGCGGCAAGTCGTGGCAAATAGGTCGATCCATAGGACCTGTCCATTCAGTTCTGATTTAGGGATTGGATGCCCCTCCATATCAATGAGGGAGAAAGTAGCAACAGGAGCATCTACCTTTTCCCATGAATCACTGAATAGAATCCGATCAATTCGGATGAAATAGAGACACAGTAGCGAAACGGTGGCAATTGCGAAAATCCCGCCTTGGATGCGGTTGCCACGACAGATCAAGTAAGCAGCCACGTAGATTCCCAGTGCCAAAAGTGGCTGCCAAATGTTGATGACCCACTGGCTGCTGCGATCATGGGATTCCAAAAGGTAGAGCAGTGGCATTAGCACCTGGGGCAAAAGGGGTAGCATTGCTCGCGCTGCTTTGGTTCCACTCCAACCCAATGCCCCTCCGACAGCCCCCATCGAAAGGGCAATAAGCGGACGGAGCAAAGGCTATTTAGGGTGTGCGAGGTAGGTCAGGATGCTGTATGATGGTTGTCCACTCCTGAATGTGAATTACTTTCGCCGCCGATCAGCCCAACCGTACGACTCGCCTCTTCGTATTCCATAATCTCGGCGCAACAGTTTTTCATTTTACATTTCTAATAATTGTTCCAATGAAAACAAAATGGACTTTGTTGTTTCTATTATTTTCCATCAGCCTCACATTTGTGGCTTGCGAAAGGGAAAGTCTCGTTAGTGACCTTGATCCAACGGATGAGATTAGTACTGAAAGAACCGCTCCGGAGCACCCCCCAACGGCCCTGCTACCACCGGGATGGAGTACCCATACCTCGTTGAACGGGATCACCGTCTACAAGCGGACAAATCCCTACGACAATAGAATCAATGACTTCGTTGTCAAGGTGGATTTGGATCTTGGTGCAACCATCAAGATCAAAATGGGTTCCTCCAACATTGCAACAGCTGCAAATCCCAACCCCACATTTACCAAGCGCACCATGTCATGGTTCTGGACCAACCGCCCCACTGGAGCCAAGGTTTTGGTAAATGGTACCTTCTTCGACTCCTTTTTTTCCTTGACATCCTCGATATCCTATCCTGTCAAAGGAGGCGGGACGATGTACACCACCGGGTCCAGCACATGCCAGCTTCACTCTTACTGTCGCTTTGCGATCACCAGGAAACCGTGCCAAGGTGAATGGCGTGACGTTCAACCACTGCAATGTATCCTCGATACTCTCGTCGGTAAACGCAAATGCCTATTTCACTAACCCCCTGGACATTGTTGGTTTGGGCCCGATGTGACTGCCGACCCCAATACTGCCAAGGGAAGAACCTTTGCAGAATTGTGACAAGGATCTGGATGGCCAGTATGAGAAGGTGTATTTTGCGGTTTCGAGCTGTTTGAAACAGGCGGACGCAAAGACGGTGCTCACGGGACTGGGGAGTTTCCAGTTCAAAAATCGTGATGTTTGACGGCTCTGATCCTCTCGACTTCGTGTGGATTCCAATATCTTGTTGCCGGTGATTCTTGGCGTGATTTGCCACAGATGTTTGCCATATTGCCCTACTGAGATCGGACTCACGTGATAGTTGGTCCCCCAAGGTACGCCGACTTGGGGGACCATTTTTTTTGCGGCTCAGACCCCCATCACCTCCTGCCGATGTCGCAAGCCCCATAGGTGCAAGTCCTCCAAGACTTTCTCCAAGGACATGCCATGGTCAAAGGATCTGCATACCCACTGTAGGAGGAAAGGTGTCGAACACTGCACGGCTGATGAGCTTGTTGGCTTCCAGGCTTTTCAACTCCTTCGAAAGCGTCTTGTCGGTGATGCCATTGACCTCACGCGATAGCTGCTTGAACCGCTTCGGGCCATTTGACAGCGAGAAGAGGATCAGGAGTTTCCACCGCCCTTCCAATGCCTCTAGGGCGTCTTGGATGGACCGCATGGTCTTGGGGCAGGTGCCGTTGGCGTTCAGCATGTCTCAGATGTTTCTCAATACTACCCATTCAGATAGTGCTATCCAATGTGGAAGTGCTATCCATTCGATAGCAAAGCTAGGTAGTTTTGTCGGCATCAATTCAAGTTCAATGGAAACAAGGAAGAAACCTTCGAAGATCATGAACATCGCCCTGTGGGTGATCCAAGTCCTGCTGGCGACGAGTTTCATTTGGGCGGGCGGCATGAAGCTGTTTGCTCCAATCGAAAAGCTGGCCGAAATGTGGCCCTGGACGGCGGAGTCTCCCGGGCTGTTGATGGTCACTGGTGTCCTGGACCTTCTCGCGGGCATCGGGATCTTCCTGCCGACGCTGCTGAAGGTTGCCCCACGCATGGCGTCCCTCGCCGGATGGGGGATGGTGGCCCTCATGATCGCGGCGGCGGTGTTTCACATCTCCCGTGGCGAGGTTGAGGTGATTGGTGGCAACGTGGGTTTTGCTGCGATGGCGGCCTTCGTGGGGTGGGGACGACGGTGATGGGGTATCAGGCGAGCGCAAATTAATCGTCCCGCTTGTCAGCGTCGAAATTGCTGCGGCATCCTCATGTGCTACATGCTTCAAGGCTGACTCGATTGGCTTCTGAACAGGAGCATTGGTTGCCATCATTGAGCAAAAAATCCCTAATTTTCCCCTCCCCAAAAGCCCATAGGCCAACGGCGGACATTGTTCATTGTTCCTTATTCAGTGCTCAACGGCAAGATCATCGGCAACTATCGGCTCCTGCGCCCCATCGGCGACGGGGGGATGGGGTCTGTATGGCTAGCAGAGCATACCTTGCTGGGCAGGCAGGTGGCAGTGAAGTCGCTGCATCCACAGTTTGCGAAGAATGAGGCGATCCGGGCGCGGTTCAAGATGGAGGCGGCGACGCTGGCACACTTGCAGCATCCGGGTATCGTGGCGCTGCACGACTACATCGAGGAGCCCGAGGGTGCTTACCTCGTGATGGAACTCGTGGAGGGCACCCCGCTTGATGATTACATCCGTGACGTGACCGGGCCCATCCCGCAGCCGCTGCTGTACCAGCTGTTTGGGCAGATTTTGACAAGGCCCTTATCTACGCCCACGGGCAGAAGGTGGTCCACCGCGACATCAAGCCGGGCAACTTCTTGGTGACCAAGGATGGCCGGGTGAAGGTGCTGGACTTCGGGATCGCCAAGATCCTGGGCGAGAGCGACCGGAAACTCACCCGTGCAGGCACCCACATGGGCACCGTCCTGTACATGAGCCCCGAGCAGGTGCGCGGGCAGGAGGTGCAACTGGGCGTGAAGATCTATTCATTGGGCGTGACCTTGTTCCAGATGGCGACCGGGCAGAATCCGTACTCGGCTGATCTGACGGAGTTCTATGTCTATGACCAGATCGTGAACCATCCGCTGCCGCCTGCGTCGGACTTCTATCCTGGGGTGAGTGTTGAGGTCGAGTGGCGATCGCGAAGGCGACCATGAAGCAGCCCGAGGAGCGTTTCCAGGACTGGGTGGCGCATTTTTAAAGTGCGATGAAGGGCGATTTGACGGGCTTGGAGGTACGGAAGAGGCCCATCACGCAGTCGGCACCCATCGCCGAGCCTGTGCAGGAGGCAAAACCGGAGGAGATTTCGGAGGAAAAGGCAGAATCCACTGAGGAAGCCTCTCCCAATCCAGTCGCTGTCGAGCCACAGGTTGCCGAACCCGAGGTTGAATCCAATAAGGAGAAATCGAGGAAGCCGTCGAAGAAATCCGATCGGAGGGCCGAGGAACCCATTCAGGCTTCAGAAGTCGCAGCCCACTGCGAGTGCCATCGTCGAGGCTACGCCGGAAGCCGTATCCGATAGCCAAGTCAATTTTCCGGAACGCCCCCGCCGACGGGGTAGGGATGGATTTGGGTGCTTTTGCTGCTCTCGGCGTGCTGGGAGGCGGCGCAGGATTGGCCTTGCAGCAGGGTTGGGTGAAGCTGGACAATAAGAGTGCCCCTCTTCGTCGCGGCGGGAGGACGTGCATCTCTGGAAAAGCAACAAGGTCAATTCAGGTGATTTGGGCGAAATGCCCCCTCGGAGCGGAGGTTGAACTCCTGGGCGAGGAAAGGACGGCTGGCAAAAGGTCAGCTGGAAAGGCAAGCAGGGCCATGTGAATGGCTACATGGTGCGCCCATTTGAAGAATACAAGGTCATCGAGCAGGCCATGGATGGCGGATGAAAAAGTGGCTGAACAAGAGCTACCTGCGTATCAGCATCGCCCAGTATTTCCACGATGAGAAGCTCTACGCCGACCTGCCAAGCAGCACCTTCGAGCGAGGTCTATGGCAGCAGCAAGGGCGACAAGGAGGTCTGGAAGGCCGATGCATCGAGCAGCGACCGTGCAGAGTACAAATACGTGATACGCGGATTGAAATGCAGGACGGGCAGAAATACGAGGGTGCACAGATGTTTGACCACGCTGTGGTCTTGCACAGCAACAAGGGGAACGCGCGACTCGTGACATTTGCCCACCGCAAGGAAGGAGATGGGTACAAGAGCAAGGTGCCGGGCGAAGTGGAACTCAGTGGCCGCGAAGCCAAGTGGCAAATCCGCATCGCAAGCTCCGACAAGCTCCAATCCTACGACACGCCCTCCAAGGCCGGAATCAGGCTCCGCACCCTGCCTCGGCCTCCAACCCATCCTCCCTGCCGATCCCGGAAAACGATTTCATCGCCAAGCTCATCTATGTGGACGAAAGCGGCGATTTCAAAGTCCTGGAAACTTCGAAAAGTTCTAAATCAATTGGAAATGAGTTGCTGACTATGACGCGTTAGGGTTCGGCAGTGGCAGCAAAGCGCTCTCAAATTTTCAAACAACCCTAAATTCGCCCGCCAGAGGCGGGCAGTCGGGTCGGCATTGGGCCAGAGCGCCTCTCGCCTCTCAGATCCCGCCTCTCGCCTCTCAAGTGGGCCATCACCTATCAACCGTCAACTATCACCTACCAACCGAAATCTTGTCTCCCAACCAACAAATCCAAAACTGCTGCCGCCACGCACCTGGATCGGCAGCGGCGGCATGGGCGAGGTTTGGGCGGGCAGCAATTCTGTACATGAACCGGCCTTCGTGGCCATCAAATGCCTGCATCTTCCCGGTTCGCGAACCATCCGGAGGTTCGCGCTCGGTTCAAGCAGGAGGCATTGGCATTGTCGCAGTTGCAGCACCCGGCGATCGTGCGGCTGTACGACTACATCGAGGAGGCGGACGGGGTGTATCTGGTGATGAATACGGATGGCGACGCTCGACGACTATATCCTGCGCAAGACCGGGCCCATTCCGGAGGAGCAAGCCGTGCAATTGATGGGGCAAATCTTGGAAGGGATGGCCTACGCGCATGGGCAGGGCATCGTGCACCGGGGACATCAAGCCCAGCAATTTCATGGTCACGCCGGATCGCAGGGTGAAGATCTTGACTTCGGCATCGCGAAGCTGCTGGAGGGCGCGGTTGCGAAACATACGCAGACGGGCGCGCGCATCGGGACGGTGCTGTACATGAGCCCGGAGCAGGTGCGGGGGCAGGAGACGGACCTGCGGAGCGATATCTATTCGCTGGGCATCACACTGTTCCAGATGCTGACAGGACAGGGGCCGTATCCCAGCCAATCCACGGAGATGAGGTTTATCAAAAGATCATCGGGGAGGCATTGCCCGCGCGGCGAACATCTATCCCGCTGTGAGTGCGCACATGCAGGCCGTGATCGACCGGGCGACAGCGAAGCGACCGGAAAATCGTTTCCAGAATTGCATCGAGTTCCTGAATGGCTTGCTCGATGCTGGCGATGCGGCCACAGAAGCAAAGCTCGGCAAGCAACCCGAAGGCCAAGCCAGCAACATTGCCTGATGGTAAGCCCGCCAAGAAGAGGCCGTCGCGGCCTGCGGATCATGATTTGATTTTTGTGCTGTCGCTGCTGGGATTCCCAGGCGTGGCCGGGTATTTCTGGGGTTTGGCCAAGACTGAAGGGCCGTGAAAGCCGAACCCAAGGAAGTTGCCGCGGAATTCCTGCAAGCAGTAGAGCGCGACGATTCATCAAAGGCGAAGGAACTGGCAAGCAAGGAATGCGATACGGAATTGGAGATGTTGTTCGGCCATGATCAACGCCCCAAGCATCGGGAGGTATATATCGGTAAACGGAGATCTACGGATTTGGAATGCGTGACGTGACCTACCGCTATCATGGAGCGTTGTCTGAACACTGCGCCCGAGCCGCAGCAACGGCAGGTGGAGGTGGGCTGCAAGAAAATGGAGATGATCGAGCCTAAGTGATGGAATTTTTGCCACGAAGGCACAAAGCAAAACCAGCGAGGCGGCATTCCGCCGCTCGCCGACGATAATGCTGCCTCCGGGCGGAAAGGTTTGAAAGAACAATTCTCAAGCAGCAAACGAGCAAGCCAATCACTCAGAGTCCGTTTTGGTTTAACGGATGCATTTATCCACTTGAATCATGACGCTATCTTAATCCCTGCCGCCGGGAGGCGGTATTGTAAATAGCCCTGTGGCCGGAGGGGCCACGGGCTCACCACAAGATTCCCCATTTCCCAAATCCTTGCTATCTTTCCCACTTCCTAGATTTGCACACATGAGACTCCTGCACATTGGCCGGGCCACCACCAACGACATCGTGATCGCGGACACCACCGTCTCGCGGCAACATGCGCAGTTGATGATCGACGACATCGGTCAGGTGACCATCATCGACCTCAACAGCTCCAATGGCACATTTGTCAATGGCAGGCGCGTCACGGGTCCGGTGCGGCTCGATCCCACGGACATCGTGAAGGTGGGCGAATACCTCCTCCCCTGGCGGCAGCATCTGAATGCGCCACCCGCCGCACCGCAACCAGCTAGCCCTCAGACCAATGTCGCCTCCGCGCCCGCTCCGCAGCAGCAAGCGAGCCCCTCGTCCTACAACGCGTCCGATTCCAGTACCTCCGGCAGCGCGATCTCCAAAAAGGTCGTCTTCATCGCAGTCGGCGGCGTGGCCCTCGTGGCATTGATCGTGGTGCTCGTCCTCGTGCTCTCCGGCCGCGGCAGCAATGCCGACAACCTCGTGGGCAAATGGCTGGAGGAAAAGGCCGAGGACAATTGGATCGAATTCGCCGAAGGCGGGAAATACACAGAGGGCAACAAGGACGCGGTCATTTTCGACAACGCGACCTGGAAAGCCATGGGCGTGGACCGCCTCATCATCAAGAAGGGCAACATCGAGGTCTCCAAACGCTACAAATTCGACGGCGACGACCTCCAAATCATCGACAGCAGCGGCACGACCACCTACCATCCAGCCGATGAATGAAGAATTGACAATGAATAATGAATAATGAACAAATGCAGGGCGCAATCGCCTCATTGTCAATTGTTAATTATTAATTAATAATTATTCATTATCAATTGCTTAGGTTGGCCAAACATGGCATTGCGACACGTCCCCGCCGTCGTGCCAAGCCATATAGTTCGCGTTCCAGTCCAGGGTGCTTTCGATGCTTTGGACAGTGGATTTGATGGTCGCGGCGGTAAGTTCAAGGGCAAGCGACCGGGGCAAGACATTGCCGTAGAGCCATTTCACACGCCCCACGATGTCCGCGACGAACCAACTGCTGTCGATGCCATGTCGCGAATTGCTCATCTCCATTAACAAGGAATCGGGAATCTGGTAGGCTTTTCCCTCGTGGGTCACCGACGCGCTCCGGTCAAACTGGGCCAGGTATTGCTCGATTTGGGCGGGAGTCATTTCATTTTCCATTGGATCTCAATTGTTAACGTTGGACAAATGGGGCCTGCGATTTCAGCGAATTGCTTGGACAATCCCGAAATTCTCGCTAAGTTAAGGATCTATTTTCCAGTGGAATTAGACCAGAATTAGAAACTCCGAATCAACAGAAATGAAAAAGATTCTACCTGTCTTTGCCTTTGCCCTTTTTTCTTCGGTTTCAGCCTTTGCCCAGAGTGTCACTGGGGTTTCCATGGTCGCTGAGAACAAGACCGTGATCGTGGAGGAATTCACCGGGGTGCGTTGCACCTACTGCCCAGATGGCAAGATCATCCTCGATGGCTTGCTTGCGCAGTATCCCACCACGATGCATGCAATCAGCTTCCACCCGATGAACTCGGGCCTGACAGCACCCTATGGCGGCGATCCCGACCTCCGTCGCACCTACGCCGACAATTTCTACGCCACTCCTTACTGCGGCACGAGTCGTTTCATGCCCAGCCGCCGCGTATGGGCAGGTGAGCGCCTCCAAGGCCGGGGCAACTGGGGCAGCCGCGTGAGCGAGATCATGGCCGAGGCTTCCCCGCTGAATGTCGGCATCCTCGCAAACTACGATTCCACCTCGATGACCCTGAGCGTCACGGTCGAGACCTACTATACCTCCGCTGTCACCGATCAAAATGCCCTCTATGTCCAGCTTTCCGAGGACGATATCGTGGTGCAGCAGCAATCTGGAGCGACCGGAGCCTTCACGCAGGACCTGGTATTCCGCCAAGAACTCGCCGCGACGACTTGGGGCGACGACCTCGGGCCGCAGACTGCAGGCAGCATGGTGACCAAGACCTACAGCTGGGTCAATACCAATGGCTACAACATGCACAATGCCAAGGTGATCGCCTACGTGGAAAGCAAGACCACGCAGGAGCTGTTCAGCGGCAAGCAGGTGCAGGTGCAGTTTGCCACAGCCACCGCTGTCGATCCTGAGAAGGCGGGCGTGACCATGAACATCCTGCCGAATCCGTTCCAGACTCAGGCCCTGCTCAGCTACCATCTGCCCGAGGCACATGCGGTGAGCTACACCATCACCACCGTCACCGGGCAGACCGTTGCCACCGAGAACCTCGGCGACCAAGCAGCCGGCACCCACAACGTCACCCTCGACGCGACCCATCATCATTTGTCTGCCGGAGTTTACCTCCTCCAATTGCAGGCAGGCGAGCAGCGCCTTGTCCGTCGCATGGTGATCCAGTAACGAGTCCATCTAAATTTGCATAAGGGCCGGGGTTCTCCTCGGCCCGATCTTTTTGTGCCGGGTTCGAAGCCATTTTGGCGATCCATAAGGGTGCCGTGAACCAACAAGGGCTGCCCGTTCGTCCTTGAAAACGACCACTTCGTCCTGAAAGCTGCCAATTTGGGGTTCGGGGAGCCTTCGTTTGAGGCATCTGCCCCGAACGAAGAATTTTGAAGATTTTCCTTCAAAAATCTGGGGTCACACCCCCCAAAAAGGGCCCTTTTTTCGCAAAGTGAAATATGCTAAAAGTGCCCGTTCGTTCAATCAAACTGCCACTTCGTCCTTCCAGACGGCCCGTTCGTTCAATTTGGCAGCGAAGCCTTTTTTGGCAATGTACCTTTGTCACAGATTGAATGAAGGAGTAGTGGGGAGGAAGCGTCTTTGACATTGCGGGACAACTCTCACACTACAGCGGTGAGCCGATCCAACTGCGGTTCGGCGAGTACACAAGAACAAAAGATGATACCCGGTGCTTGCTTCAGACAGCCAGGAATGAAGACAAAGACAAGCAACTAAGACAGACGGTGCTAACAAATGACAAGCGGTCTGCGGCAAGATTCCATCCCAGCGGTGGAACCCATCGGGTAACGAAGCGATAAATCCAAAGCGATCAATTGCACGGCCATGATAGGCAATCGCCATGCAGATGATTTTGGGGAGCCAGACAGACGATTTTGGGGAGCCAAGCAGATGATTTTGGGGAGCCAGACAGACGATTTTGGGAGCCATTCGGACAGCCAATCAAATAGAATACGTTCTCAGCAAACTACAACTTCCATGCGGGCGATGGTTCAAGACGACAGCCAAAGATTTACCCTAAGGCCACGACGGTGAAGCCAAGATGTCAATTTTGGGGGACAGGACGCGGGCGACCGCTTTCTGCAAACAGGATCAACGCGGCCCTTACTACACCCTACCTACGACCAACTGTTCATGAGCTAAGGACGAACATGAAAACGAATTGAAGTCAGGCAGATTGACCATCCAATCACCTTCACGCTGTCGGTGAGAAATCACGCAATGCACGGACGAAACATTTGCACGAATAAGGGGCCCTAGCCCCTTATCGTGTTTCTAAGGGTCTGGGATGAAGGGCAGTGTCAGGCATTGAAGGACTACTTCCCTTCGTCGGAAAATACGCTTGAGAGCCATTGGAGGACTTCCTCGGGGCTTGCGGCTGAGGCGATGGGAGTGGAGTAGCGGTTGTCGATCACCTTGCCAGCAAATTCCTCGCTCCAGCCTCCGAAACCCGTGATCCCACAGATGGGCTTGCCGAATTGCCATGCGTAGGCAATCTCGGAAACTGTGCCTGCACCACCTCCCACAGCGATCACCGCCTCCCCGGAGCGTACTACGAGCACATTCCGCGAAAATCCGATCCCAGTGGGGATGACAATGTCGCAGTAGGGATTGGCTTCGCTCCGGTTCTCCCCGGGGATGATCCCGATGGTTGCTCCGCGAAAGGTCGCCTCCGAGGCCTTGGCTCCCTTGCAGACAGCCTCCATGAACCCAAAGAGGCCCCCACAGGCAATCCCGTAGCCTGCATCAACCAGTCGCCTTCCCAGCAACTCCCCGAAAGCGTAGATCTCGGGGGTGCAGGTATGGAGTGACGGGCCGATCAGGCTCAGGTAGCGTACACGGTCAGAAACGGGCGAATTCATGGGGCAAAGGTCAACTTTGCCCCAGAATTCGCAAGGGTTTGTCTAAGAAATCAATGGAAGATGGCTGTTAGATGCGCCAGCCAATTTGGATGCACGGATAGGAGCTCGCGCGAATGCCACGCCCCAGCCGAAAGTCACTCCGAGACTCCTGTGTTTCGGTAATGTTGGAGACTCCGGATCCTCCGGTTGTCTGCACCCGTCTAGTGTGGTAGGCCCCAAAACTCAGCCAAGACTGTGCGCGCCATTCCAAACCGAGGTGCAATCGGTCGGTGATCCGGAAGTCCACCTGGGCCATGCCTACCACTGCCAAGGACTGAATGCCGCCGTTGTAGAGCTCCACGGACTGAAATTGGGTGCCTCCCAGGGTGGAGTCTGTCAGCGTCGAGCCATCTAGGGCATAGCGGCTCACCTGATAGGTATGCTGCAATCCAGCGCCGATCATGAAACTGAAGCGCTCGGCGAAGTCCTCCTCAAAGGGATGGAATTCATGGCCGTAGGTGATCCCCGTGACCCAAATCAATTCACGGTTAGCGGTTTGTGTGCTGAGCAAGGTCGTAGAATCAATTTGACGGCTGAAGTCGGAGGTCATGTTCCAGAGCTGCGGACCGGTATGAACCCGTAGGAATCTACCCTTGGGCCCCGTGACCTTGAAATAGGGGGTGAGGCTGGTCCTGATGGACTGCAGGCCTGCTGTCCGCGGTTGTCGGAGGTGGTAGGATTGGAAATGCAGGCCGTTTTCCAGCAGACCTCCTTCCAATTGGCGGTGGACGGCTGACTGGGCCAGCAATGTGTTGGCAGTGGTCGTTGCAAGCAGGAATAGCATGAAAGCCAGCAACTTATGCGAGTGGATTGGCAGATGATTTTTCATGGTCAGAGTGAGAGGTTAAGGGTGAGAATGGGTAGCAATGGTTTGGTGGGGGTGGAAATGGTGGCACTCGTGTATTTCCTTCCTGTGTTTAACCCCGGTCCGATATCCTCGCTGTTGATCAGGTGCCCATACACGCCATATTGGAATTCAAGGCCGATGTGGAGCCTCTCAGCGATTCGCATTTCCAGAAGCCCAAATGCCAACAGCCCCAACGAGTGGGAATAGGTATCCGTGGAGATGCCTTCTACTGTCACCGTATTCCCGAAGGAATCTCGACCGTATGCCCTATTGTAGCTATTGCTGTACACGGTGCTGCTGTGGTGCAGGTTCAACCCGGTGCTGAGCCGGAAGCGTCGCAGCCTTGCATGTTTCGGTGCAGCGAAGGTATGGCCCATGCTGACCATGCTGGTGATCGATAACATGTCGTGTCTGCGGTCATTCTGGAGCTCATTCGGATCGATTTGGAAGGTCTTGATCCGGTTCAAACTCCAATTCGTACCGAGAGCGAACCTGAAAAAGCGCTTCTCAGTGGGACGGTACGTGGCCGCCAAGCTCAAGTTTCCAATGTAGCTTCCACCTTCTTGGACGAGGTTCGCTTCATCAATCCTCAAGGCATTCCCGGCAAAGTATAGGCTGTTAACCCTGAGTCCTGCTTCCCACTTGCGAGTTGCGGATGGCTCTGTCTGTGCGTAGGATGTGGCATAGCCTAGCAGCAGGAGCGCGCAGGCAATTGTTCGTAGGCTGCGTCGTAGCAGCTGGAGATGATGTTGCTGTTTCATGGACAAATTCATTTGAGGGTGATCAGAAACCGATGGAAATGAAAAATTTCGGAGCCGTGGGTGAGGCGATGAGGTTGAAGCTGGGTTCGAGGGTTTGCTTCTCGCTCAAAGTCGAACTGTAACCCTCGTCCGACTCCAAGGCCGCGACATTGGTGTAGCGATTTTTTCCAAGGGAAAACGCAGCGCCGCACCGCCATTCCAAACCGACATAGACGTTCCCCAGCAACCTGCATCCTGCCTGAAACATCAACGGGACTTGCCACAGGGCGCTATTGTCCACGGTTTCATTGTCATAGCCCACGGCGATGCTGTCGCGGTAGAGGGTGACTTCGTTGCGGTACCTGACCAGGTCGGTGTAGGCGATCCCCACCGACGCTCTGAATCGCAGGCGATCCAGTACCTTTTTCTGGATGCGAGGCAGATCGGACCCGATGGCGATCTCCGCACTGACTGCAGTGGCGCTGGACAGTCCTGTTTGTACAATCGTGGGATCGGGGTGTGGCCCTACGGCAGTGGCGTACTTCCGCATCCCGAGGCCCCCAGCGGCTCGGACAAATACTTTGTCGTTCAAGTGCCGGACGAGGAAGAGTTCTCCGCCCCGAAACTTCTGGAAGGCATTGTACCTCAGGAATTCGTGGCCCAACACGGGGTTGAAGCTGGTGGTCTGCAAGCCAACCTCCCATTTGGGTGAAGGACGAGCCTCCGACTGCGAATGCAAAAGCGACGGGAACCAACACAGCAGCAGCAACGCGCACCATGTGGGCATGAGTTTAGGGCAAACTACGATTCTCATGATATGTTGATATTGAAATTATTACACCAATGGCGATCCTCCGACCGAGAAGGTCGGATATTCAATAGCAACTCGCTGCAAATGCGCCAAGAATCATGCCAACGTGCCCTGGATTCAGGCTTGGCAATGCCATTGGAGTGAGAATTTATGAAATTTTAAGACTTCCGGATCAGTGGACCCACTTGGCAATCCGCACCGTCCCATCCGCCAACGACCTGAGCCGCAGCAGGTAACCTGCGGATGCAAAGTTTGAGGTGGAGATTTCGGTTTCTTCCCCCACCATGTGTTCGATGCCTTGCGAATGGACGACGCGTCCCTGCATGTCCATGACCTCCAGGGTGTACATTCCTTGCGGAATCCGGGCTATCTTGAGGGTAAGGGTGGCGTTGGCGACGGATTCGGTAAGGTGCAGGCGGTGATTTTCCGTGGTCACATCGCTCGTGTTCAGGCGGATCACCTCGGAGTACACCCAATTGCCGTTCGCGTCCTCGGCTGCGAGGCGGTAATAGATCTCCTCCGCGTCCAGTTGGGTGTCATTGTAGTGGTACTTGGCGGTGCCTGTGACCCCGCGGGTGTCGATGGTGCGGAAGAGTTCGGCATCGGTGCTGCGTTCGAGGCGGTATTGGGTGTAATGATCGGCCTCGTCCAGCTCCCAGGTCAGTGTATTGAAGGTCGGCTGCGCGCTGCCATGCAGTTTCAGCATGGTGGAGGGCAGGATCACCGAAGGCACGATGGAGACATCATCGATGTTGAAGTACATGCGCGTGCCGTTGTAGTTGGTGCAGGACGGCGTGGTAGCGTTGCAGAAGGCTCCGACGACCACGTGGGTGAAGTTTCCGGTGGCGGTGAAGGTCCCGGAGAAGACGGTGTAGGGGCCACGGAGGACGCTCGCCCCGCTCACGGAAAACTGCGGGGTGACATTCGCGCAGCAATAGCCGGGAAACACAGGCGGGCTGCTGCTGTGGTAGAAATACATGCCCACGTTCATGCAGCCGCTGGGATTCGCGCTTGCGGTGCCTGCTCCATCGATGCGAACGGCGAAGGAGGCGGTGTAGTTCTGCCCATTGACCATGGGGGTGGTCAGTGCCACTGCCGCAGGCTCGACGTAGGCCGATCCGGCTGCGCAACCGGGATGCGAGGGCCCGCCCCAGGTTCCAATCGCGGATGTGCCTGTGTAGGGGCCAAACATGATCACGCCATTGCCAATGAAGCCGCAACCGCTGTAGTCGGTGCTGCCTGTGGAGGGCTGCGTCCAATTGTTCACATACCCTGCAAATTGACTGATGCTACTGGGACAGAGCGACCTGCTTTCAAATCCGGGATTGGTAATCAGATTCTGCGCCTGTATGGACCAAGCAGATAGCAATAGCAATGGATAGAGCAATAATTTCCGTGACATCTTCCGTATCCTGTTGACTGAGGATTCGAAAGATAGCAATGGAAGAGGAGAAATTCAATGGATTGTCAATTCAAACGAGAAGGACAACCATTCTCCCAAGATCAGGTGTAGGGCTTGGGCTCGAGGTAGAGGTTGTTGCATTCGCGGACCACGGCAGGTGCCTCCTCCCCAAATTCCGTGCGCAGACCCGCGATTCGAAAGGCGAGTGATGCCGCCTCCGCCGTCATGCCGGAAGCTGCTTCGATCAATGCCGCTTTCATCGCCTCGTCCGCGGTCAAGCCACGGGCCTTGAGCACGGCTTCGAGCAATTTTTTCAGCTCTATCGCATCGGGAGCCGGCAATTCCAGGCTAGGGATGGAGCCGCAGAGCTCAAGCGGCAATTCCGGGATCGGATTCAGCAACACGACCTTCTTCTTGGTGCCGGATTTCGGGATGTCCAGGATCAGCTTGCGGAGAAGTGCCTTGACATCCGCCCGATAGACAAAGTCGTACACGCCCTCCAGGACAAACATTTCCACCTCTGAGTTGTCCTGCCGGCGTTCCACCTCCACCAAAACCTGCACAAGGTCGCTCACGCGCTCGTCCACTGCCATCACCGTGTCGAAATTCACGCTCATTTCCAGCAAACCCTCCACGCAGCTCCACTTGTAGAGGACGGCATCCGCTCCCTTGCACCAGCGCTTGAGTCCGGCATACGCGCGGTCGTACTCGCTCGTGCGCAGCATGATCACCGGCGCGCCCGCATCCAACACCTCTTCTATCCGATCAAAGTAGCCCATGTTTCTCAATCTGTTTTATCGATCAATTTTAGCCATTGTCCCCCGCAGAAGCAAACCTATTCTGAGGGCATCGCGGCGAGTTGGGCCGCGTACTGCGCCATGAGTTCCAGATAGCTCGCCATTTCAGACTTGAGCGATTGGATATCTGTGGCTTGTGAGGCCCGGATCGCGGCAACTTTGGCCCTGACGTTGGCGCGGTAGCACTTGAACCAGACGAAGAGGTTGCGGTCTTCCGGCGTTTGGAAGGCATGCAGCGCACGGTCGTAGGCATCGATGAATTGCTGGGAAAATGCCGCAAAGCCCCGGGATTCCAAGTCCATGCACAGGAAGGCAACCTCATTCAACACGTCGATTTGCCGGAAATGCGCATTGAACTCCAGGCAGTCGAAGATCACTGGGTCGGCATAGGCGAAGATGTTACGGGTGTGCAGGTCGCCATGGACATCGCGCACCCAGCCCGATTCAAGCCGCTCGGCGATGTGGTGACTGTGGGTTTCCAAGAAGTGATCCGAAACCGCGACCACGGCCCTCAAGCTTTCCACCGCCTGATTCCCCAGCTGCTGCCGGAAAATCTCCTCCTCCTGCAAGATGTCATTGAAATCCGACGCATAACCCTCCGGAGTCGCCTGCGAACCTTCCCGGATCACCAGTGCGCCGTTATGGAAAGCCGCGACCTTGGCCGCCAAGATTTCCAAAAATGCCCCTGTGACCTCCCCGCGCTCCAGCACCTTGTCCATTTCCATTTCGCGGTCCAACCGCTTCATCCTCAGGGCATGGTCCACGACATTCGCGCATTCCTCGCCCGGCATCCCGAGGCGCAGCAGCTCGCCCTCCGCACAGACATTAACCACATCGAGGTACACCTCCGGGGCCAGCCGACGGTTCAACTCCAGCTCCCTGACCGTGTCCTGCCGCCTCAACTCCACCGTCGAGAAGTCCAGGAAACTGAAATGCACGTCCTTTTTGATCTTGTAGGCGATTTCCTCGGCGAGGATCACCAAGGAGCTATGCGTCTCCACCAATTCAGGCGCCCCGCTCAATCCCTGCATAAGCCGGAGCGCATCCCCGCGGTTCATTGCTTGCCCTCCAACCAGGCCCTCGTTTGACCGATCATGTCCTCCACCGAGCTCTGATCCGAGTGCAGCACCAGGTGCGTTTCTTGGATGGGTTCATGCTCGGCCTTCATTTTCAGGTAGATGGCATAATCCGCCTCGCTGTCCTCCCTAGGGTGGGACAGCCGCTCCTTGACCACCTCCTCATCTGCCACGACCTCGATCCAGACGACCTTGGCCATGGCCCGCACTGCCGCCTGCTCAAATGCATCCCGCAGCTCCTTCTTATAAAATGTGGCATCCATCACCACTGTCTGCGCGGCATGGAGCGTCTTGTCAACCCTGTCCAACAATTCCTGATAGACGCTTGCTCGCTCGGCATAGCTGTAAGTGCGGTCCGGCGTCTTGGTCTTGCGCATCACATCCGTGCTGAAGTAGCAGGCACCCAAGGCGGGCGCAAGCCGTTTGGCAAAGTAGGTTTTCCCCGATCCGGGTAGCCCGGAAACCAATATAGCGAGGGGTTGCTGCTGACTCATGCCCCAACTTACGGATTTGGCAGGTCTGTCAAGTGAGGAAAATTGGTCGAATCGCTGATTCTGGTCAAAATGACGGCGAAATTTCCATTAATTTTGGCCCATGGATCGCAACGCAGACCCATCTGTTTGGACACTCAGGGAATGGCTCGCCTTCATGTTGCTCGCTGCCGCCTCCGCGGATGGCAAGCGGGAGCAGGTTGAGATGAGGTATCTCCATGTGGAATTGGGCGCCGAAACGGTGGGCCGGATGGAGCAGTTGCTGGATGGCATGGATTTGGCGCAGCAAGAGGCGCTGATCCGGGAATCCCTTCCTCTGTTTCTGCAAAAGCGGGGTTCACGGGAGAAGCTGCAGCTTCTGCTCAGGGACATTTTCCTGGCCGATGGTGTATATGAGGCGGGCGAGCAAGCCATGACCCGCCGCATTTCCGATTGGATCAGGGCCTACAGTTGAATACTGAATTTTTGGAATCAATATTGCATGCAATTAATTTGTTTTGAGTTTTTTATGAAAAGAATGAAAACACTTTCGAGTGCTTTTTTTGCACTGAGTTTGTTGCTGTTCGTGTCCTCCTGTGGGGACAAATCCGCCACCAAGGAAGGGGAAACCAGCACTGACTCCACTGCCAAGGCGGAGATGGTTGAGCTTTGGCTTGAAGTGGATTACGACGATGTCCGCCTCCGCGAAAACCCGAGCATGGACAGCAAGGTGATTTCCACCCACAAAAAGCGCGAGCGCTTGAAGTACCTGAACGAAATGTCGGAGAAAATGGAGACCGTAAAGCTGCAAAACCTGGAGATCACCGCACCCTGGGGCAAGGTTGCAACCGACAAGGGGCAGGAAGGCTGGATTTTCCTGGGGGCTGTGATTCCGGCACCCGGTAAGGCCGCTGACGAGGCACATGCTGCATTGAAAGCCGTGAAAGGAGAGGATTGCAAGGTCATGCAGGCTGGCATCGATGCCTTCGTGAACGCCATGAAAGGCAAGTCCGCCGAAGAGGTGGACCTCGCAACTCCGGAGCTGGACTTGTGGCTGGACAGCGTCGCGAACCATGTCAACAATACCCTCATGGATCGCCCCAACTACGATGACTACAGCGTGGTGGATGTGGAAGGAATGGAGGTCAAGGATGCCGACAAGATCCGCGCCGAGATGGCCGAATGGAAGGCCTGCGGATTGGACATCATCTATCCCGAGGGCATGACGGCCTTGGTGCCCAAGCCAGGATTGACCATTCCCGCACTTTCTGGAATGGTCACCCCGGTGATGAAAGCCTACATGGATCAGCGCTCTAAAGAGGCCGAGGAAGGTTGGTCCGACGATGGTGGCCTGGTCATTTCTCCCAAACAACTCGCTGAAAGGGCCGTTTTCTGGAACGATTTCACCATCAAGCACCCGCTGTTCGTCCATTCCGCCCGCATGCGCAACATCGCAGATGTTTATACCTCTGATCTGATGTTGGGGCAGGACAATACGCCATCCATCAGCTATGAAACGCAGAAACTGGATACCGAATTCCAAGCCGCTTACGACTGGCTTCTGAAGGAGCATCCCGAATCTGCCGCTGCCAAGATCATTCGTGAATGGTACGACTTGCTCAAGGCAAACGGCCTCAAGCGCACGCCAAAAGTGGAGGCTTTCATCCAAAAGCGCATCGAATACTAGTGTTCGTCGCTCGTGCCATCAGGAAGTTGTGGGGCAGCGCGATCTTGATGGTTGCCTTTGCCCTCCCGGCCTTCGCGCAAGATTTGGAACTCATCGCTGCAGCCGATAGCAGCTATGCAGCAGGTGATTATGAGCAGCTGTTGGCGGATTGCGACGCAGCCATTGCCGTGTTTCCCGATACCGCGGTCCTCTACTATTACCGTGGAATTGCGCGGGATTACCTTGGTGATCCCGCGCTTGCATTGTCAGACCTGAGCCGGTCCATCGAATTAGAGCCGATGGCACCTGAGCCCTTTGTTGCGCGGGCGAGGCTGCATTACTATGGCGGTAGGAGGGAGGAGGCGTTCAAGGACATCCGCGCCTGCCTCAAGCGGGATCCGGATTTCTTGGAGGCCTACCTTTTGCGGATCGAAATGAACTTGGACGAAATGGTGCTGTCCGAGGCTTGGCAGGATCTGGAGGTGGCGAGGAAACTCGCGCCCCGCGACGCGGAGGTGTTTTGCCTGCGATCAGAGTACTATTTGCTCGAAGGCAACCCTCGACAGGCCATCAAGGAGGCTGGAACCGCCATCAAACTCGCCCCGGACGCCGCCATGGGCTACCTGTCACAGGCCACGGCCTACGAGGCCATCGCCGACTATGCGAATGCCCTCAGCGACATCGACTTGGCCATCCGCTTGGAACCCGAACAATACAGCTTGCTCGCGACCCGCGCCATGATCCTGGACGGCTCCGGCGACCGCGAAGGCGCCATGAAGGTCCTCGCCCGCTACATCGAAAAGGACAGCCTCGCATGGGACGCCTACCTGACCCGCTCCTGGCTAGAAATGTCCGACTCCAATTGGGCAGCCGCCGAGACCGACCTGTTCCGTGCCCAGGAATTGCAACCGCAGGAGCCCTCCATCCCCGACCAACTCGGCTACCTCTACGTCCTCAAAGGCGATTTTGAGCCTGCCCGCGCAACCCTCGCACCACTCGTGCAGCAACATCCGGACATGGCATTTGCCCACGCGAACCTTGGCTACGCCCTGCTCGAACTCGGCGACGCCGATGCCGCCCTCAAGTCCGTGCAGCAAGCCATCAAGCTCGACGACATGGACCCGTTGTTTTTCTACTACCGTGCCGCCATCCACCACGACCTCAAGCGCCCCACCAAAGCCTGCGAGGACCTCGACACCGCCGAGCAACTCGGCTACGCCGACTACTACGGCGAGGAAAGCCTCAAAGCCATGCGGAAAAAGGCCTGCGGATCCATCAGAAATTAGAAATTGCCCCGTGAGGCGGCGGCGTCCTCGCCGCACGCCGACCGAACCATGTCCCGCTTGTCCCGATGCTATCGGGGAGCGAAGCCGAGGGAACTGCCTCAGGCGAATTCCCCACTTAACCACATCGATTTCTTCGCTGAATTCAGAATCTTGCGAGACCGATTTCCATCCAATGATTCCCAATAACCGCTAAATTGTGCCGAAATGGGAACCTACGTCGGCAAATGGGACTGCCCACAATGCGGCACCAAGCGCATCCCCGGTTGGCTGAATGGCCGCACGGTGGAGGTTTGCCCGGCATGCGGTGGCCCGACCACTGGCAAATGGTACCTCGACGAGCGCGACATGGTCATCGCGGACGCTGCTGAGGTCGAAAAGGCCAAGTCCAAGCGCGCCTGGAAATGCGGGCACTGCGGCAAGGTCAACGATGCGGAAGACCACGACTGCGACGCCTGCGGAAACCCCAAAGACACCGCCAGCAGCGACCAACAGTTCATCGCCCGGGACTATGACCCTAGGGACACCCCGCAATCGCAAGACGAGGTAGAGGCCCCCGAAACGGAGGCGCCCACATCGAATCCTGCTGCCAACCGCCCCGGCGTCTCCGACAGGACCCATGACCGCCTATTGGCGGAGGAGGCCGAACGCAAACGCAAGCGGAACAAACGCCTCAAAATCGCGGGCATCGTGGTGGGCAGCATTGCCTTGCTCATTTTCCTGCTCACTTGGCGGACGTCGATTCCCGTCACCGTCACCGGATTCTCCTGGGAGCGGGTCGTCGAGATCGAGGCTTATGGCCCGCATCAGGAAAGCAGTTGGGACAGTCCGCCTCCTGGAGCGTACAGCATCTCCTCGCAGACGGAGATCCACCATTACAACACGATTGTGATCGGGCAGGATTGCCATACTGAGACGCACCGCGTGGTCTGCGGCACAACCGACAATGGCAACGGCACCTTCACGGATCAATACTGCGACGAGTCCGAGGAGGTCTGCGTGGACCGCACCCGCGAGGAGCCGGTTTATGCCACCAAGTATTACTACACCATCGACCGATGGGGCCACGACCACGACGAGACCGCCAAGGCCGATGACCAGAAACCGCATTGGCCGAGCTACCTGGGCACCAAAACGCAGCCGCAGAAGTACCGCGAAGGCAAGCACGAAGAGACCTATACGGTCAAGCTCGCCCGGAAATCTGGACGCGCAGAAACCGAGAAGCTGCCCCAACAACGCTGGAATGCCCTCAAAATCGGACAGCAGCTCACCGGGTACAAAAATGTCATCTTTGGCTACTGGATGGGCCTGAAGGAAGGCTGATCGCCCACTTTTCCATACACCCCTTCCTGCACGTGGACATCGCACATGTGCGGTCACATACCTTTGCCACATGTATGAAGCCGCGAGGTACATCTCCGATTGGGCATATCCCCTCGGGAACGAGCGATTGGTACAGGTGCCCGACCTCGGTTGCGGCGGCCTGTTCCAACCCAACATGCTCGTTCATGGCGACAACCTCGCTGCACTGACCCTGCTCGCCAAAACCCACGCGGAAACCGTCCAATGCGTCTATATCGATCCGCCTTACAACACAGGTCATGCATTTTCGCATTACAATGACGACCTCGCGCATGAGGCTTGGCTGCAAATGCTCGCTCCGCGCCTGCACGCGATCCGCGCCATGATGCGCCCGAGCGGCTACTTCTTCGTCTCCATCGACGAGGCCAATATGGCCTACCTCAAGGTGCTCTGCGACAAGGTCTTCGGCCGGACGAACTTCATTGGCAACCTGGTTTGGGAGAAGAAAAAGAAGCCCAGCTTCCTTTCGCACCTCGCCTCGCTCACGGAGTTCATCCTGGTCTATGTCAAGGACAAGTCCCAAGCGCGGCCGCTCTACTACGGCACCACGACCCTCGGCAAGAAATACCCGCTGAACAATGCCGGGAATTCCATTTCTGTGCTGCATTTTCCCGCAGGAACCGTCGAATTCGGCCTGGCAGACCAGTTGATCCGGGCGCAGGAGATGAGCGAGGGCCGTATCCAAACCCGACTGCTGGACGATGTGCAGATTGCCAAGGGACGCAACCTCCATGACTTCCGCTTGGAAGGGGAGTGGCGGTACAGCCAACGGAAGCTGAACGAGGTGATCCAATCCGGCGACCCCATCCGCATCAGCAAGTTGCCGTTTCGCCCGAACCATATCCGCAAGGGCGGTGCCCCCAAGCGCATGAAAAACCTGCTCAGTACCGCGCATTACGGCTTGCCGACCTACGAGGATGCAGCTGCGGAGAGCCGGGCGTTGTTTGGCAAAGAATCCTTTGATTACCCCAAGCCAGAGGGATTGATTTTGGCATTGATCCAGGCGAGTACGCAGCCCGGCGACTGGGTGATGGATGCTTTCCTGGGCTCAGGCACCACGGCGGCAGTCGCGCACAAGGCGGGCCGGAGGTGGATTGGCATCGAGCAAGGGATCCATTGTGAGAGTCACTGTGTGCCGAGGCTGCGAAATGTCTGTGAGGGCGAGGAGCGCGGCGGCGTCACGGCGGCGACGGGCTGGAGTGGGGGAGGAGGATTTACCTACTGGGAGGTGCGCTAATCAATTGATAATGAATAATGAATAATTGAAAATTGGCAACGAGCGATGCTCCTTGGGGATGACATCGTTCATTGCCAATCGTCAATTGATCGTGCGGGTGGTCCTAGTCGAGGGAGCAGGAACCGTTGGCGTCGATGATTTTGATTTGGGTGTCTTGGAGGTCGCAGGTTTCCTCAGCGTCGCCCTTGCTCACCTTGGGATACTGATAGGTGATGGTGGTGTCACCAGCGCCCCAGTTGTAGTTGCAGGTGCAGGAGTAGTCCTTCTTGCAGGATGTGAAACCGATGGTCAGGACGCCTGCCATGACAAAACCAAAAAGTGCTTTTTTCATAGTATAGTTAATGTTAAAGGATAAACGCTATGATTGATTTGGTTGTGAAGATACTTGATTCCGAATGAAATCCAAGTGGATGACAATTATTTTTCCTGTCAAATGGGTGAATATGCTTTTGGGCGCCTTGGAAGGCCGTGAGGCCCTCAACTAGATCTTTTCGCGCTCTATCACGATCCGGCAATGGTAGATTTTCAGCCCGGATTGTACCCAGATTTCATTGCCTTGTGACCGCATGAGCTTGGGGCTGGGAAAGGGGTACTGCACGTTTGCGATCGTCTGATGCCCCTGCCGCTTGATCACCTCGAGCTCCGTCCGGCGCTGGGCGGTGAGTTTGGACAACCCCAAATAATCGTTGGCGGCGAGGATGCTGTCTGCCACGGATTTGTCGGCTCTATAAGATTTGTGCGCCAGGTAGCAATCGGATTCTGCGTCATAGTGGATATAGGAGTACATGTCCTGCAAAGCGAAGAAATGGACGGTGTGGATTTTGTCCATCCAGACGTGCTTCTCCCCCTCAGGAATGGGAAGCGAGGGGCATGGCAAGGAATCGATTCGCTCTCCACTTGGATTGTACACACTCAGGGGACCGCCCATCGCAAAGCCTTGAATCACTTGATCTTGCGGGCCGATACAGGAGCGAACGAGGTGTCGGTAGCTGGTGAAGCCTTCCTTATAATATGTTGGGTGTCCCCCAAATAGCCGCGCCGCAACCTTGTCGCCTTCAGGAGAGACCTCCAGAATAGCCATGCTTGGGCCATTCCAGTCATAAGGCCCTAAAAGGTCTGACTGCTTGGACTTCTTGTAATAGCGCTCGGCTGTGCACACAAGGCGGGCCTTTCCTGCCTCGGAGGAGAGTTGCAGGGGTTGGTGCATGGTCAGATGGTACCTATTTTTGTGATCCGGGAATTGGATCTGGATGGCATCCACTTCGCGGATATCCTTGTCCCAGTGGTACAGCGTCGTTGAAGTGTTCGGATGGAACGTGTAGAGGTCTTGCCCCACCTTGAAGTATTGGTAGGCCGATGTCCCTTTGCCGTTTTTGAGGATGAGGGGCGTACATCGCAAGACTTGTCCCTTACTGTCCAATTCCATCCAAGCTGTTTTTCCGCCACAAAGCGATCCCTCGGCACGAATCGTCGCCAAGCCTTCGTAACCGGAGCCTGCAGCATTCAGGTCCAGGATATAGTCTTGCGGCAATGCGATGCTGTCCAGCACCTCTATCCGCGATTGGGAGAAGGCTGAGATAGAACATTGAAGGGCAACGATGGCCAAAAGAAGTGCTGCTGCCTTGAGGTTTTTGAGAGGTTGCATGGGCGAGAGGATGAGTTCATACAGTTGAATCCAAAATAGGAACAATCTGCGGATTTGCAACAGTTGAGCTGAAAATCTTACGGACTGTCAACCGTGGATGGGTCTTGGCGTAAAGATTGCAAGAATTGGATAGGATGTTACTGGAAAATTGTTGGACTGGTATGAAAATGAAAATTGGCATCTGCTTGTTGGGGATCATGTGGATCACCGGAATTGTCCTGAAGGCGCAACCCGTGGCCACGCAATCGGTCTCGATGATCGGCCTGCACGCGCCAGGCAATACCTTCGCTGATGGGGAGTACGACTTCCTTGGCGGCAAAAAGAAGAAAAAGAAACGGGACAAGGCCAATTTCCTCGCAGCGGGCGTGGTCATCGGCACCCCGGTGGGATTTGGCGGTCGGGTGATCGTGAGGCCTTCACGGCTAGCAGTGGCAGGTGACATCGCCTACAACCGCATCCGCACCGACAATGGCACCATGGTGAATGCCCTCGTCCTCAAGACCGACGCCCGGCTCTACGCCAAAGGCTTCATCGCCAAGCTCCTGCGGCCCTACGTCTTCGGCGGCATGTACCTGCAGCGCGGCAACTTCAACGAAGCAACCCCCGAAAGCGTCTTCGCCGCCGACACCGGACTCGGCGCCGGTATCAAACTCTGGCACCTCGAAATCAACGCAGAAGCCGGACTCACCATCCCCATCCGCCAAGTCGATTCCTACCGCCCCGGCTTCGGCGCCTTCGCAAACGTGGGGATCATGTATTGGCTCTTCTAGCAATGAATAATGAAGAATGGATAATGAACAATGGTGCTGGGCCTTCCTAGCGTCATTGGGAGGCCGTTTCACCAAGAATTATTCATTCTTCATTATGAATTATTCATTGACTTCGTATCATTGAACCCAGAAAAACCAACGGATTCAATGAGATACGCAAGGATTTGGATGGCGGCTGCGATGATGGGCTGCTTGGCGATGGTGGGTTGTGGCGGGGGCGACGAGGCTTCTGAGGGCAGTGGTACGCCTGTGGACAGCACGGTGGTTGCCGCTCCGAAGGGCGAACCTTTTGAGGCGACATTCACGATCACCAATGCCCCGGACTCGGTGGCGAGGATTATTGGGGTGATTGGCAGCACTAACTTCTTGGTGGACAGCATTGTGCCGCAGGCGGGTGTCTATCACATCAAACTGGACACGGCCCTGCCGGGCGGGGTCTATTTCCTCGCCGTCACCTCCACGATTGCCTACCAATTCCTGCTGGACCAGGACCAGACTTTCACCTTCAGCAGCGACCTGCGTGACCCGATCCGCAGCGCCAAGGTCGAGGGCAGCCTGGACAATGAGCTTCTCTATCAGAACCTCAAATGGGAGCAGGATTTCCAGACCCGCCTCCAACCCGTGGACAAGCAATTCAACAGCTTGCCCGCGAGTGATCCCCAGCGCGCAGCCCTGCAAGCGCAGATCGACGGCCTGATCAAGGAGCGGAAGGCGCACCTGCAATCCTTCAAGGATCAGCACCCGAACAGCTTCTTCACTGCGTTCAAGATGGCAGGACAGAATCCCGACCTCCACGACGTGCGCAAGCCCGACGGCAGCCTGGATCAAGAAAAGCAGATTTTCCTCTACCGCAGCGAATACTGGAACAACACGCCGCTCAACGACATGCGTCTCCTGCGTTCGCCCATCATTTTCAACAAGCTCAAGACCTATCTCACGCAGATCACCCCGCAGATCCACGACTCCGTGGTGAAGTACGCCGACATCGTGATCGAAAAGAGCCGCGCCAACAAGGAGAGCTTCAAATTCGTGGTGAACTGGATCGCGATTGAGTACCGCACGCCGAAGCAAATGGGCCTCGAATCCGTGTTCGTGCATGTCGTGGACAAGTATTTCACCGATGCGCAGGCTTGGTGGGCGACTCCGGAGGAGCTGTCCGGCATCCAACGCGACGCCAATGGCATGCGCCCGAGCATGATCGGCAAGGTTGGGCAAGACCTCACCTGTACCAACCTCGCTGGCAAGGAGGAGAGCCTCTACAGCCTGAAGGGACCCGCGAGCATCCTCTTCATCTACAACTACGAATGCGAGCACTGTCAGGAGGAAACCCCCGGCATCAAGCAAGTCTTGGAGCGCTACCGCGCCAAAGGCATGCAGGTATTTGCCCTCTGCACCGGGAACGACGAAAAGGCTTGGCGCGACTTCGTGAAGAAGTACAAGATCGACTCCTTCCACAACGTCTGGGACCCGCAGTTCAAGAGCAACTACAACCTCAAGTACCACATCGACATCACTCCTGAGGTCTATGTCCTAGATGCAAGCCACAAGATCATCGCCAAGGACCTGAAAGCCGATCAGCTCGCACCGATCCTGGATCCGATTTTCAAGTGAGCAGAAGGAGTTGGGAGATAGCAGTTCTGCTGCACGCGGGCATGATGCCGCTTTTTGCGTTATGTCATGTCGAGCGAAGCCGAGACATCTAGCGTGTGCTGAAACACGTACCGCTTAAGCTGTGCGGCCGACGCTCCTAGCTAGATGTCTCGGCTCCAGCCCCTTGGGCCTCCGCTCGACATGACAAATTGGTAAAACGGCTTTATCCCCGCATTAGGAAGAGCATGTAGGAGACGGCAGTGCTACGGGTACACCCCGAACTGCTACCTGCTCAATGCTATCTGGCTAGTGTCGTCTGTTTTGCATCTGTATCGTTTTAGCCCGCCAAATTTGCGGCATAGCTTTTGCATGTCTCGGAGAAAGTCTAAATTCGTCTCTATGAAAAAGATATTCCTCCTCTCTTTCCTGTTCGTGATGCTGGTTGCTGGCAAGGCTTGGGCGCAAGATGGTGCCTGGACGATGCCCGATATCAAGGTCAAGGACCTCAAAGGTGGCACGGTCAGCACGGCTTCCTTTGCCAATGACGGCAAGCCGATCATCATCAGCTTCTGGGCCACTTGGTGCAAGCCTTGCGTCCTGGAACTGCGCACGATCGCCGAAAGCTACCCCGAATGGGTGGAGGAGACGGGCGTGAAACTGATCGCGATTTCCATCGACGATGCGCGGAATGCCCCCAAAGTCGCTCCCTTCGTGGAGGGTCCAGGCTGGGACTACGAAGTCTATATCGACGAGAACAGTGACTTCAAGCGCGCGCTCAACGTGAACAACGTGCCCACGACCTTTGTCCTCAATGGCAAGGGCGAGTTCATGTGGACCCACAATTCCTACTCCCCCGGCGACGAGGAGCACCTCTTGGAGGTGGTCAAGCAAGTTGCTGCGGGCACTTTTGTCAAGGACTAAGGTCCAAGTCAAGATTTCATTGAATCAACATTGCTAAGGTGATCCAATACATCTGGTCAAAGAATACCATCAGGGTTGCTTCTGCAGCCTTGATGCTTTTTGGGGGTAGCCTCGCCGCACAAGGAGTGGACCTGGGAGAAATCCATGGAAACTTCGAGGTCGATGCGCAGACCTACAAGGCGGACAGCCTCATCGGCGCCCCCAATTTCCCTGAGAAATTGGGCAGCAATGCCTTCATGAACTTGATCTACACCCGTGGCAAGTTTGAGGCGGGCGTTCGGTTCGAGTCCTATTATCCCACCTTGCAGGGCTTCACCCGCGAGCGGGGAGCAGGGCTGCCTTACCGCTATGCCCGCTTCCGCAACAACAAATTCGATGTCACAGCGGGAACCTTCTATGAGCAGTTTGGGAGCGGCATGGTGCTTCGCGCCTACGAGCAATGGGGATTGGGTTTTGACAACAGCATCGACGGCATCCGCATCAAGAGCGAACCCGTCCGGGGCATTTACCTCACAGGGCTCATCGGGCGTCAGCGGAATGCATTCTCCAATACCGTCGCCAACCTGAGTGAAGGCATTATCCGGGGATTCGATGCGGAGTGGAGCATCAACGAGAGCTTTGACAGCTTGATGAACGCCAAGACCCGGGTGCGCATCGGGGGCAGCTTCGTGAGCCGCTTCCAAAAGGACAATGACCCGGTGCAAATTTATCCGGAAAACGTCGGCGCATTCTCAGGTCGGGCCTCCTTGAACCGGGGCGGATTTGGCTTGACAGGCGAGTATGCCTACAAGATCAATGACCCGAGTTCGGTCAATGCGCTCATCTACAAGCCCGGGAATGGTCTCCTCGTGCAGGCGACCTACGCCCGCAAGGGCCTCGGCATCTCCGCGCAGTGGAAGCGCATCGACAACATGGACTTCCGCTCGGACCGCTCCGGTACTTTCAACAACCTGACGCTGAACTTCCTGCCCCCGCAGACCAAGCAGCATACCTACCGCTTGCCCACACTGTTTCCCTGGGCGACACAGCCCCTGGGCGAATGGGGCATGCAGGCCGAGGTGCTCTACACCTTCAAGAAAGACACCAAACTCGGCGGCAAATACGGCATGAACGTGGCCCTGAACTTCTCCCGTATCAATCCGCTGGACAAGCAAGCCACAGTCGATCCGTTTGAGGGCTATACCGCGCCATTTGTCGCCAAGATGGACAGCGTCCTCTTCCAGGACATCAACGTGGAGATCACCAAGAAATTCAGCCCCAAGTTCAAGGCGACCCTCAGCTACCTCCACTTCAACTACGATCAGGGACTCTTCCATCAGCTTACCGGCTTCAATGCCAGCAAGGACGTGGTCGCGGAGGTGCAGGTGCTGGACATGAGCTACAAGCTGCTCAAGAAGCATACCCTGCGCATGGAATTGCAGCACTGCTACACCAAGCAGGAGTTTGGCTCTTGGGCCATGATCCTCGCTGAGTACACAGTCGCCCCGCATTTCTTCTTCGCGCTTTGGGACGAATACAACTATGGCAATGCCGAGCCTGAGAAGCGCATCCACTACTTCAGCGGCCTCGGCGGCGTGAATTGGAACAATTACCGCTTCCAAATCGGCTACGGTCGGCAGCGTGCTGGAGTGATCTGTGTAGGCGGTGTCTGCCGCGTGGTGCCCGCCTCCAACGGTTTCAATCTTGCGATCACAGGATCTTTTTGATAAATTAGTGCTATGAAAATCAACGCCAAATCCTTCCTATTGCTCCTCGGTGCCGCCGCGATCCTCAACGCATGCGACATCATCAAGGGCGACAAGGTCGATCCCAATGGGTTCGCAGGAAGCACAAACAAGGTCTTGATTGAGGATTTCACCGGGCACATGTGCGGCAACTGCCCGCGTGCACACGAACAGGCAGCCGCCTTGTTGGAGACCTACGGTGAAAACCTCGTGGTCGTAGCCGTCCACGCAGGTGGATTTGCCTCCGTGGTTCCTTCCTTGGGCTATTCCACCGATTTCCGCACCTCTATGGGCACCGAGCTCGAGCAGTACTACCACGCCGACCAGCAGGGACTTCCCATCGGCATGGTGAACCGCCGGACTTGGAATGGCGCTGTCCTGACACGCTACCCCGATTGGAGTACCTTCGCAAGCACTGTCCTTGCCGAGGCCCCCAAGATGAAAATCGAGCTCGACCCGTCCTACAATCCCTCCAACCACAGCGTGGCGGTGGACGTGAACATCGAGTACCAAAGCACCGGCAATGAGAGCCATCAGTTGGTGCTCCTCATCACCGAGGACGGCATCGTCTCCAAGCAGGCTGATTACGATACCACCACGCAGCACATCGACGACTACGTCCAGAACCACGTTCTGCGCGGCACCATCACCCCCGGTACTTGGGGAGTGCCCATCAAGAATGCGGACATCTTCCTCGGCGAGAAATTCAGCATGAGCTATGAAAAGGCCCTCGACTCAACCTGGGTTGCCTCCAACTGCCATGTGGTCGCCTATGTCCTCGACAATACCACGAAAGAAATCCTCCAAGTCGAGGAAGTCGATCTGAACAACTGATAGAACAGGGACGTTTCCCGCCAAGAGGGGCGCAAGGGCTGAATTCGGCTTTTGCGCCTTTCTATTTTGCGTCGATTTTGATTGGATTCGCCGCCAGGGCACCAAGGCACCAAGCTACCCGCACCCCGCTTTGGGCCATGGTCTTAGTGGCCAAAACCTGAGAAGCGCCGGGAAAGGAAGGTGGAAATCGAATCAGCTCATTTGAAAATGAACCGCACGAAGTACCAAACCGCGATGATCAGCAAGGAATGCCGCAGGATCGTGGCCTCCACTTGGAGCTGCGCCCTTTTGCTGAAATCCGTGGTCCAGTCGATGACCAGCAGCCAGAAGAAAATGCCGAGGTACAGCGACCGCCAACCCCAATGGCTGTAGTCGTATTGTTCGGGGAAGTAGGTCACGTACTCCCATCCCAGCACCGCAGTTGCGAGGAGGCCGAGGATAATGAGCTTGATGCCGAGTCCGCCCTTTCCGAGGTCGGTTTTCATGATTTGGCCGCCGCGCATCATGAACAGCACACCATAGACAGGCCACAGCAGGGCCGAAACGGTGTAAATCCCTTTGGCGATGTCCCACCAACCTGCCTTGTACACCAGGTCGCCGAAGAACTCCAGCGCGGTCAGTGCCGGGATCAGCCATAGGATGTTGTGCTTGATGCGGTAGGCATAGTCAGCCAGCAAGCCAATGGTGCCACAAAATGCAATCGCTGCCAACACCTTGGGAATCGGACTGTTGGCGGAGAAGATGCCGAATTGGTTGAAAAAGGCCGCAAGGCCGAAACAGATGCCCAGAAACACATAGAAGACGATCTTCAATGCGCTTGCGGAGCGTTTTCCCTCTCCATCGCCAGCGGACGGATTCACTTGAGCCACCATCGTCATTCAAAAATTTCCGCGCAAAGAAACGGAACAATTGACAATGAATAATGATGAATGAACAATTATCCCTCAATCGTACCGCTCGATGTACATCACCATTTCAGCGATCTCGCGGTCTGTCAGGTTGGGGAAGGAATCCATTGTGGCCATGCTGCTTTCCTCCCAGATCTTTTGGGCGTATGCATCGCCGTCCCGGATGACCTGCGGAGCGTTGCGGATAAAGCGCTTCAGCCAATCGCCTTTTGGCATCCGGTCGCGGAGGTTCTTCAGGTTGTTATGGGCATGATCCAGTCGATGACACCTTTGGCAGCTCGTCTCAAACAGGATCTTGCCCTGAAACTCAAGCTGGTTCAATGGATCATCGACCGATGGTCTTGACGAACGGTTGAGCCGGGAAACAGGCGGCGAAACGTTTCTGGACGGCTCCCGCTTTGCAGGAAACATCCTGAAGACCACGAACCAGCCTACCAAGATCAAGCCTCCAAGGGTGTAACTTCTCATTGGGCGGGCAATGAACAAACGGGGCCAAAGGAATACCCATCAATCCAAGCCATGATCGTATCTATCTGTTGTTCGCTCAATGAGGGGAATGGGTCCATGGCGGCCTTGCCATTTTCCTTCCAGATTTTGACGGCGTAGGCATCGCCTTCCTGGATCATTTTCGCGGAGTTTTTCACCCATCGATAAATCCAATCACCCGCAGGCTTCCTTGCACTGACTCCATACAATGCTGGGCCAGTTCCTTTTTTCTGCAGTTGGGCATTGTGGCAGCGGGCGCAGTTGGCGTTGAACAGGTCCCTTCCTCTGGACGGGCCATTGGAGTAGCCTCTAGAGTATGTGTTGTTGTACTGGCTTTGGGAAATGGTAGAATAAACCGTGTCATTCTCCATCCTTTCGACTTTCCAAGGGAACATCCGGAAACAGACGAACCAGCCTACCAAAAACAGGAATCCCATTGTGTAACGGTCCATGGCTTTCTCATTGTTGTTTGTCCAAATGTATTCAAGCTCAGGGAGGAAGGCAAGGGAATTGTGCTGAAACCGCAAAGGCGCGAAGAACCGCAAAGCCCTGATGACTTTGCGTTCCTTCGCGCCTTTGCGGTTCAAATAACCAGAGAGAATTATCCCCGATCCTGTATTTGCCGGAGCGAATCGCCTGTGAATGCTGCGAAGCCAGCCACGAGGCCCGCGATCACGCCTGAGATGAGCGCCAGGATCATGCCATTCCCTCCGAAGCCCATCAGCGTGGAGAACTTGTCGGCCAGGTCGCTGCCCGTCGTCAGGGTGATACCCATCGCAGCGCCAGCCCAGAGCAGCCATCCGCCGAGGAATCCGCCAAAGAAGCTCCGCCCACGGTTTCCACGCAGGAACCAACCCGCGGCCATGCCTGCGATCGCGATGCTCCACCAAGGCAGGATTTGCGCCAGCCCAAGGCCCAGTAGCGCGACGACCAATATGATCAATGCTGTCCTTTTCATGATGATCAATCGGGTTGAAGGGTTTGGCTGAAGAAAATGGCGGGGTTCTTGTCCTCTGCGGACTTGAGCAGGTGCAGGCGATGGTAACGCCCTGCGGCCCAGTCATTGAGGCTGGAGGAATAATAGCTGCTGCCGGGATTGCCGGATTGCCCGCCGGGGAATACACCCCAAGCATGCACCTCGGGCCCCATTTCCACGACCATGCGCCAAGATGCCCCGTTGTTTTTGCGGTTCGCATTCACAATGCCCGCATTGCCGCCCACAGGGATGCGGTAGAAGCTGAAGGCCTTCTGACGGGTCAGGTGCTGCACGTGGACATTGTTGTAATTCTGCCAGATATAGGGCACGCCCTCGACCTTGGCGAAGGAGTCGAGCTCCTCCATGGCCTCGTTCAAGGCACGGGTGCTCAAGTCTGCAATCGTCTCCACTGCGGGGGTGCGGCTGTCGTCCACATTCTTCAAGCCGAGGCTGTCCATCACCCAATTGAGGGAATTGAACCACTCGGGCATCTCTGCCTTCCGACCGATTTTGAGCATGTCGTCCTCCCAGATCAGCGTGTAGAGGCGCATTCCCCAGGCTTGGAACATCGACGGCTCCTCCAGGTTGGCATCGTTCATGAAGTTCCATTTGCCCAACGCCTCGGTCGCCTTCTTGGCGCTTGGGCTGAGCTTGCCTTGGTCGAGGTTGCGGAGGAGGAAGCTGAGGCCACGGGCTGCGAATTCATTGTAATTGTCGTTCTGCAGCTTCATCATGTCCTCGGGCTTGATGCCGGACATGCCCTCCAATGCGGAGGAGATGCGCAGGTTCCGAGTGTAGTCGTAGCTGCCATAGATGTGGTAGGGGTAGGTTTCGTCCGTCGCGTGTTGGTTGGAGCTGAAGAGGTAGCCACGCTCGGGGTTCTTCGCATGCGGGTTTTGCTCCCAAGGGATGAATGCCTGCCAGAGATGGCTCGCCTTGGTGCCGTCCATGACGTAGTTGCCTTGGTTGGTCCATTTGGCGGGGAAGCGGCCCTGTTGTGTGATGGCGATGTCGCCGTTGGAAGCAGCGAAGACGAAGTTTTGACCGGGACAGACAAAGGTGCTGATGGCCTTGCGGTACTCGTCGTAGTTCTTGGCGTGGTTCAGCTTGTAGAATGTCTGAAGCTCGTTGGAGCTATCGTGCCCAGCCCAGCGCATGGCGACGTTCAGGGGGCCTGCGGAGTCCGGGTCGCTGTAGGTGCGGTCATAGACAACCGGGCCGTGCTGCGTGAAAATGATGGTGTCCATCAAGGTCTCGCTGTGGCGGCGCTTGATCTCTTCCACGCGCATCTTGGTCGGCAGCCATTTGCCCTCGAATTTGTATTCCTTGCGGGAGGCGTCCTTGAACTCGACCTCGTACCAGTCCTGGACGTCGCGGCTGGCATTGGTCACGCCCCAGGCGATGTCGCGGTTGAAGCCGATGATGACCGCCGGGCTGCCAGGCAGGCTCACGCCATATACTGTATGCTCCGGTGTGCTGAGTTGGATCTCGTACCAGAGCGAGGGCAGGCGCAGGCCCAGGTGCGGGTCGTTGCAGAGGATCGGATGTCCCCCAGCGGTCTTGGACGGGGCGACGACCCAGTTGTTGCTGCCGTTCATGGCCTCGGGCTGCGGGTACATGAGCTCGGGTGCGCGGCTAGCAGGGGAGAAGTTCTCGGGAGCGTTCACCTTCACGATCACGGAGTCGAACTTGGTTCCGCGTGGCACGATGGGGGAGGTGAGGGGCGCGAGGTCGGGATAGAGGCTCGCGTAGAGGCTGTCACCCAGCCCGGCGGCGGCATTGGTGTTTTGGAAGTCCTCGCTGCGTCCCGTGAGGTCCCAAGCCATGAATTTCAGCAGCAGGGCGGACTTCATCGTCGTCCAAGGCTCCGGCCGGTAGTCGAGGAGCTTGTATTCCAATGGATACTCGCTGTAGGAGAGGCCGTCGATCCAGGCATTCACACCTTTGGCGTAGGCTTCCATCATTTTCTTGGTCTTGGGGTCGGCCTCCATGGCCTTGAGGCTTTGCTCGGCGGCATAGACCATGCCCGTCCGGCGGCGCGCCCTGTCGATCGCGAGCACCCGTGGGTCGTCGATCAGCTCGCTGAGCCGTCCAGCGGCGGCATGGGTTTGGAATTCCATCTGCCACAGGCGGTCACGGGCGGTCACGTAGCCCTGCGCGAAGTACAGGTCGTCCTCGTTCTTCGCGAAAATGTGCGGGATGCGCAGGCTGTCGTAGTGGATCACGACCTTGTCCTTGAGGCCCTCCAGGTCCAGATCGTCCGTCCAGGTCTTGTTGGGGCTCTCCATGCTCTGCCAGAAGCCATGGAAGGGGTCGAGCACCCGGCCAAATGCCAGCGGCACCGGTTTCATGTACATGCCATCCAGCAACCAGCACAGTCCCAGGGTGATCACCATCCCCAGGGTTGCCGTCACGATGTTTGATCTCTTTTTCATTGCTGACGAATTTACCAGAAAAATCGGGATCGGGGATATGGTTCTCAGGGGAGGGAGTGAATTCTTCAACTGCGGGTTGGTCCATGGAAAAAGTCGATGCACGGGAAGTACCAAGACAAAATATTCGGGGTCAAAAATTGCGCAAGAAAAAATGCGATCGTCCTTTAAACACAATAGGACACGATGAATGTTAAAATTCAAAAATTCTTTTTTCAACCAAGCAACCAATCGAAAGGCTCGTTCGTCTAGGAGGCATATTGAATTGAAAGCACAAAAATAAATTCTATGAAAAAGCTTGCAAAAACCCTCTTCTTTTCTCTGATGCTCGCCGCCGCAATTTTCACCACTGCATCCGCGTCGCCCTCAGATCCCTCCGCCCGTAAATCCGAGTCCCGCAAATCCCAAGTCGAGCTGAAGTTCGTCCGTGGAACTGAAATTGAAGCGGGTTCTACATTGGTTACCAAGCTCGTAGCCACTGGCATGGCCGATGTGGACCTCAAGGTCGTGGACCGTCAAGGCAACCTGTTTGGTGAGAAGCACATTGTGCTCCAAGACGATGCCAAGCTGCTCGGATTCAAGATCACCAATGTTCCCGATGGCGTGTATTACGTCAAGGTGAACCACCGGGGCATGGTCTATACCTACCCCTTCTTGGTCAAGTAAATTTCTCATCCTCTATACCGTTTTCTCATCTCGTGTCCCGGCAATTGCCGGGACTTTTTTGTTGCGGGATTTTCAATGAATTCAATTCAAATCATCATCAAGAAATTGGAAATTTTGTATGGCACGTGTAGTGGCAATGCATGCCTCGATCCTGCACGTACCACACAAAAACGCATTCCGAATGGGGAGAAATAATTGCTATAAAATCCCCGAAAACCCACTTTAAACGCGATAGGAGGCCATTCAAAAATGTTTAACAAATATTTTCATTTTCCCAAGCAACCTATCGAAGGTCCCAATCGTCTATTAGGCGTATTCGAAATTGATCTAGAAAATAATTGTACTATGAAAACGATTGCAAAAACCCTCTCTCTGATTCTGATCGCCATCATGACGTTTGCCGCCGCGCCTGCGCTGAAGGCCGCAGACCACTCGGATGAGGCAAAAGCGATCAAAATGCGCCTCGTCGGTACCGACCACGTCAACGCCGGCAGCGCACTCACCGCAGAACTCACATCCACCCTCGCCACGGATGCGAAGTTGATGGTCACCAATGCCGACGGCAAGGTCTTCGCCGAAGCGCAATTGACTGTCGATCAGGGCGAAAATCGCGTGAAGCTGAATGTCAGCGACATCCCCAGCGGGGTGTACTTCATCAAGCTCGTCGCCGCAGGCAAGCGCGAAACCCTCACCTTCGTGGTGCAATAATCTGTCTCATAATTCCACTTTAATATTCCACTACGTTCTTGGCAATGGGAGGCTGAAGTCCTACTAAAATTAAAGCACCCCCGTGAGGCTCCCCCAAGGAGCCTTTGCCGTTTTTAGCAGGTAGCAGTTAACAGGCAGCAGAGTCCGTGCAACTGCAGCAGACGGAATTGCTATCTGCTATTTGCTAACTGCTATCTTTGTGGGATGCGTTGGACGATTTTGTTCATTTTGATGGTGGTTGCGCAGGGCGCTTGGGCACAGGGAAAGGCCATGGAAAAGGCGGACCGCCTGTTCGATGAGGCATCCTATCCTGCGGCGATCGATGCCTACTTGAAGGCCGTGGACGAGGAACCGGGGAACAGCCATGGCTTCATCCGGCTCGCAGATTCCTACCGCCTCACCGACGATTTCCGCAATGCGTTGCGTTGGTATGCCCGCGCCGTGAAGATGAAGGGCGTGGAAGGCGAGGTATGGTTCCACTACGGCGAGGTGCTGATGATCAACCGCAAGTACGCCGAGGCGATTCCATGGTTGGAGAAGTACCAAAAGCGCGCCCCGGAGGATGACCGCGTCGAGGACATGATCGCATCTTGCAAGAATCAGGAGGCATTTGCGGCAGGGAAATCGCTCTACCTGCTACGGCGAGTGGCGGTGAATTCGGAGGCCTCGGACTTTGGTCCAGCATTCTTGGGCAAGTCTGTTGTGTTTGCCTCCTCCCGCAAACGCGCCATCGCCAAGTCCAACCGCACCGGGGAGAGTTTCCTCGATCTCTATGCCGCGCCCTACTCCGGAAAGCCGGAACTCGGGGAGCCGCAATTGTTCCGTGGCGGGCTGAATACACCCGTGCATGAAGCGAATCCCACCTTCACCGCCGATGGCAAGGAGATGTTTTTCACCCGCAACCTGGTCAAGAAGGGCACCGAAAACGACAAGAATGCAGTGGTCCAGCTCGCTTTGTTCCATGCCAAATGGGACGGAGAAAAATGGGGCGATGCCACTCCGCTGCCTTTCATGGATGACAAGTTCTCCTTTGGTCACCCGGCACTGAGCCCTGACGGCAAGCTGCTGTACTTCGTGAGCAACATGGATGGCGGCTTCGGCGCGACGGACCTCTACGTCGTGGAACGCAACGGCGAATCTTGGGGCAAGCCCGAAAATCTGGGGCAGGACATCAATTCGCGGGGCAACGAGATGTTCCCCTGGGTCGATGCCAAGGGCATGCTTTACTTCGCGAGCAACGGCCGAGGCGGCTTGGGAGCCCTCGACATCTTCATGGTCAACCCGGATCGCGACCAAATGGGCAACCCCGAAAACCTCGGTGCCCCGGTCAATTCACCCTATGACGACTTCGGATTCATCTTCGATGACCAGGCAGGCGTGGGCTTTTTCACCAGCAACCGACTCGGTGGCAAGGGCGACGACGACCTCTATGCCGTGACCAAAATGGAGCGTTGGCAGGGGATCGTGGTCGATGCGGAGGGCAAACCGCTCGCGGGCGCCATCGTGGACTTGCGCGAAGGCCGTTCCCGCACCGTCGTCAACACCGATGAGACGGGGGAATTCGCATTTGGCCTGAAACCCAATGCCAGCTACCTCCTGCTCCTGAAATGCCCCGGCCATACCGACCAAAGGATCGAATTCACCACCAAGGACACGGAAAACATGACCGTCCTGCGGATGGATTGAGCATTGAGCGGTTCAGGAGGGGCCACGCTGAGTGATCACTGAGCCTGTCGAGGAATGCTCTCGAAGGGCCCGCTCAATTCGAAAACACCTTCCTCACCGTCCCGTCGCTCCACCGCTCCAGGATGACTTGGCGCTCCGGCATCCCTTCCACGGGTCTGCCCAGCAGGTCCCAGCGACCGATCAATTTCGCAGGCCTTGGCACCCCTATTGTCACCGGGTCATTGCCCACCTGCAGGCAGGCGTTGGCGAGGTCGGTGACATGCACAGCGGGGCTGGACAGCATGCCGATCCCCTTGGGCACGAAGACTTGGTACCTACCCGTGTCCGCCAAGACAATGGTCGCGCTCGTGTCCCCGGTCGTCCATTCGTAGCTAGGATGTACGCCGTCCACGCCGAGTGTCACAGTGTTGCCGACTTGGCTGCAAGTGATGCGGGGCCGCCCCAAGTCAAAGGGGATGTCCATGCAGCGCGCCCGGTAGGTCATGTAGTCCGTCCCAAAATCCAATGTCATGCGGGTGGTGCTGTCCGGCGCGTATTGGACCACGGGAGGCACGGTGGCATTTGCGCCGAGTTGTCCGTAATTGATCAGGACGGAGTTGTCGTCGAGCAGCTGCATCGAACCCATGCTCTCGCTGGCCACGGTGTTGCCGTAGCTTGCCAGGACTTGGCTGGTCATGGTGGTGTCGTTCACTTGCAGGATCAGGCCACGAGCGAGGTGATGGAAGTTGCCATTGTCGAAGAGGGAAATGCGACCTCCTGGCAGGTATCGCGCGTCATGCTGCCCGAAAAAGCCCGGATCACCGCTGAGGTCGAAGCCATTGTTTTTCCCGCTCAATTGCCAGTCGAGGGTATTGCTGCTCCAGTCCAGCTGCGTGATCGCGTCCAGATGCCGGTGGCTGACCAAAATTTTCCGGCCTTGGATGTCGATGGAGTTGGTATGCGTCAGGTCGAGCAGGGCGGGATTCGTGAAGTAATTGGTGTCCGAGTCGTAAATCGTGAAGTGATCCCAGCCGTTCCATTCTTGCAGGAGTTGTTTGGCGGTATCGAGTTCCTGGATCACGACCATGCGCACCTGAGCCTGTGTCGATCCCGGAGTCCCATTGTTCGTATGGAGGCTGCTCACATCCATGGTGCGGTCCTCCCGGCAAATCAGCCAATAGTGCCCGTCAGGGCTGATTTGGAGTTCGTGGTGGTCCGTGATCTTGCCCACGCAGGTCAGGGAGTCGATCAGATTGAACCCGCTGTCGAGGATGCGCCACTTGGTTCGGTCACTGTAAATGAACACGCCCGAGGGGTGGTAATTCAGGTTCAGCGTATAGTTCCCGCTCTGATGGTACCATACGAGGTCGCCATGCTTGTCGATGATCATGTTGGTCGCTTGCTTGGGGCTGGGCAGTACGAGCCGGAATGTCCCCACAAACAGGTACTCACAGCCCGGGGAATTGGTGTACAGCTTGTGGTCCCAACTGGGGCTGCCCGGCGGCACATACTGGGCGTAGCTGGTGGTCGCTACACCCCCAATCCATGCAAATAGACAAGCCAGCAAAAACAGTTTGCGACGCAATTGATCCCTTACTACCATGCCCCAAGTTATCAATTCTCGCTGAATTGCCCCGCCTTTGCGCATTTGACAGTCCGTTTGCCATGTCATGCAGGGATCGGTGGTAAGTGCTTGAATGCGTTGGCCAATGCTCCTATCTTTGTCGGCGAAGGCGAGATGGGATGCCCAATCGCCTCAGATTGCACGATCAAAAGCATTGAACAAGAGAAAGAAGATGGAACTTTACACCCAAGTATTCAGGAACAACCGGAAATGGATCGCAGACAAGTTGTCGCAGAAGGAGACTTTTTTCGACGAATTGTCCAAGGGGCAGAGCCCCGAGATCCTCTACATCGGTTGCAGCGACAGCCGCGTGACCGCCGAGGACATGACCGGCATACAGCCCGGGCAGATGTTCGTCCACCGGAACATCGCCAACCTGATCCCCAACAATGACCTGAGTTCCTCCTCGGTGCTGGAATACGGCATCGCCCACCTCAAGGTCAAGCACATCGTCGTGTGCGGACACTATGCCTGCGGGGGCGTGAAGGCGGCCATGGAGGCCAAGGACCTCGGCATCCTCAACCCATGGCTCCGCAATATCCGGGACGTCTATCGCCTCCACAAGAAGGAGCTGAACGCCATCACCGATGAACATGACCGCTACAACCGCCTGATCGAGCTGAATGTCCAGGAGCAATGCGTCAATGTGATCAAGATGGCGACTTGGCAGAAGAGCTACCTGACGAACGGCGGCCCCTTGGTACACGGATGGGTTTTCGACGTCCACACAGGTGAACTGAAGGACCTGCGGATCGATTTCAGCAAGATCCTCAAGGAAATCCGCGAGATCTACGACCTCGGCACCACGAGGTGAGGGATTCCTGAATTTGGCAACGCAAAAAGCAGCGTATGCCCAAAAACATGCAGGGGTTCAGAATTCTGAACCCCTGCATGTTTTTGGGCAGCCACTATCGGATCAGCGTGCAACTTCCGCGCTTCTCGATCTCCGTCCCGTCAAAATCCCCGCGCCATCACGCGCCAGACATAGACGCCCCTCTTGGCAGTGATTCCCTTCGAATTTTCCATCCCAGTGCTTCCGCAGGTCATAGGACTCGAAGATCATCTTGCCCCCAGCGGTCCCATAACATGAAATGGTAGTCCGCGATGAAATGCCCCTTCAGTTCGAAGAGTTCGTTCAATCCATCGCCATTCGGCGTGAAGGCATTGGGGGCGAGCAAGACAACACCGGGCCCACGGGCACACAGGCGATGTTCGAAAGGGCTGCGGCAGCTTCCGCCATTCTGATTGCCGTAGAGGCGGTAGCAATAGATCGGCTGGTCCAGGTTGCTGATTTCGTCGAGCCACTCCTCGAGCGCACCGGGCACCGTAAATGCAGGCTGCCAGAGCTGCGTGAGGTCGTTGAAGATCTCGATGTCATATTGCGAGACGCCCGCAGGCCATTCTTCATACCCATTCCAATCCAAGAAGGCAAGCCCTGCTGCAAATCCGCTTCCAGCAAGATCGTCCGACCGATGTTGCTGAATGGCCCCAGGTCCCCACAGCTGTCGATCACGGAGAGCCTATAATAATAGGACTGCTCGTGCACCTCCACATCGATGTCCACGTAACCCAATACACCCGGCCCAAATTGCTGCAAGGTCGTCCAGTTTTGGCCATCGAGGGAGCGCTCCAGGAAGACCGTCGCCACCCGGATCGTTGGCGGCAGCGTCCAATGCAGCTCCACGAAGGTATCATTCAGCACGCTCGCCGCGCAGATGAAGGCAGGCTCCCCGTTCGGGATGTGGATGGGCTTGGCGCAAGCGGTATCGCTCCACGAGCGTTCGCCGAATCCCCAAACTCCTCGCCTTGACCCGGTAGCAATATTCCTCATAGCAGACCACCGCCGAGTCGATGTACGTCGTGACGCCGCCCGGCACCGTGCCGAGGTATTGGGCGGTCAGCGTGTCGTAGCTCGTCACCCGGAACACATCGTAGAACGCCACCGAGTCCCAGCCCACGTAGGCATTCCAGTTCAGGATCGACCGATCGATGCCCGGGCTTGCCTCCAGATTGATGGTGCAATGCCGCTGCGAGCTGTCGAGATTGGAGCGGTACCCACACACGTCCACCAACTGCAAGCGGTAGCAGTAGCTGTTGAAGAGTGTCGCGAGTCCGGTATGCGTATAGGTCGTGTCCAGGCGGTTGAAGAAGCTGTCCACCGGCACCCAAAATCCGCTGTTGGTCGGCAACTCCCACCACAAGACATAGTGGTCAAAGTCCGGCTCCGCGCTCGCCCGCCAACTGATGCTGTCTGCGGTATTGCTCTCGACGGTGGCCATGAGAATGGGCGGCACGCCGGGCGGATCGGTGTTGTAAATGATGAGGTTGTCCAGCGTATCACTAGCCGTGCAGCCGATGGCATTGGTCACGGTGAGGACCACCGTGTAGGTGCCGGGCGTCTGATACACATGCACCGGATTTTGCTGATTGGAGCTGCCGCCGTCGCCAAATGTCCACAACCAAGCCACAATCGTGGTATCGCTTTGGCTCAAGTCGGTGAAGGTCACGGGCAGGGGCGGGCAACCTGTGCCCACATCCGGCGTGAAGGCCGCGACGAGGCTGTCCACGAAGATGTAATTCGGACGCACCAGGGTGTCGGTGCAGCCATAGATGTCGGTGATGATGAGGCTGACGGTATAGTGCCCCGGATTCAGGTAGCTATGCGTCACCACCGGGCCGATATTGCTCGTGTTGCCGTCGCCGAAGTCCCAGAAATACCCCGCAATGTCCGTGCTGTCCGCAGTGAAGGTCACCGCAAAGGGCGCACAACCCGCGCTGTCCAGCGTTGAGAACTGCGCCCTGGGCCGCACCGGCACCACAAAGGGGATCGAGGTCGTGTCCTGACATCCGTGGATGTCGGTGCTGATCAAGGTGATGGTGTACGGTCCGGGGTTCGCATAAGCATGGCTAGGATGCTGCGATGTGCTCGTACCCCCGTCACCAAATGTCCAGAACCAGGAGGCCGCCGGGTAAGCATAAGTCGAGGAATCCGCCAAGAGGATCGTGAAGGGATCGCAAGCGATCGTGTCCACAATCACAATCTGTGCGATCGGCGGTTGATAGACCTCGATCAGGTTGGGCTTGATGAGGGTATCGCGGCAGCCGAGGGAGTCGGTGACGACCAATGTGACCGTGTAAATGCCGGGCGTGGCGTAGGTATGCGTCACAGGCGTGCCCGTGCCGAGGAAGCCATCCCCAAAATCCCAATCCAAGATCAGCGGCGGATGCAAGCCTGTGCTGAGCGAAGTGAACGTGACCGTCAGCGGGGGACATCCACTCAAGGCATTTTGCAGGAAGTCGGCAAACGGCGGATGAATGCGCACAAAGTTCGAGTCCACCAAGGTGTCGCGGCAGCCAATGGCATTTTCCACGATGAGCGTGATGGTGTAGTCGCCTGGGCTGCTATAGGAATGCGTCACCGGATTGCCGATCACCACAGGCGAGCCATCCCCGAAATCCCATTCGAAGTAATTGATGCCGCCAGTGGTATCGCCAGTATAGGTGACCGTCAGGCCGGGGCAACCGAGGCTGTCTGTCGCGACAAAACTTGCCACAGGCGGTGCGGGTGCCACAATGGGCAAGCTGAATTGCCCGGTGCAGCCATTGGCGTCGGTGACGGTGAGGCTGATGGTGTAGGAGCCGGGTTGGCGTAGCCATAGATGGGATGCTGCACCAGGTGCTCGTGCTGCCGTCGCCAATGCCCATTGCCAGCCGACGATGGTGCTGCCCGCGCTCGTGGAGCCGTCATGCAGTTCCACGATGAAGGGATCGCAATTCAGGGTGTCGATGATGCCGAAGTCCGCGACCGGGGGTTGGAAGACGTTCACGAGGTTGGGCTTGACGAGGGTGTCGCGGCAGCCTTGGGCGTCGGTCACGATGAGGGTGACGGAGTAGATGCCAGGCGCGTTATAGGTATGCGTCACCGGGGTGCCTGCGCCCGTGTTGCCATCCCCGAAGTCCCAAGCCCATGCGACAATGCCATTGGTGCCGGTGCTGTTGTCGGTGAAGGTGACGGTCAGGGGCGGGCAGCCTGTGGTCGGCCCTTGGGTGAAGTTGGCTTGGGGGGGATTGATTTGGATGTATTGCGGCTTCACGAGGGTGTCGGTGCAGCCCAGAGTGTCCGTCACGACGAGGGTCACGGTGAAGTTGCCGGAGGTCTGATAAATATGCCCGGTGGTAGGGCCGGAGCCGAAGTTGCCATCGCCGAAGTTCCACTCCCAAGCGATGATGCCCATGCCAGTGGTGGCGGTGAATTGGACGGGCATGGGCGGGCAGCCGAGGCTGTCGTCTGCGACAAAATTGGCGATGGGGCCGGGATTCACCGTGATGTTGCGGCTGACGGTGTCCCGGCAACCTGCGCTGTCAATGGCAATCAGGGTGATGGTGTAGCCGCCCGCGGGGGTGAAGACTTGGTTGGGATTCTGAACGGTGGAGGTGTTCCCATTCCCAAAATCCCAATTCCATCCGGTGATGGGCTGCGGCCCGGTCGAGGCATCCGTGAACACCACCGCAAACGGATCACAACCAATTGTATCCGATGGCACAAACGCAGCAGTGGGAGGAAGGAAGAGGCTGACATTCGCAGGCAATGTGATGGTATCGGTGCAGCCGAGCGTATTCACCACGCCCAAGGTCACGGTGTAGGTTCCCGGCGCGGTATAGAAGTGCACGGGATTTTGGACGGAGTCGGTATTGCCATCCCCGAAGTCCCAGAACCAGCTTGTGATGGGCCGGGTGCTGACGGTCAGGTCGGTGAAATGCACGCTGTCCAATCCGCAGAAGACATTGGCATTCACCGCAAAGTTCACGAAGGGGATGGTGTCGATCACGATCGAATCCGGCGACAGGATGGAGTAGGTGCAGCCCAAGCCATCGTCCAGGATCAAGATGGGGAAGAAGGTGCCCGTTTGGGTATAAACATGGTCCACGGAATCGACCGTCGTGATGGCCACGTTGCCATCGCCGAAGTCCCAAGTATAGATGGCGGTATTGGTGGAGGTGGCATTGAAATGCACGAGTTGCGGGGTGCAGCCCGTGTCCGGGTCAAAGGTGAAATTGCCATTGGGACCCAGGATGTTGACCAGGCCGGGAATGAGCAAGGTATCCGTGCAGCCGTCATCGTTCACGACCGCAAGGCTCACGTCATAAGACCCTGCCGTGGTATAAACGTGGGCCGGATTCTGCAATGTGGAGCCCGTCGCATCCCCGAAGTCCCAATCCCAGCTCACGATGTCCCAGAAGCTCAAATCCGTGAAACTCACCAAGAGGGGAGGGCAGGAGGCATTGGTGGGGATGGCACCGAAGTTTGCGAGGACATCGCTGATGGTCACGAGGTTGGGGATGGTCACTGTGTCCGTGCAGCCGAGGTTGTCGGTGATGGAGAGGGTGACGGTATAGTTGCCATTGTTCGCATAGGAATGGTTGGGATTGGCGGCATTGGACGTGTTGCCGTCGCCGAAGTCCCAGAGATAGTTCAGGGCATTTCCGGTCGAGGTGTTCGTGAAATTGAGGGCGACGCCGGCGCAGGTGATGGTGTCATTGATGGTGAATGCCGCCTGCGGGTCCTGCACCACAATGTAGCCCGGCCGCGCGAGGGTGCGGATGCAACCCACGGCATCGGTCACGGTCAGGCTCACCGTCCAGCTTCCCGGCAGGTATTGATGGGTCGGATTTTGCAGGGTGCTCGTATTCCCGTCCCCAAAATCCCAGAGCCAGGACACAATCGGCGCGCCCGGTGTGCTCAAGTCCGTGAAATTCACCGTGATGGAATCACAGCCATTCAGCGGCACCCCCACAAAATCCACCAAGGGTCCGATGACCGTGACGAGGTTGGTTTGCACCACCACATCCGTGCAGCCATTGTTGTCGCCAATGGTCAGGGTGACGGTATAGGTGCCGGGATTCTGATAAGTATGCGTGGGATTTTGGGCATTGCTCGTGCCACCGTCGCCGAAGTCCCAGTTCCAGGTCGTCGCCCCGGTGCTGAGGTCTGTGAAGTTCACGGTCAGCGGCCCACAACCAAATGTCGGCGCGGCTGTGAAATTCGCGACAGGGTCGGTGATGGTGACTGTGGCATTCGCATCGTCCGTGCAGCCGCTGACGGTGTCCGAGACGGTGAGGGTCACATTGAATGTCCCGAGCGTGGTATAGGTATGCGTGGGGTTTTGAGGTTGCTCGTGGGGCTGCCGTCGCCGAAGTCCGCCAAGTATGCGGCAGGATGCTGTTGTCGGTGAAGGTGACGAGCAGCGGCACCCCGCAGGCTGTGGCCGGATTCAGGGTGAACCGGGCGAGGGGAGGGGGATGCAGACGACATTCGCGATCACCGTATCGTCCGTGCAGCCGAAGTTGCTCGCGATCAGGGTCACCGTGAAGCAGCCCGTGTCTTGGTAGGCGTAGGCGGGATTTTGCGCATTGCTTGTGCCGCCGTCCCCGAAGTCCCAAAACCATCCCGTGGCATTGGTGCTGCAATCGGTGAACTGCACCGGGTCGTTCACGCAGGCGATGGTCGGATTAACCGTAAAGCAGGCGATCGGCGGCGTTCCGGCTTGAATATAGACTGGGCGGATGAGGGTGTCCGTACAGCCCGCGCTGTTCACGATGATCAAGGACACGGTGAATGCCCCCGGCGTGGTATAGGTATGCCCCGGATTCTGCGCCGTGCTCGTGTTCCCATCCCCAAAATCCCATTGCCAACTGACAATCGGGAAGATGCTTTGGCTCAGGTCCGTGAAGGCAACCGGCAGCGGGATGCAACCCATGATCGGCGTCCCGATAAAGTCCGCGACGGGCTCCGTGATCTGGATGTAATTGTTGAAAACGACCTGATCGGTGCAGCCATTGGGCCCGGTGACGGTGAGGGTCACGGTATAGTTGCCCGGTGCGGTGTAAGTGTGGGAGGGATTTTGCGCGGTCGAGGTATTGCCGTCGCCGAAGTCCCAAAGCCAAGTGTTGGGATTGCCTGTGCTGAGGTCGGTGAAGTTGACCGTTAAGGGCGTCTCGCAGCTCACCGTGGTGTCGGCGACGAAATTGGCGACGGGAGCAGGATTGACCGTGATGAGGGCCGTCTGTGTGACCGTGTCCGCGCAGCCGCCATTGCTTGCAATCAACGTGACCGTGTAGGTGCCCGCCGTGGCGTAGGTATGCGTAGGATTTTGGGCATTGCTCGTGCCGCCGTCCCCGAATGTCCATTGCCAGGTATTCGCTCCGCCTGTGCTCGCGTCGGTGAAGGTCACGCTTTGGCCCTCACAAATCGTGGTCGTGCTGGGGGTGAATGCCGCCGTCACGCTCCCGATGTTCACGTAGGAATTCCGCACGATGGTGTCCGCGCAGCCATTCACATCCGTGGCGATCAGGGTGATGGTGTAGCTGCCGGTCGCATTGTAGGTATGCGTGGGGCTCGTCGCTGTGGATGTGCCGCCGTCCCCAAAGTTCCATTGGTAGCTGAGCGGGCCTGCGCCCCCCGTGCTCGTGTTTGTGAAGCTGACATTGAGCGGTGGGGCGCAGGCGCTCAGCGGAGATCCGGTAAAGTTGGCGGTGGGAGGGGTGCTGACACTCACATAGTTGAGCATCACCACGGTATTGTTGCAGCCATTCACGTCGGTCGCCACCATGCTCACCGTATAGGTCCCAGCGGCGGCGTAGGTATGGCAGGGATTCTGTTGCGTGCTCGTGTTCCCGTCCCCGAAGTCCCAGAGCCATCCATTGATCGCTCCGCTGCCGGGGGTGCTGATGTCATTGAAACAGACGGTGAGCGGCGCGCATCCGACCCTCGGGGTGCTGTTGACGAGTCCTGCAGTGGGGTTTTGGAAGACGGTGATGTAGGCCGTGCGGACCTCCGAATCGTTGAACCCGCCACCGCTCACGGTCAGGGTGACGGTATAGGTGCCCGGCGTGACATAGACAGCGGCCGGATTTTGCAGGTTGCTCGTGTTCCCGTTCCCGAAATTCCAGGACCAAGTCGTCACCGGACCCGTCGAGAGGTCAGTGAATTGCACCACAAGCGGGCTGCATCCCGAGAGCGGCGTCCCCGAGAAATTGGCCGTCACCTGCGCCGCAGCAGGCATGGCAAACAATGTCATGAGGCCCCAAAAGGCCCAGACTATCCTAGTGGTCATGCGTTTCATCCTCCAGTCCTCCTGTCCTCGATCTAGTGTTTTCTTGGCTGCGAGGCGGTCGCTGTTGAGACGAACCCCTGCACAGATACTCTCCGAAAGCGCGACGCTCCAGGATCCCAACCTGTTGCCCCGCAATGCCACCAAAATAGCAGGTCACAGGCATCCCCCCAAACTTCTGGCGTTTGTTCATCGAGGATTCATGTAATGTTTTTGGGGAAAAGTCGGCTTGGATGTGTCCTGCGGTAACCCTTCATTTCCCATCTGCAATCCATGGAGGAAACAGCGGCCTCCCTTGGCAAACATGTGTAAGAACGCGCCGAGCCCGTAGCAATGCGATATTGGGGTAAGTGCTTGGAATGGAGGGAGTTTTTGCAAATCATACCCCTCCATGCGCCCGCTGCACCACAAAAGGAAGTCAGAACACTTGGTCCCACGATGCCGAAATTCACCCAGCCATCTTGCATCGAAACCCATCGGCAGTGTCATCCGGACACCCTATTCCCATGTTCAAAAAAACTTCCTGCTGCTCGGAATTTGGGTGATTTTGGTGTGTTGTGGTTGGGGGGTAGTGGTTGGGTGCTGAAGGCTGGGTGCTGATTCTTGCCACACCACTGAAACCAGCATTGTCCAGCGAACCGCATCACCATCTTTGCTACCACGTCTCGTTAGATTCTTCGGCCGATGCTCGGCCTCAGAATGACGTCGGGAAACGCGAACGGCATCACCATAGCGGCTACAAAAACCACGTCATCCTGAGGCGCGCGGACTACAGCATTGTCCAGCGAAATCACCACCACGCCAGATTGCTCAGTTTCCTGCTTCAAAGGCCTTACGCTCAGAATGCGTGGAAATAGCATCCATTCCCGTCATCGATCCGAGAAGGGCCGAAGGATCTAGCACGAAGCACTGGAAACCAGCATTGTCCAGCGAACTGCCTCACCATTGTGGCTACCTCACTCGCTAGATTCTTCGGCCGATGCTCGGCCTCAGAATGACGTGGTGCAAGAAGCACACCGCATTGCCACCCTACTCCGCCACCTGCCCCTTCACATCGATCCGCATCTTCCGCCCGTACTTCTCCACCTTGGCGATGCCATCTTGGAACTTGAACGGCTTGTCGTAAATCGGATCGATGATCCACCGGCCCTTGCCGTCCATCAATCCCCAGTTGCGGTAGTCCTCACGCAGGTAGATTTTGCGGCTGTCCACCACCTGCGGCAGGCAATACACCCTTTGGCCATTCAGCAAATCCGGTCTCAGGCGGTTCCGCGCAGAGGTATTGTCCATGAGCATCGCAGATACCACCCTTCCATGCGCATTCAGCACCACCGTGATGCTGTCCTTGATCACCACCAGGATCGAATCCTCCATCTGCAATTCCCGGATCGCCTTGTACCGGATGCCGCGGTGATCCCCGAGGGCATAGTGATCCCCGATCTCCAGCACCGCCAAGTCATACCAATTCCTGATCGCCCTGCAGTCCCCTTGGATGAGCCGCGCCTTGCCCTCCTCCACGAAGTAAGCCTGCCTCCCAAAATGGTCCAAGTAATAGTCACAAACCGGAGGCGACCCTTTGAGTTTGTCACCCCCACGGATCACGAGTTGCGAATGAACCGGGATTTGAAGGACAGCAAGGCAGAGCAGGAGGGAGGCACGCACCCAGCTTCGCCGATGCCATTGACCAATTCCATTGAATCCTCTCCCTGTAGCGCTCCCGGGTACCATTTCAACAAGATACGGAAATTTTTGATCTATTCCGATACCCCCTGAATCCCATGGAGTTGACTCAAGATAAGCCGGCTAGCTCCGCGCGGAGACCTCCCGCAGTTCAGTGATCACCTTGTTGCCTTCCTCGAAGAGCGCAAGCCATGCCGAACTGCCATTTTCAAAGTTTCGCATTTGCTCCTTCCCTTCGAAAATCCCGTCATTGGTCAGCAGATAGAACCTCACCTCGTTCTTGGAGGGAAGGGGCGTTCCCGTAGCCTTGACCGCCTTCTCGAGATAAGTTTGCGCCAATTGCAGGAATTGCTTTGCAGCATGGTTCACCGTTGCGTGTCGTCCGCCTCCCACGACACCTCCACCCGAACTCAAGTAAATGCTCGCGTCCCCCGTCAGGTAGGCAACCGTGGTTGTGGTCCCATTGCCCATGTCCCAATCCATCACAATGGCATATACTTTCAGATGGCTGGTCGATGGGTCCAGCCCCAGTTCCTCGCGCTTGTAACCAAGCGCCATTTTCCGCAGGCTTTCGTAAGGGTTCTTAGGCGCTTTTGGTTTTAGGAAGTCAAATAGTCCCATGTTGGATTCGTGTGATATGGTGTGAAGTTATGGAGTTTTCTTGGGTAATGCAATGGGGGCGTCCTTCATACAAAATGAAAGGCAATAATCTCAAGATATACCATTTTGTCCTTATCATTTGGAAGGTGAAAGATAAAGCTAAAAGAAGAGTCTCCTCTAGCACCATTAGCGTCTACATAATAAGGATGTTCTTCGGTGGAGGCCTTGATAGTACTCAGGACATTCGAAAAGTCTCGATTTTGCACAAAGACCAACAAGGCAGCCTTGGAATCTCGCCAAGTAAGGTAATTGTCGAATAACTGAGAAATTGCCTTGTGAAACTCAGATTTGCCATGCCAAAATTTGCATTCAGCAACAAACAAATTGCTGCCGTCATTTGCGTATTTTAGTATGATGTCGGTCTTTCCTCCTTTGTTAAATGTCTCGCCAGAAGCAGTTGTTCCCTCATACCGAGTTTCAAGAACAAACAGGAAGTGATCTCTTAATTCTTCCTCTGCTTTGTTCTTGTACATTGATGGTTTTCTCTCCATGCTCTTGCCAAGGTCAAAAAGAATTTTCAGAATGTCATGGTATATTTCTTTTCCTATCCCCGGTTCAGATGAATACTCATTGCCGTTTGAGGGATTGGGCTTAGGGATGGAGATTTTTCTAATGGCTGGTACCTCAAAAAGGGAATTGGATGCAGGATTAATTTTGACATTTATCGCAGCGAAGAACTTGTTCTCATTAATCAACTTCTTCTTCTCGGTTGAAAAGATGTGCCGGACATCCTTTTGAAACCCACTTGTAATTTCATATAGCCAATTATTTAGGAAGGGAAGGTTCGCAAATGCCTGCCAATAGCATTCATCTCTGACCTTTCGAAATTCCAAAGGATCCTGCCGATAAATCTTGAATTGAAATGAAACGGTCTGATCGATAACAGTTATGTCATAAGTCGAAGACGTATGCGGATTTGGTTGAACCTTGAACAATTCTCCAGTGCCTGAAAATTGATACGTGACAGTACAGATTAAGCAATCGATTTCAGTTTCGCGATTGAAAAGGCCGTCCCTTCTTCGTTCAGTGGATTTTTGAGGACTGTCAACCAGTGGGTGAGCTTGATCAATTTCCAGTGGCTCCAATTCGTATTTATTGACGAGATATTCGATGTATTCTTCGTCATCAACGGATAAAATATAGTCCTTACCTTGTGATAAGATTTCGTTTCGAATCCGATCAAAGAACATTTTCGGGTAATCATGCCACATAATCTCTGCAAATGCTTTCATAAGTTGTCTTTCCTGTTTGAGGTCGAAAGAGGTGGATAGAAATTTGTTGAACACATTTTGGACTCAATCGGAATTGATCTGGATACCTTTAGTGGCTTCGAATATGAAAGATTTACAACAAGCCTTTTGTGGTTCTGATCCTTATGATTCTGCAATCTGTCGATTCAAGAGCCTCTTTAAAAGCCGCTCCTTTGTCGCTCCCTTCTTGCTTTGAAGGTCTGCAAATAGCTGGTTTTCATCTATGCTTTTGAACAAATAATTTGGGTTATCGGGTTGATTCCAGTCAATCCTCGACAAGTCCAATACGTATGATGAAGCTTTGAGAGGTGAGTATTTGCCTCCAAATGTTACAATAAGGTCTACTTGATTGCTGAAATTGCTAGCCAATTTGTGTGGATTGAAAACAATTGTTTCATTGTTGACATCTGGAGATCCAAAATGCAAAATGTCTATTAAACCCTTATGAATAAGTTGATGCCCACCCATAGAATACATGTGCTGATGGACGGGATTTTTGCTTTTAGCAAAATGCCCTTGGCCACACATTACTCTGTAGGTCATATTCTCTTCATTCTGAAGTGGGGAAAAATTGAATATGTAAATTTCGATGTCCAATAAATAATTCGTTCCATCATGGTAGATTTTCAATAGATTTACAAATGCTTCAATCTGAGGGAAGGTGATCTTTTTAAATAAAGCTTCAATTAAGTAGTGGGGTGCGACCTTCGTTTGCCCATCCAGCCGAGCATAATAAATGTTTCTGAATTGATGAGGGCTGTAACTGCTTTTCTGAACTTCAAAAATGTAAATGTAGTTTCCCTCCTTGTTAATAGTTTGCATAGCTACTCCGATGGGAAGGGGAGATATCAGGTCGGACGCTTTGTTCATAATTTGGTCTTTGCCAATTAATTGTGGCACAGGCGAGAGATTGCCAAAGAAGACTTTTTCCGGCTTGCCCTCCACTTTGGTGCCTTCTGGGGCCCCAAGAATCAAAATTCCTCCATCCGAATTGAGAAAAGCACAGATTCCCCTAAAAACTCCATCAAGGCTAGTTTCAATTTTTCCATGTTTTGTCGAAAAGGATTTGAACTCAATGATATTTGACTCCTCTCTTTCCTCCTGAAAGAAGTCTTCAATGTCTGAATACTTCAAATCCGTTAAGGACTTCCCAAAGATGTTTTCTGAATAGTTCATTGTAAAGAGAAGGTTGATGGTAAATCACAATAGGGTAGGTATCAAATCTTGAAAATTAATACAATCCCGCCAAAAGATCAGTCGGCAATATGGCAAATATAAGGTTGTTCGTTGTTAATGACAAAATGAAAACAGGAACCTATGAGCATCTTGTTTTGGTAATGGTTGTTGAGCCAGCCTGTTTGCTGAGTCCCTTTAACTCGATCATAGAACGACTCCCCCATCACCTCCCCACCAAAACCACCCCGCCCCCCGACAGCCGATGCCGTGTCCCCACCCGCACCTCCGGCAGCACATGCCAGAAATACGACGCCACCGCCAGATTCCGCGGCAGCTGCAACCAATTGTCCCCCTCAACCAGCCCAGAGAATGAGACCAATTCCTTGCCCAGCATGTCCCTCAGGATGAAGCGGTAGCGTTCATCGCCTGCGGCGGTCTGGGCGGGGGTGATGCGCATCCATACATGGTCATCGGCGGGATTCGGGTAGAGTGTGACGGTGATGGCAGGGTAGAGGAGGGCTGATGATGGAGGCGGAGCGGTAGTATCGGGCGGAATCTTGCTGGAACATGGGGGCCAAGCCGTGTTTGCACCACCGTGGATGTGGACGTCGTGGATGCCATTGCAGT
>JAXLVK010000033.1:0-57780 GCA_046329055.1 Bacteroidia bacterium
CTTCTTGCTGTCCACAAAAATCTGTTTCATACGTGAAAATGTTAAGGATACAACCGAAAATGATTTGGATGGATCCCTCCTGCCTGTGGCATATAGCCGAGGCAGCGTTTCGCGTATAGCGATGAGGTGGGTGGGGCGTCAACGGTGCCAGGTAGTCAGCAATCCACCAAGCGGACAGTCGCCCGACTCGAGAAACGATCTGATTTGATCCATGGAGATGATGGCCGAAAATCTGTTGTGCGCTGCCACCGTTGGCGTCCAATCTAAGAGCAAGGAGAAACCCAGAACGCCGGATCAAAATTTGGGATCGCGAAGATAGAACTCCTCGTCGGATTGCGAAACGATGTGGAAAATTTGTCTGCTATCTCAAGAATCTATCGGAGTCCATCGAGTTTGGGTGGGTCCGACAATTCCGCATTGGCATAGATGTCCTTCATCGCAATGGAAAGCCCAAGAGAAGGAATCCGCACATGGTCATCGATGCTGGCATACAGGTCGATCACCCATTGGTCGTTGGAGTTGCGCCAGTGCACTGTAACGAATGGGTAGTTTTGCTCGATGGTGATGAACTCCTGCAAGCTCGGTATCTGTCTGTAATAGAAGTGTTTGAGGCCCTGATCCCTGTGTCGAGTCCCCTCCGAAAGTACCTCTACCACGATGGTGGGGTTCTTGCAAATGTCGCCTCTCAATTTGGCCTTTTGTGTCTCTCCGCAAATGACAAGCACATCAGGATATCCATAGACGCTATCCTCAGAAAGTTCGACCTTGAAATTGCAATCATACACACGACATGGCGACCCTCTCAAGGCACCGAAAAGCAAGCCTCCGATGTTCATAGTGATCAGGCTATGGTTCTCCGAACCACCGGCCATATCCACGATGACGCCATTGTAATACTCTGCCCTGCCTTCGATGCTGTCTTCGTAGGCGAGATACTCTTGTGGGCTGACCCAATCGATCTTCAACACTCCCATATTGTAAATATACAACCTTTTGCAGGCAGCGGTAGTTCAAATGCCCAAAAACAAAGCAGCCCGCCTCCAAGGAAGCGGGCTGCTGCAATTTCATTTTCAGGTACCTCAGCCGTTTTTGGCGGGGGCGCCGGGGGCGGCAGCCTCCTGGACGGGAGCTTCGCCGTACTTGCCCTTCAGGTAGTCATCGTAGTTGTCGGCATAGACACCGATGCGGTTCACCATGGCCTCAGCCTCGGAACGGTCGAGACCGTCGGTTTCGCGGATGTGCTTCAGCCAAGCCCAGCCATTATAGACTGTGAAAGCAACGCCGTAGAGTTTGTCGTTGATTTCCAGCAGCTCCTGGAAGTACTCCCTGTGGCGGTCTGCGACGGGCAGGCGCATCACCGGGGACATGGCTTGGAAATAGGAGCGACCTTGGCTTTCGATGTACCAAACATCGATCCAAACGCGTGCAGAGCCAAGCATCAGGCTGTACTGACCGGGGTTGGCGCCACGGCAGAGCGCAGGATCCACACCGAGGCCACGGATGATGTCCTCGATCATGTTGAAGTAATAAGTCAAGTCTTGCATAGCGTATTGATATTATTGAGGATGCAATTTTTCAAATGTCGTTGGGGTAGTCCTTTAGGATCGACCCGCCCTTCCGTTCCTTTTCGAAGATGTAAGTAAGCGAAAGTCCGGGAATGAAAGCGCGGCCCTTGAAGGTTCCGCCGAAATTTGTCTCCTGATTGATGTCATAGCGTTTTGCGCCCTCAACCCAGAGGAAACTTGCATCGGCACGGAGGCCTTTCCATTGATAGCCGATGCCCGCGCTGATGCCCAGCTTGTTGGCGTCGGGCGTCTCGGGGGTGAGGAAGCCGTCCGGAACCGGAGTCATGTCAAATGTGAGGCCGCCACGCACCCAGAGGTTCTTTTTCAGCTCACCTTGGTAGCCCGCGCGGAAAATGAAGCTGTTGTGGTATTCCCGGCCGGATTTCAGGTCGGCGAGTTTGTCGGTGTTTTCGGCGAAGTCGAAGTTCAGGCTGTCATACACACTCCAGAAGACATAGTTCACGTCCAGCCCGAAGATGTGCTTGTTGTTCAGCTTGTAAGCACTCCCAATGGTCGCCGTGGCTGGCAATGCAATGGCTCCTGTGAAGGTTGTGTTCGGGAAATACTGCGCCAATGCACTCGGCACAGTGAATGTGGCCTGCCCGTCCTGCGCCTTGAAGGAGACGGCGGAGCGGTAGCTGATACCAAAAGAAAGAAGGGAGGAAGCATTGAACATGGCCCCGACATTGAAGCCCATGCCCTTGCCGCTTGCGGAGAGCCTCGCCTCGCCGTAGCTGCCGTCCATGAACTGAGCGGGCACTCCGCGGCGCAGCAATACATCGCCTGTCGCGAAGACCGGGCCGCCGCCAATGCCGAAGCGATTCCCCAGCTTCAGGCCGATGGTGGGCTGGATGAAGATGGTTTTGAGAGCGATCTCCCGCAGCGCAAACTGACCCCGCCAATCGTCGGCATAGGATACCCGGCTGCCGAAAGGGGTATAGACCGCCGCTCCCAGGGCGATGGCATTGTCCGCGCCGAATTTGTAGCGGTAGTTGGCGTAGGCGCTGAATGGCGGTGATATATGCCGCTCGTTGGTGGTGGAGTAGTTGTCCGGGCTGGGGGCGAGGTAGCTGATGCGCGCCACGATGGGCGTGATGCCCGCGCTGATGCTCGTGGGTGCGAACCCCAATCCGCCGGGATTGAAGTACTGCACCGAGCCATCGAATGCCAAGCCCGCGCCCACGTGCGCCATGCCCGTCTGGGCCACGCTTTGGAGGTTGACCTGGAACCCACCCGCCATCGCCTGCACAGCCGGCAGTATCGCCGCCACCATGCACATCCGTTTCAAAAGCAGCTTCATTTTCATGCCGCCTTCAAGCTACGCAATTAATTGATAGTTGATAGGGGTAGTTGACAACTCGGGCGGCGCTCATGGGCAATCCACAGGGTAATCGCTCTTAATTTGGCCGAATTCGAGCCCGCGGCATCTCGGCCCCGTTCGACTTCGCTCAGGGCAGGCTCCGGGCTACCCTGCTCGAGCCGGAGCCTGCACTGAGTGGTCACTGAGCAAGGTCGAAGTGCCTGTCGAAGTGGCGGAAGAATTCGGAAATCGAGGGCTCTTTATTGCCATTTCGGTTTACGCTGGCAAGATGCCAGCGGCAGGGTAGGCATGCGGCCAGAGGCTGCTGCCTCTACTGAGAGCAGAATTAAGAGCGATAGCCCTATCCAGGCCCTCTTGGCCCACCCCATGTGGAATCCTCAAGTTTTCCGTTCGATGCCCCCTGAAAGCCGCACCGGGGAGGTCCATGAAACCTCATTTATCCACTGTGGAAAACCTTTTACATCGATTTAGGCGGGGGCTTTGGGGGATACGGATGGAAATGGTGTAATTAGTGGTTAGAATTTAACGCTTAGTGAATAGGATGAGAAAGTTGTTTACAACAGGATTTGCAGTGCTGCTTGCTGCAAACGGACTCTTTGCTCAAAGAAACTGTGGCACGATGGATTACCTGCAGCAAAAGATGCAGACGGATCCCTCCGTGGCCAAAAGCATGCAGAAAGAAGACGATGCAATCCAGCGCTGGGTGCTGGAGCATGGTGAGAACTTCCGCACTGCGGGTACCATCACCATCCCGGTGGTCGTGCATGTGGTCTATCGAACCAGCATCCAAAACATCAGCGATGCCCAGGTCCAAAGCCAAATCGCTGTCCTGAACGAAGACTATGCCGCTACCAACAGCGACATCGGCAGCGTTCCGAGCGCGTGGACCAGCTTGGTTGCCAACACCGGCATCCAATTCTGCCTCGCCACCCGCGACCCGCAAGGCAACCCGACCACGGGTATCGTGCGTGTCCAGACCACTGTGACCTCCTTCCAAATGACGGGCGACCCGGTGAAGTACACCTCCCAAGGTGGTAGCGATGCCTGGCCGCGTGACAGCTACCTCAACCTGTGGGTCTGCAACCTGGGCGGTGGCCTCTTGGGCTACGCTCAGTTCCCCGGTCAAGCTGCCGCTACCGACGGTGTGGTCGTGGGTTACACCTTCTTTGGCCGGACCGGCGTGGTGCAAGCTCCTTACAACAAGGGCCGTACCGCCACCCACGAAGTGGGTCACTGGCTGAACCTGCGCCACATCTGGGGTGACGACGGCGGTGCCTGCAATGGCAGCGACCAAGTTGCTGACACCCCGAACCAAGCTGGCGAAAACTACGGCTGCCCCAGCTTCCCCCACACTGACAACTGTACCGCAGCCTCCCCCGGTGTGATGACCATGAACTACATGGACTACACCGACGACGCTTGCATGTACTTCTTCACCCAAGGTCAGAGCACCCGGATGAACACCGTGCTTTCCGGCACCCGTTCCGCCCTGACCACTTCCCAAGGCTGCGTTCCCGTCCTGCTGCCGAGCGATGACGCTGGCGTGCTGGCTGTGACCTCCCCGAGCGGCACCTACTGCGATGACCAAGTGACCCCGGTCTTCACGCTGAAAAACTTCGGCCTGAACACCCTGACCAGCGTCACCATCAACTGGCAGATCGACGGCGGCACCGTGCAAACCCAAGCCTGGACCGGAAGCCTCGCCTCCTTGGCTGCCACCAACGTGACCCTGCCCGCGCAGACCGTCCCCTCCGGCAACCACACGATCACCATCTACACCAGCAACCCCAACGGCAACACCGATGGCAATGCTACCAATGACTCCAACAGCAGCAGCTTCACCATTGCCACCTCCGGCGCTACGCTGCCCTTTGCCTATGACTTCCTGAGCACAAGCTGGCCCCCCGCTGGCTGGACCCTGGAAAACCCGGACAACAACTTCACCTGGGAGCACAAGGCAACGACTGGCTACAATGGCAACGGCTGCGTGTGGGTCAACAACTACGATTACAATGCCCGCGGCGAGAAGGACGGCTTCGTCATGCCTCCGGTCGATCTGAGCACTGCTGCCAGCGCGAACCTGACATTTGACCTGAGCTACGTCCTCTACAGCCAAACTGGCTACTCCGACACCCTCGCCATCTACGCCTCCACGGACTGTGGCACCACATGGCAGGAAGTCTATCGCAACGCTGGTCAGTCCCTGACCACGGTGACGCCCTACTACCTGCAGAGCGCGTTCACCCCGAACAACCCGAACCAGTGGCGCAACGAGTCTGTGAGCCTGAACAACATGATCGGCAATGGCAGCGTGGCCATCAAGTTCGTGAACATCACCGACTACGAAAACAACCTCTACATCGACAACATCAACATCCAGCAGTCCGCTGTGGGTGTGGACAACAGCCTGAGCAACGCCGTGTCCGTCTATCCGAACCCCAGCAATGGTCAGTTCGCTGTGAACGTGCGCATGGAAGTGGCCACGGATGTGAACCTCGTCCTCTTCAACACAGTGGGTCAGCAAGTCGCCGCCCGCAAGCTGGAGAACTTCACCAACGGTAAATTCAACTTTGACCTCGCTGGTCAAGCCAAGGGCATCTACTACCTCCGTGTGGAAGCCGAAGGCAAGTCCATCGTGAAGAAGGTGGTGCTGCAGTAATCCGCGCACTTCCTGAAAAAATCAGCGGGCGGCTCCGAAAGGGGCCGCCCGCTGATTTTTGGGGATTATGCAAGAGGATATCCTAGCTGGCGTCGGCTGCCTTTTTCCGGAGGATGCTGGCCAGGAATGCGTCGATCTCAGGAGAGTAGGCACTGTAGCCCCCGATGCCGACCAAGGCGAGCCCGGCTGCGGCAATGACATAGCAGAGCGGATCCACAGGATCCTCATTGATGACCCCCATGTGGAGGCCGCCGAGGAGGAAGGTGTAGGCACCGAGCAGCAGCAGCAGCACGAAAATGAGCCAACGCAGGGAGTGCCCCTTGAACAGCAGGCGATAGAGTCCAGCCAAGCCCAGGGTCAAGACCCCATAGCCGATCAAAAACACAGGGGCGTTCCAAGTGGCAACCTCGATGGCGGTCACGGCGGCGCAGAGGCCGAGGCTGCCCCAAAGGATTTGGAGGAATTGCCTTCGCCCGGCTTGGATCAGTTGGGCGGATGGCGGTGGGGGAGGGGTAGCCGACATGGGGCCAAAGTTGCACAAAAAATCATGTTTGCAAGCCCGAAACCGCATTTCCAGACCCCCAGAGGCAGGGAGGAGGTTGCGGAAATGTGGCTGGAACATGGACGGTGCATAAAATTTGGCTGACTCTGAACCAGAATATTTGACTTTTGGGTCGCGGCCCCTTTACATTCGCAGGAATAGGAATTGGTGAGGACCCTTACGGAATTGTCGTCCTCCTTCATTGAATCAACTTAAGAATCGAGTCTCTATCACCCCGGTAATCGACCTGGCGCAGTGCGTCGGGCGGAAGCATTGTACGGAACTAGAAATATCAATTTACCAGTAATACATTATGAAAACAGTGATTTCAAAAATGCTACCGATCGCGGTAGGCCTGCTGACCTTGTGGTCCGGAGCACGGGCTGCCGACCTGATCGTGGAGGAAAACGGTGTGTTGCCGAACTACGCGACCATCCAAGCCGCCGTCACGGCTGCCAACTCCGGCGACCGGATTTTCGTGAAGAACAAGGCCGGCAACGTGCCCTATCAGGAGAACGTGACCATCACCAAGTCGCTTTCCATCCTTTCCTTTGATGCGGATGGTGTCTATTACACCTACGGAAACTACACCCTGAATCCCGTTGCCAACGGTGAGATCAACATCATCGGGATGTACAACCAGAGCGGCAGCGTCTCCGCCTTCGCAGCGAGCACCCTGACGACCCCCACCCGTGTGAACTTCGTCAACAACACCCTGGTGAGCGGCAGCTTCAACTCCAATCAGCTGGGCTGGGTCGCGCATGTCGCGGGCAATGTGATCTCAGGAAGCATCACGACCCGCACAGCGACCATCACGGGCAACCTCGTTACAGCCGGCATCACCGTGGCCGACGTGGGTGGTGCAGTCACTGGGTATCCCGAAGATACCCTGTACGTAGTCGGTAACCGTGTCACGGCCCTTGCTGGCGGCGCAGGCTCAGGTGGCATCACCTGGAGCAACGATGACGACTACTTCATGATCAACAACAACATGGTCTTCATCACGGGTACCCACAACATCACCCTCGGCACTTTCAAGGCGGGGACTGGTGTGAACTCAGTGGAGAACAATTCTGTGGAGAACAATACCGCAGGGTCGATTTACGGAATGACATTCGGAACCATTCCGACTGGCACGACCCTGAAGATCACCAACAACTCCATGTATGACAACTATACCCAGGAGAGCTGGACCCAGTATGCCTTCAACTTCGGTACGATCAACACTGGAACCTTCGTCTCACTGAACTACAATGTTTACCGCAACTGGGGCAGCGGCCTCACGAACGCCAGCGGTGTCACGGTATCCATGACCGGGAACGCCTTGGGTGGTGTTTCCTTCAACTCCAACGACGTTTCTGGCCAATGCACAGCCCCCGAATGCGTGAACCTGGGCAGCCCTAGCACGGACTACACCGACCTGGACCTGAGCCGCAATGACGTGGGCACCGCAGGTGGCTCCTACAACTTCAACAACTTCTGGCCCAACCAAACGGGCGGCGCCCGGGTCTATCTGGTGAAGACCCCCCGCACCGTGGTGCAGAGCAGCACCATCAACGCCAAGGCGGACTCTTACGACCGCTGATTTGAGCGTTGCTGACTGGTAAAGATCACTGTTTGCTTTTGGTAGCAAGCCCCGTCCGCCGATTGCTGAAAAGGCAAGGTGGATGGGGCGGCACCACAGGCGAACCCCTTCCCTGCACAAGTTTCGCATTGTAGTATTTATCCACCTGCACGTCTTATGAGACGAAAACTCTGGCTATTGTGCCTGAGCATGACGTGGGCTTTTGGGCTGATGGCCCAGCCGGCCGCGCATGGCATCAACACTGGGGAGTATTTCTGGGATACCGACCCCGGTACCGGCAACGGCATCGCCGTGACTGCCGCCGACGGAACCTTCGATGAGGTCATCGAGGGCGTCCTCGCCAACGCCGCCAATTTTCCCGCCCCAGCGGGGAGCCACCGCTTTTTCGTCCGCGTGCAAGACGCCAACGGAACTTGGAGCCCAGCATTCTCCACCATCGTTGAGCGCGGCACTACCACCGCAAGCAACCGTACCACTCAAGTGATTGTCGCAGAATACTTCTGGGACACCGACCCCGGCGCCGGAAACGGCAGCCCCATGATCGCCCTCGATGGCAACCTCGATGAAGTCGTGGAAGCCATCTCCCAAGTCATCACCATGCCTGCACAGACAGGCCCTCATAGCTTCAATGTCCGCGTACAGGACTCCGACAACCAATGGAGCCCCGTTTTTACCACTATTTTGGAAGGGACTCCCAGCGGCAGCACCCTGCGGCTCACCTACGTCGCCCAAGCCGAGTACTTCTGGGACACCGATCCCGGCCAGGGCAACGGCAGCGTCCTCCTCGCCCTGGATGGCAATCTAGATGAAATCGTCGAAGCCCTGCTGGGAGACAATCTCAATTTCCCCGCCTCGCCCGGTGGGCACATGCTCGGCATCCGCGTGAAGGATGCCTCCAACCTGTGGTCGGACGTGTTTGGAATGATGGTCTATCGCGACCAAAACACCACGAGCAACCGCAGCACCGCAGTGGTCCAGGCCGAATACTACTGGGACACCGATCCCGGTGCAGGCAATGGCAGCCCGCTCCTCGCATTGGATGGGAACCTGAATGAGGTGGTCGAGGGACTCGTGGGTTCCTCCATCACCATCCCCGGCATTGCGGGGCCGCATAATTTTGCGGTACGGGTATTGGACGCGGACGGAAGCTGGAGCGATGTCTTCGAGACCACCGTTTACAAAGACAGCATCACCAATGCGACCCGGCTAAGCCGCATCGTGCAGGGCGAATATTTCTGGGATACCGAGCCTGGATTGGGCCTGGGCCAACCCTTCCTGGCGGAGGATGGCAACCTGGATGAGGAGGTCGAAAGCCTGCTGGACAATCTCGTGGGTTTCCCGAATCCCGTGGGGCCGCATACCTTCAACTGCCGGGTCAAGGACGTGAACGGCAATTGGTCGGACCTGTTCACGACGACCGTCGAGCGCGAGAGCCTCACGACCAGCACCCGTGCGACGTCCGTGGTGCAGGCTGAATATTTCTGGGATGCCGATCCCGGTCAAGGCAATGGCACGAGCGTGCTCGCATTGGATGGGAACTTGAATGAAGTCGTCGAATCCCTGACCCGCAGCATCGGCACCCTGAGCATGAGCGGCGGGCCACACAAGCTCAGCATCCGCGTCCGCGACACCGACACCAACTGGAGCAGCCCCTTCTCCACGGCGATCTTCGTCCAAGGAGGCGGATTTCCGGTGGACAGCATCGCCGGGCCCAAGGACTACTGCGGGACAGTGCCGGCAACCAATCAAACCTACCTTGTGGACACCACCGGCATCAGCGGCAACAGCTTCAGCTGGACCGTGCTGAATGGGGTGATCACCACCGGCCAAGGCACCCGCCAAGTCGCCGTGACTTGGACCGCAGGCCAAAGCCTCTACACCATCCAATGCGTCACCTGCTTCTTCGGCAGCTGCGACACCATCCTCGACACCGTCACCGTCCATCCGCTTCCCATCGCCAACGCAGGTCCCGACGTGGCCATCTGCATCGGTTCGAATACCCAACTCAGCGGCAGCGGCGGCAATCTCTATGCTTGGACACCCGGCACCGGGCTGAGCAGCACATCCATCGCCAATCCAGTGGCCACCCCGACGGTCACCACTACATACACCCTCACCGTCACCGATTTGAATGGCTGCTCCGGCACAGACCAAGTCGTGGTGACCGTGAACCCGCTGCCCTCCGCAAATGCCGGAGCCGATGTGATCATCTGCACCGGAGGCAGCACCACCCTCAACGCCACAGGCGGCGTGAGCTATTCCTGGACGCCCACCACAGGTCTGGGTAGCCCGAATTCCGCCTCGACCACAGCAAGCCCGAGTGCCACCACCACCTATACCGTCACCGTCACCGACGCCAATGGCTGCGTGAAGACGGATGCCGTCGTGGTGACCGTGGACCCGGGACCCACAGTGAGTGCAGGGGCGGACAGGGTCACTTGCTCCGGCGTGGGTGTGACGCTCCTCGGTTCGAGTGGGCACAGCAGCTACAGTTGGTCGCCTTCCACCGGATTGAGCGCCACCAACGTGCAGACGCCCGTTCTGACCTTGACGGCTGCCACCCAAACCAACTTCACCTATACCCTCACCGCCACCAACGCCAACGGATGCCCTGGCACGGACCAAGTCGTTGTCACCATCAATCCGCTGCCGACGGTGAATGCTGGCAATGACGTCGCAATCTGCTCCGGAAGCAACACCACCCTCACCGCGACCGGAGCCGCCACATACGGTTGGAGTCCCAGCACGGGATTGAACACCACCGGAACCTGCTGCCCAGTCGCAAGCCCCACTGCCACCACTACCTACACGGTCACAGGCACAAGCTCATTTGGCTGCGTGAACAGCGACCAAGTCGTGGTGACCGTGAACCCGCTGCCGATTGCCAACGCAGGCCAGGACGCCACCATCTGCTCCGGCGGCAACACGCAACTCCAAGCAAGCGGTGGCGTGACTTATGCCTGGTCGCCCTCCAATGGGCTCAGCAGCACCACCATTTCCAACCCTGTCGCGAGCCCGCTTGCGAACACCACCTACACCGTCACCGTGACCGATGCGAACGGCTGCACGTCCACCGATGCGGTCATTGTCGGTGTGACGGTCCGCAACCCCGCGCTCGGCAAGGCGGTCTTGGCGGCTGAGTATTTCTGGGACACCGACCCGGGGCAAGGGAATGGATTTGCATTGACCGCTGCTGATGGCGGCTTCAATGAGGCAGTGGAGGCAGTATTGGCAAACGGGATCAACATGCTCGGTTCTGCTGGCCTCGTGTTTTATGTCCGGTCAAGGACTTCCGCAACTTGTGGAGCGCCACGTTCCAAACCACGGTGACGGCGGCCTCTCTAGCTTCTGGTTCGCGCCCATTGAATGTGGTCCAGGCAGAATATTACTGGGACACCGACCCGGGCCAGGGGAACGGCATCCCGCTGCTGGCATTGGATGGGAACCTGGATGAAATGCTCGAATCGGTCTATCAAAACGGCATTTCCATGCCCATCACGACCGGACCTCATACCTTCAATGTCCGCGTGCTGGACAACAATGGCAGCTGGAGCAGCAGCTTCTCGATGCTGGTTCAGCGACTGCCCCTGACCGGGTTCAACCGCGCCACGCAGGTCACCCAAGCCGGCCGGACAATGATCCCGGCCAAGGCAATGGCACCGCCCTGCTGGCATTTGACGGAAGCCTGAACGAAACCGTTGAGGAGCTGATCGGAAGTGGCATCGGCATGCCGCTGGTCGCTGGCGCACATACCTTTAACTTATGCCGGGTGATGGATGTCGATAATCAATAAATGCTCTTCCACGATGACTGCAACCAAGGCAGCACGTACTGTCGGCACCAGGTCCATGCAGATAGCGCAGGCCGAGGTTTCACACTGACCCCGGCCATGGCAATGCCACCACGATGCTGGTCGTGGACGGCCTGCTGGATGAGGCCATCGAGGAATTGTTCACGAATGGCGTGCCCGTGCCCTCTACAATGGCAACCACACATTCAATGTCCGCGTGAAGGACGTGGCCAACCAATGGTCGTCCCTCTTCACCACCGTCGTCTATCAAGGCAATCCGCAGGCTGGCTGCGGGCCTCCAATTTGGTCCAGGCAGAATATTACTGGGACGTGGATCCGGGTGTCGGAAACGGCACCGCCATGCTCGCCACGGACGGCAATTTGGATGAAGTGGTCGAGGAAGTCCTGAAAAATGCCATCAACATGCCCGTGGGCAATGGCCCTCACGTCTTCAACGTCCGGGTCATGGACGTGGATGGCAACGGCCGACCGACCAGCACCTTGGTCGAGCGGCAGGTGAACACCGTGGGCACCCGTACCATGAACCTCGTTCAGGCTGAATACTTCTGGGGACGTGATCCGGGATTGGGGAATGTACTCCCCGATGCTCGCCGAGCGGCATCAACGAGATCGTGGAGGCCTTGTTGGCGGAACAGCCATCACCCTACCTGTTCCACCGGCGCACACAATTCCCTACGTCCGTGTCAAGGAGTCCGCCAACGTATGGAGCGATGTATTTGGCACGGTGGTGGTCCGCCTCAATATCACCACAGGTACTCGGCCCTACAACCTCGTTCAAGCCGAGTACTTCTGGAACAATGACCCCGGAGTGGGGAACGGCACGGCCATGTTTGCCACTGACGGCACGATCAATGAGGTCATCGAGGAACTGTTCCGGAATGGGGTGAAGAACTTGAGCTTGGGAGACCATGTCTTCAACGTGCGGGTGAAGGACGTGGACAACCAATGGAGCGATGTCTTCCGCACCTTGGTGAACCGCCACAATGTGGTGACCTCCACCCGCGACACCAAGTTGATCCAGGCCGAATACTACTGGGACACCGACCCCGGTGCAGGAATACACGGTTTTCCTCGGCGAGCGATGGAAACCAACGAAATGGTGGAGGAATTGCCGGAATAGCGGTATTTCCCCGAAGTCAGCCTCTTGGGGCGCTACCTTCAATGCGCGGGTCAAGGACGTGGACAACCAATGGAGTGATCCCTTCACCACCGTGGTCAATCGCCTGAACGTCACAACAGGCACGCGTCAGACCTACGTCGCGGCGGCGAATACTTGGGACACCGACCCCGGCGTGGGCAATGGCATTCCGGTATTTGCAGTCGATGGAGGGTACAATGAAGCGGTAGAGTGGAATTGTTCCGGTCCATCAACGCCGCCTTGATCGATGCGAACCAGGTCCTGAACGTCCGGGTCAAGGACGTGACCAACCAATGGAGCCTTGTCTTCAAGATGAAAGCCGAACATCAACCTCGCCCGATGTCTTCACCACGAACAACACCTGGCAACTGGGATTTCTGCACCACCCCGCAAGGCCCAACCAAGTTCATGGGGCGTCACGCACGCGCCCGGTGTGACCACGAACTGGACGGTGACCGGCGCATCGTCAGCGGTCAAGAACCACGAAGCCCCCACCGTACGGGGCGGATACATCGCCTTGGATCGTGCGCGGTGGGTTGTAATGCGAATTGCCCGCACACCCTGCGCGATACCGTGAACGTCTTCACGCCGCAAAACATCACCGTGAGCGCGAATCCGACCGCGATCTGCCCCGGCCAAGTCTCGCAATCTTGAGCGCAACCGGAGGCGTGAGCTATCAATGGAGCCCCTCCGGCAGCCTGAACAACCAATTCTTGCAAAACCCATTGGCGCAGCCGCTAAGCGCCACCAATGACCCACCGTCACCGTGACCAGCCCAAGGCTGCCAAACCACTGGGCAGCATCGTCCATTACTGGGCGCATCACCGGGGATGGCAAGCCCCATGTGGACCATTCGCCCCGGCCAATCCACCCAACTCAATGCCACCGGAGGCGTGAGTTAAGGCCTGCAACCTCCCGCGCCGTTCCTTAACAATGCGAACATCGCCAACCCAGTCGCCACGTCAACCGTTTCCACGACCTTCCTCGTGACCGCCACCGGGTCCAATGGCTGCTACAAGCACGGACACCGTCCGGGTGACCATCGACGGGCAAGCCCCGGCCATCACCTGCCCGACCAATATCAAGCAACGTCTCCAGCCCCGGCTTGTGCTCAGCGGTTGTCACCTACACTGCCCCAGTCGGCACCGACAATTGCCCCGGCGTCACCACCGCGCAGACCACCGGACTTGCCTCGGGTAGCGCATTCCCCGTCGGGACCACCGTGAACACCTTCCGCGCCACCGACGCCCAAGGCCGTACCACGACCTGCTCATTCAACGTGACCGTGATCGATGCCGAGGCCCCAGTCATCACTTGCGCCGCGCCTGACACCGTCTCCAATGCCACCAACCAATGCGGGGCGACCGTGACCTACACCCTGCCGAGTGCGACCGATAATTGCCCCGGCACCACCGTCACCGTCCAGTCCGGCCCTGCAAGCGGCAGTTTCCTCGCCGTGGGCACCCATACCGTGGTCTATCGCGCCACCGATGCCTCCGGCAACACCGCGACCTGCGCCCGCACCTTCACCGTGCGCGACACCCAGGCACCCGTGGCGACCTGCCCGAGCAACCTCAGCGTGAATGCCCTCACTGGACAGTGCTCCAACATCGTGAGCTATACCGCGCCGTCGGTCAGTGACAACTGCGCCGGAGCCACCATCACCCGGACCCAAGGCCAATCCAGCGGCACCTCCTTCTCCGTGGGCGTCACGCAACAGGTCTTCGTCGCCACCGACGCCGCCGGAAACACCAACTCCTGCTCGTTCACGGTCACCGTCATCGACAACCAGAATCCGCTGCTCAGCTGCCCGAGCAACCTGAGCCTGAACGCAGGTCTGGGCCTCTGCGGCGAAAACGTGAACTACATCACTCCAGTCGGCACGGACAACTGCCCCGGAACGGTGACCACACAGACCTCCGGCTTGCCCAGCGGCTCATTGTTCCCGATCGGCACCACGACCAATGCCTTCCTCGCCACGGACAATGCTGGACGCACCGCCACCTGCAGCTTCACCATCACGGTGGCTGACAATCAGGCTCCGGTGATCACCTGCCCGACGAACATCGTCCAGGCCAACGACCCAGATTCCTGCGGCGCCTTCATCAGCTTCCCCGCAGCCACCGCCACCGACAATTGCCCAGGAGTGACCGTGACGCAAATCGCGGGCCTCGCACCCGGCAGCCATTTCCCGGTGGGATTGTCCAGCCTCGCCTTCCGTGCTACGGATGCCGTTGGCAACAGCTCCACCTGCTCCATGACCATCACCATCAACGATGCCACGGTGCCGACCATCATCTGCCCGAACGACACCACCCTCTTCACCGGAGCCAATTGCAGCCGGGTGCTGAGCTATGTGGTGATCGCCTACGACAATTGCCCGCGTGACAGCCTCGTGCAGACTGCCGGTGTGTTCAGCGGAGGCGCATTCCCAGTTGGTGTCACCGACAACCGCTTCACCATCTTCGACGAAAGCGGCAATCAGGACAGCTGCCACTTCACCGTGACCGTGACCGACGGCACCGCGCCCACGCTCAACTGCCCCGCGAACATCAGCGTGAGCACGCAGACAGGCACCTGCGGGGCGAACGTGACCTTCACCACCCCCATTGGCACCGACAATTGCAGCGGGGTGACCACCATCCGGACCTCGGGCCAAAACTCCGGCACGATTTTCCCGGTCGGTGTGACCACGCAGAGCTACCTAGCCACCGATGCCCAAGGCCAAACTGCGACCTGCTCCTTCACCGTGACCGTGACCGACCAAACGGCACCCGTCATCAGCTGTCCGAGCAATGTCAGCGTCTCCAACCAAAGTGGCCTGTGCAGCGCGGTTGTAAGCTATTCCGCACCTGTCGGCACCGACAATTGCCCGGGCGCGACCACGACATTGCTGGCAGGGCAGGGGAGCGGCGGCACGTTCAGCTTGGGTATCCATACCGAGACCTACCGGGTCACCGATGCCTCTGGCAATACTGCGACCTGCTCCTTCACGGTCACCGTGAGCGACAACCAAGCCCCGGTCGTCACCTGCCCCGCCAACATCAGCGTGTCCAATGGTCCACAATCTTGCGGAGCCATCGTGACCTATTCGGCAGCAACATTCACCGACAACTGCCCCGGTGGGGGAGTGGTCTTGCTCTCCGGCCCGACATCTGGCAGCAATTTCCCAAGCGGAACGACGACCATCGTTTACCGCGCAACCGACGCGCATGGCAACTCCGCAACCTGCAGCTTCACCGTCACGGTGAACGCCACCGATACCGACGGGGACGGCGTCTGCGATGCCATCGACAATTGCCCGTTTGTCTCGAACACCAGCCAAGTCGATACCGACAATGATGGGGTAGGGGATGCCTGCGACACGCTCTGCCCAGTCACCTTGCAGATTGTGTTGAATGCAACGCCCGTGTCCTGCCTCGGCGGCAATGATGGCACGATCACCACCAATGTCGGTGCTGGCCTGGCGCCGTACACTTACCTGTGGAGCGATGGTGCGACGACCCGGAACCGGAGCGGCTTGAGCGCGGGCAGCTATACCGTGACCGTCACCGATGCCAATGGCTGCACGGACCTGGCTTCCGTCGCAGTTGGCACAGCACCTGATGTGACGGCTCCTACCCTGACCTGCCCTGGCAACATCACGGTGGCCAATGATCCCAGCAACTGCGGCGCGGTGGTGAGCTATGCCGCACCCGTCGCCAGCGACAACTGCGGCGGCACGGTCACCACATTGCTCGTGGGCGGCCAAGTCACCAACAGCAACTTCGTGGTGGGCACCACGGTGAACATCTTCCGTGCAACCGACGCATCCGGCAATACCAGCACCTGCAGCTTCAATGTCACGGTGTATGACAATGAAGCCCCGACACTGACCTGCCCGTCCACCATCATCCGCACCAATTCACCCGGCCAATGCGGCACTGTGGTCACATATACCACGCCATTTGCCACCGACAACTGCCCTGGCGCGATACCCTACCTCTGGTCCGGTTTGCCGAGCGGCAGCAATTTCGGGGTGGGCACGCATACCGTGACATGGCGGGTCGCCGACGGAGCCGGGCATACCACGGCCTGCTCCTTCAACGTGATCGTGACGGATATCGAGTCGCCGTCCATCACCTGCCCAGCCAACATCTCCACGAGCAGTGACATCGGTGGCTGCGGGGCTGTCGTGAATTACCTCACACCCGTGGGCACGGACAATTGCCCCAGCGCAAACACGGTCCTCACCACAGGCATCACCTCGGGCGGATTGTTCCCGACCGGGACCACGACCGTGACCTACACCGTCCTCGACAATGCCGGCAACCAGGCATCGTGCAGTTTCACCGTCCAAGTCAGCGACAATCAATTGCCGCAAGTGACCTGCCCGGCATCGATCTCCGTGAACAATGACCTGAACGTCTGCGGCGCATTGATCAATTATGCCACGCCGAGCGGCACCGACAATTGCAGTACGGCGACCACCACGCAGACAAGCGGCCTGCCGAGCGGGGCGACTTTCCCCATTGGCGCGACGGTGAATACCTTCCAAGTCACAGATGCGACTGGGAATACCACCACTTGCAGCTTCACGGTGACCGTAACCGACGCGCAGCATCCTTCCTTGGTCTGTCCGTCCAACCTGTTTGTGAATTCCGCCCCCGGCAATTGCGATTCCGTGGTGACTTATGTCGCCCCAATTGGCACCGACAACTGCCCCGGCGCGGTGACTGTGCTGCAATCCGGCCTCGCGAGCGGCAGCAATTTCCAAGTCGGAACGACCACGCAGGTCTATAAGGTGACCGACGCGCATGGCAATACCGCGACCTGCTCCTTCTTCGTGCAGGTGATCGACAATGTGCTGCCGCAGATTTCCTGTCAGCTGAACATGGGCGTCACGACCGACCCCGGTCAATGCAGCGCCGTCGTGACCTTCACGGAGCCGATTGGGACCGACAATTGCCCCGGTTCGGTGACGACCAGGATCTCCGGCCAAGCTCCCGGCACCGTCTTCCCGCGTGGCAGCACCACACAGACCTATCGCGTGACCGATGCTTATGGCAATACCGCCCAATGCCATTGGATCATCAATGTCATCGACAATGAAGCTCCCGTCATCAACTGCCCAGCCAATATCAGCGTCTCTGCGAATCCTGGCGGCTGCGGCGCGAATGTGAACTTTGTGGCCCCGGTCGGGACCGACAATTGCCCCTTCTCCAGCACGACGCAGATCGCAGGTTTGGGTAACGGGGCATTCTTCCCGGTTGGTTCGACCGTGCAGACCTTCAGGGCCACAGATGCGAGCGGAAACACCTCGACCTGCTCGTTTACTGTGACCGTGAATGACAACCAAGTGCCCACGATCACCTGCCCCGCGAACATTTCGGTTGGCACTGATCCTTACAATTGTGGTGCCTTGGTGGCGTTCACTACGCCCGTGGGCGTGGACAATTGCAGTGCGGCGAACACCGTGCAGACCACAGGCATGCCGAGCGGCTCCGTCTTCCCGACGGGGGTGACTTTGCAGACATTTGTGGTGACAGACTCCATGGGCAATGCTGACACCTGTTCCTTCACCATCACGGTCACCGACGACGAGAATCCGGTGATCAATTGCCCGAACGACATCTACATCAACGCGGCAATTGGACAATGCTCAGCTGTTGCGACCTATACGCCGCCCGTCGGAACCGACAATTGCCCGGGAGCGACGACCCAACAAATCCAAGGTCTGGGCAGCGGGGCGAGCTTCCCGACTGGTTCGACCATTGAGATTTTCCGAGTCACCGATGCCGTGGGGCGGATCGATACCTGCCACCTGCGGATCACGATCATTGACAATCAGCTGCCTGTGATCAGCTGTCCGGGGAACATCGTTCAGAACAATGATCCCGGCAATTGCAGCGCGGTCGTGAGCTTTGTGACGCCTGTCGGGACGGACAATTGTGCGGGAGCGGTCACGGTACAGACCCAAGGTTTGCCGAGCGGCAGCAGCTTCCCAATCAGCTATGGTATTGTGCATCAGGCATTCCAGGTGACCGATGCTTATGGCAATACGGCCTCCTGCTCGTTCACCGTTCAAGTGCTGGACAACGAGGTGCCGCAAATCAATTGCCCAGCAAACATCACCGTGAGCGCGATGCCCGGCGGATGTGGGGCGAATGTCAGCTTCACAGCTCCTGTCGGCGGCGACAATTGTCCTGGTGCGGGCACCACGCAGTTGGCAGGTCAATTGAGCGGAAGCTTCTTTGCGGTGGGCACGACGGTGCAGACCTATCAGGTGACCGATGCAGGTGGCAGGACGGCGACTTGCAGCTTCAGCATCCAAGTGCTGGACAATGAGAACCCGACGATCAGCTGCCCGGCGAATGTCACGCGTGTAAATGACCTGAATGCCTGTGGGGCCGTGGTCGCCTATACCACCCCTGTCGGCGTGGACAATTGCAATGCGGCGACGACGGTGCAGACCAGCGGATTGGCAAGCACGTCTGTGTTCCCGATTGGCACGACCCTGAACACCTTCGTGGTGTCCGATGTGGATGGCAATACTAGCTCATGCAGCTTCACAGTGACCATCAACGATGTCCAAGCTCCCCGCGTGATTTGCCCGGCGAACATCAGCGTGAACATCAACCCCGGCACCTGCGGCGCGACGGTGAATTATGTCCCACCGATTGGCACGGACAATTGCCCCGGCGCGACTACCGTGCAGAGCGCGGGTCAGCCCAGCGGCAGCACCTTCGGCCCTGGCACCAATATCCAGACCTTTGTCTCGACGGATGCCTACGGGAACATCGACAGCTGCAGCTTCGCGATCTTCGTGATCGACAATGAGTTGCCCACGATCGCCTGCCCGGCGGATACCACCATCGGCAACGATCCGAATGCCTGCTCGGCAGTGTATGTCTATCCGACCCCGGTGGGGCAGGACAATTGTCCCGGCCCGGCGACGATCCGCATCCAAGGCTTGGCAAGTGGTGCGAGCTTCCCCTTGGGCAACACGCAGCAGACCTATCTCGTGACCGATTCGTACGGGAATACAGCCTCCTGCTCATTTGAAGTCACGGTGATCGATGTCCAATCCCCGACCATCACCTGCCAAGCCAATCCTACCGTGGCGGCCAATCTCGGTGGCTGCGGAGCGACGGTCAACTACTTGGCTCCCGTCGGCAGCGACAATTGTCCGTTTGCGAATACCGTCCTGACTGCCGGATTGGGTGCAGGAGCATTCTTCCCAGTCGGGCAGACCACGGAGACCTACACGGTCACTGACGGCGCAGGCAATACCGCATCTTGCAGCATCTTGGTCACGGTCCTCGACAACCAATTGCCTACCATCAACTGCCCCGCCAATATCCAGGTGTACAACGATCCCGGCCAATGCGGGGCCATCGTGACCTATACGGCACCCGTTGGCATTGACAATTGTTCCGCGGCGGCCACGGCACATACCGGAGGCTTGGGCTCAGGCGCATTCTTCCCGGTGGGCATCACAGGCGAGACCTATACCGTGACCGATGCCAGTGGCAATACAGCGGCTTGCTCTTTCAGCGTCACCGTCCTCGATCACCAATGGCCGAGCATCACTTGTCCCGCGAACATGACGGTGCAGACCGCCTTGGGTGGCTGTACTGCGGTGGTGAATTATGTCCCGCCCGTCGGCACCGACAACTGCCCCGGCGCGGTGACGACCCTGTTCAGTGGCTTGCCGACCGGATCGACTTTCAATCTTGGCACGAATGTGATCCGCTACCATGTCCAAGATGCTTATGGCCATGTCGATAGCTGCGCATTCAGCATCCACGTTCAGGATGGCGAGGCACCGCAGATCACTTGCCCTGTGAACATCGTCGTGGGCAATACACCGGGCATTTGCGGAGCAGTAGTGAACTATGCCACCCCCGTCGGCACCGACAATTGCAGCGGCGCGAACACGGTCATCGTCAATCCTTTGATCTCCGGATCTAGCAGCGGCTCCACCTTCCCGATTGGCACGACGAACGTCATCTACCGCGTGACCGATGCGGGGGGCAATACCGCGACCTGCTCGTTTGACATCACAGTGAACGACACAGAATCGCCGCAGATCGTTTGCCAAGCACCGATCAGCCTGCCTGCCGACCTTGGTGGATGTGGCACCAATGTCAGCTACACGGTCCCGGTCGGCACAGATAACTGCTCGAATCCGACAACCATCCGCATCAGCGGTTTGGGCTCGGGAGCATTCTTCCCCGTCGGAACCACGCTCAACGTCTATCAGGTCACCGACGCGCATGGCAATACGGCGACTTGCACCGTTCCCGTGACCATCCTCGACAATCAGCTTCCGAGCATCACCTGCCCAGCGAACATCGTGGTGAATGCGTCCCTCGGCCAATGCGGCGCCGTCGTGAACTATACGCCTCCGGTCGGCATCGACAATTGCAGTGGGGCGAGCACCGTCCAGAACCGTGGATTGGGCAGCGGAGCCTTCTTCCCGGTCGGGGCCACGGCTGAGAACTTTGTCGTGACCGACTCCTCCGGCAATGTTGATTCCTGCTCGTTCTCAGTGACGGTGTTGGATGGTCAACTGCCCGTGTTCGTTTGCCCGGCGAATATCGTCGTCCCGGCAGCAGTGGGTACTTGTGGCGCGACCGTGAACTATGCGGCCATTGTCGCTTCCGACAACTGCCCTGGCGTGACATTTGGCTTGCATCTGGGCCTGCCAAGCGGCTCGACCTTCCCCTTGGGGACGACCTTGGTGCGGTACATCGGTCAGGATGCACACAGCAATGTGGATTCCTGCGACTTCACGGTCACGGTTCAAGATCAGCAGCCTCCACAGATCACCTGCCCTGCGAATGTGCTGCGGAACAACGATCCCGGCATTTGTGGCGCGGTGGTGAGCTATGTAACACCCGTCGGCACGGACAATTGTGGAGGCATCCACACGGTTCAAGTCACGGGATTGGCCTCCGGCGCCACGTTCCCGGTGGGCAGCACGCTCAATACCTTTGTGGTCACGGACAGCGTCGGTCAGACCGATACCTGCACGTTCACAGTCACGATCAATGACAACGAGCGGCCCTTCATCGTATGCCCTGCGGATCCTGTCGTGGCGTCCATGCCCGATACCTGCGGCTCGTATGTGAACTATGTCCCGCCGATTGGCACGGACAACTGCCCCGGAGCGACGACCGCCCTGATTTCCGGCTTGGGCAATGGCAACTTCTTCCCGGTCGGCAGCACCACTGAGGTATATGTCGTGACCGACCAAGCCGGCCTGCGTGACACCTGCTCGTTTGTGGTGCACGTGAACGATGTGCAAGTTCCGACATTGGTTTGCCCGCCGAGCGATACCGTGAGCAGCACCCCCGGATCTTGCTCTGCGATCGTGACCTACGTCCCAGCAGTGGGCACCGACAATTGCAGCGGTTTGGTGACCGTGCAGACCCAAGGACCGACTTCAGGTTCGAGCTTCCCCTGCGGATCCACGACCATCGTGTACACCGTCACGGACGCCTTTGGCAATTCCACGACCTGCTCGTTCACGATCTTGGTCCAGGACGGCGAGCCTCCCGTCATCACCTGCCCCGCCAATGTGGTCGCATTTACTGACACGAACCAATGCGGTACAGTGGTGAACTATCCTGCGCCCGTGGTGACCGACAATGCTCCCGGCGTGGTGACTGTCCAGACCAGCGGCCTGCCTTCAGGGGCGACCTTCCCGGTTGGGGCGACTGTGAATGCCTTCACGGCAACTGATTACTCCGGCAATACGGCCACATGCGCATTTACCGTTGCGGTCAATGATACCGTCATGCCAGTGGCCATTTGCCCAGCCAATATCGCTGTGGCTTCCGACGCCAACCAATGCGGAACTGCCGTAAGCTTCGCCGCAGCGACAGGCACCGACAATTGTGGTGTGGCGTCTGTGACACAAATCGGCGGGCCGTCGAGCGGAGCGACATTCGGAGTCGGTGTGAGCATCGTGACCTACCGCGTCGTGGACGTGCATGGCAACTCGGCGACGTGCGCATTCAACGTGACCGTTCAAGACCAAACGCTCCCGAGCATCGTCTGTCCCGCGAACCTCAACGTCTCCACAGATCCGGGACAATGCACCGCCGTGGTGAATTACAGCGTGAATTCGGTCGACAATTGTTCCGGGGCAAGCTTGAGCCAGGAAAGTGGATTAACGAGTGGATCGGTCTTCCCGATGGGAACGACCGTGAACAGCTTCACGGCCACGGATGCCTCTGGCAACACCGCGACCTGCTCCTTCAGCGTGACGGTTAGCGACAATGAGGCTCCCATCATTACTTGCCCGGCGAATATCAATGTCGGCACGGATGCTGGCCAATGCACTGCAATCGTCAACTACAATGTCAGCTTCAGCGACAATTGCGCTGGCGGTAGCTTGAGCCAAAGTGCAGGATTGGCGAGCGGAGCGGCATTCTCGGTCGGAACGACTGTGAACAGCTTCACTGCTACAGATGCCTCTGGCAATACCGCGACCTGCTCATTCAGCGTGACGGTGAGCGACAATGAGGCTCCGAGCATCACTTGCCCGGCGGAATATCAATGTCGGCACGGATGCTGTCAATGCACTGCAATCGTCACCTACAATGTCAGCTTCAATGACAATTGCGCCGGTGGCGGATTGAGCCAAGGTGCAGGATTTGCAAGCGGGGGCGGCCTTCTCGGTTGGGACGACTGTGAACAGCTTTACAGCCACCGATGCTTCTGGCAATACCGCGACCTGCTCAGCGTTACGGTGACTGACAATGAGGCTCCGAGCATCACTTGCCCGGCGAATATCAATGTCGGCACGGATCCTGGCCAATGCACTGCTATCGTCACCTACAATGTCAGCTTCAGCGACAATTGCTCTGGTGGCAGCTTGAGCCAAAGTGCAGGATTGGCAAGCGGATCGGCCTTCGGTCGGAACGACTGTGAACAGCTTCACAGCCACCGATGCCTCTGGCAATACGGCGACCTGTTCGTTCAGCGTGATTGTGAGCGACAATGAGGCTCCGATCAACACTTGCCCGGCGAATATCAATGTCGGCACGGACCATTCTGGCCAATGCACTGCTATCGTCAGCTACAATGTAACCTTCAGCGACAACTGCGCTGGCGGCAGCTTGAGCCAAGGTGCTGGATCGCCTAATGGATCGGCATTCTCGGTCGGAACGACCGTGAACAGCTTCACAGCCACGGATGCATCTGGCAATACCGCGACCTGCTCGTTCAGCGTGACGGTGAGCGACAATGAGGCTCCTATCATCACTTGCCCGGCGAATATCAATGTCGGAACCGATGCTGGTCAATGCACTGCTATCGTCACCTACAATGTCAGCTCTGGCGACAATTGCGCTGGCGGCGGATTGAGCCAAAGCGCAGGATTGCAAGCGGGGCGGCCTCTCGGTCGGAACGACTGTGAACAGCTTCATGGCTACGATGCTTCTTGAAATAACGCGACTTGCTCGTTCAGCGTGACGGTGAGCGACAATGAGGCTCCGAGCATCACTTGCCCAGCGAATATCAATGTTGGCACCGATGCTGGTCAATGCACTGCTATCGTCACCTACAATACCGCTTCCATGACAACTGCGCTGGTGGTACCTTGAGCCAAGGTACAGGATTGGCAAGCGGATCGGCATTCTCGGTCGGAACGACTGTGAACAGCTCACTGCTACGGATGCCTCAGGCAATACCGCGACCTGCTCGTTCAGCGTGACCGTGAGCGACAATGAGGCCTTGTCATCACTTGCCCGGCGAATATCAATGGCACCGATCCTGGCCAATGCACTGCTATGGTCACCTACAATGTCAGCTCCAGCGACAACCGCGCTGGTGGCGGATTGAGCGCATGAGCAAGGGGGATTGGCAAGCGGATCGGCTTTCTCGGTCGGAACGGACTGGGAACAGCTTCACTGCTACGGATGCATTCGGCAATACCGCGACTTGCTCCTTCCAGCGTGACCGTGAGCGACAATGAGGCTCCCGTCATCACTTGCCCGGCGAATATCAATGTCGGCACGGATGCTGGCCACCGCACTGCAATCGTCAACTACAATGTCAGCTCCAGCGACAATTGCGCTGGTGGTAGCTTGAGCCAAAGTGCAGGATTGGCGAGCGGAGCGGCATTCTCGGTTGGAACGACAGTGAACAGCTTCACGGCTACGGACGCCTCAGGCAATACCGCGACCTGCTCGTTCAGCGTGGATATGACTGACAATGAGGCCCTTGTCATCTCTTGCCCGGCAAATGTTAGCGTCGGCACAGATGCTGGCCAATGCACAGCAATTGTCACCCAATGTCAGCTCCAGCGACAACTGCGCTGGCGGTACCTTGAGCCAAGGTGGAGGATTGGCAAGTGGTGCGGCCTTCTCGGTTGGAACCACTGTGAACAGCTTCATGGCTACGGATGCCTCTGGCAATACAGCGACGAGCCCGTTCAACGTGACCGTGAGTGACAATGAGGCTCCGAGCATCACTTGCCCGGCGAATATCAATGTCGGCACGGATGCTGGTCAATGCACTGCTATGGTCACCTACAATGTCAGCTCAGCGACAATTGCGCTGGCGGCGGCTTGGGCCAAGGCGCAGGATTGGCAAGTGGATCTGCATTCTCGGTCGGAACGACTGTGAACAGCTTCACTGCTACGGATGCCTCTGGCATACAGCGACTTGCTCCTTCCCAGTGTGACCGTGAGCGACAATGAGGCTCCCGTCATCACTTGCCCGACGAATATCAATGTCGGCACGGATGCTGGTCAATGCACCGCCGTCGTTCACCTACAATGTCAGCCCAGCGACAATTGTGCTGGCGGTAGCTTGAGCCAAGGTGCAGGATTGGCAGGTGGGGCGGCGTTCGATTGGGATCGACGGTGAACAGCTTCACGACTACGGACGCCGCAGGCAATACCGCGACCTGCTCGTTTAGCGTGACGGTGAGTGACAATGAGGCTCCCGTCATCACTTGTCCGGCGAATGTTAGTGTCGGCACGGATGCTGGGCAATGCACTGCAATCGTCACGTACAATGTGTCAGCTCTCCAGCGACAATTGCGCGGGCGGCGGATTGAGCCAAAGTGCAGGATTGGCGAGCGGAGCGGCATTCTCGGTTGGAACGACAGTGAACAGCTTCACGGCCACGGATGCATCTGGAAACACCGCGACCTGCTCGTTCACCGTGACGGTGAGCGACAACGAGGCCTGAGCATCACTTGCCCCGCGAATATCAATGTCGGAACCGATCCCGCCAATGCACTGCTATTGCCAACTACAGCGTCAGCTCTAGCGACAATTGCGCTGGTGGCGGATTGAGCCAAGGTGCTGGATTGGCGAGTGGGTCAGCATTCTTGGTCGGAACGACTGTGAACAGCTTCACTGCTACGGATGCATCTGGCAATACCGCGACTTACTCGTTCAGCGTGACGGTGAGCGACAAATGAGGCTCCTGCCATCACTTGCCCGGCGAATATTTCCGTCACTGCTGACCCCGGCCAATGCGTGGCTACTGTGAATTTTGCGGTTGCATTCAACGATAATTGTGTGGGCGGCAGCGTCAGTCTGACAGCTGGATTGGCGAGCGGCTCGGCTTTCCCGGGCGGGACGACTGTGGTGGCATTTACCGCAACGGATGCATCTGGAATACCGCCACTTGCTCATTCACGGTGACGGTCAGCGACAACGAGGCCCCGAGCGTGATTTGCCCGGCCAATGCCTCACTTGCTGCTGATGCGAACCAATGCGGAACCGCCTATACCTACTCAAATCCGACCGCCTCGGACAACTGTGGAATCGGGTCGATCAATCTCGTGAGTGGCCATCGCAAGCGGATCGGTATTCCCCGTCGGGACGAATCAGGTGGTCTATGTCGCCACGGACTTGGCTGGCAACACTGCTACATGTTCATTCACAGTGGTGGTGCTGGATTCCGTCGCTCCGGTGATCGTCTGCCCAGCGGCTATCAACTTTACTACGAATTCTGGTACCTGCGGTGCCGTGGTGACTTATCCCAATGCCTCAGCGACGGACAATTGTGGTTCGGTGACGGCTCAAATCGCAGGATTGGGTTCTGGCAGTGTTTTCCCAGTTGGGGTGACTACGAATGAATTCCTGGCAACCGATGGAAGTGGCTGGACCTCGACCTGCGCCTTCACGGTGACGGTGGTGGACGCAATTGCCTGTGGTGACTTGCCCGGCGGATACGATGCTGCTCAATGATTGGGACTTGCAGCGCCGTTCTCAGCTACAATGTCCTGTTCAATGACAATTGTGGAGGTACGTTGACGCAGATAGCAGGCCTCGCATCTGGGCAGGCATTCCCGATGGGATTGACTACCAATACCTTCGTCGGGCAGGATGCCCAGGGTAACACCGATACCTGCTCCTTCGTGGTGGAGGTTTTGATGGCAGGCACCTATGATCGATTGTTATCCCTGGGTGCTCTATCCCAACACCATCGGCACATGCGAAAGGCAGGTCTTCTACAATCAGCCTATGGTCAGCGACAACTGTCCCGGGGTGACCTTTCAGTTGTTGAGTGGACTTGGATCCGGCGGCATCTTCCCAGTGGGCATGTCCTTCGAGACCTACCTGGCTCGTGACTCCTCTGGCAACAATTCGCTCTGTATCACGGTCATCCAAGTCTTGGACGATGAAACACCCACGATCACTTGTCCCGGCGATACGACCCTGATCGCGCCCAATGGCCAATGCGGCATTGCAGTGAACTATCCTGCACCGGTTGCGACTGACAACTGCCCTGGCGTATTACGACCCTCGAAACTGGTTTGCCGAGCGGCGCAGTGTTCTCCGCAGGTGTGACGACCGTGCGCTACTTGGCGACCGATGCAGCCGGAGGCCTGAACAATTGCGAATTCACCGTCACTGTGATCGACAATCAGTTGCCGCAAATCACCTGCCCGGCGAATATCGGTGACGAGTGCGCCACTGGGTCAGACGAATGCGACCGTGACCTTCACGGAGCCGATTGGCACCGACAATTGCGCCAATGCCACGACGGTGCTGGGATCGGGCATCGCCAACGGAGGGGTATTCCTGATCGGAACGACGACGGAGACCTATATCGTTCATGGACAGCGGCAATACTGCGGCCTGTAGCTTCACGGTTACCGTCACAGGCGCCCCGGACAATATCCCGCCGACCATCACCTGTCCTGCGAATATCCTCGTGAACAATGTCACGGGCACCTGCTCTGCACTGGTGAACTTCACTGCGCCTGTGGGCACGGACAATGCCCTGGCGCCACGACGGCGCAAACTGGAGGATTGCCTTCGGGAAGCGTGTTCCTGCTGGCAATACCACGCAGGTCTTCACAGTGACCGACCTCGGCAATACAGCCTCCTGCTCCTTCGTGGTGACCGTGCAGGACAATGAAGCCCCGGTTGCATTGTGCCAAAACCTGACGGTGCAAATCGGATCGGGTAGCCCTGTGGTTGTCGCAGCTGCACAAGTGAACAATGGCAGCCAAGACAACTGCGGCATTGCCGTGGTGATGGGGATTGAATCTCAGTAGCTTCACTTTGCAGCATGTGGGTGCCAATGCCGTGGTCCTCACCGTCACGGACTTGAGCGGAAACACCAGCAATCTGCTCCGCCACCATCACCGTGACCGACCTGCTGGAGATTATCTGCCCGGCGGACATCACGGTGCCTTGCAATACCAGCCAAAACGGCGCGATGGTGACCTGGAACACTCCGTTGGTGAACATCTTCTCCTGCGGGGCCCCTGTCTGCCCGACCAATACAGCGATTACCGGGTTCACGTACCTCGGCGTCTATGGTGGTCATCGGTACTACCGTTCCACTTCGACCATGAATTGGGATGCAGCGAAGACGGCTTGCCTCAATGCAGGTGGCAATCTTGCCTCCATCAGCAGCGCGGGTGAAAACAACTTCATCCGCAACAACATGGGCGGCGCAACCAATGTCTGGATCGGCTTGAACGACGCCGTGACAGAGGGAACGTTCACATGGTCCGATGGCAGCCCATTGAGCTACACCAACTGGCTTGCGGCAGAGCCCAACAACGTGGGTGGACCTGCATGTTCCGGCGCAGGCAACTTGAGCAACAACGACTACGTGGTCCTTGCCAGCAGCAACGGCAGGTGGAGCGACCGCCGCGGATGCAGTGCCGAGACCTTCATCATGGAGCTGTCTTGCGTGACCTATGCAGTGACGCAAACGATCGGTCCCACTTCGGGTACGGTCTTCCCGCAGGGCACCACGACGATTGGCTATCAAGCCACCTCGAGCACCGGATCGACCGCCACTTGCACCTTCACGGTCACAGTTGAGCCTTGTGGTCCTGCGTTCCGCTCCATCGCCGGGGCCAATACCCAGTTCGAATGGATCGACCAAGTGGAGATCGGTGAGATCAGCAACCCATCCGGCAACAACGGTGGCTACGCGGATTACAGCGGCATGGTCACCAAGTCGGAATGCGGCTCCAAGCTCCCCGTGCGCCTGACCCCTGGATACAATACTGACCATTACCATCAGTTCTGGACGGTATGGGTGGACTGGAACAACAATGGCTCCTTCACCGATGCAGGGGAGATGGTCATGCAGCAGGATGGTGTCGGCGCGATCGATGGATTGGTGAAAGTGCCTGAATCAGCGGCCACGACCAACCTGAGGATGCGCGTCGCAATGCGTTGGTCACAGTATGCCACCGATCCGGATGCCAACTACGCTTATGGCGAGGTGGAGGATTATGGCATCGATCTGCGCTGCGGCAAAACCGTCTCTTCGATGGGGCAGCAAGCAGGCAACTCTGGCATTGAGTCCGTGCTGATGGCGCAGGATGCGGCAACCTTGGAGGCGGATCAAATCGAAGTTTCTGGAATCCATCCGAACCCGATCGCACGCTCCTCTGCCGCGGAGGCGACCCTGGCGTTCCGGACTGGAAGCGCTGGACCTGTGAAGGTAAGCGTGACGGATCTGTCTGGTCAGGTCTTGGCGCAGTACAGCCTGACTGCCAATGAAGGTGCCAACAGCTGGCGAATGCCTGTGGGCAAAATCGCTGCTGGCACCTACTTGGTCGAATTGCGGTTCGGTGAAAGCAGGTCGGTGCGGAAACTGGTGGTTCAGTAATGGATCTCGTTCAAGCAATGCCTCGATTTGATTCGTAGGAAATACTATCTTGGTCGGGCAATGGAATCATTGTTTTGCTAGGGAAATGGACGAGGAATACGAACGGCATGTGATCTCCAAGTTTGGATTGGAGCTATGTGCCCCGACTTGGTGGCTGAACCGGAGGGAAGAGAACGACACCTATCTCTTCTGGGATGAATACACCGGATCATTCCGGCTGACACCGATTGCCTTCGCATCTGGAACAGACCTGAACAAGGAGCTGGATCAGGTGGAAGCGAAGGAAGCAGCATCCAATCCGGAACGCAAGAAGTTTGGCGACCGGGTGCATGTTTGCTATATCCAGGAGAATCCTAAGCCGGAAGGCGGGATCACCCGCTCGCATTTCTATTTCTCGACACTGAACGGTCTGTTGCTGGTCTGCTCATTTTCCTATGACAAGGAACTGCTTGAGGATGAGTTCTCTGCGGATCAAGTGGATGCCGCCTTGGAGGAGGTGGATTTGATTCTGGACAGCATTGCCGTATTTTCGGAAAACGGATATGATGATGATGCCCCGTGAGGGGTGCTCCTGTGTACCGGGATGCTGGGGGTGAAGGGCAAATGGTTTTCGGGCCTGTAAGGGTTCGTTTCTTCCTCTCTGCTTGCAGCCGTCCTATGCCACCCTGTGTCTGCCAGAGGCCGGAGCACACCTCACGGGTCATCTACTTTCGGGAGGCGGGAGGTACATCGCGGCGAGTTTCTTCGGCGCAGCAATGCAATAGGAAGTCGTGATCAGGGCCTCTAGGAGCTCGTCATCGACCTTGTCCAATGCCACATGGGTCCATCCATGTTTGCCCCATGCGCTTGCCACAGGATAGACTACCCCGGGACAATACTCTACATACAAGGCTTGGTCGGCAGGGGAGAGGCGGATGGTGACATGGCCGGCATTGGCATTGACCGTGAGGAAAATCTTGCCCTTTACCTTGTAGGAAATGATCTCGAAATGCGGTGCCTCCTCGCTGCTTTCAAATGCGAGGGCAATGTCGCGGACTTGTTCGGGGGAGGCCATTATTCTGGGATGGAGGTGGTCGGGTTCGGATATCTCCTTTTGATCCATGCCGCCAAGTGAAGGAGATAGTCCCTCACGGGGGCGGGGTAGAGCACACAGGCATCCAATACGGCAATAGGCCTGACACGAATCATTCGTAACCCATGTCGAGGTCTTGAGCCTGCTTGGCGAGCTTTTCCAAACTCGTCTGTCGCTGTGCTCGGAGGGAATCCCTATAAGAAATGAAATCTGCTCTAGTGATCCGCCTATGCTTGCCAACCTTGTGGAAAGGAATCTTGCCGGTCTCCAAGAGCTTGATCACAAATGGGCTTGAGACCTTCAGGAGGTCAGCAGCCTCTTGCGTGGTCAACTGTTCTGGGATTCCTTGGTTCAGGTAGAACGTCTGCTCCGCACCTTGTATGACGAGCTTGGTCAAGAGTTCAAAAACGTCCTTAGGGAGCGTTATGGATTCATTCAACTCCTCTTCGCTAGGTTCAGATTCGTCGCATTCGTAAGATTCTACTGGTTCGACGTGCAACTGAATGACTTGCCTTCCGGGCGAAAATCGCTCGGAGATGCTCCCAAGGAATTGGGACAATGCCTCGCGCAGGTAGGGCGAATAATCCATCCCGCTGATGACTGCTCGATTTCCCATACCCAAAGTTATTCGAATTATTCGAAACTTGGTAGTCCCCCCCAATAAATTCAACAACCCACCGAACTCTGGGTCCGGTGGGTTGCCAAATACCGTTTGGGAATATCCTCAACGCATATTCTTGATGATCTCGTCCCCGAACTCGGAGCACTTGAGCAGGGTTGCCCCGGTCATGAGTCGCTCGAAGTCGTAGGTGACGCGCTTGGAAGAGATCGCCTTGGAGAGACCCTTGTGGATCAGTTCCTTGGCTTCGATCCATCCCATGTATTCCAACATCATCGCTCCTGAAAGGATGACAGAGCCGGGATTGACCTTGTCTTGATTGGCGTATTTCGGAGCGGTACCGTGGGTGGCTTCGAAGATGGCCGCGCCGTTGACGTAGTTGATGTTGGCGCCGGGTGCGATGCCGATGCCACCGATCTGGGCTGCGAGGGCGTCACTGATGTAGTCGCCGTTGAGGTTCATGCAGGCAATCACATCATATTCCGCGGGGCGGAGCAGGATTTGCTGCAGGAATGCGTCGGCGATGACATCCTTGATCACGATTTCGTGGCCATCCTTGGTGACGACCTTGGTCCAGGGACCGCCGTCGATCAGGGTGCCGCCGTAGTCTTCGCGGGCCATCTCGTAGCCCCAATCCATGAAGGCACCTTCGGTGAACTTCATGATGTTGCCTTTGTGGACGAGGGTCACGCTCTTGCGCTTGTGGCGGATGGCGTAATCCATGGCAGCCTTGAAAAGGCGGCGGGTGCCCTCCTTGGAGGCGGGCTTGATGCCGATGCCGCTGGTCTCAGGGAAGCGGATTTTGGCGAAACGCTGCGGGAAATTCTCCTTGAGCAGGGCCAAGAACTTGACGGCGTCCTCGGATCCTTCCTTGAATTCGATCCCGGCGTAGATGTCCTCGGAGTTTTCACGGAAGATCACCATGTCCACCTTCTCGGGCTCCTTGACGGGGCTTGGAGTGCCGTCAAAGTACTGCACAGGGCGCAGGCAGACGTAGAGGTCGAGCTCCTGACGCAGGGCCACGTTCAAGGAACGGATGCCACCGCCAACCGGCGTCGTGAGGGGGCCTTTGATGCCCACGAGGTATTCGCGGAAGTTGGCCATGGTCTCCTCGGGCAGCCAAGAGCCTGTCTGATTGAAGGCTTTCTCGCCTGCGAGGACTTCCTTCCACACGATCTTGCGCTTGCCGCCGTAGGCGATTTCCACAGCTGCATCCATCACCCGCACAGAAGCCTTCCAAATGTCCGGCCCGGTGCCGTCACCTTCGATGAATGGAATGATCGGTTGGTCAGGGACTTGAAGCACTCCGTCGCGGATGCTGATTTTTTCTCCTTGCATAGCTTAAAGGTTTTGAGCCAATACTAATTGGAGTCGCGAAAATACCGCTTTGCTGAGGCACATGGTATCTCGTGACCGGGAATGTGGATAAGTCGGGCAGCCGTCAGGGCAGCAAAAGGCAATCCACGATGAAGCCCGCAGGAAAATCGTCGGGCTCGGCAGGAAGTTGGATGATGAGGTTGCCCTCAGCAAGGGATTGCAGCATGTGGCTTTGCTGTCCTGAGAGGGGCATCGCCTGCATGTCTTGGAGGTTGCCGGAAATGAAATGCACCTTGCCATCGGGCTTGCGGCGGTAGGCGGCGCCGAGGGGCAACCGCAGTGTGGGCAGTCCACGGGTGCTCGAACCTTCCATGGCATCGAGCAGCGGCAGCACATAGACCAGGTAGCACATCATCGATGCGCGGGGATTTCCTGGCAATCCGAACGCGCGTTGCAGTCCACGGCGGCAGAGCAGGAGGGGTTTTCCAGGCTTTTGGGCGACTTGATGGAACACGGCTTCGAATCCCGCTCCCTCCAATGCGACCCTGCTGAAATCGAAATCGCCCACGCTGACCCCGCCTGTGAGAATGAGCACCTCGTAGGCAGACGCCGCAGCGGTGACCATCTTGGTCAATGCCTCAGGATTGTCCGGGCAGGTCGCGTACTCGGCTTCGCAGCCACCCGCTTGGAGTGCTGCTAGCAGCATTTGGCCATTGGATTCGAAGATTTTGCCGTGCTGCAGGTCTTCTTGGCTCGCCGCGAATTCATCTCCCGTCACCAACACACAGACCCTGGGGCGGTGTCGGACCTCGACGCTCTGTATGCCCAAGGAGGCCAAGAACCCAATCCCTGCGGGATTCAACCGTGTCCCCGCTGCAAGCGCACGTTCACCACTGCGGATTTGCTCTCCTGCACTGCGTCGATTGGCACCTTCTCTGATGCCCATGTCGCGGATATGGATGACATCGCCATCGCGGACCACGTGCTCCTGCATCACAATCGTGTCGGTACCCATCGGCAAGGGCGCGCCTGTAAAAATGCGGATGCATTCTCCGGTCATCACCTGCAAATCGCCGCTGTCGCCCGCACGGACCTGGCCAGCAACCCGCAGCGGCGTCCCCGGAATCCAATCCGCGTGCCGAAAGCAATACCCGTCCACGGCTGTCTGGTCAAAGAGTGGATGATCAATCGGGGAAGCCACATCATTTGCCAGAACCCGCCCAAGCGCTGCGTCCAACGGCACCTCTTCCGAGGTCATCAACGGAGCGGAATCGAGGGTCAAGGCCATGGCCTCGGCAGGAGTGATCATGGGGTTCATGCCGTGAAAATACTCCTTTTCAGGTAGCAGTTAGCATGTAGTAGAGAGCAGTTTTCCAGGTGCTGGAACGGCTCGTGGCTCATTGTTATCTGTTCATTCGTCAACGTGTGCCCTCTGCGGCCTGCCCGGTCGTGCCATTGACCTGCTCGTCGAGGATCCTTTCCGTAAAGGCGATGATGTTGCCACCCATGACTTTGTCCACGATCTCTTGGGCGGTGAGGCCAAACATGTACCGCTGGACTTTCCGGCGGGGGAACATGTCGAAGACGTCCTCCGGGTTCTCAAAAAATGCCAGCAGGTCATCTCGCAGCGTGGGCAGTTTCACGGCTTGGTCGTAGGGTTCCATGGCATTGATCATCCCGTCGAAATCGCTGCCGATGGAGATGATGTCCCAGGCTTCGCGGCACTTGATCGCATCCACGACTTCGAGCATGTTCGCGACGATCAGATGGATATATGCCTGCCGCCGCTGTTGGGAGCCTTCGCGGGTCTCGTCCACGAGCAGGTTGCCCTTGGCGCCGCCGCAGCGGTACTTGTCGAGCATGATGCCGAGGATGCCATGGGTGGCGTAAATCTCATGTACGTCCTCGTCAAACATGGCAATAGGGGCCTGCGGCAGCCAATTCAACTTGTTTTGATCGTTGCCGTTCTTGGCGGTGTTGATGCCGATCCAGCTCTGCCCGGCGATTCCGCAATGGGTCGCCACGACGGGGACGGTGTCTCCTTTTGCGCGGCGCTCAGCGAGGTGCTTGTAGTACCATTGGCGGGATTCGATGCCCATGTGCTTCACATCCAAGAGGATGCGTCGGCCGGCAGTGCGGTCCAGCAGGCGGTTCACGACCTTTTCGCCCAAGTCCGTGAAGCCAGAATTCAGGCCCGAGCTTTGGTCCAATAGGAAGCCCTCGACCTGCCCGAATGTCTTGGCATGGCCGCTCATCCCATTCCACATGAAGTGGTTCAGGGTCATCACAGCAACGGGGAAGGGGAGGTGCTTGCCATCCGGGGTGAGTGGCTTGAGGCCCTTCAGCACATCGACATGGTCCAAAATCTCCTCCTGATAGTCCGAGGAGGCCGCCATTTCAGGCGTGATTGGACCCTGGCCCAGGGAGTGCGCGCCTTCGATGCTCAGCACAACCCCGAGGTGATTCCCCTGCTTCATCACATCTGACAATTCCTCCGAGGTGCCAATCACCTGATAATACAATGTGTCGTCCCCGGCGATGTAGGGTTTGCCGTCTCTCTCCATCAATTGAATGAGGTTGGTCGAGAGCTCCTGCCAATAGTCCACCTTCTTGTCTAGGAAAAACTCCCAACCCGGGGTGATCCCTGCCATGCAGGCATAGCTGTTCCGCAGCTTCTCCAGGTCGCGGAAGAGTTTTGGATGCCTCATTTCATATTCCAATGGTGTCAGGGAGAGGTAGGCGACCTTGACATTGCCGAGGAGCATGGACTCGAAGTTGCTCTGGGTGAATTTGGGGACTGAGCCTGCCTTTTCCAGCACCACATCGTAGGCGGTCACAGGGCAATCGTGCTCATGAAACTCCCAAGGATCGGTCCAACCGGAGTAAAATGGCTTCAGGAAGCTGTGGCAATGCAAGTCCGCGAAAGGAGCCTGCTGGGCATGGGAGCGTGCGACGGCGGTCATCGCGAGCAAGGCAAAAACGATGCTTTTGGCTGAAATTCTCATGCTTTGAATTGGATTCTTCAACAAGACAAATCAGCCTCTCGCCTCCCTTACGGGCAATCCTGATTAATCAGTAATTTTGGGGATGCAGGAGATGATGGCCTTGATGCAACGCTACCAGTCCGTCATGGACCGGCAGGTGTTTGACCCCGAAGCACTGGACTACCGACGGTTGGAAGCGCTCAGGCCGATGTTGGACGGCTTGGCGAGGATCAAGAACAGTGGGGTGAGCGTCTTCGACATGCATCGCCGGGAGCACGTTTTTGCCTCCTACAACTTCGGGGAGCTGTTCGGCTATGACCAGGATCGCATCGCCAATGAAGGGACGAGCTACTTCGACTCGCGCATTCACCCCGAGGACCATCTGAAATTGATGGCATTGGGCATCGACCTCATGGAGCTCATTCTTGCTACCGAGCCGGATCGCCGGATGGAATACAAGATCGTGAACGAGTACCGCATCCAAAGCCATGACCGCGGTTATGTCCGCGTGATCGAGCAGCACCAAGGTTTGGAACTGGACCGCGATGGGAATATCTGGCTGGCGTTGAGCGTATTGGACCTGTCGCCGAGGCAATCGACCGAAGGCGGGATCCAAAGCACCCTCCTGAATGCGAGGACGGGGGAGGTGGTGAACTTGCTCCAAGATTCCGGGCCGGCAGCAACACAGGTACGCCTAACGACCCGCGAGCGGGAAATCCTGAGCCTGATTCAGCAAGGGCACCTGAGCAAGGAAATCTCGGAGATGCTGTGTATCAGCGTGCACACCGTGAACACACACCGTCAACGGATTCTGGAAAAGCTCGACGCGGGCAACAGCATCGAGGCGATTCAGATGGCGGCGCGGTATGGGCTAATCAATTGATAATTAATAATTAATAATTAATAATGAATAATTAACAATTGGGGTTATTGGGGGATGGCGAATTCTCCTAGTTTTCGGCCTTGGTAGGCGACGATGATGGTTGCCACCTTGAACATTCCCTTTTTCTTGCCCTTGTCGAAGATGCCCATCTTGTTCGGGTCATCGGCAATTTTGTCCTCGACGAAGCTCGTGAGGGCATCCGAAATGCGGATTCCTGCGGGCACCTCCCCAAGGTCGATGGACTGACCACCCAGGTGGAGGGTGATGTGATTGTCCGCGCCCAACGTTGCCAGATAGCTGACCGACGGTGTGTTGCGGTCGATTTGCCCGGCGTACCCACGCTCGATCTTGTCATGGATCAGCTTGCTGGCATCTTTCTTGTCCTTTTTGGCCCTCTTGAGGTCCTTGGCGGCTTTTTTGCGGCCTGCCTTCGGGCCCTTCAATGCAGCTTCCGAGGAGATGACGGCCTGTTCTGCGACCCGCTCGTCTTCGAATTGTGTCTCGAAGCTCTCATCGCCGAACATTTCCATATTGTCCTGCCCCTTCATCTCGCCCATGGAGCGGAGTGCGCTCGCCATATAGACGCCTGTGCGGCGAGCTTGGGTTTCGTGCTCGATTTCGTCGCTTTGCATGTGCTCCAAGGGCGCGCCTCCTCCCAATAGAAGCGCCTCCATTGCGGCATCCTGATCCTTGTGGGTGTATTCGTGGATCAGGTTGGCGACGAGTGGGCCGAGGTCGCCCGGCCCCGTGATCGGACGCAGCCGCATGGTGTCCCTGTCGAAATCGTAGGCAGCCATCACAGGCGTATTGACCAGGCTCTTGTCGAAGCGGACAATGATGTTCTCAGCGATGATATCGGCTTCCGCCCGGCGCAGGATTTCCAATGCCTCCTGCATGTAGGCATTGTTCCCAAGGTGGGCATCGTCAGCGGGCAGGTTGCCGAGTTGCTTTTCGACCCGCGCTGTGAGGCCCGTCATGTAGGTCTTCAATTGATCGTACATGGCGCGTTCGCTGCGCTGCACCCGAAGACGGGGATCAAACACCGCCGCTGCAGCGGGTGGCTCGGGTTGGCGTTCGGGCTCAGGATCAGGAGCTTTCGTTTTCTGGGCAACCAATCCCTCAATATGTCTCACGACCTCAGGGTCTGTGACCTGCTGCAAATAGGATTCGAGTTGCTCCTTGGTCATGCCATCGAGCTTGTTCAGAATTTTGGGGTCTGAGAGGTCCTCAGCCGTGATCCGTCCCGTATCGAATCGGTAATTCGTGGACGAGTCGGCGATGGGCTTGCGTTGCATGGGCTCTGCGGAGAGAGCAAACGCAGGAGCGGCCTTCACCGGGCCGGAAGCGTTGTTGGCGGTGGGCGCCACAGAAGGCGATGCCGGGCGACGCTGGAGCAATTGGTCTTTTTTCGGGGCTGACATAGCGGTTCTAGACAATGTCCTCTTCCTTAGAGGAAAATGAATTTCGTTGTCCCGCAATTTAATGCCATTTCGTTTGCCCAAGCAATAGCTGCGAAGTCTCAGGTCGCCTTGTTTGATCGAACTCCGTCCCACCTCCAACCCCAATCCAACATTTCCCCTATTTTTGTCTGCATGACGACCTACTCCACTATGGGTTCCACACGGCTTTGGGCTGTTTGTTTTGGCTTGGCTGCTTTGTTTTTGGCGGCCTGCAATCCCGATCAGGGGCCTGAACAATTTTCGCTTTCTGGCAAGCTGACGGATTATCCCAAGGCGCCGGTGTACTTGGAAAAGGTCCATCCCAAGTCCAATACGGTGGTGGATTCAGCGATGACGGACGAGCAAGGGGCCTTCACGATCTCCCATGCCGCTTGATTCGGGAGCGCATCTATTCCATCCGTTTGCAAAACACCCAAAGCGATCTATTTCTGTCCAGGGAAGGATGCCTTGAAAAACTGAAGGATCGCTAAAGTTGGGCAATAGCGGTCACGGGAAATCCGGGTTCTATGCAGCTGCAACGTTCAACAGGAACGCAACTCAATACAGGGCCGAGACGGCGTGAGAATACCTGCCAAGCGCAGCAGCCAAAAATCAAAGATCCTGAGATGGCGGTGAAAGAAGACAGAGCGGTTACGGAACACGGCAGCCTGTCCGGGGACTATCGATACGCCGCAGCGTCGCGGAGCGGGCTCGCTTTCGCGCTGGCTTCCGTACCTGAACTCAGCGGTGACGGCCATCATTGCAGCAGCCGTAATCGCCGCGCAGCGTAGCGCGCAACGAGTTTAATTTTCTTTTGAGGCGGTAATTGTGCGCCAGCGCAGGGGAGCAAAGCGGTCGCTTTTGAGGTGAAGGACTTCAAGGTGCTGGACGCCAAGGGTGATTCCATGTCGCTTTCAGACTCTCGTGGTAAGCCGACCTATCTGCTCGTTTGGGCTTCCTACTGTGGATTCAGCCGAATGGAGACCAAGCGCCTCGCGCAGTGGCGCCATGCCCACCCGGATGTCCCGATCGAGATCAGGACCATCTCCATCGATGTGGACGATGCGGCTTGGCGAAAGGCAGTGGTGGAGGACAGCTTGGATTGGCCGGGACAATGGCGTGGAGGTTATGCTTGGGGGTCGCCCGAGATTAAGGATTTGGACGTGCAGAGCATCCCAGGTTCGTATCTCCTGGATACCAAGGGGATCATCCGCTCGAAGAATGTGCTCGCCATGGACCTGGAGCGCGACTGGGAGAGCATCCTGGAGCGCTGGGGCAAATGATTCAATTCCCTCCCGAAGTGGTTGTGGCTTGATGCGCTCGGATCACCTCCGTCATCGGTATGCCTTGGGCCTTGGACTTGACCCAGAAGTCTAGCCGGGCTGTCTGCAAGGTGCGCTTGCCCAGCGGGTCGGAGGCCAATTGCACCATTTCTTCATACAATCCTTGGAAAAATGCCTGGATGACCTTGGGCTCTGCACCCAATGGGTAGCGACGGATCGCCTGCAAGAGGTGTGACTCGATCAGGTACCTCGGCCGATGCTTGTTGACATAGCGGTAGAGCGACCTGCAAGCCTGAACGAAGAGGTCATCCTCCTTCAACTCAAAATACACCAGCAGCCGCAAGACCTCTACCAAGACCTGGATATCAGAGTTGCCGGGGAGCCGGCTGGGAGTCAGGTGCTGGAGCAGGATGCGCTTGCAGGTTTGGTACTGGCCATGTGTGAAAAAATTGAATGCGAGGGTGAAGGCGATGGCCATGTGTTCATTGGCACTGAGGTGCTTCAGGTGTCGCGGCAATTCCTCGGCGCCCTCCACGGATACTTTCAGGGCCTCCTTGAACTGGCAGGTGCCCATGTTGTATTCGATGCGCAGCAGGATCAGGCAATGGAATATCCTCGCCTTCTGCGCAACAAATGCCGCTTGCAACCCCTCCAATTTTTGAATGGCCAGCAGCACCTCCGGATACTTGTCCACCATGAGGCAGGCGATACCGAAGTTGTACTGGATTGACACGAAGAACTCGAAGTAGTCATAGTACATCTTCGGGGAGACATTGGACTCCATGACCAAGGTCCGCAGGTGGAAAAGCGCCTGTTCCGGGTTGCCGACCATGAGGTGATAGATGCTCCAGATGTGGTGGTAGATCGCCTTGGTGACGAATCCCTCTTGGGGAGCCTTGAGGGCAGGATGCCCGAGCACCTCAGCCAGCTCCTTTTGCGCCTCCTCTGGCGTCCGCAGGAAGCCCTGTGTGCGAATCAGGTACATGAACCGTGTGTGCAACTGGTTCATCGTCTCGTATTGCCCGATTTTCTCGGCTCCGGTTTCCAGCTGGGAGTAAAAGGACTGGAGCATCGGTGGGGTGACGCCCTCGAATTGCTGCTTGTTCCAAATGCGTCCCTGCCATTCCAGTACCTCGGCGAGCAGGAGCGGGTGACCGCATTCCTCCGCCAACTCAAGGGCCCGCGCCAGGACCTTCTCGCATTGACCGAGCAGCTCCTTGTGGTAGAGCACCTCGACCACGCGCAACTGCTGCCGCACCTCCATCATGGCCCCTTGGTCGCCGAGGTAGGCGCTGAGCGCTTTGAGCAGGGTCTGGTAGAGGTAGTGCTTGCAAACTGCGAATTGATTGTCAGTCAATTGTGGTTTCATGGAGGCCTTCAGCAGCGGCTCATCGTAGATCTCCTGCTTGCACACAAGGTTGAAAAGCTGCATGCTCTTGGCGACCTTGCCCTCCTGAAACTGGCGTATGTATCCCCGAAAGAATTTCTTCTCGGCATCAGTCATGGACTGCACCAGGTGAAACAAATCGGTACTTGCGGTTCTCATCTAGTTGTTGAATTCTAAGGAAACATACAGCAAGAATTTGAATTTCTCGGTCATTTGTGAATGAATTCGATGAATTCGCATTTGAGCGAAATCTAATCAATGTCTCAATTTTGGTTTGCATGGCTAAACATGCAATGTGAGTATTGCCATGCGGCTGCGAGGAGACGACAACCGCAGCCCAGTTTCATAAGTAGATGTGCCTGTACAGTTGGTCGGAGATGTGCAGGTTTTTTGAAAGTCAGGTTTTAAGTTGAGGCACAGCCTCGCGTTCTTGTTTACCAATCCAAGTAAAGTGCTCAGGCAGTGACCAGTAGAGGTCGTATTCTGCCGAATCAATACCCATCAGTTCCAATCACTCCGCCGAACAAGAGCTGGCAAGGTGCTCCCCGCCCTTGCCAGTTTCTTTTTTGCGAAACCGGAAGAGACACTGGCTGTAAACACTTTGCCAACCTCATTTTGATCAGCCCAGGCCTGTTGCTAGACCATCTCGGTTGCTGCGAACTACAAAATTCCGGTGCCAGAGATCCGAAGCCCACTTTTGACCCGTAGTTGATTGGCCTAGCTAGAAGCTCTAAAAGGATTGTTTAATATTTTTTCAAAAAAGTTAAACAATCCGCCTCGCTGCTTGGTCATGTATTCAAATAGGTCGCTATGGGAAAAAAAGTCGCGGTGATTGGGGCTGGGTTTGCGGGGATCTCGGCAGCTGCACACCTGGCGCAAGCCGGGTACGAGGTGCAGGTCCTCGAAAAGCACGATCAGCCCGGAGGACGTGCCCGCGTGTTCAAGCAGGATGGATTCCTGTATGACATGGGACCGAGCTGGTATTGGATGCCGGACGTGTTTGAGCGCTTTTTCCAGCAGTTCGGGCATTCGGCGAGCGACTTCTACGATCTGGTGCGGCTGGATCCAAGCTACCGGGTCTGGTTCGGGCCGGGGGAAAAGGTCGATCTGCCCGCAGGTGTCGATGGCATGGCTGACCTCTGCGAATCGATGGAAACTGGCGGCGGGGATGCGCTACGGCGCTTCCTCAACGAAGCCGAATACAAATATCAAGTGGGTATTCAGGACCTGGTTTACAAACCAGGCCGTTCATTGTGGGAGTTTGCGGACTGGCGGGTGATTGCCGGCGCTATGCGTTTGCAATTGTTCCGTTCTTTTTCCCGCCATGTCCGCAAATATTTTCACGACCCACGGCTGATCCAATTGATGGAGTTTCCGGTGCTGTTCCTCGGTGCCAAGCCATCGGCGACGCCCGCACTCTACAGCATGATGAACTATGCGGACATCGCGCTGGGTACTTGGTACCCCGTGGGTGGCATGCACAAAATCGTGCAGGGCATGGTCAGCGTGGCGGAGTCGCTCGGCGTGCAGTTCCATTATGGCGCAGAAGTCGAGTCCATACAGGTCCGCAGCGGCCTCGCCAATTCGGTGAAGCTGAGCGATCGGTTGGTGGACGCGGATGTCGTGGTGGGCGGCGCTGATTATCACCACATCGAGACGAATCTGCTCGCGCCCGAGCTGCGCAGCTACAATGAGTCCTACTGGAAGAGCCGGGTCATGGCCCCGAGTTGCCTGCTTTTCTACTTGGGCGTGGACAAACGCGTGGATGAGCTGCAACACCACAACCTCTTTTTCGACGCGGATTTTGAGCAGCATGCCCGCGAGATCTATGACGATCCCCGCTGGCCGAGCAATCCGCTGTTTTATGTCTGCTGCCCCTCCAAAACCGACCCGGCAGTTGCGCCAGAAGGCAAGGAAAACCTCTTCATTCTCATCCCGCTCGCACCCGGTCTCGCTCAGGACGATGAAAAGATGCGCGATGCCTATTACGAGGTGGTCATGGACCGACTTGAGCGCCTGACAGGGCAGGAAATCCGGCCCCACGTCTCCTTCAAGCGCAGCTATGCCCAGAGCGACTTCGTGGCCGACTACCATGCCTTTCGCGGCAATGCTTACGGACTCGCCAACACCCTCCGGCAGACTGCGATCCTCAAGCCCTCCATCAAATCCCGGCGCGTGGGCAACCTCTTCTACACCGGACAACTCACGGTCCCCGGCCCTGGGGTACCGCCCAGCCTCATCTCCGGACAGGTCGTCGCGCGGGAAATCGAAAAAGAATTCAAAATCCACTGAATATGAACACGAAGGCACTTTATGACAGCGTTTCCTTTGGTTCCAGCAAGCTCACGACCCGGGCCTACAGCACGTCCTTCGCGCTGGGCATCCGCTTCCTGAGCAAGCGTTTCAGGGAGCCGATTTATGGCATCTATGGCTTCGTTCGCTTGGCCGACGAAGTGGTGGACACCTTCCACGACTTCGACAAGGCGCGGTTGCTCGCCCGCTTCAGGGAGGACACGCATCAGGCGATCCAAGACGGCATCAGCCTCAATCCCATCCTGAATGCATTCCAATCGGTGGTGAATCAGTTCCGCATTCCCATCCACCTGATCGACACCTTCCTCGACAGCATGGCAATGGACCTGGAGGATCGGAAATACGATCAAGCGGAATACGAACGCTACATCCTCGGCTCTGCGGAAGTGGTGGGGCTGATGTGCCTCTGCGTATTTGTGGATGGTGACCAAAAGCGTTACAAGGAACTGGAGTACAATGCCATGCGGCTTGGCAGCGCCTTCCAGAAGATCAATTTCCTCCGCGACATGCAGGACGATCACGATCAGCTCGGACGCACCTACTTCCCCGGTGTGGACATGCAGCGGTTCGACCATGCAGCCAAGCGCGCCATCGAGGAAGACATCCAAAAGGACTTCGAGGACGGCCTCGCAGGGATCAAGAAATTGCCGAAGGACGCCCGTTTCGGGGTTTACATGGCCTATGTCTATTACCAACGACTGTTCTTGAAGATCAAGGCCATGCCCCATCACAGGATCATGCGGGAACGCATCCGCATCCCCAACCAGCGGAAATATGCCCTCTTCGTCGGGTCGTTTTTCCGGCATCAACTCAATATTATCTAACTTGCCATGCGAAATTCCCACATGAGCGCAGAGCAGGTGATACTGGTGGATGCCCAGGACAATGAGATCGGGCAGATGGAAAAGCAGCGGGCCCACGAGACTGGGAGCTTGCACCGCGCATTTTCCGTGTTCGTCTATACCAGCACCGGTGAATTGATCCTGCAGCAGCGTGCCCTGCACAAGTACCACAGCGGCGGCACTCTGGACCAATACCTGTTGCAGCCATCCGCGGCCCGGAGGGGCAACCTGAAGCTGCACAACGCCGCCTGCAAGAGGAGATGGGCATTTCCTGCGATTTTACCGGCATGCCTTTTCGTTCCTCTATCACAAGGAGGTGGGCGGCCTCATCGAGCATGAATTGGACCATGTCTTCATTGGGGCATTCGACGGAGAGCCGCAGATCAACCGCGAAGAGGTCGAGGCATGGAAGGCTGTCTCGGTGGATGATGTCCTGCGTGACATGTCCGCCCATCCCGATCAATACACTGTTTGGTTCCGGCTCTGCATGGAGCGTGTCGAACAATTCCGCTCGGCTCCGCATCAGGTGACGGACGCTGGCTTGGATTACATTCACTGATCCGGAATGGGCAGCGTGATCGTCATCGGTGCGGGAATCGCAGGCATCGCTGTGTCGGTGCGCCTGGCCTTGAAGGGCTGGGATGTTACCGTTTTGGAGGCGAATGCCTACCCCGGTGGCAAGCTGAGCGAATTTGAGATGGAGGGTTTCGTTTCGATGCTGGTCCTTCGCTCTTCACGATGCCGCATTTGGTCGAAGAACTCTTTCGCTTGGCGGGCCGCGATCCTCATCAGCATTTCCAGTACCAACGCCTCGATCTCGCCTGCCGCTACCAATACGAGGATGGGACGATTTTGCAGGCTTGGGCTGATCCTGAGCGATTTGCAAATGAAGTGGAAACAAAACTCGGCGTGCCTTCGGTGAAGCTGAAGAAGCATTTGGCAGCTGCAGGACAGAAGTTTCGGCTCACCAAGGGGCTGTTTTTGGAGCGTTCGCTGCACCGGATGGGTACCTACTTGAGCAGCGACACGCTGCGGGCGCTTACTGGCCTTGGTAGGCTGGATTTAGGTAGGTCGATGCATGCTGCGAATGCCCGTGCATTGGCGCATCCGAAATTGTGATGCGGCTGTTTGACCGTTACGCGACCTACAATGGTTCCAATCCCTATGCTGCTCCCGGCGTCTTGAACCTGATTCCGCATTTGGAGCATGGCATCGGGACGGGCTTCCCGGTGGGCGGCATGGTTGCGATTACCGATAGCCTCGTGGGGCTGGCGCGTGAGCTTGGGGTGAAGTTTGAATTTGGGAAGCGGGTGGAGCGCATTGGTCGAGGATGGGAAGGCGAGGGCGTGGTGGTGGACGGAGAATTGCGGGTCGCGGATCAAGTGGTGAGCAATATGGACGTAGTGCCGACTTACCGTAGGCTTCTCGCGGATCAACCTGCGCCGGAGCGTGTGCTGAGCCATCCTCGGAGCAGCAGTGCCTTGATTTTCTATTGGGGCATCGGGCGGGAGTTTCCAGATTTGGACCTGCACAATATCTTTTTCAGCGCGGATTATCAGGCTGAGTTCGAGGGCATTTTCGGCGACAGCGGATTGCATGACGATCCCACCGTGTATGTCCATATCAGCAGCAAATACGAACCTGCCGATGCGCCGCAGGGCATGGAAAACTGGTTCGTGATGATCAATGTCCCCGGCAACAAGGGGCAGGACTGGGATCGGATCATCGTCGAATGCCGGGAGCGGGTCATTTCCAAGCTGAACCGCATGCTGGGGGTGGACTTGGCGGCATTGATCCGGTGCGGGGCGGTTCTGGATCCTCGGATGATCGAGGGCGCGGACCGGGTCGTACCCGAGCTCGCTCTACGGCGCGAGTTCGAACACGCAGTTGAGCGCCTTCCTTCGCCATCCGAACTTCAGCCGCCGCATCAAAAATCTGTATTTCTGTGGGGGCGGTGTTGCATCGGGCGGAGGGATTCCGCTTTGTTTGCTCAGTGCCCGCATCGTCGCTGAACTCATGGAGGCCGCATGATGGAGTCTGCATCGACATATCCGCGTCGTGTTTTGGGCCTACAGGTTCCCGAATGGGTGGTCAGGTACCTGCCGTGGGTGTCCATCGGGATTTTGGTGGTGATGCCTATGGGGTGGGATTGGTCGGATTGCAGACCGCTGCGTGTGACTGGTTCTTGGCTGCGACGCCGTTGACGCTGGTGCTGAGTTCGGGTTTGCTGCTGCTGAATCACCGTGGGTGGAGTGCCGCTTTCGCTGGGTTGGTTGGTGGGATCGCCGTTGCTGGGTTTCTGGTCGAGGTCGCAGGTGTGCAGACAGGCCTCATTTCGGGGGGAATATGCGTACGGGCAAGTCTTGGGGCCGAAACTCACCGAACGCCACTCGTGATCGGGCTGAACTGGTTGCTGCTGGTCTATGCGACGGGTAGCATCGCCTTGCGGTTGCGGCTGCCCAAGCTGTTGCAGGCAGGCGTCGCGGCACTGGGCATGACCCTGCTGGATGTGCTGATCGAACCGGTGGCGATGCGGTTGGGATTCTGGGATTGGAGTTGGGGAATGGTGCCTTTGCAGAATTACTTGGCTTGGTTCTTCGCATCATTTGCCTCTTGCTGGTCTTTGTGCATTTCCGGCAGCATCGGCCCAATCCGCTGGCTCTTGCCGTGCTGGTCCTTCAAGTCATTTCTTTGGAACCCTCAATTTGAACATCTGAATATGTCATTGATCCTGAATATCATCGCATTGGTTGGGACCTTCCTCTTCATGGAATTCATGGCGTGGTTCACACATAAATATGTGATGCACGGTCTGCTGTGGGTGCTGCACCGCGATCACCATCAGAAGGAGCCGGGATTCTTCGAGCGGAACGATTCCTTCTTCCTCATTTTCGCAGTGCCGAGTTGGCTTTGCATCATGACGGGGCTCATGGCGGGCGGCGATGTCCGGGTTTGGATCGGGGCCGGGATTGCCTTATATGGCTTGGCCTATTTCCTGGTGCGCGGTATCTTCATCCACCAACAGTTCAAGCTCTTCCGCCGCACGGACAACGCTTGCAGGCGATTCGCAAGGCGCACAAGGTCCATCACAAGCACCTCGGCAAGGAGGAGGGCGAATGCTTCGGCATGTTGATCGTACCGCTGCGCTACCTTCGGGAAGCCCGTCGCGCAGCAGCCACCACCACACAGGCTCCCGCCCAATGATCTACAGTTACCTCCTCATCAACCTGCTCACGCTCGCTGGCCCCATGGCCCGCAGTTTCGAGCCGCGCATCCAGTTCTGGCGCAGGTGGAGGGCATTGTTTCCGGCGATCGGCTTGACGATGGCCTTTTTCATCGTCTGGGACGTGCTGTACACGCATTGGGGAGTGTGGGGATTCACATCGGATTATCTCTTGGGCCTGCGGCTGATCAACCTGCCGCTGGAGGAATGGCTGTTTTTCATCACGGTGCCCTACGCCTGCCTGTTCATCTATGAAGTGCTGAACCACTTCATCAAGCGCGATCCGCTGCGGTCCGTCGCCAAGCCTCTAGGTTGGGTGTTGGTGGGAGGGGGGCTCGTCTTGGTGGTCGCTTTTTGGGGGCATGCCTATACCATGGCGGCTGCTGGTGTGATGGTCACATTGCTCTTGCTGGAAATGCTGGTGCTTCGCGGGGAATGGCTAGGCAGATTTTTCTTGGCATTTGTGGTGAGCTTGGTGCCGTTTCTGATCGTGAATGGCATCCTCACTGGCGCCATCACAGCTCGCCCGATTGTTTGGTACAATGACGCTGAAAATCTGGGGCTGCGCCTCGCCACGATCCCCCTCGACGACTTCATTTATGGCCTAGATCTGATGCTGATGAATGTGATGTGGTACGAGCGCCTGCGTACTCGCGCCGCGATTTGACAAAACAAAAGTCCGCATTGCTGGTTGCATTGATCGTACCACCCCGACGAGTCGTTGGGGGAGAATCGACACTGGACACCCGCATGAAAATCGGCATAGTCTGTTATCCTACCTACGGCGGCAGCGGCGTGCTTGCGACCGAATTGGGCAAATCCCTCGCCTCCCGTGGGCATCAGGTGCATTTCATCACCTACAGCCGCCCCATCCGGTTGGGACATTTCGTTCAAAACATCCTCTTTCACGAGGTCCGGGTGGAGGACTATCCGCTTTTCGAATATCCGCCTTACGAGTCGGCGCTCACGAGTACCATGGTGGATGTGGGCCGCTATCAAAACCTGGATCTTTTCCACGTTCACTATGCCATCCCGCATGCAAGCGCGGCCGTCCTCGCCCGCAACATCCTCGCGGACATGGGCAAGCGCGTGCCGGTGATCACGACCCTGCACGGCACGGACATCACCCTCGTGGGCAAGGAAAAGAGCTTCGAGCCGGTGGTCGCGCACTCCATCAACCAAAGCGACGGCGTCACGGCGGTGTCCGAGTACCTGCGTCAGGCGACCCTCGACACATTCCCCATCCGCCGGGACATCGAGGTCGTCCCCAACTTCGTGGACACAAACAGGTTTCAGCGTCAAGACAAGGAGCATTTCCGTCGCCTCGTCGCCCCCAACAATGAAAAGCTCATCATCCACGCCTCCAACTTCCGCAAGGTAAAGCGTGTGGGCGACGTGATCCGGACATTTGCATTGATCCGCAGCCAAGTCCGTTCCAAGCTCCTCATGGTGGGGGACGGCCCCGAGCGCTCCAATGCCGAGGCCCTGTGCCGGGAGTTGCACCTCTGCGATGACGTGGTCTTCCTGGGCAATCAAAACCCCGTCGAGGAACTCTATTCCATCGGCGACCTCTTCCTGCTGCCTTCCGAGACCGAGAGCTTTGGCTTGGCCGCACTTGAGGCGATGGCTTGCGGGATTCCCTGTATCACGAGCGACAGTGGCGGCCTTCCGGAGGTGATGAAAAATGGCGAAACAGGATTTGTGGTAGGGGTCAGCGACGTGGAAGGCATGGCCGCGCGCAGCATCGAAATCCTCAACGATCCAGCGATTTGGAAGGCATTTTCGGAGAACTCCATCGTCCACGCGTCTGGATTTGATATCGAAAAAGTCGTTCCTTTGTACGAGCAATACTACCAGCGGGTGCTCGAGCAGCAGCCGTTGCCAGTGCGCTAAGGCATCTTTCCCATGGTCCTGCTCAAGTTTGTCCTCATCCTGTTCGGCATCTACCTTGCTTTCTGGCTGGTGTGGAGGCTATTTGGCAAGGCGATCTCCCGTGCATTGCTCAGGGCAGTCTCGAAGAGGATGCAGCGCGACATGGAAAACCAGACCCGCACTTACCAGCAATACGCTGAAGGCCACAGCCCATTTGAGGACAGCGTTTATGTCGAGGACGATGTGAAAGTCTCCATCCGTCGCGGCAACAAGCAGGAGGCCGGCAAACCCAAGGTGAACGAAGAGCAGATCGAGACAGTGGATTGGGAGGACGTACCTTAGCAGAATTCACAGGATTTTCAGGATTCTCGGTGCATTCTTGACTCGCGACCATCCGCATCACCTGTGCTGAGGAGGCTTGAAGGGGTTGGTGAAAACCATCACCTCTGATTTATTGTCCGCCGAATAAGGCAAATCACTTACTCCACACGAATCCGAAGTTCCGGCCTGAGTCCCCGAATCCGCTGCACCTCCGCTTGGCCCACACCTGTCCCTTTCAAGGTCAATTCCTTCAAGCCCGGTAATTTCTCCACCCCATCCAGTCTCGTCACCGGGCTGAATTTGACCTCAATGGATTCCAATGCCGGATTCCCCGAAAGATCCGGCAGACTCCCGAGCTGACTTTGCGTAATTTCAAGGTGCTTGAGCATCGGCAGGTTTTCGAGTCCGTGAATCGCCTGGACATTGGTTGCCTTGAGGATGCGGAGGGAATGCAAATTCGGCAGGGGAGGCAGATCAATGCGCGTGGTCGCCGGATGCGGAGTCAGCCTGAGTGTTTCCAGTGCGGGATGCGACGTCAGCGGCGCCAATGCCAACCTGCTGCCTGACGCGAGGCTCAGTTGCCGCAAAGCACTCAACTCCGCAAGCCCGCTGAAATCCTGGACAAATGCCTGTGCGATGTGCAATCCCAGAAGTTGTGCGGGCAGCCCATCAAGCGATTGGACGTGGCGGTTGCCATTGAGGGTCAGGGAATCGAGGTGAATCAGCCTACCCAGCGCATTCAAATCACTGACCAAGTTGAAGCCAAGATCCAACCGACGAATCCCAGCGGGCAAGTGCCGCAATTGCTCGGACTCCAGCTCATTGTGCGCGAGGTTCAAGGCCATCAAATCCTCCAACCTGCCTAGCTCCTCCAATTCCTGCAAAGTATTCAGGTTCAGGTCGATCTCCTGCAATCCCGGCGCCGCCGCAATGCCCCTCGTCGATCCAATCTCATGTTGACTCGCAGAGAAAACCCGCAGATTTGGCAGCAATTCCAGGCCGGAAATCGACCCGAACTTCGCCGGATGTACATCTGCAATCAGCCGATGGTCGAGGCAGAGGTCTATGACCTCGTGGGCGGGTTTTCCCGAAAGTTGGGAATGGATGAAACTGCGCATCTCCGACATCGGGTTCAAAATAGACGAATTCCGGTTTTGCGCCTTGGATTCGCCTGAGATTTTCCAGCCGCCCTGCCATTTCCGGGAAAATATCCCGATTTTCGCGTCCATGACGAATCCAGAAAAGTTGGCCGACTCTCCTTCCCCCGCATTCCCTACCATGCTCCGCGCGGTGGACATCCAGAAGCATTTCGGGCAGCTGCATGTGCTCAAGGGCGTGTCGTTGGAGGTCGGGCGAGGCGAAATCGTGGCCCTTGTCGGGGCATCCGGCGCTGGGAAAAGCACCTTGCTCCAGATTCTGGGCACCCTCGACGATGCCGACAGCGGCGAAGTTTGGTTCGAGGACGAGGCGGTCCACAAGATGAAGGAGACCCGCAAAGCCGCCTTCCGCAACGAGAAGCTGGGATTCGTCTTCCAGTTCCACCACCTGTTGCCGGAGTTCAATGCCCTGGAAAACATCGCGTTGCCCAGCTTGATCGCAGGACTCGACCACTCCAAAGCCACAGCCCGCGCACAGGAACTCCTCGCCTACATGGGCCTAGAAGGCCGCGCAACCCACAAGCCCGCCCAACTCAGCGGCGGTGAGCAACAGCGTGTCGCAGTAGCGCGCGCCCTCATGAACCGCCCCCAACTCATCCTCGCCGACGAGCCCACCGGCAACCTCGATTCCGCCAACAGCGAGCACATGTACGACCTCTTCGTCCAACTCGCCAAGGAATTCCAAGTCGGCTTCCTCATCACCACCCACAACGAAAAGCTCGCCTCAGCTGCCCACAAGTGCCTGATGATGAAAGACGGACGAATTAATAATTGATAATTAAGAATGAATAATTGATTCCGGGCCGATCACGCAGTATGGCTCACTCCTGCGAATTATTAATTATCAATTATTCATTATTCATTGAAAATGAATCCCTTGCTGTCCCAAATGATGATGAACATGGTGCGCGATCGGCGGACCGATGGGAAGCGTGGAAAGGGCAAGGAATATTCGCCGATGGAGATCGCGGAGGGGGTGAGGCAGTTCAAAAAGCTGGCTATCAGGGCTGCCAAGGATGTCTTTCTGATCTTGTTGGGGGTGGCCTGCGCGACTTTTGGATTGGAAGGATTCCTGATCCCCAATGGCTTCATCGACGGCGGGGCGACTGGCGTGGCGTTGCTGATCAACGAGGTGACCGAAATTCCGCTGGGAGGTTTGCTGGTGGCCATCAACCTGCCCTTCATTTTGCTGGCGTTCAAGGCAGTGCACCGGAATTTTGCGATCAAGACCGCATTGTCGATCACGGCCTTGGCGATCGCAGTTTCTACGGTTCCGATCCCGGTTGTCACCAAGGACAGCTTGCTTGTTGCAATTTTTGGTGGCTTTGCATTGGGAGCGGGAATCGGTTTTTGCATCCGGGGTGGCGCGGTGATCGATGGGACCGAGGTGTTGGCCATTTTCATCAGCCGCAAGGTCGGGGCATCGATCGGAGACATCATCATCGGGGTGAATGTCGTGATCTTCACAGTGGCTGGATTCGTGCTTTCCGTTGAGATCGCGATGTACGGGCTCATCACGTATGTGGTGGCTTCCAAGGCATTGGACTACATCGTGGAGGGGATTGAGGAATACACGGGCGTCACCATCATTTCCCCCAAAAGCCATGAAATCCGCAACATGATCGTGGACGAACTCGGGCACGGCGTGACGATTTACAAAGGGCGCGGTGGCTACGGCAAGCGCGGCGAGACCCGGGAGGTGGACATCCTCTACACTGTGGTGACGCGGCTGGAATTGCATCGCCTCCGCAATGAGGTGAATCGATTGGACCCGCAGGCCTTCGTGGTCATGAGCCGTGTCAAGGATACCCGAGGCGGCAGATTGAAAAAGCGGCCCTTGGCACACTGAGTGAAGGACGGAAAATGGTGGAATTGTCTCCGCGATCCACTTAATTTGCCCCATGCCATCCCCCCTCGAAATCCTCGAACAATACTGGGGCTACGACCAATTCCGCCCATTGCAGGCAGAAATCATCGACGAGGTGCTGAATGGCCGTGACGTATTGGCATTGCTGCCGACAGGTGGGGGCAAATCCATCTGCTTTCAGGTGCCGGGCATGGTGATGGAAGGGTTGACGCTGGTGATTTCGCCGTTGATAGCATTGATGCGGGACCAGGTCGAGCAACTCACGCGGCGCGGCATTCCAGCCACATATATCAATAGTACGCTGGCTCCCCACGAGATCGACCGGAAGCTGCAAAAGGCCATGGACGGGGATTACAAATTCCTCTACCTCGCACCAGAGCGACTGACCTCGGAGATTTTCCGGGAGCGGGTGCGCCGGATGAAGGTGAGCCTGCTCGCTGTCGATGAGGCGCACTGCATCAGCCAATGGGGCTACGACTTCCGGCCGAGCTACCTCGAAATCGCCCAAATCCGCGAGTGGCTGCCCAAGGTGCCCTGCATCGCCCTGACCGCGACAGCGCCCGTGAGCGTTCGGGACGACATCGTAAGGCGGCTGGAATTGAAGAACCCGGCGATTTTCACGCAGAGCTTCCGCCGGGCCAACCTGCACTACACCATCGAGCACAGCGAGCGCATCGCCGACCGCATCCTGGAGGTGATCCAATCCACTCCCGGCACAGGCATCGTCTATGCGCGGACCCGCAAGCGCGTGAAGGCCATGGCCGATTTCCTCGCTAAAAACGGCGTGTCTGCGGCAGCCTACCATGGCGGCATGAAAAACAGCGAGCGCACCGCCGTGCAGCAGGCCTGGATCAATGGCCAAATCCGCGTGATGTCCGCAACCAATGCATTCGGAATGGGCATCGACAAGCCGGATGTGCGCTTTGTGATCCACTACAATCTGCCTTCGGACCCGGAGAGCTATTACCAAGAAGCGGGCAGGGGAGGGCGCGATGGGAAGCCCAGCCTCGCATTGGCCTTTCACAATGAGGCGGATGCATTGGAACTCGAGCATTTCGTCGTGGACAGGTTTCCCACTTGGGACACGCTGACCCACCATTGGGAGGTTTTGTGTACCTATTATCAGGTGCAGACGGATGGTATCCCGCCCGATGCAAAGGTCCTCGACCTGCCAGCCATTGCCGACCGTCACCGCCTGAACCCCATCAAACTTTTCCATTCGATCCAGATCCTAGATCAGACTGGAATGCTGAAGCTGCAAGAGGATCCGGACGATTATGCCTACGTGCAGGTTTTGGTGGCGCCCAATTCCGTCCTGACCTATAAGGAGCGTTATCCGGATCGTGCGCATATCCTCGACCACATTTTGCGGACATTGGGCGGGGCGATCTTTCAGAATGAAATGCCCTTTCTTCCCGGCGTTTGGGCGCGGCAGCTCGGAATTAGCTCGGACGAATTGCATGGCATCCTCAGCCAATTTGCCGCAAGGGGCATCATTTCCTATACGGAGGCGCAAGGTCAGCCCACGATCAGGTTCCTCGTGCATCGGCACCGCTTGCAGCAGACCACGGTGGACTGGAACAGGCAGGAATTCCTGCGCATCCGTGCCCACGAGCGGTTGGAGGCGATGCTGCATTATGCCCAGCACTCCTGCAAGCAATGCCGCGCTGTATCGTTTTGGAGGCCTATTTTGGGGAGGAAGGCGGTGCGGAATGCGGAAACTGCGATGTCTGCAAATCCAAGGTCGCTCCCAAAGGGGCCAAGCATGCCTTGACGGTCGAGGATGCATTGCTGGAAATGTTGGGAGACCGGACGCTGGGGATGAAGGAATTGATCGACGGTGTGGCGACTGGCAGCAGGGAGCAGCGGATTGCGGCGGTGCGGGAATTGCTGGACCGCGGCGTGCTGACGCGCGTCGATGGGCTGAATGTCCGCAGGGCGAAGTGAGGTAATCGGAATGCATGCGACCTCATTTCCCAGAAAAATAAGTTGATTTGCCCCCCGAAACATGGCGCAGCGAGTCATCATATCCGTCACCAACGACCTGGGAATTGACCAGCGGGTGCACCGTATGGCCATGACGCTGCTGGACATGGGTTTTGAGGTCTGTGTCGTCGGTTAAAAGAGGCCCGAATCCACCCCATTGGCACCACGTCCCTATGCGACGCGACGGTTGCGGCTGCTGTTCCATTCGGGCAAGTTGTTTTACCTGAACTATGCGGTGACGCTCTGTTGGTGGCTGCTCTGGCAACGCGCCGACATCCTCCTCTCGAATGACATGGACACCCTGCTGCCGAATTGGATGGTGGCGAGGCTGCGCCGGAAGGTGCTGGTCTATGATTCGCACGAGTACTGGACGGAGGTGCCGGAACTGCGGCGCGGCCTCGTGCGGGCGGTCTGGTTGCGGTTGGAAAAGTGGCTCTTCCCACGGGTGGACGCGGCGATGACGGTGAATGCCAGCATTGCCAGGATCTACGAACAGAAATATGGCTTGCCTGTCCAGGTGGTACGCAACCTGCCTCAGCTGATCAATTGGGAGGATGTGCCGCCCCGAAAGGCGCGACAGGTCATTTACCAAGGCGCATTGAACGTGGGGCGCGGGATCGAAATGCTGATCGATGCCATGGAGTACCTGCCTGAATATCAGCTGGTCATCGTGGGCTATGGGAATGTGGACCGGGCCTTGCGGGAGCAGGCGGCGTCGCGCGCATGGGCAGGTCGGATAGATTTCAAGGGCTTCCTAGCGCCTGAATCGCTGCGTCCAGTCACGGCTGCGAGCAGCTTGGGCGTGAGCCTGGAGGAGGATTTGGGCGAGAGCTATCATTTGGCATCGTCCAACAAGCTCTTCGATTACATTCAAGCGGGGGTTCCAGTGATCGTGAGTGACTTGCCGGAGATGGCGGCCGTCGTGCGCAAACATGGGGTGGGGGAGGTGTTGACGGCCTACGGAGAGAACTCCCCGCAAAGGCTGGCAGAACGGATTCACGAACGATGTGGCGGGTCGTGGATAAACTCGCGGGCTATGCCGCGAATTGCCAGCAAGCGGCCAAAGTGTTGAATTGGGAGCAGCCATGAGCGAAAAGTGGTCGAGGACCTCTTTTCTCGATGGCTGAAATAGCTCACTGGAAGTTCATCTTGAGGTCGTGGACTCCGCCGTCCTTGACTTCAAGCGTGCGCGCTGGGTAGCGCCGGATCAGGTCGTGCTCGTGCGTGGCCATGATTACCGCGGTACCCGCGAGATTGATCCGGAAGAGGATTTCCATGATCATGTCTGTGGCATCGGGGTCCAGGTTGCCAGTGGGTTCGTCCGCCAGCAGGAGCAAGGGGTCGTTCACCAGTGCCCTTGCAATCGTAACGCGTTGCTGCTCACCACCGCTGAGTTGATGCGGGAAAGAATGCAGTTTGTTGCTCAGGCCCACCCTTGCCAGGAGTTCCTGCATCCGGTTCTTGATCTTGGTCTTGTCCGTCCATCCCGTCGCCCGCATCGCAAAGAGGATATTGTCATGCACATCGCGGTCCGGCAGCAGCTGAAAGTCCTGAAAGACAATGCCTATCTTCCGACGAAGGTAGGGAACGTCTTTGTTCTTGATCTTGGGAATGTCGTAACCACCCACCCTCAGAATCCCAGTTTCAGGCTTCAAGTCGGCATAGATCATCTTGAGCAAGGAGCTCTTGCCAGCGCCCGTTTTGCCGATGAGATAGACAAACTCGCCCTTGAGAATGCTGAAATTCACGTTTTGAAGCACCGATCGGTCGCTGTAGCGGCTAGAAACGCCACTGAACTCGATGATTTTCTCGGTTTCGGTCTCGATCATAGGGAAATCTTGGCCAATCGGCCATGTGGGAGGTCGGAGATTTGCTGCAAGGCATGGTCCGGCAGGCTCGGAAGTGTGAGAAGCGTGGCGATTGTCGCCGAATCATCCGCCTGACACACACCAATGAGGCTCAAATCGGCTCTGCGAATCTCCATTTTTTGAGGGGAGCCGCTGCCAAACTTGAGGACGTAGCAGGTGTGTGGGGAATCCATGTGCATAGCTTTCGAGGGGCTTGCCGCAAACGCGGCATTCGCCTAAAAAGGAGGGACTTTACCCTCAGATTGCCGTCAAATTTAAGCGAGATAATTTTCCTAATTCCAAAATATATCCTAATTTTACGCCCTGAATTAAAAACCATCAGTATCCCTTTTCCAATAAGGACCAATAGGAGTTTATCATGAGGAAAACTTATTTGCTAGCTGCGTTGGCAGCCCTCATTACAGTGGGTTTTTCCAGCTGTAAGCTTTTCAAGGGCGCCACTGTCAACTGTACACCCGATCCGGTTGAAGTTCACGCAGATTCGATCCGCTTCCAACTCAAAGCCTCCGTCCCTCCCAAGTCGGGCATGAAGAAGGGCGGCACCTATACCGGTGAGGCCAAGTTCGGCTCAGTTTCCCAAGGCAAGATCGTCTTCTCCACCGACAAGTACCCGAAAGTGAAGAAGACAGGCATCGACACCACCATCTCTTTCCGTCGCCCGTTCGACAAAAGCATGGATGGCAACAGCCTGATGATCAAGCAGGATTACGAGCGTAAGGGCAAGCAATTCGAGCTTCCCGCCGTCGAAAACCTCTGCGAGTGCTGCATCACCACCTCTCGCCTGGTTTACGAAGGTACTTACCTCATCTTTTCCCAACACAACTACGTGAAGGAAGTCCGTGCTGAGCGCAAAGCCCAGTTCAACTTCCCCAAGAACGTGTGGGACATCCAACCCAGCGACTACAGCAAGAGCGACATCACCGCCATCGGCGACTTCCTCAAGAAGAAGTACATCACGAAGAAAGTCACCATCAAAGGTTTCGCTTCTCCTGAAGGTCCGTTCAAGCGCAACACCGAGCTCTCCATCAACCGCTCCAAGCAAGTGAAGGATTGGCTCATCACCCAACTGAAAGACGCTGGCTACACTGAGTACCTCGACTCCAACTTCTTCGATGTCGCTGTGACCTACGAAGACTGGGACGGTTTCAAGGCTAGCATCCAAGGCCAACCCTACAGCGAAGACGTCAAGAAGCAAATCGTGACCCTCGTGTCTGCTGGCCTCGACCCCAACGACCTCGAGAACAAGATCATGCAGCTCGTTGGTGGCAAGGAGAAAGTTGAGTACATCCTCGCTCCCCTCCGCCGCGCTACCATCGAAATGGAAGGTTTCGAATTCCGCCGCACCGACGCTGAGATCGACAAAATCGCCAACGACTTCATCGATGGCAAGCTCCAAGGCAACATCAAAGACCTCTTCAAGCAAGAAGAGTGGATGTACGCCATCAGCCGTCAAGACAAGCCTGCTCGCAAGAAGCCCCTCCTCGAGGCTTACCGCGACGCTTACCCGGCTGACGCTCGCGCATTCAACGATCTCGGCGTGATCGCCCTCATGGAAAACGACGCTGACGCTGGCATGAACTACTTGGACAAGGCTTATAAGCTGAACACCAAGGACTACGCCATCCAGAAC